>NZ_CP156079.1:0-600000 GCF_040892545.1 Paracidovorax avenae
CTGTGGCAAGCCTGTGTCGAGCAGCTCGCGCAGGACCTGCCCGAACAGCAGTTCAACACCTGGATCAAGCCGCTCGTCGCCCAGGTCGCCCCCGACTTCTCCAAGGTCACCCTGCTGGTGGCCAACCGCTTCAAGCTCGACTGGATCCGCGCCCAGTACGCGGGCCGCATCACCGCGTTGCTCGAGGGCCTCTACGGCCAGCCGGTCACGCTGGAGTTAGCGCTCGCTCAGCGGGAAAGCGTTACCCGTACGGTGGTTCGCCCCGTGGTGCAGCAGCCCGCGGCCCCGGCAGAGACGCCCATCGGCTCCACCCCGTCGGACGAGCCCGCTGCCGCCCCGTTCCGCTCGCGCCTCAACCCGGCACTCACCTTCGAGACCCTGGTGGAGGGCACGGCCAACCGCATGGCGCGGTCCGCCGCCATGCACGTCGCGGGCTCGCCGGGGCACCTCTACAACCCGCTCTTCATCTACGGCGGCGTGGGCCTGGGCAAGACCCACCTGGTGCATGCCGTGGGCAACCGCCTGCTGCAGGACAAGCCCGACGCCAAAGTTCTCTACATCCATGCCGAGCAGTTCGTCTCGGATGTGGTTAAGGCCTACCAGCGCCGCACCTTCGACGAGTTCAAGGCCTACTACCACTCGCTCGACCTGCTGCTGATTGACGACGTGCAATTCTTCGCCAACAAGGACCGCACGCAGGAGGAGTTCTTCAACGCCTTCGAGGCGCTGCTGGCCAAGAAGAGCCACATCGTGATGACCTCGGACACCTATCCGAAGGGCCTCGCGAACATCCACGAGCGGCTCGTCTCGCGCTTCGACTCCGGCCTCACCGTCACGATCGAGCCGCCCGAGCTCGAGATGCGCGTGGCCATCCTGATCAACAAGGCCCGGGCCGAGAGCGCCGAGATGCCCGAGGAAGTCGCCTTCTTCGTCGCCAAGAACGTGCGCTCCAACGTGCGCGAGCTCGAAGGCGCGCTGCGCAAGATCCTGGCCTATTCGCGCTTCAACCAGAAGGAAGTCTCCATCCAGCTCGCCCGCGAGGCGCTGCGCGACCTGCTGTCCATCCAGAACCGGCAGATCAGCGTGGAGAACATCCAGAAGACCGTCGCCGACTACTACAAGATCAAGGTGGCGGACATGTACAGCAAGAAGCGCCCCGCCTCCATCGCCCGGCCGCGCCAGATCGCGATGTACCTCGCCAAGGAACTCACGCAGAAGAGCCTGCCGGAGATCGGCGAGCTTTTCGGGGGGCGTGACCACACGACGGTGCTGCACGCGGTGCGCAAGATCGCGGGCGAACGGCAGCAACTGACCGAGCTGAACCAGCAGCTGCACGTGCTGGAGCAGACGCTCAAGGGCTAAAAGCGGCCCGCAAGACCACGGTGAAGCCCGCCCGCGCCCAGGAAATGCCCCGGTTCCCGGGCAAAATGCCAGGTTGGCCGAGGGGTGCCGGCAAAGGCATCGCCCACGCGGCCGCCGGGCGGCCCGGCACCGTCGCACAAATCACTAGGGGTTGAAGACATGATCGTCCTGAAGGCAACACAAGACAAGGTTCTCGCGGTACTGCAATCGGTCGCGGGCATCGTCGAGCGCCGGCACACGCTGCCCATCCTGGCCAACGTGCTGATCCGCAAGACCGGCAATGCCCTGCAGCTCACCACCAGCGACCTGGAAATCCAGATCCGCACCACCGCAGAACTCGGCGGCGACACGGGCGACTTCACCACCACGGTGGGCGCGCGCAAGCTGATCGACATCCTGAAGACCATGCCCGCCGACCAGACGGTGAGCCTGGAGTCGCAGCAGTCCAAGCTGGTGCTCAAGGGCGGCAAGAGCCGCTTCACCCTGCAGTCGCTTCCCGCGGAAGACTTCCCCCTGGTGCAGGAATCCGCCGCCTTCGGCCCCGCCTTCAGCGTGCCGCAGAAGGTGCTGAAGGACCTGCTCGGCCAGGTGTCGTTCGCCATGGCGGTGCAGGACATCCGCTACTACCTCAACGGCATCCTGTTCGTGGCCGAGGGCAACACGCTGAGCCTGGTCGCCACCGACGGCCACCGCCTGGCCTTCGCGAGCGCCACGCTGGATGTGGAAGTGCCCAAGCAGGAAGTCATCCTGCCGCGCAAGACCGTGCTGGAACTGCAGCGCCTGCTGTCGGACGCCGGCGGCGAGAACCAGCCCCACATCGAGATGCAGTTCGCCAACAACCAGGCGAAGTTCACCTTCGGCGGCATGGAGTTCGTCACGAAGCTGGTCGAGGGCAAGTTCCCCGACTACAACCGCGTCATCCCCAAGAACCACAAGAACAGCGTCACCCTGGGCCGCGCGCCCCTGCTGGCCAGCCTGCAGCGCACGGCCATCATGACCAGCGACAAGTTCAAGGGCGTGCGCCTGAACATCGAACCCGGCACCCTGCGCGTGGCGTCCAACAACGCCGAGCAGGAAGAGGCCGTGGACGAGCTCGACATCGACTACGGCGGCGACACCATCGAGATCGGCTTCAACGTCACCTACCTCATCGACGCGCTCGCGAACATGGGCCAGGACATGGTGAAGGTGGAACTCTCCGACGGCAACAGCTCCGCGCTGATGACCATCCCCGACAACGACAACTTCAAGTACGTCGTGATGCCCATGCGCATCTGACGCACCGGTCCCCTGACTTTCTTTCGACCCCACCGGAAGCCGCGCGCGGCTTCCCCGGACCCCAAGGCCTTCCATGACCGCTGAGAACACCCTGCCCGAGCCCACCCTTCCCACGGGCGACAGCCAAGCGCAGTCCGTCGCAGCCCCCGACTCCGTGCCCGCCCAGGCCGCCGCGCCCAGCGACGGCTACGGCGAAGGCGCGATCCAGATCCTGGAAGGCCTGGAGGCCGTGCGCAAGCGCCCCGGCATGTACATCGGCGACACGTCGGACGGCACGGGCCTGCACCACCTCGTGTTCGAAGTGGTGGACAACTCCATCGACGAGGCGCTGGCCGGCCACTGCGACGACATCGTCGTCACCATCCACTCCGACAACTCCATCAGCGTGGTGGACAACGGCCGCGGCATTCCCACCGGCGTGAAGATGGACGACAAGCACGAGCCCAAGCGCTCGGCCGCCGAGATCGCCCTCACCGAACTGCACGCGGGCGGCAAGTTCAACCAGAACAGCTACAAGGTCTCGGGCGGCCTGCACGGCGTGGGCGTCTCGTGCGTGAACGCGCTCAGCAAGATGCTGCGCCTCACCGTGCGCCGCGACGGCAAGGTGCACCTGCTGGAGTTCAGCCAGGGCTTCGTGCAGAACCGCATCCTGGAGACGGTGAACGGCGTCGAGGTCTCGCCCATGCGCGTGACCGGCGAGACCGACAAGCGCGGCACGGAAGTGCACTTCCTGCCCGACACCGAGATCTTCAAGGAGAACAACGACTTCCACTACGAGATCCTCGCCAAGCGCCTGCGCGAGCTCTCGTTCCTGAACAACGGCGTGCGCATCCGCCTGAAGGACGAGCGCACCGGCAAGGAAGACGACTTCTCCGGCGCTGGCGGCGTGATGGGCTTCGTGCAGTTCATCAACGCCAGCAAGAAGGTGTTGCACCCCAACGCCTTCCACGCCACGGGCAGCCGCCCCGCGGAGACCTACGGCGGCATCCCCGGCACCGAGATCGGCGTGGAAGTGGCCATGCAGTGGAACGACGGCTTCAACGAATCCGTGCTCTGCTTCACCAACAACATCCCGCAGCGCGACGGCGGCACCCACCTGACCGGCCTGCGCGCCGCCATGACGCGCGTCATCGGCAAGTACATCGAGCAGAACGAGATGGCCAAGAAGGCCAAGGTCGAGGTGAGCGGTGACGACATGCGCGAAGGCCTGTGCTGCGTGCTCTCCGTGAAGGTGCCCGAGCCCAAGTTCAGCAGCCAGACCAAGGACAAGCTCGTCTCCAGCGAGGTGCGCGCGCCCGTGGAAGACATCGTCGCCAAGGCGCTCACCGACTACCTGGAAGAGCGCCCCAACGACGCCAAGATCCTCTGCGGCAAGATCGTGGAAGCCGCCCGCGCCCGCGAGGCCGCGCGCAAGGCCCGCGAGATGACGCGCCGCAAGGGCGTGCTCGACGGCATGGGCCTGCCCGGCAAGCTCGCCGACTGCCAGGAGAAAGACCCGGCGATGAGCGAGATCTACATCGTCGAGGGCGACTCCGCCGGCGGCTCCGCCAAGCAGGGCCGCGACCGGAAGTTCCAGGCCATCCTGCCGCTGCGCGGCAAGATCCTGAACGTGGAGAAGGCGCGCTACGAGAAGCTGCTCACCTCCAACGAAATCCTCACGCTCATCACCGCCCTGGGCACCGGCATCGGCAAGGCCAGCGCCGACGGCACCGGCAAGAGCGGCGCCGACGATTTCAACGTGGACAAGCTGCGCTACCACCGCATCATCATCATGACCGATGCCGACGTGGACGGCGCGCACATCCGCACCCTGCTGCTCACCTTCTTCTACCGCCAGATGCCCGAGTTGGTCGAGCGCGGCCACATCTACATCGCCCAGCCGCCGCTCTACAAGGTGAAGAACGGCAAGGAAGAGCTCTACCTGAAGGACGGCCCCGCGCTCGACACCTTCCTGCTGCGCGTGGCCCTGCGCGACGCCAGCGTGACCACCGGCGGCGAACAGGCCCGCACGCTCGATGGTGAAACCCTCGGCACCCTGGCGCAGAAGCACCAGGTGGCCGAGGCCGTCATCGAACGCCTCTCCGCCTTCATGGACCGCGAGGCCCTGCGCGCGATCGCCGACGGCGTCGCGCTCAACCTGGACACCGTGGAAGACGCCGAGGCCAGCGCCGTCGCCCTGCAGGCCAAGCTGCGCGAACTCACCACCACCGGCGTGCCTGCCGAAGTGGCCGGCGAATTCGACGCCCGCACCGACAAGCCCGTGCTGCGCATCAGCCGCCGCCACCACGGCAACATCAAGAGCAGCGTCATCACGCAGGACTTCGTGCACGGCGCCGACTACGCCGCCCTGGCCGAAGCCGCCCACACCTTCCGCGGCCTGCTCGGCGAAGGCGCCAAGGTGCTGCGCGGCGAGGGCGAGCGCCAGCGCGAGGAGAAAGTGGGCGACTTCCGCCAGGCCATGGCCTGGCTCATCAAGGAAGCCGAACGCACCACCGCCCGCCAGCGCTACAAGGGCCTGGGCGAGATGAACCCCGAACAGCTGTGGGAAACCACCATGGACCCCGAAGTGCGCCGCCTGCTGCGCGTGCAGATCGAGGACGCGATCGAGGCGGACCGGGTGTTCACGATGCTGATGGGGGATGAGGTGGAGCCGCGCAGGGACTTTATTGAGACGAATGCGTTGAGGGCGGGGAACATCGACGTTTGAGGTCGTTGTTTGCAGATGGGGCTTTCCAGCTTGGAGCGGAAGGCTCCACAGGTGAGGCCACCCCATACATAACCATGTGGCCGACTTCAGGGAGGGAGTGAGCGATGAACGGAACGACAGCGATCTACTGGATGGTGAGAGCCGGAGAGGGAGGTTTTCTCTTCGACGACTTCAAAAGCCAAGGCATCGTGGCGATCGGTTGGGAAGAAATGGATGACATGAGCAGCATGCTCAGCCGCGCCGACTTCCAGAAAGCCGCGGCGGAAGCCCATCCCCATGTCTCGGCAGGCACCTTGAGCAGCTACGCCGGCCAGACATACCGGTTCGTGCGCGAAATGAAGATCGGCGACCACGTCGTGACCTACAACCCCAGCACACGCAGCTATCTGCTCGGAACGGTGGCAGGGAACTACGAGTACGTGCCTGTAGGCACGAATGGCTACCCCAACCGCAGGCGCGTGCAATGGCGCGGCTCGATCGACCGCGACAGCCTCACCGTCGGCGCACGAAACAGCCTGGGCTCCATTTCCACGCTGTTCCAGCTGACCCTTGAAGTGGGCCAGGAGCTGGAACGACAGGCGGCCCAGCCTGCCAGCGCCGTCGCCCCGGCGCCTGAAGTCACCGCCGTCCAGGTGAGCGAGCAATACAAGGACATACAGAACCAGGCGCTGGAGTTCATCAAGGACCGCGTCAACGCGCTGGACTGGTCCGATATGCAGGAGCTCGTCGCAGGCCTGCTGCGCGCCATGGGCTACAAGACCCGCATCTCGCCCAGCGGCTCCGACCGGGGCAAGGACATCGTGGCCTCGCGCGACGGACTGGGGTTTGAAGATCCACGTATTGTGGTCGAGGTCAAGCACCGCGCGGCCGCCATGGGATCGCAAGAGATCCGCAGCTTCCTGGGAGGCCCTCATGAACGGGACAAGGGCCTGTACGTCAGCACCGGCGGCTTCACCAAGGACGCCCGCTACGAAGCCGAGCGGGGCCGCATTCCCGTCACGTTGATGGACCTGGACGATCTGGTCAAAACCCTGCTGGAACACTATGAGCAGGCCGACAGCCAGACCCAGCGGCTAGTGCCGCTGCGCAAGCTTTACTGGCCCGCCTGAGTCCCTGCGTCGGTAGCCACTGGTGCCCGGGCTACTGCGTCCCCACCGATGAATCTGCCAGCAGGCCCTGCGCACCTTGCCAGATCGCTTGCCGCCAGGGCGATTCATTTTGCGGCGGTGGGTTCACCAGATCAGTGGGATACCACCTTCCCCGGGTGCGCTGCAGTAGCTCTGGCACCAGCGCACAGCCTCTCTGTAGCCGCGTCAGGTCACGGGCCCCCAGCTCTTTGCCTACGGCCACCAACACCCCCGACTTCTGGGCCACATGCAGCAGCGCGGCCAGATTTTCGACACAGGGAGCATGGCCCATGTGCCATCCGTCTGTCAGAAGCCAATAGCGCGACCACTCCGATCCGTCCAGCCCGTCGCTCACCTCCTCGTACACCACGCTCAGCGGGCCGTCTGCACCAGGGCCCACAGGAGTGCCGATGGATTTCCAGACGGAGAGAAAACGATCTACGTTGGGCGCAGCCGTTTGGCGGGCTTGGAACCATGGGCCGTAAAGCGCAGGGTGCTTGTAATGATCGACCATGCGGTGCGGCGGCACATCCTCGCGCCCATCCAGCCAGTCGCGGCGCAGGTTCAAGTAATCAGCCGCCCAGTCCAGCAATGCGGGGGTGAGCTTGGGCTTGAGCTGATCGGGTGATGAGCAATCGGCCATGCCCAGCTCGGGCTTGGCCTGGGCAATGGCGGCAGGCACCAGACGAATGATCTGCTGCCGCGCGACGCCATGCGCTTCAAAGGCACGGATCAGCCGCTGTGCAGAGCGCCGGGCAGGGTCACGCCGCCCCCTCCACCAGTCCCAGCCCTTGCCCAACAGCCCCACCGCACTGGTAGCTTCACCGACCCACGACATGGTCAGGCCACCTCCTGCACCAGCGCCTCGGCCAAACGAGCCTGCACGGACTGGCATCCGGCCAAGCGCTGGCGCAGGTCGGCGCACAGGCGGCGAAGGGCCATGACGCGGGTGACGATGCGGGATTGTTCGGCGAGGGGTGGGACGGGCATCACCATTTTCTTGATGATTTGTCCGTTAATGTTCGGATCTTTCCGGAGCCCCCCAGCAAACGACATCCACTGAGAACGCACAGTGATCACATAGGTGTGCAGAAATTCACTGTCGATCCCAGCCACTGGAGGCAATGCAAATACAGATTGGTTGATTGTCGACGCCACGCCCAGTACGCCAGATTTGCCAATTGTTCCTGCACCGCCGTACATGGCGACACAGACCGTGCCTGCAGGGAAATACTTCAAACGGTTTTCAGCGACTGCCGCCTTAGTTATTAACTCCTCACACGTGGTGACTAGGCCGTTCGTCAAGTCAGTGGTCTTGACCCACGTTTCTGTACCGTCCGTGAAGAAATCAGTACGTGCTCTCAAAGGCGTAGTTCCGCTTCCGCCATCAAAAATGTTGCCCAACCTCACCCACTCCCACCCCACAGGCAACTCAAACGGCTTTTCCTCATCAGTGATGGGCGGCAGTGGCTTGTCGCGTTTGATCTGGCCGGTGGCGATGAGGCGGTCCTTTTCGGTGCGGATTTTCTGCAGCAGGGCGCTGGCGGGTTCGTCGGTGAGGTCTTGGGGCACGAGCAGGCCGCGCACGGCCAGTTGCAGCAGGGTTTGCTCCAGGGCGTCGATGGCTTCGGGGCGGTCCAGCAGCAGGTTGAAGTGCTGGGCCACGCGCTGCCAGTTTTCGGCCAATTCTTCGGGCGTGGTGCTGGCGGTGAGCGTGCCCAGCAGGGTGCTGACTAGTTGGGCATGTTGCGCGGCCTCCAGTTGGCCCTTGGCCTCCAGCGCATCGCACAGGCGCATCAGAGCTTCGACGCGAGTGACGATGCGGGATTGTTCAGTTAGGGGCGGGAGCGAAATAACTACGTTTGCAAAGTCCTTCCCGGAGATTTCCTTGAAAGTCGTACCAGAGGCCTCAGAATCAATTTTTCGGGCTAACTGCTTTAGATTCCAATACAAGTATTGACTCAGTCCCGCCAAATGAGGCACACAAGACTTGAAACCTTGATTGGTAGCCAGCGAATTCGCTGCAATCGCCACGTAGCCAATTGGTGCCCTGCTCGAAAACAAAACTGTCCCTGCGGGCAATACTCTCGCAGATGAAGAAGCCAAACCGTCGGCGCTAATGTCACGCCTTCCCGCAGCAACAGTAACGTCTCGCCGACCATAGAGATCAGCGGGTGTTAGCCATGGGATACCCTGGCTTGCCCAATACTTCGGCTCATCAGTCTTGGGGGTGCCTCCACCAACTACTTCGCCCAATTCGCCTACACGCGCCCAGCCCCACCCCTCCGGCAATTCAAATGGCTTTTCCTCTTCGGCAATCTCCGCCAGCGGCTTGTCCCGCTTGATCTTGCCTTCCGCAATCAGCCGATCCTTCTCCACCCGAATCTTCTGCAGCAGCCCGCCCACCGGTTCGTCGGCGGGGTCTTGCGGCACCAGCTTGCCTTGCACGGCCAGGGTGAGGATGAGTTCGCGCAGCTTGGCGACGCCACCGGGCGCGGTGGCCAATAGGTCTAAACGGGATAGCAGCATTGACTGAACACTCACTCGCCAGAGGTTTTCTTGTTCACCAAAGGGGCCAGCTTCTCCTGCGCGAGCTGATTGAGGGCCTGGGCTTGTTGCAGGCATTCGCGCAGGGCTTGCTCGGTGACCAGTTCGCCGTCGTAGTCGCTCAGATTGCGCTGTTTGCGCAAGGCGTCCAGCACGCGCACGGTGGCGGGGCTGACGCCCAGGGTGTGCGTGAGGCACTGCAGGGTGGTCTGGTGGTGGCCGGGCTTGCTGGTGGAGGTGCGCCAGCCTTGGGCGTGCAGGGCGGCGTCGGCCACGGCGCGGATGGCGGTGTAGGCGCAATCGAAGCGGGTCTCGGCACTGTTGTCGGTGCGCTGCGCGTCTTGCAGGCGGGTATGGGCGGTGGCCAGCATTTTTTGCAGCAGGGCGGCAGAGAACGGCACTTTGTCGAGCATGCCAATGCGGGCCAGGTTGTTGAGTTCTTCTTCAGGCATCGGGGTTTCCTGTCAGCACGATGCGGGGCTTGGCCAGCAGCTCCTGCACGAAGGGGTGGCCTTCGGCGCGCTGGCGTGCCCACTCGGCGGGGGTCATGACTTTGGGGTTGATCTCGCGGCCCAGCTGGGCCTGGGCGGCATAGGTGGCTTCAACCACCTGGGCAAAGCTGGCGCTGCCCACTACCAGCAAATCCACATCGCTGCCTGCGTGGGCGCTGCCGCTGGCCATGGAGCCAAAGACAAAGGCCAACGTCACTTGGTCGCCCAGCCGCTGCAGGGCCTGGCGCAGTACGTCGGCCAAGCCGGTCGTCTTGCGGATGAGGGCCTGCAGTTCGGCAAAGACAGGGTGGCCCGTGTTGGCCTGAAACTGCACCTGGTTGCCCACGCGCTCACTGGTGAGCAGGCCGACATGGCACAGCGCGTCCAGCTCTTTTTTCAGGGTGCCGGGAGCGGCCTGCGTCTGGCGGGCCAGTTCGCGCAGGTGCATTTTCCGATCGGGCTGCATCAGCAGCAGCGCCAGCACTTTGCGCCGGTACTGGTTGGGAAACAGCAGGTCAGCAAGCGCAGGATGTGTTTTCAAATGAGAAACGATTGTTTTCTTTAAGAAAACACATTATGCATCCCAGCGACTGAAGCCCTGCACCCGTAGTGCTGCCGGCTGAGGCCTCAGCAAAAGACGTTGCAGATCATCAGACGCTGGTAACTTTGGCAGATAAAGACTGCGCTAGGATGCCCTTCAATTCATCGCGCAGAGCCTGGGCCTCGGCCTGCAAACGGGCATAGTCGGCCAGCAGCACGTTGGGGTCGTGGCTTTGCTGCTCGCCAACGTGGGGGTTCTTCTGGTCCAGGTTGTAGCCTGCGGCCTTGATCTGGTCGATGCTGACCTTCCAGGCCTGCTCGTTCTCCACGCGGGCGGCAAAGCCGTCGGCCTCGGTGCCCCACCAGGCTTTCTCGGCATCGAATTCGTTGATGCGGATGGGCTTGGTCTTGTTGTAGTTTTTCACGCCCGGCGGGTAGGGGTGCTCGTAGTACCAGATGTGCTGCGTCGGCTGGCCCTTGGTGAAGAACAGCAGGTTGGTCTTGATGCCGGTATAGGGAGCGAACACGCCATTGGGCAGGCGGACGATGGTGTGCAGGTTGCACTGCTGCAGCAGTTGTTCCTTGATGCGGGCCTTCACGCCTTCACCGAACAGAAAGCCGTCGGGCAGCACCACGGCAGCGCGGCCATGGGGCTTGAGCAGGTGCTGGATGAGCACAAGGAAAAGGTCGGCCGTTTCCTTGGTGCGCACGTCGGCGGGGAAGCCGGCCTCGATGCCGGGCTCTTCGATGCCGCCGAAGGGCGGGTTGGTGAGGATGACGTTGACACGGTCTGCCGCCGTGTAGTCGCGCAGCGGGCGGGCCAAGGTGTTGTCGTGCACGATCTGGCTGGGTACTTCGATACCGTGCAGCAGCAGGTTGGTGACGCACAGCATGTGCGGAAGCTGCTTTTTTTCTACGCCACGGATGCTGTTTTGCAGCACCGCTTCTTGGTCGGCATTGCGCACCTGTCTGCGCAGGTGCTCGATGGCGCAGACCAGGAAGCCGCCGGTACCGGTGGCTGGGTCCATGACGCTTTCGCCCAGTTGGGGGTTGGTCATGTCCACCATGAACTGGGTGACGGCGCGGGGCGTATAGAACTCGCCCGCGTTGCCGGCGCTCTGCAGGTCGCGCAGGATCTTTTCGTACAGGTCGTTGAACTGGTGGCGTTCGGCCTGCCGGTTGAAGTCGATCGCGTTCAGCTTGTTGACCACCTGACGCAGAAGGTGGCCGCTCTTCATGTAGTTGTAAGCGTCTTCGAACACGCCGCGCACCACGTAGCCGCGCGGGTTGCGCACGGGATCGGCATTCAGGCCCTTAAGAGCCGGGAAGAGTTGCTTGTCGACAAAATCCAGCAAGGCCTCGCCGGTCATGCCTTCCGGATTCGCGGCCCAGGCGCGCCAACGAAGGTGTTCGGGGATGGGGCTCTGGTAATGATCGCGGGTGGTTTCAAGCTCCTCTTCAAGCGCATCAAAGACTTTGAGGAACAGCAGCCAGGTCAGCTGGCTGATGCGCTGTGCATCGCCGTCAACGCCAGAGTCCTGGCGCATGATGTCTTGAATGGATTTGATGACAGGGGACAGGTTGGACATGCGCGGTTATCGATCCAGGATCTTCTTTTTCTCTGCAGCAAACTCTTCGTCGGTCAGCACGCCTTTGGTCTTGAGGTCGTGCAGTTTTTTCAGCTCTTCGTACTTGTCAATGTCCAGCTTTTTAAGCTTGGGGATGCTGACCGCATCGGGGAATTCGTGGGGCATGGGCAAGATGACCGGGTCCGGGCCCTTGCTGCCGCCGCGCGTGATGTTCTTGTAGACACCCAACCCCGCACCGATGACGGCACCCGCCACCGGCCCGATTAACGGTACCGGTATGGCCACCACGGCACCCACCGCAGCGCCTGCTGCCGCATCGCGGGCCATGTCGGTTTTCAGGGCATCCTTGCCCAACCGGGCTATTTCTGTCACCACTTTGGTGGCGGTGTCCACAGCCGCGTCCGTAGTGCGTTTGACGTCGGCAGGCTCGGGGCGAAGGTCTTGGGCTACCTGGACCGCCTTGGTCTTGGCTTTGTTCAGCAGGTCTTTCATGATGGTGCGCCTTCTCCAGCAGTGCTGCCGGTTGACGTGGTGGGGAAATACAGTTCACGCTCCAGCGCGGCGAGCGCATGAAGGTACTGTGGGCGGCCGCCGAAGCTTCGCACCAGTTCCACTGGGCTGCCAAGGCCGGCAAACGGCTGAAGCTTGAACACCTCATTGCTTTCGATGGTGGAGACACCTTCGTCGGCATATTTGTCGAGCAGCGCGTCCAGCACCTTGCGGGCCGTGGGACCGTACTGCGTGAAAACGTTGCGCTTCTTCACACGCTGTGCACGCTCGCGGCGGGTGAGCGGAGGCTGATCGTAGGCCACGTGCAGCAGCAGGTCGAAAGGATCGAGTTCCTTACCCACCTCCGCGGCCAGCGCATCGATCATCACGCCTTGTGCCTCCAGTTCGGACAGCAATGCCGCCTTGCGGTCGGCCTGGTGCCATGTCTGCAGGAACTGGTCCAGCGATTCGTATTGTTTGCGCAGGTTGATGCGCGTGTAGTCGCGCAAGCTCTCCGTCACCAGTTTGCCCTGGGCGTTGAGGTATTGCACACGCTCTCGGGCCACTACCACGGTCACATCGTGGCCCACCGTGTATTTCCGTGGTTCGTCCGAAGTGCTCGCACCTCCCTGGTCAGAGTCGGAACCAGGTGATGGCCAGCCGGGAGTGGTTGCATCAGGCGGAGCTGGGGGGTCTGCAAACGGAGGTGCCAATGGCTCATCAGGCCCCGGTTCGTACACCTGCACTGGGTCACCATCGAATTGCTCGTCCGCGAACAATTCCGTAGCCCGCTTGAAGTCGAGAATGGTGAACCAGCTCTTGTCCAGGTCTTCCCGCAAACGGGTTCCTCGGCCAATGATCTGCTTGAAGAGCGTCATGGACCGGATGGTCTGATCGAGCACGATCACCTTGCATGTTTGCGCGTCCACACCCGTGCTCATGAGCCTGGACGTGGTGGCGATCACCGGATAGGTTTTTTCCGGATCGATGAAGTTGTCCAGCTCGCGTTTGCCCTCGGCATTGTCCCCCGTGATCTGCACCACGTATCTCGGCTGGGAAGCGCAAATGTCGGCATTGGCGTTGCTCAATGCCTGCCGCATGCGGGCCGCGTGTTCGATGTCTTCACAGAACACGATGGTCTTCGCGTAACGGTCCGTGGCTTTCAGGTACTCCGTGATCTTTCGGGCCACGACTGCATCGCGCTGCTCCAGCACGAGCTTTCGGTTCATGTCCGCGCCGGTGTAGATGCGGTCTTCGATCAGGTGCCCGAATTTGTCGCGCATGCCCTCCGTGGGGCGCCAGCCGAAGGTGTCTCGATCGAGATCCACGCGAACGACCTTGTATGGGGCGAGGTAGCCGTCTTCGATCCCCTGGCGAAGGCTGTAGGTGTAGAGCGGCTCGCCAAAATAATCGATATTGGAGACATCTTCCGTTTCTTTCGGAGTGGCCGTCAGTCCGATCTGCGCCGCGCTGGAAAAGTACGTGAGGATGTCGCGCCAGGCCGAGTCCTCCGCAGCACTGCCACGGTGGCACTCGTCCACGACGATGAGATCGAAGAAATCCGGGCTGAACTGCTTATAGATGTTGCGCTCTTCGTCCGAACCGGTCACGGCCTGGTAGAGCGAGAGATAGATTTCGTAGCTTTTGTCTACCTGCTTGGTGCTTTTGCTCACCGCAGTGACGATGTTGTCCACCGCCGGTTGACCCGCAGCATCGATGCGCTCCACACCCTTGGCATTGGGGCTGAGTTTGGCCATGGCTCCCTTGAACGGCCGGAAGTCATTGACCATGGTCTGGTCGATGAGGATGTTCCGGTCTGCCAGAAACAGGATGCGCTTCTGCCCTGCCGCTTTACCAGCCAGCCACGGAGACTTCCACAGCCGGTGAATGATTTGGAACGCGGTATAGGTCTTGCCTGTTCCGGTGGCCATGACAAGCAATACCCTCTTCTGCCCAGCCGCGATGGCTTCGACGGTGCGATTGATGGCCAGAAGCTGGTAGTAGCGGGGTGTCTTGCTGGGTGCATAGTCGGTGCTGGCGATCTGTTCCACCTCCGGCGGCCAGCCCTTCCAGACGCAATACTTGGCCCACAGTTCGTCAGGGGAAGGAAACTCGGTGAGCGTGAGGTTTCGCTCCAGCACACCATCCGAGAGCGTGGTGTCGCGGAAGACGAAGCCCTCGCCATTGCTTGCAAAGCTGAAAGGTACCCCGAGCAACTCGGCATACTGGATTGCCTGTGGCATTCCAGCTCCCACCGCATGATGGGGGTCCTTGGCTTCGACCACTGCCAGCGGAACGTTGGGCTTGTGGAACAGAACGTAGTCCGCACGCAGGATGCTGTTCTTGTCGCGAAACGCTGTGTTTCCGCGCACCACCACTCGTCCGGCACGCAACGTGTACTCGCGCAACACTTGGGCGATCAGGTCCCAGCCTGCGCTGGCAATGGCCGGACTGATACGCTTCTCGCAAACGTCGGTTTCGCTCCAGTTTTTCTTGTCCATGGCTCCTCGCCCGTTCTTCCAGCCCTGGCCTCACCTATCCACGGCAGGAAGGACCATTATCCGAGAGGAATCCGCATGCGGGCACCTACCCCTGCACCGCCTCCCACCCCAACCCGAACTTGAGCAAATACTTCCGCAGCCGGTCCGCATCATTGACAACCGACCGCTGCGTACGCGACTGGTCGAACAACCGGCGCCCCGCTTCCGACAGCGTCGCGCACTCCCTGCAGACGCGCACGACAGCCTCCAGCTGCAGGCGGTCGAACAGGTCCAGCGTGCGGGCCATGCCAGCGGGCAGCAGGCGGTCCAGCTCCTGATCCAGGTCGGCATACGGGCCTTCGCCACGGCCCCCGAGGCCCGCGGCTGAGCCCCCTGTCTGTGCATGGCGCAACGCCCCCGCCGGCTGCCAGAGCCACCGCAAGCGCTGGATCTCCGCATCGACCAGGGCGGTGGAGATCCGCCCCCCGTCCGCCAGTGTCGCCATGCGGGTCACGCTGGCCGACAGGTCACGGAAATTACCGTTCCACGTGGCCTCCGGCGACCGCGCGAACTGCAGGTAACGGGCCTTGGCCTCGGCGCTGAAGCGCACGGCGCGGCCGGCTTCCTCGGCCACGCGCGCGAGCAGGTGGTCCACGTTCGGCTCGATGTCTTCGGGACGCCGGGCGAGGCCCGGCAGCACATAGGACCAGAGGTTGATGCGGGCGAACAGGTCTTCGCGGAAGCGCCCTTCAGCGACGTCGATGCGCAGGTCGCGGTTGGTGCCGGCGATGAGCTGGAAGTTGCTGGCCACTTCCTTGTCGCTGCCCATGGGAAAGAAGCGCTTTTCTTCCACGGCCTTCAGCAGCATGGCCTGTTCGTCCAGGCCCAGTTCGCCGATCTCGTCCAGGAACAGCACGCCCTCGTGCGCGGTGCGCAGCAGGCCGGCGCGGTCGGCCGCCGCGCCGGTGAAGGCGCCCTTGCGGTGCCCGAACAGGGTGGACGCTGCGCCGTCGCCGCGCAGCGTGGCGCAGTTCACTTCCACGAAGTCGCCCTGCACCTGGTGGCGGGATTTCTTGAGTTCGAACATGCGCCGGGCCAGATGCGATTTGCCGGCGCCCGTGGGGCCCGTGAGCAGGATGGGCGCCTGCGATCGCACGGCCACGCGTTCGATTTCGTCGATGAGGGCATTGAAGCGCGCGTTGCGCGTGGCGATGCCGCTCTTGAGGAATTCCCGTGCGTCCGCCCGGGCCTGGCTGAAGCGCTGGGCCAGCGCGTCGTAGCGGGAGAGGTCCAGGTCGATCAGCGCGTAGCTGCCGGGGTGGCCGCTCTCCTGTTTGCGGGGCGGTGCGGTCTGCAGCAGCACGCCGGGGATGAAGCGCGACTCCACCATCAGGAACATGCAGATCTGCGCGACGTGCGTGCCCGTGGTGATGTGCGCCCAGTACTGCTCTCTGGCAGGGTCGAAACGGTAGCCGCGCACCCAGTCGTAGAGGGCGGCATACATCTCGCCGAAGTCCCACGGGTCCGCCACGTCCATGGGCACCAGGTTCACGGTGGTCTGCGGCGAGATGTCGGCGATGTCCCGCACCACGGTCTGCGCCAGCGCCGCGTACTTGGTCGCGTAAAGCAGTTCCATCCGGTCCACCAGCATGTCCTCGTGCTGCACGAGCGATACCGTGGGTCGCCACTTGGCCCAGCGCCCCGCTCCCAGGCCGGAATCGAGTTGGGTGCCGATGAAACCGATGACGACGTTGCGCTTGGGCATAGCTTTCTGGATAGATGACTTAGCTCACATTCTAGTTTTGGGTGATTTTTGAATGCCATGAGTTTGATGCAGAAGCCGGTCCAGGAGGATTTTTCTATTTCCGATCAACGGGTTATGGAATCTCGCTTCTATTGGCATCCGGGTTGGCACGCGCGTTGCAAAGAAGAAGGCACTTACGAAGAAACGCAACGCATACGAGAGGTCATCATGGTCAACACGCAACTCTTCCAGACGCTCAAGGCACGCCTGCTGCCCGACGCCACGGCGTGCAATGCGGCCCAGGCGCCCGCCTACGCCTTCGGCCCGCGGCACCAACTCGCGCAACTGGCCGCCACGGGTTGCCTGAGCCGCACCTTCTATGCGGATGCGCAGGACCAACTCGACCAGGTAACGGCGCTGGCCCGCGCGCTGGAGCCCTCTTTCCTCGCCAGGACGGCGCTGTATGCCCGCGAATCCGGACACATGAAGGACATGCCCGCCCTGCTGGCCGCGCACCTCGCGGTGCGCGACGTGGCCCTGCTGGGCCAGGTGTTCGGCCGGGTGGTGGACAACGGCAAGATGCTGCGCAATTTCGTGCAGATCGTGCGCAGCGGGGCCGTGGGCCGCAAGTCGCTGGGTACGCGGCCGAAGAAGCTGGTGCAGCAATGGCTGCTGACGGCGTCCGAGAAGCAGCTGCTGAATGCCGCCGTGGGCAACACGCCTTCGCTGGCCGACGTGGTGAAGATGGTCCATCCCAAGCCGGCCGAGGCCTGGCGTGCGGCGTGGTTCGCCTGGCTGCTCGGCAAGCCGGTGGATGAAGCGGCGCTGCCGCCCATCACCCAGGCGTTCGAGCGCTTCAAGCGCGAAAGCGCCCAGGGCCTGGCGACCGACGTGCCGGATGTTCCGTTCCAGATGCTGACCGCACTGGAGCTGGGCCCGGCGCAGTGGGCGCAGATCGCCCGGGCGGGGTCGTGGCAGATGGTGCGCCAGAACCTGAACACCTTTGCGCGGCATGGCGTGTTCGGGCTGCCCGGCATGGCCGAGGCGGTGGCCGCGAAGCTGGCCGACCCGCAGGCGGTGGCGAAGGCGCGGGTGATGCCGTACCAGTTGCTGTCCGCCTTCAAGGCGGCAGGCGACGCGGTGCCCGAGGCGGTGCGCGATGCACTGCAGGACGCGATGGAGCTGTCGCTGGCCCACGTGCCGGCCTTACAGGGCCGGGTGGTGGTGTGCCCCGATGTGTCGGGTTCGATGGGTTCGCCCGTGACGGGCTACCGGGGGACGGCGACGTCCCGCGTGCGGTGCATCGATGTGGCCGCCCTCGTGGCTGCCGCCGTGCTGCGCCGCAACCCGCAGGCCCGCGTGCTGCCGTTCGAGCAGGAGGTGGTGAAGCTGCGGCTCAACGCCCGCGACTCGGTGATGACCAACGCCCAGGCGCTGGCCTCCATCGGTGGCGGCGGGACGAACTGCAGTGCGCCGCTGGCCCTGTTGAACCGTGAGCGCGCCGCCGTGGACCTGGTGATCCTGGTGTCGGACAACGAGTCCTGGGTGGACGCACGGCGCCATGGCGCGACGCGGACGATGCTCGAGTGGGAGGCGCTGAAGCAGCGCAACCCGCAGGCGCGGCTGGTGTGCATCGACATCCAGCCGAATGCGACGACGCAGGCCGCCGAGCGCAGCGACATCCTGAACGTCGGGGGATTCTCCGACGCGGTGTTCGGGATGGTCGGCCACTTCGCCGCAGGTACGCTGGACGCAGAGCACTGGGTAGGAGAGATAGAGAAGATGCCGCTGGCCGCGCAGTAGCGCAGCGGGAATGGAAGTTGGAGGATGTCCCGGGCGAATGCCTGCAGGAGTACAGCACCTTTTGGCCACGCGGGCCTGCAAGCCCGCAACGGAAACCCCGTCGGCCACTCTTGCACCCTTCGTCGCCCGGGGCAGCCACCTGGTTTTGACGCGAATGCCAGCAGGACTACATGGATCGCCGAGGGGTTCGATTCCCCGGCCGGACAACCGGCACGGCAAATGTCCTGCTCCTCTTGTCGCGCCTTTTTTTGCGATGCCTTGCTGTGAATGCAGGTGGAACTACAGCCTGTCACGCTCGTGGTCGCGGGTTCGATTCCCGCCGGCGCCCTCCGGGTGCCGTAGCTCAGTGGATAGAGCACGATTGTTTCACCACCCCTTGTCGCAGCGGGCATCCCTTTTTTCGCGGTGAATGCGGATGGGAATACAGGTAGACGCACGCGGCGCTTGCCGCGGTCCCCTTGGATCATTTCCATGGGGCGTCCGGGTTCAAACCCCGGTCCAGCGATGGATGGCGGAAGACAATTTCCCATCGACCCTCGTCGCCGCAACCTATTTCATGGAGAAGAACAACATGTCGAAAACGAACTATCAACTGCAGGAAGTGCCCGGCGGCGTGCCGGTGAAGATGTGGACGCAGGGCGTGCCGGTCGAGGACGAGGCCCGCCAGCAGCTGGCGAACGCGGCACGCCTGCCGATCGTGTTCAAGCACATCGCGGCCATGCCGGACGTGCACCTGGGCATCGGCGCCACCGTGGGTTCGGTGATCCCGACCTTGAAAGCCATCATCCCGGCCGCCGTGGGGGTGGATATCGGCTGCGGCATGATGGCCGCGAAGACCACGCTGCGCGCCGAGGACCTGCCGGACAACCTGGGCCCGCTGCGCTCGGCCATCGAACAGGCGGTGCCGCACGGGTCGGCCCCGCGCCACCGTGGCCGCGATCCGGGCAGCTGGGAACAGCCGCCCGAAGCCGTGGACCAAGCCTGGGCCACGCTGGCCGACGAGTTCGAGGCGCTGTGCGAGCTGCACCCGCGTCTGAAGAACACGAACAACCACAAGCACCTGGGCACGCTGGGCACGGGCAACCACTTCATCGAGGTCTGCCTGGACGAGGCCGGCTTCGTGTGGTTCATGCTGCACTCCGGCTCGCGTGGCGTGGGCAATGCCATCGGCACGCATTTCATCGAACTGGCGAAGAAGGATGCAGAGCTCCACCAGCGCAACCTGCCCGACAAGGACCTGGCCTATTTCGAGGAAGGGGCGCGGTACTTCGGGGACTATGTGCGGGGCGTTTCCTGGGCGCAGAAGTTCGCGATGAAGAACCGCGAGGTGATGATGGACCGGCTGATCGCCACCGTGCGCAAGGCGATCCCCAAGCCGTTCGAGGCGCACGTGGAAGCGGTGAACTGCCACCACAACTACGTGCAGCAGGAGCGGCATTTCGGGCAGGACGTGTTCGTGACCCGCAAGGGCGCGGTGAGCGCGCGGCGCGGCCAGATGGGGATCATCCCGGGCAGCATGGGCGCGCGCAGCTACATCGTGCGCGGCCTGGGCAACCCGGAGAGCTTCGAGAGCTGCAGCCACGGCGCCGGCCGCGTGATGAGCCGCACCAAGGCGAAGAAGCAGTTCACCGTCGAGGACCATGCCCGGGCAACGGCGGGGGTCGAGTGCCGCAAGGATGCCGACGTGATCGACGAGATCCCGATGGCCTACAAGGACATCGACGCCGTCATGGCCGCGCAGAAGGACCTGGTCGAGGTGGTGCACACGCTGAAGCAGGTGGTGTGCGTGAAGGGTTGAGAACAATGAAGGGGAAAGGACCATGCAGGAAGAAACCGTTCTGAGCGCCCATCCCGTGTCGGATGCGATGCGGGCCACGGTGCTGGAGCAGTTGTCGGCGATAGAGAGCCGCCACCAGGTGGCGGTGCTGTTCGCCTGCGAATCCGGCAGCCGTGGATGGGGCTTCGCATCGCCCGACAGCGACTACGACGTGCGCTTCGTCTATGTGCACCGGCTGCCCTGGTACCTGACCGTGGACGCCGGCCGCGACGTCATCGAGCAGCCCATCAGCGGCGAACTGGACATCTGCGGCTGGGAACTGCGCAAGACGCTGGGGCTGCTGGCCGACTCCAACCCGACGCTGCTCGAGTGGCTGCGCTCGCCCATCCTCTACCGGCAGGCACATCCGTGGACGGAGCGCCTGCGCACGCTGGCCGAAGAGGGCTTTTCTGCGGTGCGGGGCTACCACCACTACGTGTCGATGGCCAAAAGGAACCTGCGCGAGCACCTGCAGGGCGAGACGGTCCGGTACAAGAAGTACCTGTATGTGCTGCGCCCCCTGCTGGCCGCGCGCTGGATCCGCGAGGGGCGGGGCGTTCCCCCGATGCGCTTCGCCGATCTGGCGGCGCGCACGCTGGCGGACCCGGCCGTGCTCGATGAGCTGAACGCGTTGCTGGCCGTCAAGATGCGTGCCGGCGAATCGGCGACGAGCTCGCGCTGGCCGGGCATCCACGCGTTCATCGAGCGGGAGCTGGCCGAGGCGATGGCCCACGTGCCCGAGGCCACGCCGAAAGCCGGCCTGCGCCCGCAGCTCGACCGCTATCTGCAGGAGGCCGTGCGGCATTTCGATCCGCCGGCATGAAAACGAACGACCAGAAAGAAGAACAACACCATGATCGACATCGATGGCTCCGCCGGGGAAGGCGGCGGACAGATATTGCGGGCCTCGCTGGCCCTGTCCATGTGCACGGGCCAGCCCTTCGAACTGCAGCGCATCCGCGCCGGCCGGGCCAAGCCGGGCCTGATGCGGCAGCATCTGGCCTGCGTGGCGGCCGCAGCGGAGATCTGCGGCGCCGAGGTCCAGGGGGCGGAACTGAACTCCCAGTCCCTGCGCTTCGTCCCTGGCCCCGTGCGGGCGGGCGACTATGCGTTCCACGTCGGATCGGCGGGCAGCTGCACGCTGGTGCTGCAGACGGTGTGGCCGGCGCTGCTGATGGCCGATGCGCCCAGCCGGGTGCAATTGCACGGCGGTACGCACAACCCCATGGCGCCACCGTTCCATTTCCTGGAGCGCAGCTATGCCCCGCTGGTGCGCCGACTCGGTGCCCCGGCCGAGCTCACGCTGCACCGGCTGGGCTTCTATCCGGCGGGAGGCGGCCGCATCGAGGCGCACATCACCCCCGGCGCGGACCGGCTGCAGCCATTCGACCTGCTGCAGCGCGGCACCGCGATGCCGCACTGCGCGGAATGCCTGGCCCCTGCGCTGCCGCGGGCGGTCGCCCGGCGAGAGCTGGAGCACCTGGGCGCAGCGCTGGGCTGGAGCAGGGAGCAATTGCGCCTGGCACCCGCCCGGCAGCACGAAGGGCCGGGCAATGCGCTGATGGCCACGCTGGCGTGCGAGAACGTCACGGAGGTTTTCACGCAATTCGGCGTGAAAGGCACCAGCGCGGAAGAGGTGGCGCAGGAACTGGCCCGCGACGTGCAGGCCCACCTGGCGAGCGACGCGGCGCTGGGCCCCTTCCTGGCAGACCAGTGGGCACTCCCGCTGGCCATGGCCGTGTGGCAGCGCCAGCGCGGGGCCGCCTATACCTGCACGGAACTGACCGCCCACGCGACCACGCACTTCGACGTGATCGAACGCTTCCTGCCGGTGCGGTTCTCGGTGGAGGGAGCGGGCAACCGCTGGACGGTCCGCGCACAGCCGCAATAGGGTGAACGACAATCGCCTGCCTGCCAGTCCCGCCCAGCCATGCGCTCCCCCATTTCCATCGTCAACATCGACAACCCCGCCACCTGGACCCGCTACCGCGCGGGCCTGTGCGCGACCTGCGCCGCCAACTGCTGCACCATGCCGCTGGAGGTGCAGTTGTCCGACCTGGTGCGGCTCGGGCTGGTGGATGCGTTCGAGGCCGAGCACGAGGAGCCCCGGCACATCGCGAAGCGGCTGCAGAAGGCGCGGCTCATCGACCACTTCAACCACAAGAACGTGGTCTTCACGATGGCGCGGCGGGCGAGCGGGGACTGCCATTTCCTGGACGCCACCACGCGGCGCTGCACGGTGTACGAGGTGCGGCCGGACACCTGCCGGCTGCATCCGCAGAAGAAGAGCCCGCGCCCCGGCTGGTGTGCCTATGGCTCGGCCGCGCAGGGGCAGGGCGGCGGCACACGGCAGCGCTGAGCGCGGCCCGAGGGCCGTGCGGAAGAGCGACCTCGCGTGACGGAGGTCGTGGATCCGTTGACCTGGACTGTAGGACACGGACGGGGCCGTGGGCGCTCCCTGCGCCCACGTGCACGCGGCGCAAGCCATGCTGTGATGGCGGTTTGTCCCATCCACCGCAAAAGGAGTCCGCATGTCCGAGAAAACCGCATCCGTCCATTGGCAAGGGGCTGGAAAGACCGGCCAGGGCCAGATCAGCACCGAGACCGGCGCGCTGAAAAGCTACCCCTACGGCTTCGGCAGCCGCTTCGGCGACGACCGCACGGGCACGAATCCGGAAGAGATCGTCGGCGCGGCGCATGCCGCCTGCTTCACGATGGCGTTCGCATTCGCCTGCGAGAAGGCCGGCATCGCCACTGAAACGCTCGACACCACCGCCAAGGTGCGCCTCGCCAAGGAAGGCGAAGGCTTCAAGATCGACCGCATCGCGCTCACGCTCAAGGCCAAGGTGCCGGGCATCGACGATGCGAAGTTCCAGGAGATCGCGGCCGGCGCCAAGGCCAACTGCCCGCTCTCGAAGGCGCTCGCCGGGGTGCCGGAAATCACGCTGGACGCGCAGCTCGTGGGCTGACAGGCCGGGCTGGCATCATCTGCGGGAACACGCCGCGCCCGTGGCGTGCCATCGCTTCGCCGGCCGCCCATGCCCCCTTCCGCACCGAAAGCCCTGCCCGCCATCGATCCCGCCCGCTGCACGGGCTGCGGCCGGTGCGTGGCGGTCTGCGCACCGCATGTGCTGTCGCTGGGTACGGAGGGCAGCCCTGGCCGGGAAGGTGCGCCTCCGCCGCCCTGGGGCCCCAAGCGGTCGGTACTGCAAGACCCGGCGGGTTGCACGGGCTGTGCCCTGTGCGCCGTGCATTGCCCCTTCGATGCCATCCGGATGGAGCGCGCCAGGCCGCGATGACCATCCGGCGTTCCTTTCCTGTACACTGCACCGCCATGTCGTTCGCACGCACCCCCAGCCCCCTGTTCCGCGCCCCCGTGGCGGCGGCAGCGGCCTGCTGCGTGCGAATGACGATGATCACCATTACCACCGCGGCTGCCTAGCCTGCGCGCTGGGTGGCCGTTCCGACGGTCGCCTGGTGTCATTCCCTCCTCGAACGAACCCGGCCCGACCGCCGGGTTTTTCGTTTCCGGGCCATAGCGCCCTTCGTTCGAGAGAAAGAGAGTGACCCGATGTTCAACGACCCCCAATGGCGTCCCCTTCCTGCCGCCGCTCCCGCCAGCGGCGCGGGCCTGCGTCCCCTGCGCGTGGGCATGATCGGCATCGGCACGGTGGGCCTGGGCACCTGGCAGGTGCTCGCCCGCAACCAGGCGCAGATCGCGGCGCGCGCGGGCCGGGGCATCGAGATCGTGGCGGTGGCGGCCCGCGACCTGGCGCGCGCCAGGCGCGTGCTCGGCGACGCGGCCGCTGGCGTGGAGCTCACCGGCGATCCACTGGCGCTGGCCACGCATCCCGGCATCGACGTGCTGCTGGAGGTGGCGGGGGGCACGGATGCCCCGCGCGAATGGGTGGCGGCGGCCATCGGCCTCGGCAAGCCCGTGGTCACGGCCAACAAGGCGCTGCTGGCGGTGCATGGCAACGCGCTGTTCGCCCAGGCGGAATCGCGCGGCGTGCCGCTCGCCTATGAAGCGGCCGTGGCCGGCGGCATCCCGATCGTGAAGGCGCTGCGCGAAGGTGCCGCGGCGAACCGCGTGGAATGGCTGGCCGGCATCGTGAACGGCACCAGTAACTACATCCTGAGCCGCATGCGGCAGGCGGGCCTGGCGTTCGGCGATGCGCTGGCGGAAGCCCAGGCCCTGGGCTATGCGGAGGCCGATCCCACTTTCGACGTGGACGGCATCGATGCCGCGCACAAGACCGCCTTGCTGGCTGCCAACGCCTTCGGCATGCCGGTCCGCTTCGATCGTGCCCATGTGGAGGGCATCCGCGGCGTGGATGCGCTGGATGTGGCTGCGGCGCGGGAATGGGGCCATGCCGTGAAACTGCTGGGCATCGCGCGGCGGCAGGGGGAATCGGTGGAGCTGCGGGTGCATCCTGCACTGGTGCCCGCCACGCACCTGCTCGCCCAGGTGGAAGGAGCGATGAACGCCGTCATGCTGTGCGGGGATGCGCAGGGTATCGCGCTGCACTACGGTGCCGGGGCGGGAGCGGAGCCGACCGCCTCGGCCGTGGTCGCCGATCTGGTGGACCTGGCCCGCCAGACGGTGGCGCAGGCCGGCGGCCCCGTCCGCTGCACGGTACCGCCGCTGGGCGTGCCGGGCGCGGCATGGGTGGACCGGCCCGTGCTGCACATGGACGACGTGGTAACCCGGCATTACCTGCGTGTTCCCTTGCGCGAAGGTGCCGAGGGCGCCGCGCCGGCCGCACTGGCGCAATGGCTGGCACAGGCCGGGGTGGCCGTGGAACGGCTCGACGCCTGGCGTTCCCAAAGCCGCGGCAGCGGCCAGGCCCAGTTGCTGGCGCTCACCCGGCCCGCGCGGGACGGCGCCGTTCGCGACGTCCTGCAGCGTGCCGCGCAGGCGGACTGGTGCCAGGGGACGCCGGCGCACCTGCGCGTCGAAAGCCTGGAGTAACGGCCGGCAGGCCGCGCCAGGGCATAGGCTCAGCGTTTCTGCTTCTGGTAGGCCTCGTGGGCCGGACCGCCGCGGTCGGTGTCCTTGAGGCCCCGCTCCAGGTCGTCGTGGGCCTGCTTCATCTCCGGATCCGGCTGGCCGTCCGTCATGTCCACGGCCTGGTCGCGTTCGTGGGGCAGGCGCGCCTCGGGGCTGTTGAGGTTCTGCTGCTCGGCATCCGGAGCAGGGTGCTTCTGGGTGGTGTCGACGCGGCGCTCGACCCGCTGGGGCACGCGGGCGGAGGCCGTGGGATCGGCCCCTTGCTGGTCGGAGGAACGGGGGGCTTGGGACATGGGGAATCTCCTTGTGGGCACCGCCGGGAATGGCGGCTTGCAGGCAGCTCAGGGTCGTGTGGCTTCCCATGCTAGAAAGCGTGCCGCACCCAGTCTGTAGTCCACCGCGCACTGGCCTGGCCGGTACACTACCACTGTATGTCTCAACAGGAGTGGGCCGCGCAGGCCCTGCAGTCTTTCGATGCGGTGGTGCAGGCCACCGAGGGCTTCCGCAGCCGCGGCGGGCAGCGACGCATGGCCGAGCAGGTGGCGCACACGTTCGCGCGGGCACAGCTCGGCAAGGTGGAGGCCGACGACGGCGACAGCGCACCACCGCCGCCCGCACGCTCCATTGCCGTGGTGCAGGCCGGAACGGGCGTGGGCAAATCGCTGGCCTACAGCGTGCCGGCGATCGCCATGGCGCTTGCGCGCGGCACGCGCGTGCTGATTTCCACGGCCACCGTGGCGCTGCAGGAACAGCTCGTGCAGAAGGACCTGCCGGCGCTCGCGGCCCGCATGCCGCAACCCTTCCAGTTCGCGCTGGCCAAGGGGCGCGGCCGCTATGTGTGCAAGCTCAAGCTGGAGCGCCTGGCCGGTACGGGTGAGTCGGGCGACGAAGGACCCGAGGACGACCTGTTCGCCGAGGAAGAGGCCGCGGCCCGTGCCGCCCGCCCGCGCCACGAGACCGAAGCGCGCATGAAGTTCTACGCCACCATGGCCGACGTGCTCGCGCGCGGCGCCTGGGACGGCGACCGCGACACGCTGGAATCCCCGCCCGAGCCCGAGGTCTGGAGCCCGGTGGCGGCCGAGGCCAGTTCCTGCACCGGCAAGCATTGCCCGGCCTTCAGCCAGTGCACCTACTACGACCGGCGCAAGGCCCTCGTGGCCGCGCAGGTGATCGTGGCCAACCACGACCTGCTGCTGTCCTCGATCGGGGCACGGCTGCTGCCCGAGCTGGACAACTGCCTGCTCGTGGTGGACGAAGCCCACCACCTGCCCTCCACCGCACTCGACCAGTTCGCCTGCGAGGCGGACCTGAGCCGGCTGACCTGGATCGACAAGCTCGCGAGCCGCGCGCTGCGCATCGGCACGCTGATGGAAGTCGAGGAAGTGGCGGACATCCCCAACCATTCCGCCCGGCTGCGCACCGCGCTGCAGGACGCGGCGCGCATGGTCATGGACGCGTACGGCGACGAACTGCGCGCACCGCGGCCCGCCTGGGGCGGAGGGCGCACCGCTTCCACGCAATCCTCCCGCATTCCCGCGGCTGCGGCGCCCACGCGCGCACGCGTCTCGGGAGGCGCGCTGCCCGGGGCGCTGGTGGAGCCCTTCAGCCAGGTGGCGCACCATGCGGCAGGCTTTCTGGACGCGCTGCGCGCCATTGCCAAGGCGCTGCGTTCGGAAATGCGCGACAAGCCCGACGAGGCGCGGCGCCTGTCCACCCTGTATGCGCAGATCGGCGCGCTCGCGCCCCGGCTGGAGGGTGTGCACGATACCGCCCAGCTGCTGCTGCAGGATGCGCCCGAGGGCGCCGTGCCGGCGGCCAAGTGGTTCACGCTGGCGGTGGACGGCGACTTCATCGTCGTCAAGGCGCATGCCAGCCCCGTGCTGCCGGGCAACACGCTGCGCAACCACCTGTGGTCGGCCGTGCGCGGGGCGGTGCTCACCTCGGCCACGCTCACGAGTTGCGGCCAGTTCGATTTCTTCCTGCGCGAGGCCGGCCTGCACGGCGACGACGCCGTCACCACCCTGGAAGTGCCCAGCCCCTTCGACTATGCGCTGCAGGGCACGCTCGTCGCCACGGAGACGCAGGCCGATCCCCGGCAGGCGGCCGACTACACCGCTGAAATGGTGGATGCGCTGCTGAGCGACCTGGCCATGGTCGAGGCCGGCGCCCTGGTGCTGTTCACCTCGCGCGACCAGATGCGGCAGGCCGTGGATGCGCTGCCCACCGCCATGCGCAGCACGGTGCTGGTGCAGACGCAGATGCCGCGTTCCCAGCTGCTGGCACGCCACCGCGAACGCGTGGCGGCGGGCGAGCCGTCGATCATCTTCGGCATGCAGTCCTTCGGCGAGGGACTGGACCTGCCCGGGGCGCTCTGCGAATCGCTCTTCATCACCAAGCTGCCCTTCGCGCCGCCGGACGACCCGGTGGGCGAGGCGCGCGCCGAGTGGCTGCGCGGCGCGGGGCGCGACCCGTTCAGCGAACTCGTGGTGCCCGCCACGGCCATCCGGCTCGCGCAGTGGGTGGGACGCGCCATCCGCACCGAGGAAGACCGCGCCCATGTCTATTGCTACGACAAGCGGCTGGTGCGCACGGCCTACGGGCAGAGGCTGCTCAAGGGCCTGCCGCCGTTCACGCTGCAGCGCCGCACCGCGGCGTAGCGTGCCTGGCACGGATCCAGCGCGCTGACGCTACGGCGCCGCGGTGTCGGACGCCCCCGACAGCCGTGCGGCGGCAGGGCCGACCCCGGCAGGGCGGCGTGCGGCCTACAGTGGGTCTTCCACACCGGGCCGCAGCGCGCCCGGCCACGCACCCTACCGGAGGCTCTCCCATGACCCAGGATTCCCCCCAGACCACGCTCTGGAAGCTGATCAAGGACATCCGCTTCGGCATGCTCACCCACCGCTCGGCCACCGGCCAGCTGCATGCGCATCCGCTGACCACGCAGAACAAGGACATCGACGAGCACTCGGAGCTGTACTTCTTCATTCCGCACGACGGCGAGCTCGCGCAGCGCCTGAAGGCCGATGCCCAGGTGAATGTGACTTACGCGAACCCGGAGAAGGACAGCTACGTGTCCCTGTCCGGCTCGGCTGGTTTCATCGAGGACAAGGCCCGCAAGGAGGCGCTGTGGTCGCCCGCGGCCAAAGCCTGGTTCCCCCAGGGCATCGATGATCCCAACCTGGCACTGCTGGTGATCCGCATCCAGCACGCCGAATACTGGGACGTGAAGGAAAGCAAGATGACCCAGCTCTTCAAGATGGCCAAGGCGGCCGTCACCGGCAACCCGCCGAATATGGGGGAGCACAGGGAACTGTCGCTGTCCTGATGCGGCCGATTCGGCACCAACCTTTGAAGGAGACAGGCATGTCCGACAAGCAGCAGCCCGGCACGGGCAAGGTCGAGAACGACCACAACCAGCAAGGTAACCAGGAACCCACGCAGCGCAACGAAGGCCAGCGCACGCCGCAAAGCCGACACGACCGCGACGCGCACGTGGGCAGCAGCAACCAGGTGCAGTCGCGCCAGGGTGGTGGTGGCCCTTCCACCGGCGGGGGTGGCCGCGGGGCGGGCTGACGGCGCCGGCCTGGTTCGGAAGCGGGAAGGGCGACAATCGCCCCATGCCGTCCCGTATCGCCGTCATCGATTTTGAAACCACCGGCATGACGCCCTCGCAGGGCGCACGTGCCACCGAGGTGGCCATCGTGCTCATGGAAGAGGGCCGGCCTGTGGACCGGTTCCAGAGCCTCATGAAGACCGGGGCCTGGCTGCCCCCCTTCATCATCCAGCTCACGGGCATCACGCCGGCCATGCTGGACACCGCGCCCCCCGCCGAGTCGGTGATGCGCGATGCCGCACGCTTTGTCGGTGATGCGCCCATGGTGGCGCACAACGCGTCGTTCGACAGCCGCTTCTGGGCGGCAGAACTGGCCCGTGCGGACCTGCCCGCGCCCCACGCTTTCGCCTGCACGGTGCTGCTGTCCCGCCGCCTGTATCCCGAAGCCGCGAGCCACCAATTGGGCCGCATCGTGGCGCACCTCGGCCTGCCACCCGCTGCACGCGCCCACCGTGCGCTGGCTGATGCGGAAATGGCCGCGGCACTGCTGGGACGCATGCAGCACGACCTGCGCACCCGCTACGGCATCGCCGATCCCGGCCACGCACTGCTCGCGTCGCTGCAGCGATGCGCACGCAAGGGAATGGACAAGCTGCTGGCACGGCATGCCACGGGTGGAGACCTGTGGCGGGACGCCGGCCGCTGCGAGCCGTCAGCCCCGCTGCCCTGAAGGCCGAAGCAACTCCCGCGCAGCAGTTCCCACACGGCACCGTCCGGTCAGAACACCGCCCGGGCCGCAGCCGGCGCCAGGGCATCGGCCAGATCGCGTGCCAGGGGTCCGACTTCCGGGCCGGCGAGATCCCCGAGGCTGATGCGTACCGCCGGACCGCTGGCAATGCGGAAAGGCACCCCCGCCTGGGCCGCCCAGCCCCGGGCGGCCAGCGCGGACAGCACCGCGCTTTCGTCACGCACCGGAATCCACAGATGCAGGCCCTCGCCGGCCGCGGCCCCGGTGGCCGCCGGGGCCGCCGGCTGCGACCGGAGGGCGAACTCCAGTGCCTGCCGCCGCCGCGCATAGGCCTGGGCTGCCTGGGCGAGCTGGCCTGAACGCAGGGCATCCCGCCAGAGCCGGGCAGCCAGCGCCTGGAGCAGCCGGCTGACCGATCGCCCACCTGCGGCCTGCTGGGCACGCATGGCATCGATGAGCGCCGGTGTGCCGGCCGCGAGCGCCACGCGCATGTCCGGACCGAGGAACTTGCCCACGGAGAGGACGTAAAGCCAGAGCGGGGGCAGTGCGGCCGCCGGAGCCAGCGGCTCCTGGCTGAGCGGCCCCCAGTGGTCGTCCAGGATGCACAGCAGGTGGGGACGGCCGTGCAGGGCTCGGCGCAGGGCTTTCCACCGCGGCTCGGAGATCGCGCAGCCGGTGGGATTGTGGGCGCGCGGCGTGAGCACCAGCGCGGCGCAGCTGTCCAGGCATTCGGCGGACGGCACCTGCACGCCCTGGTCGTCCATCGGCAGGGACACCGCCTTGAGCCGCAGCGCATGCAGCAGCGCGGCCATCGGGGGCCAGCAGGGATCTTCGACCGCGACGCGGTCGCCAGGGCGCGCATGGTGGCGCAATGCCGCTTCCACGGCGTCCAGCGTGCCCGAAAACACGCCCGTGGCATCGTGGGGCAGCCCCTGGCTGCCCAGCCACTCCAGCGCCATTTCGCGCCAGAGGGAGACCTCGGCATCCCCACCGTAGCCAGGGCCTGCATCCAGCGGCACCCCCTGCCAGCCGTTGGAGGGAAGCCGCGGAAGAAGGGTGCGGTCCCCATGGCCGCCAGCGAGATCGCGCAGGCCCGTGGGCAGCGCCATCGCCTCGGCCACCGGGGGCCGGGCCGAGGCCACGCGCGTTCCGCGGCGGCCGTCGGTCACCAGCCGGCCGGCATCGCGCAGGCGCGCATAGGCTGCGGCCACGGTGTTCGGATTGACACCCAGTTGCAAGGCCAGCGCGCGCACCGCGGGCAGCGCATCCCCGCACGAAAGCGCCCCGGAGCGCAGGTGGGATTCGATGCTGTCCGCGATTTCCGCTGCCGACGATCCATCGAAATGCATTGTCTTCATACATTCATTTTAATGTATTAGTACAAATATCATTTGTATGGATACATTGGTTTCGCCCGGTGCTGAGACGGGATTTGCTTTCCTCGCATGGCCCAAGGAAATCTCCCGAAAACGCTGCGCGAAACGTGAAAGGGAAGAAAAAAGGCCCCGGAAACCGGGGCCGTGGCGTGGGGGGATGCAGGGCGGCGTGCAGGAGCCGGCAGGCGCTCACGCCGGATCGGGCGCGTATTTGTCGCCCACCTGTTCGCGCAGGGGGTGCGTGTCATAAACGATGTGCATGTCCTGGATTTCGGCGCTGCCTTCGGCGAAGCGAAAGACGTCCACGCAGGTGAAATGGACGATCCGCCCGTCGTTCAGCGTCCAGTCGTACCGGAAGTACGCGGCCACGCGCACCAGGCCCGCCTCGGGCTCGGCAGAGACCAGCAGGTCGATCGGCGTGATCACGCTGGCGGCCGAGGATTCGGCAAGCTTCCTGAAGAATTCGCGGGCCCGCATGGTTCCCAGGAACGGCGAATGCACGAGGCCCTTGCTTTCGAAACAGGCGATCAGGCCGTCGGTGTCGCCCGCATGCAGGCGGGAGAGGTAGGTTTTCACGGTGGCGAGCTGGAGCTGGGTCATCAGGAAGCCTTTGCTGGGCGAAGGAAAGCAATGAAGAAAGGAGAGGAAGGACACGCGCTCCGCAGCATCTACTCCTGCCGCCACCCAGGCAAGCGCTGCCGCACCGGATATATAAATGGCGTTGATGTATCTCCCCCATCTGGCCTACCTTCGCGCGGTCATCGAGCACGGCTCTTTCGCCGCCGCAGCGCGCGCCTGCGGCGTCTCCCAGCCGGCCATCAGCCACGGCATGCGCGTGCTGCAGGCCCGGTTCGACACGCCGCTGCTGGTGCGGGACGGCCGCCGCCGCGTGCCCACGGAGCTGGCGCTGCGGGTGGCCACGGAATCGCGGCCCCTGGCCGAGGGCATCGATGCCCTGGTTCCCGGCGGGGCAGGGCCGGCCACCGGCAGGCCGCGGGTACTGCGTGCCGGCCTGACGCCCTCGGCCGCGCTGGTGTGCGGCCCGCTGCTGTATGCAGGCTGGTGCGAAGGCCACCCCCGCCGCTCGCTGGAAATGGTCTGCGCCGATGAAGGCCGCCTGCTGGCGAATCTGGTGGACGGCACGGTCGATTGCGCCATCGCGCCACGCCCTCGCGGATTCGCGCACCACGGCGTGGTGCAGCGGCGGCTGTACGCGCTGCGCCCGCAGGCCTACGCGCGGCGCGGCCATCCGCTGGCCGGCGCCCGGTCGCTGGAGGCACTGCGGAGTGCAGCCTGGGCGCGCGTGGAGCCCAGCGTGAGCGGGCCCGTGGACGTGCTGGCGGAAGCCCACCGCGTGCGCCGCATGCCACCGCCGCGCGTGGCCGCGCACTGCCCGGACTTCGCGAGCATGCTCCGGCTGGTGGCGCAGTGCGACCTGCTGGCCGTGGTGCCGCATCCCGCGCTGCTGGGGGCGGAAGCGCACGCGCTGGTGCCGCTGGCACTGCAGGAATCTTTCCCGCTCTACGACATGTGGCTGTTCGAGCCGGCACGCCGGCCATCGAAGCTGGCGCCCGGCCTGGTGCGGCAATTGGTGGCGCTCGGCGATACGCAACAGGCCACCGCCGGGCCGGCGGGGCAGGGCCGTTCCGCAATGGAAGCCGGCTGAAACCCCGCGTCACGCACCGGGCAACTGCGGTTTTTTTGCACGGGCTTTACCGCCGCGCGGCGCCTGTGCTAGCATGAACGCTCAATCCCGCACACCATGCAACGCAGCCGCATCCTATCCACCCTAGCTCTAGGCCTAGTGCCTGGCCGGGGTCTGCATGCGTTCGCCATCCCCGTTGCCCGCTGATCCGGCCCCCGTGCCGCCAGTCCGCGCAACACCGACCTTCCCCTGACCCCGGCCCACGAACCAGCCTCCACCCGCGTGGAGGGCTGCAGGGAATGTCGCATCGTCTTTTCCGTTCGTTGATTTGATCGCGCCGTGGTGGCGTCATGCCATCCACCTTGCCCTTGCGGCGATGCCGGCCCGGCGCGATACCGTTTCGTGGAGCCCATCATGATGATCGCCAAGCCTGCCACCAAGTACCAACCCACCGCCATTGCGTCCCTGCCGGACCGCACCTGGCCGTCCCGCTCCATCACGCGGGCGCCGGTCTGGCTCTCCACCGACCTGCGCGACGGCAACCAGGCGCTCTTCGAGCCGATGAACGGCGAGCGCAAGATGCGCCTCTTCGAGGAACTCGTGCGCATCGGCTTCAAGGAAATCGAAGTGGGCTTTCCGGCCGCGTCGCAGACGGACTTCGACTTCGTGCGCCGCCTCATCGAGGAAAACCGCATCCCCGACGACGTGACCATCATGGTCATGACCCAGTCGCGAGAGGACCTGATCGAGCGCACGGTGCAGGCCCTGCAGGGCGCGCCGCGCGCCATCGTGCACCTCTACAACGCCACGGCCCCGGCCTGGCGCCGCATCGTGTTCGGCATGAACGTGTCGCAGGTGATGGCGTTCATCGAGCACCACGTGTCCCTCATCAAGCGCCTCACCGACGCGCAGCCGGCCACGGCCTGGACGCTGCAGTATTCGCCAGAGACGTTCAGCGCCACCGAGCCCGAGGTGTCGCTGCGCGCCTGCCAGACGGCGATCGCGGCGTGGGGCGCCGGCCCGGGCCGGCCCATCATCATCAACCTGCCGACCACGGTGGAGAACGCCACGCCCAACGTGTTCGCCGACCAGATCGAATGGATGCACCGCCGGCTCGCACCGCGCGAGCACGTCGTGCTTTCCGTCCACCCGCACAATGACCGCGGCACGGGCGTGGCCGCGGCCGAGCTGGCGATGATGGCCGGCGCAGACCGGGTGGAAGGCTGCCTCTTCGGCAACGGCGAGCGCTGCGGCAATGTGGACATCGTGACGCTCGCGCTCAACATGTACACGCAGGGCGTGCACCCGAACCTCGATTTCTCCGACATCACGCATGTGGCGCGCGTGGCCGAGGAATGCACATCCCTGCCGGTGCATCCGCGCCATCCGTATGCGGGCGACCTCGTCTTCACCGCGTTCTCGGGCTCGCACCAGGACGCGATCAAGAAAGGCTTTGCGGCGCAGGACCCGGCGGGCCTCTGGGAAGTCCCCTACCTCCCGATCGATCCGGCGGACCTCGGCCGCACCTACGACAGCGTGATCCGCGTGAACAGCCAGTCGGGCAAGGGCGGCATCGCCTTTCTGCTGGAGCGCGAGCGCGGCGTGGTGATGCCGCGCCGCCTGCAGGTGGAGTTCAGCGCCGTGGTGCAGCGCGCCACGGACACGAGCGAAGGCGAAATGGACGGCGACGCACTCTGGAGCCTGTTCTCGCAGACCTATATCGCGGCGCCCGCGCAAGGCACGCCCGGCGCGCTCACGCTGCACGGCCAGCGCCTCGATGAGGACGGCCAGGGCATCGCGCTGGACGTGACCATCGACGGCGTGCGCCAGACGCTGCAGGGGCGCGGCAATGGTCCGATCGACGCGACGGTGGATGCGCTCGGCCTGCCGCTGCGCGTGGACCATTACGAAGAACGTGCCACCGGCGCCGGCGCGGGCGCGCAGGCCCTGGCCATCGTCGAGGCCGCGCTCGAGGGCGTGCCGGGCGCCACTTTCGGGGTGGGCCTGGACCACAGCATCGTCAACGCATCGGTGCAGGCCGTGGTGGCGGTGGCCAACCGGCTGGTCGCACGGCGCGGTGGCGCGACCCAGGCCGCAGTGCGCGAGCCCACCGGCACTGAAGTCTGACGCACCGGCCCCGGCCACCACTCCCCGGAGAAAAACCTTCCGAAACGGTGGCCGGTCCATGCCTGGGTTAATCTGCGGCGCCATGCAGAACAAGCCCAGCCATGCCACAGGGATTTCCGCATCGGGGCCCGCCCGCAGGACCGTGCTGGTCGCCGCCGCGCTGCTGCTGTCCGCATGCGGTACATCGCCGCACCGCGGCGGACGTGGAACGGTCCCAGCGTATTCCCGCCTGACACCCGAGCAATCGAACGACATCGCGATCCACGCGATGGGTCTCGTGGGCACGCCGTACCGCTACGGCGGCAACACCCCGGAAGGCGGCTTCGACTGCAGCGGGCTCATCGGCTATGTGTACCGCAGCCTCGCCGGGGTTGCGCCGCCGCGCACGGTGGCGCAGCTCAGCGATTTCGGTGCTCCCGTGCCGGCCGGTGACGAACGCACCGGCGACCTGGTCATCTTCGGTTCCGGCCGCCCCACCCATGCGGGCATCGTGGTGGAGGGCGGGCGCTTCGTGCATGCGCCGTCCACGGGCGGCACGGTGCGGCTGGACCGCTTCAGTTCGGGCTACTGGTCGCGGCAGGCCATCGCGTTCCGCAGGCCATGAGACACGACCTGGGACAAGGTGCATCTGGCCAGGCGCGCGACAATCGCGGCCCATGAACCGCATCTTTTCCCCGGACGCAGGCCCCGCTTCGCATGTCCACCGCGCCACGCCGCAGCCCGGCACGCACGACACCACCCGCATCGACGACACCCGCATCAAGGCCGTGCGGCCGCTGATCACGCCCGCGCTGCTGCAGGAGTGGCTGCCCGCTTCGGACGGCGCCCAGGCCCTCGTGGAATCCAGCCGCGCCGCGCTCTCGCGGGTGATGCACGGCGAGGACGACCGGCTCATCGTCGTGGTGGGACCGTGCTCCATCCACGACCATGGCCAGGCCATGGAGTATGCGAAGGCGCTCAAGGCCCAGGCCGACCGGCTGTCCGCGGAGCTGCTGGTGGTGATGCGGGTGTACTTCGAGAAGCCCCGCACCACGGTGGGCTGGAAGGGCTATATCAATGATCCGCACCTGGATGGCAGCTTCGCGATCAACGAAGGCCTGGAAATGGCGCGCAGGCTGCTGCTGGACGTGCTGGCGCTGGGCCTGCCCGTGGGTACGGAATTCCTGGACCTGCTTTCGCCGCAATTCATCAGCGACCTGGTGAGCTGGGGCGCGATCGGCGCGCGCACCACGGAAAGCCAGAGCCACCGCCAGCTGGCCAGCGGCCTGTCCTGCCCCGTGGGGTTCAAGAACGGCACGGATGGCGGCGTGAAGGTCGCGTCCGACGCCATCCTCGCCGCCCAGGCGCCGCACGCCTTCATGGGCATGACCAAGATGGGGCAGGCCGCCATTTTCGAGACGCGCGGCAACCGGGACTGCCATGTGATCCTGCGCGGTGGCCGGCAGCCGAACTACGGGGCGGCCGACGTGGCGGCGCAGGTCGCAGCCCGGGACGGCCGCATCACCGGCGTGATGATCGAAAGCCATCTGCGGGAAGGCCGCCAGGACATCGTGCCCGGGCAGCCCCTGGAGGCCGGCGTGTCAGTGACGGACGCTTGCATCGGCTTCGACCAGACGGTGCCGGTGCTCGAAGGCCTCGCTGCCGCCGTGCGGGCGCGCCGCGGCCACCGCTGATCCGCTGCCTTCCCTAGCCGCCCTGGGGGCGCTGCTGTTGTTTTCTGCACGGATCGGCCGCACTTGCCCGGCCTCTGGACGGTTGCCAGGGTGTAGCATTCGGAAACATGCAGGTTGGGACGTCTGCCGCTCCGGCGGGTGGACCCGGCAACGCGACCCCCTCCAACCCCACCACGACCACGCCATGCAGGTGCATCCGCTCCCGCTTCCGATGCCGCACGCTCCAGAGCGCCGGGCTCTCCCGCGTCTCCGGGAGCGCTGACCATGGTTGCGCGCACGGACCCGGACCGCCGGCGCCTGGACGCGTTGCACGCCTGCGCCATTCTCGAGACGCCGGCCGAAGACACCTTCGATCAGCTCGCCCGCCTGGCGGCCCATTTGTGCGGGGCCGCCATCGCCGCCATCGGCTTCGTGGGCAAGGACTGCGAATGGTTCAAGTCCAGCGCGGGCATGGAACTCGGCACCCTGCAGAACCTGGCGGGCGCCCATGTCCTGTGCAGGCTCGCCCTCGGGGGCCGGCTGGTGCAGGTGAAGGACGCATCGGCCGATCCGGTATTGCGCAGCCATCCCCTGGTACAGGGACCTTCGCGCATGCGCATGGCAGCCTGCATGCCGATCAACACCACCGATGGCCTGACGCTGGGCGCGGTCGTGGTCCTCGATACGGACCCGCGGGCGCTGGAAGAGTGCCACCGGGAGGCGCTGGTCGCGATCGCGAGCCAGGCGATGGCGCTCCTGGAACTGCGCCGCCAGCGCCGCGGCATGGCGCAGCGCGCGCAGGAACGGGCCCTGTCGGAAGAACGTTTCCACCTCGTGGCACGGGCCACCGCCGACGCGATCTGGGACTGGAACCTCACCGATGACTCGATGTGGTGGAACGAGGGGATGGAAGTCCTCTTCGGCGTTCCGCTGCATACGTTGCCGCACGACAGCACCTCCTGGACGCAGCGGCTGCATCCCGACGACAGCGACCGCGTGCTCGAGAGCATCCATGCCGCCATCGAAGGCGACGCCCTGCACTGGATGGACGAATACCGCTTCCGCCGGCAGGACGGCACCTATGCGTGGATCCGCGATCGCGGCTTCGTGATCCGCGACGCGCAGGGGCAGGGCCTGCGCATGGTCGGCGGGATGACCGACATCAGCGCCCAGAAGCAGAGCGCGCTGCAGGCCCAGCGCGATGCCGGCGCGCATGCGGAACTGGTGCGCGTGCAGCAGCGCATGAGCGCGCTCGACCTGCCCGTGGAAGAAGTCCTGCTGCTGGCGGCCCGCACCGCGATGGACCTGGCGGACGGGCAGGGCGCCATGGTCGTGCTGCGCGAGGGCGACCGGCTGCGCGTGCGCGCGAGCACCGGGCCCCGGGCCGCGCCGCTGGACGAATCCCGCCCGATGCTCGGGTACCTGCTCTGGCAGCATCTGGAAGCCGAACAGACGGTGCTGCACAGCGACGGCTCGCAGCAGCATGCACTGTTCGCCACCGACGAGGGCCAGCACGGGTTGCTGTCGTTCATCGCCGCGCCGCTGCGCGCGGGGGATACGGTGCTCGGCATGCTCAAGGTGAACGCCGACCCTGTGTTCACCTTTTCCCAGCGCCAGGTGGCCTATGTGCAGATCCTGGCCGAATCGCTGGGCGCCGTGCTGCAGCTGCGCAGCTATGCCGCGCAGCTGAGCGCCTCGGAACTGCAGTACCGCTCGCTCTTCGACGCGCATCCGCAGCCGATGTGGGTCTATGAGCGCGGCAGCCTGCGCATTCTCGCGGTGAACCGCGCCATGGTGCGCCACTACGGGTACACGGAAGCCGAACTGCTGCGCATGACGACCGCCCAGCTCTGGCCGGAGGAGGAACGCTCTCGGCGGGAGGTGGAGGCGCGGGCCCTGCCGACCGGCGTGCGCCGCGACGCGGTGCACCGCCGCCACCGCAAGAAGGATGGCACGCACATCGATATGGAGGTGTACGCGGGCGACATCACCTTCAACGGCCGGGCCGCGCGCCAGGTGCTCGCCACGGATGTGACGCAGCGCATGCGCGTGGAACGCGAGCTCGCGCGCGTGGGCACCGTGCAGCGGCTGCTGAGCGCATGCAATGAAGCCCTGGTGCGCGCCACGGGAGAAACGGCCCTGCTGTCCGAGGTCTGCCGCATCGCCCGGGAAGTGGGCGGCTACCGCAGTGCCTGGGTGGGCATGGTGCGCCACTGGAACGGCACCGAGCGCCAGAGCATCGAGCCCGTGGCCTGGTCCGGCCTGACGACGGTGGGTGTGGAAACCCTGCGCCCGGCCGGCACCCCCGACGCTCCCTGGACACCCCACAGCCCCGGGCCGTCGGGCGAGGCGCTGCGCAGCGGGAGGCCGGTAATCGTCCACGACCTGCGGCAGGCGCCGGATGCCGACCTGTGGGCCCAGCCGCTGCGGCAGCTGGGACTGCCCGCGGTCATCAGCCTGCCGCTGCGCGATGCCGAGCAGGTCTTCGGCCTGCTCACGCTCTATCCGGAAGAGGTGCTGGAAACCGGCGCGGAGGAAACCGAACTGCTCCAGCAGCTCGCCAACGACATTGCCTTCGGCCTGGGCAGCCTGCGCACCCGCCAGGACCAGCAGCGCCTGCAGGCGGTGGTGCTCAAGGCCGCGGCCGCCGTGTCGGCCAGCACCGGAACTCAGTTCTTCCGGCAGCTGGCCAGCCACATGTGCGATGCCCTGGGCGCCCAGGGCGGCTGCGTCACGCGGCTGCTTCCGCAGCCGGGGGGGCGGGTGCCCCGCGCGGTGACGCTCTCGCGCGTGGAAGAGGGGATGGTCCAGCCGAATGCCGAATATCCCCTGGAAGGCACGCCCAGCCTGCGCCTGGTGAACGAGGCCGAATGCGTGATCCCCGAAGGCATCGCCGAGCTCTACCCGGATTCGCCGGTGGCGCGGCTCGGGGCCCAGGCATATGTGGGCCTGCAGCTGCGCAGCGCGGAAGGGCAGCCCATCGGTTTCGTCTTCGTGGTCTTCCGCGAGCCGCTGCAGCAGCCCGGCATGGTGATCTCCACGCTGCGCATCTTCGCGGCGCGTGCGGCGGCGGAGATGGCCCGCCAGGCATCGGACGCGCATATCCGCCGGCAGGCATCGCTGCTGGACAAGGCGCGCGACGCCATCATCGTGCGCGACCTGGACCACCACATCACGTTCTGGAACGAAGGCGCCGAGCGGCTCTACGGCTGGACACGCGAGGAAGCGATGGGCCAGTCCATCGCCACGCTGCTGTACCAGGACACGCAGGAATTCCTGCGCGCGACCCGGGCCACGCAGGAGCAGGGCGAATGGGCGGGGGAGATCGTCCAGTTCCACCGGGACGGGCGGCGCCTGGACGTCGAGGGCCGCTGGACGCTGGTGCAGGGCGAGCAGGGCCAGCCGGATTCCATCCTGGCCATCAATACCGACATCGGCCAGCGCAAGGCCACGGAACGGGAGATCCAGCGGCTGGCGTTCTACGATTCGCTGACCGGGCTGCCCAACCGCATGCTGCTGATGGACCGCATGCGCCACGCCCTGGCCACGGCGCAGCGGCGCCGGCAGGGGGGCGCGCTGCTCTTCATCGACCTGGACAACTTCAAGACCCTCAACGACACCCTGGGCCACGACCAGGGCGACGTGCTCCTGCAGCAGGTGGCTGCCCGCCTGAACACCTGCGTGCGTTCCGTGGACACCGTCGCCCGCCTGGGCGGCGACGAATTCGTGGTGATGATCGAAGGGCTCAGCCCCCATCCCGACGACCTGGCCCTGAGCGCCCGCACCGTGGGCGAGAAGATCCTGGCCGTGCTGGCCACGCCGTACGTGCTGCAGGGCTACCACTACCGCAGCACGCCCAGCATCGGCGTGGCGCCTTTCGGCGACGGCCGGGCATCGACGGTGGGCGAACTGCTCAAGCAGGCCGACCTCGCCATGTACCAGGCAAAGACCGCGGGGCGCAATACGCTGCGGTTCTTCGACCCGGGCATGCAGGCGGTGGTCACCGCCCGCGCGGAGCTGGAAAACGACCTGCGCACCGCCCTGGCACGGGAGCAGTTCATGCTGCATTACCAGCCCCAGATCGACCACCGGGGCGGCGTGACCGGTGTGGAGGCGCTCGTGCGCTGGCCGCACCCACAGCGCGGCATGGTGTCCCCGGGGGAATTCATCCCGCTGGCCGAGGAAACCGGACTGGTGCTGCCCCTGGGCCGCTGGGTACTGCACACGGCCTGCGCCCAGCTGGCACGCTGGCAGCACGTGCCCGGGCGCGGGCACCTCAGCATGGCGGTGAACGTGAGTTCGCGCCAGTTCCACCACGAGGCCTTCGTGGAGGACGTGGTGCGCGCCATCACCGCGACGGGCGCGCCGGCATCGCGCCTGAAGCTGGAGCTGACCGAAAGCCTCTTCGTCGAGGACATGGAGACCACCATCGCCACCATGGCCGCGCTGCGGTCCCACGGGGTGGGGTTCTCGCTGGACGACTTCGGAACGGGGTACTCCTCGCTGAGCTACCTCAAGCGCATGCCGCTGGACCAGCTGAAGATCGACCAGAGCTTCGTGCGCGATCTGCTCGCCGACCCGAACGACGCAGCCATCGTGGACACGATCATCGCGCTCTCGCGCAGCCTCGGGCTGGACGTCATCGCCGAAGGCGTGGAGACCGCCGAACAGCGCAGCCGCCTGGAACAGGCGGGCTGCCGCGCCTACCAGGGCTACTTCTTCAGCCGGCCGCTGCCTGAAACAGCTCTGGAAGACTTTCTGATCCAGCAGCTTCCCTCCCGCTGACCCGGAAGCGGGCGCGCCGCCCCGGGGCGGGCATGCGCAGTCGGCTGCGCGAACATCACGGCATGCCGCGGAGCCTCCTGAAGGCCACAGGAGCCCGCAAAGGGCCCATGCGGTCGCCCCCCTACTTCCCTTGCTCTTTGACGCGCCTGACACCCTTCAGGCCCTTCCACGGGGCATGGCCGACGGAACCGCCCGGCGGCACCTGGCGTTGTCATGTGCGATTCGGCATATCGCCGGTGCGGGATCTGCACGGCCCGCACAACGCCGTGCCCGGTTGTTCCTTGTTCTTCCTTGTATGTCTTTATAAAAACATAGTCGTAGTAGTAAGGCCGGCCCGCATCTGTGGATAACCGGAATTTCCCGTGGCGCGACAAGGTACTTGGCTTGCCGTGAACCATGTGGGTGGAACCAGGCTGCCGCTGTCGTCCTGCCGGGGACAAGTGCGGCGAGGCAACCGCTGCTGTGGAAAAGCAGGCACTTGTGCGAAAGATGTCCCCAGCTTTGTCCCGGAAACGGCATTCGGGAAGCCCTTTGGTGGCCTTGCGGTGGCGTTCCCACCGGGTTGCTGCCGTTGCTGTGGCCTCGAGGCGCCAGGCCGCGATGCAGCGATGCCCGGGCGGGGCACGGCCGTTCCCGCCGGACACCTGTGCTGCACGCCAAGGTCCCTGTGACGCGGGGCAGGTGCGGTCATGCACTCGCGGGCGATTCCGGGCCTTCCGCCATGGCCCTGAAGGATGTTTCCTGTTATTCCTTGAAAGCTTTTATAAAACCATAGGAATAGTAGTAAGGAGGGGCCTGCGTTGTGGACAAGCCTCGTTTTCCCAATGCTGGCAATCACTTGGGGCCACCACAAGCCTGTGGCCTGCGGGCGGGTGAACACTGGCGCAGTCCGATAACAACTCCGGCCGCCGGCCTGCGGCAGTGGATAACCCGGAGATGTGCCTCAAACTATCCCCAGCTTTATGCACAGGCATGCGGCGGATGGCCGGCCGGACCGGGCTGCGCCAAAGAAAAAGCCCCGCAGTGCGGGGCTTCGGAGGGAGGGGCAAGGGCGTTGCGTCAGAAGTGGTACGCGTAGCGCAGCTGGACGAAGTTCTCCCCGGGGTTGGGACTCTTGATGCCTGCATTGGAGAGATGCTGCACGCGGATCGCGACCTCGTGCTGGCGCTGCGCTCCCAGGCTGTAGCCCACGCCCAGGTGGGTCGCGAAGTTGTACCGGGTGCTGAATTCCTTGTGGGGCGTGTGATAGCGCTTGTCCATGTAGGTGATGCCGACCCCGCCTTCCAGGAACCAGGGGGAACGGCCGTTGTCGGGCCGCAGCCGGAAAGTGGGCGTGATGCCGGCCAGGGTGGCGTGGCCGGAGCCGCCGTCCACGCTGTCGTAGGACCACCGGCTGGCATAGATGTCCCAGTAGCCGCGCACTTCGCTGCCCCAGAGCTCGCTGCGCCAGGATGTCCACGGCAGGGTGATGCCCAGTGTGGCGGAGTCGGTCTGGTGCTCTGCCCAGCCTCCCTGCACATACACCGAGGGGCTTTCGGCGCCTGTCGTCTGGGCCTGGACACCGGCAGACGCGGCGGCCGCCAGAATGAAAAAAGCGCCCCGGGCCGCCAGAGGGGCCACGAGGCGCTTCATGAATGAATGGTGCATTTTGCGAATTCCCAGTTATGTCGCGACCGTAAGGTTACACAATCGGCGTAACCCACTGTAGGACAGGGGCCGGGAAACCCGCTGTAGGTGGCCGCCGCATGCGCGGCGGGCCTGCATCACTGTGGTGCCGGAGCCGCAGGGGCCGGTGCCGCACCGCCGTGCCGGCGGGCAGGTCCGTTGCCGCCGTGCATCCCCTTGTGGCGGGGGCCATGCATGCCGAAGTGCTCGGCATCGAACACCTTCTGCTGCGCCGGGGTGAGAGCGGCATAGAAGGTTTTCGTGGCGTCGTCCCGGCGGTCCGCCTCGGCGTTGTGCTGCGCGCGCAGTGCCCGCATGCGGTCGATGCGTTCCGGCGTGGTCAGCTGTGCCATTCCGGACATGTCGGGACGCGGGCCCTGCGGGCGCATGGCCGCGGTGAAGGCATCCCATGCCGGTTGCTGGGCCGGCGTGAGCTGCAGCTTCTGCCGGAGGGCTTCCGCGCGCCGGGCCATGCGGGCTTCGCGTTCCTCGGGGGTGGGCATGCGGTGGGGGCGTTCGGCACCTGCCGTGGGGGGCGCGGCCGGTGGGGGAGGCTGCTGCGCGAAGGACGGAGCCGCCAGCAGGGCCGTCAGTGCGGCGGCCGTGGCTGCGGTGGCAAAGCGTCGTTGCAGGAAAAGTGCGGTCATGGCGATGTCCTTTCATGCCCCGTCGGGGGCGTTGCCGCCGCGACCGGTGCGGTGCGGCGGTTGGAAGCCAGTGTCGGCCGCCCGTGTATCCCCGCCATGAGGGGGGCGTGTGGCTGTGTAAAGTTGTGCCAAGGTTCTGTGACCCCGCCGGGGCGCGCAGCAACGACAATGGCGCCCTTTCGCCGGCACCGCGGCCGGCGCGCCCGCCGCAGGGCGATATCGCACACAAGGAATTCCGTGTTCAAGAACATGATCATCTACCGCATCGCCGAGTGGCATGCGGAACTGCCCCAGCTCGAGGAAGCCCTGGCCCGCACCCCGTTCGTGGAATGCGGCGCCACCCAGGAAAAATCCGTGGGATGGGTACCGCCCCGGGGCGAGGCCCACGGCGCGCTCGCCGAATCCGTGGGTGGCCAGTGGATCCTGCGTTTCATGACCGAATCCAAGATGCTCCCGGGATCGGTCCTGGCGCGCAAGGTCAAGGACAAGGCCGCTCGCATCGAGAAGGAAACCGGCCGCAAGCCGGGCAAGAAGGAAACCCGCGAGCTCAAGGAAGAGGCCAAGCTCGACCTGCTGCCGATGGCGTTCACCAAGCAGGGATCGATGTGGGTCTGGATCGACACCGAGGCGCGCCTGCTGGTGCTCGACACCGGCAGCCAGGGCCGGGCCGACGAGGTCGTCTCGCTGCTGGTGGAAGCGCTGCCGGGCCTGTCGGTCTCCCTGCTCGATACGCAGACCTCGCCGCAGGCGGCCATGGCCCACTGGCTCAAGGAGCAGGAGCCGCCGGTGGCTTTCAGCGTGGACCGCGAGTGCGAGCTCAAGAGCGCCGATGAATCCAAGGCCGTGGTCCGCTATGCGCGCCACCCACTGGACATCGACGAGATCCGCGAGCACATCGCCGCCGGCAAGCTGCCCACCAAGCTCGCGATGAGCTGGGACGACCGCGTCGCCTTCGTGCTGACCGAGGGCCTGCAGATCAAGAAGGTGTCGTTCCTCGACACGGTGTTCGAAGGCCGAGGCCAGGACGATTCGGGCTTCGACACCGACGTGGCGATCGCCACGGGCGAACTCTCCAAGCTGATCCCCGACCTGATCGAGGCGCTGGGCGGCGAGGGCCGCACGGGCCTGGACGGCCCAGCGCCGGCACCGGGCGAGCGCAAGGCCGAAGCGGGTGGTGCCGCTGCCACGGCGGACGCGGACGACGACGCACCGTTCTGACCGGGCAGCACGGTCCGGGCAGCTACCATCGCCCCCCATGGCGCTCAACTGGGTCTGGATCGGCTTTTTCACCATCGCGTTCGTCACCGCCGCCACGCGCTGGGCCCTGGGCGACGCGGATGTCTTCCAGGCGTTGCTGGCCGCGATGTTCACGGCCGCGCGCTCGGGTTTCGAGATATCCCTGGGCCTGGCCGGCGTGATGGCGCTCTGGCTGGGCCTGATGCGGGTGGGCGAGCGCGCCGGCATGGTGGAACTGCTCGCGCGCGCGGCCGGCCCGCTGCTGCGGCGCCTCTTTCCCGGGGTGCCGCAGGGCCATCCCGCGCAGGGTGCGATGACCATGAATTTCTCGGCCAATCTGCTCGGCCTGGACAACGCGGCCACGCCGCTGGGGCTCACCGCCATGCGCGAGCTGCAGTCGTTGCACACAGGCCCGCGGGATACGGCCAGCGATGCGCAGATCATGTTCGTGGTCATGAACACGGCCGGGCTCACGCTGATCCCCACCTCGGTGATCGCGATCCGCCAGAGCGTCGCCGTGCAGCAGGGGCTGGGCGCGGGCTTCAACGCGGCGGACATCTTCCTGCCTACGCTGCTGGTCACTTTCATCGCGCTGATCGCGGGCGTGCTGGCCGTGGGCCTGTGCCAGCGGCTGCCGCTCTGGCGCCCCCGGCTGCTGCTGCCGCTCGCGGCCGTGTCCGGGCTGCTGGGCGCGGCCGTGTGGGCGCTCGGCCGGCTGCCCGCCGAGCAGGCATCCCGCATCGCGGGCACCATCGGCGCGGCGGTGATCCTCGGCATCGTGATGCTCTTCATCCTGGCCGGGGCGGTGCGCCGCATCAACGTGTACGACGCCTTCATCGACGGCGCCAAGGAAGGCTTCGGCGTGGCGGTGCAGATCGTGCCCTACCTGGTGGCGATCCTGGTGGCCATCGGCGTCTTCCGCGCGGCCGGCTGCATGGACGCGCTGCTCGCGGTCGTCGGCGCGGGCGTGGCGGCGCTGGGCTGGAACACGGATTTCCTGCCGGCCCTTCCGGTGGGGCTGATGCGGGTGCTGTCCGGCGCGGGCGCGCGCGGGCTCATGATCGACGTGATGCAGGCGCACGGCGTGGACTCGTTCGCCGGGCGGCTCGCCGCGGTCATGCAGGGCTCGGCCGAGACCACTTTCTACGTGCTGGCGGTGTACTTCGGCAGCGTGGGCGTGAAGCACACGCGCCATGCCCTGGCCTGCGCGCTGTTCGCTGACGCCGTGGGGCTGGCCGCCGCGATCGCGGTGGGGTACGCGATGCTGCGCTGACGGACGCAGGCGGGCGGTGGGAAAGCCCCGGCGGAGGGGCCGGCCAATTGCAGGAGAATCCGGGCTTCTTTCCTTTCCGCTTCACCCAGAGAGCTCCATCCCGTGACCGACGCAGTGCAACGCCCCGAACTCCCCGACCACCTCTCCATCGACCCGCGCAGCAAGTTCCACGTGCCCGCCGTCTTCGAGCACGACATCGGCATCCGCTTCAACGGCAAGGAGCGTTTCGACGTGGAAGAGTATTGCGTGAGCGAAGGCTGGATCAAGGTGCCGGCCGGCAAGACGGTGGACCGCAAGGGCCGGCCGCTGCTCCTCACGCTCAAGGGGACGGTGGAAGCGTTCTATAAGTAAAAGTCACTCGCACCGGAATCGCACCTGCAGCGCCGGTGGATCTCCGGCGGTGCGCGACATGGCCGTGCACCGCTTCGCCCCATCGTCCATGCGCTGCACCAGTCGCACCGTGCCTCCCGCGTAGTCGCACGAAGCGAACTTGCCTTGCGGGTAGTCCCCCTCGAACACCCACGTGGCGGTGGATTCGCTTTTCGCCCCTTTCGTGCCCTTGCCGGGTTTGTCCGACGTGGGCACCAGCGCGGCACCCTGGGCGGGCGGGCCGTCGAAGAAGTTGTAGCCGGTCAGGCGCAGCGGGCGCGCATCCAGCACGATCTCCGTGCCTGCGGGCAGGCCGGATGCCGTGGCCCGGGGGGCTTCGAGCTGGACCGTGGCCGGGCATTCCAGCGCGGCGGACGCAGCCGTACCGTTGGCCGTGGCCGCCGTAGCCGCGCCGGGCAGGCCGGTGGCCGCGACGAGGAGGCAGGCCAGGGTCGCGGACCGGCTGGCCGTGAAGGGGAGGGCAGAAGCTGGAGGCATCATGGAGATCCCGGTGTCGTTCTTCGTGTGCACCTTCATCATTCGATGACGGAATACGCGGCGGCGTTGTTGCTCGGGTCGGCGAAGTCGCCGTTCTTGCGCTGGGGCTTGGGGCGCACGTAGCGCATGGACACCTTGGGCTTTTGCGTATCGCTCAGCCACTGGTCCATGATCCAGATGCCGCCGGGATCCTGCGAGATGAAGAACGCCGCATGGTTGCCCGTGGGCAGGCTGCCGTACTTGCCGGCGCTGTTGAACGTGGCGATGGCCGTGCCCTTCTTGATGTTGGCATTGCCGAACACGGTCTCGCCCTGCTTCCAGTTGCTGGTGTGCGGCAGGTGGGCATAGTGCTGGAGGAGCGCCACGCAGTGCTTGCTGCCGACCTTGTCGGTTCCCTCGAGCGCTGCGGCATTCTGGTAGATGTATGGCATCGGTTGTGTGATGGTCGCGCAAAGGAGGCGATCCTAGTCGGCCTCGCCCGGTTTGCCGTGGCTGTTTCCAATCGTTTCAAACGCGCTCGAAAATGGCTGCGATGCCCTGGCCGCCACCGATGCACATGGTGACCAGCGCATAGCGGCCGCCCGTGCGGTGCAGCTCGGCGATGGCCTTGGTGGTGATGATGGCGCCCGTGGCGCCGACGGGGTGGCCGAGCGAGATGCCCGAGCCGTTCGGGTTCACCTTGGCCGGGTCCAGGCCCAGTTCCTGGATCACGGCGCACGCCTGGGCGGCAAAGGCTTCGTTGGCCTCGATCACGTCCATGTCCTGCACCGACAGGCCCGTGCGCTGCAGCACTGCGCGCGTGGCGGGCACGGGGCCGATGCCCATGTAAGCCGGGTCCACCCCGGCGTGTGCGTAGCCGACCAGGCGCGCCAGCGGCCTGGCACCCAGCGCGGCCGCGCGGTCGCCCGCCACCAGCACCACGGCGGCCGCGCCGTCGTTGATGCCCGAGGCGTTGCCCGCGGTGACCGTGCCGCCGTCCTTCCTGAACGCGGGCTTCATGCCGGCCAGCACCTCGACCGTGGTGCCGCCACGCACGTGCTCGTCGGTGTCGAACAGGGTGGTCGTGCCTTTGCGGCCGGGGATTTCCACCGGAACGATCTGCTCCTTGAAATAGCCCGCCTCGATGGCGGCCGCCGCGCGGCGCTGGCTCTCGGCGGCCAATTGGTCCTGCGCCTCGCGGCCGATGCGGTAGCGCTCGGCCACGTTCTCGGCGGTGATGCCCATGTGCATCTTCTGCCAGGGGTCGTGCAGGATGCCCAGCATGTAGTCGATGCTCTTCGCATCGCCCATGCGCGCGCCCCAGCGGGCGGCGGTGTCGAAATAGGGGCCCCGGCTCATCGACTCGCTGCCGCCGCCGATCGCCACGTCGCAATCGCCCAGCGCGATGGCCTGCGCCGCCGACACGATGGCCTGCAGGCCCGAGCCGCACAGACGGTTGACATTGAAGGCCGGCGTCTCCACCGGGCAGCCCGCATCGATGGCGGCCACGCGCGAGAGGTAGGCATCCTTCGTGTCGGTGGGGATCACGTTGCCCATCACCACATGCCCCACCGCATCGGCCGCGATGCCGCTGCGCTCGATGGCCGCGCGCACGGCGGTGGTGGCGAGCTGGGTGTTGGGAATGTCCTTGAGCGAGCCGCCGAAGGTGCCGATGGCGGTGCGGGCGATGGAGGCGATGAGGATGTCGCGGGAGGTCATGGCTGCAAGTCCTTCAGGAAAATAAGAGCGGGAAGATCGATTCCACCAGCAGAACCCAAGCCGCTCGGTGTTCATTGACCCAGAGGGTTTTATAAGCTGTTGATTTGAAATGACATTTTTAGAAGTAAAGCAATGCTTTACCTCTTTGGGTTAAACCCTGGTTTAAACACCGCTGCATCCGCCAGATACCAACGGGCCCAGCGTCTTTGGCCGACGACGCCGATCGAACCATCATTGCGGAGCTCATCCAGCAGCTTTTGCACGGCTTTCATGGTGAGCGATGGCAGCACCTGGCGGAATTCGCTCAGCGGGGCGCCTGCCTCACCTTGGTCTTTGAGGTGCTGCAGCAATAGAGCCTTGTTGGTTCCACGGTCCAACCCCCGTCTGCGGGTATAGGTGCCTTTGCTGCCCAACGTCGCATACAAGGCAGCTGCAAGCATGTATCTGGCGGTCTTTCCCCGTCCCATTACCTCGATCGCACCCACCTCTGCCAGAGTGGGCAGGCGTTCCTGCAACTCCGGCGTCAGAGCGCGATCCTGCTCCAGGCGCTCCAATGCCAGATAGTCCAGCGTTGAGAAGCTGCGCAATCTTTCCTCTCCCAGCCGCTCCATGAACCGCACGAACGCCGGGTTGCGCACGCCGCCTTCCAGCGTCAGCCGCACCTCGTGCGCAGCAGTGCCCGCGAAACTGGGCAGCGGCTTGCCTTGGCGCACAGCGCTCTCCATCATCAGGTTGAGGCCCTGGCCCGAGCGTTCGATCAACCCGCAGCGCGCAAGCGCCTCGGCCAGACGGCGATTGCGCGGATTTTGCTGGTCGATGATGTTCTCGGGCGTGATGCCCGCTGGCAAGCCGCCGGGACTCACCACCTCCAGCCGCTTGGCGAACTGGCGCACGAAGATGGAACCACCCAGCCGATAGTCTCGGTGGGCCACGGCGTTCAGCAAGGCCTCGCGGACTGGCACTTCGTCGAAGGTGGGCAGATCCATGCGGAAGAAATCGTCCTGGTAGCTTTGCCGGTCGTTGCGCAGGTTGATCTTTTTCCACAGTGCGTCTTGCCAGGAGAAAAAGCCTGCGCGGTACTCCTCCCGGTCGGCGGCAGGTCCAGCCGCTTCGGACGAGCGGTATTCGAACACCAGCTCGGCCTGGGCCAGCCATCGCGTGAGGCCCGCGCGCGTACCGAACAGGATGAGCGCCGCATAGCTCATCTGGTCGCCTTCCACCAGCAATTCGGCATCGCGCAGGGTCTGCAGATCGCTCAGATCGCGTCTGCGCAAGTCGCCAGTCTTCCTGGCCCAGCGCTCGCGAAAGAGCGCAATCGAGCCAGGGTCCAGATCCGCCAGCGTGGCACCAGGGCAGGGTTGTGCCGAAAAGTCGGGGCCCGTCTCGGCAAAGATGTCGCGTAATTCCGGTCCTTTCAACGCTACGAGGTCGTCACCCGCGCGTTTGAAATACTGACCGTCGATCTCCCATGCAGTGCCGGGCAACCGGGAAGGGACATGAATGATCACGACTCGACCCTCGGGCAGATGAAGCTCTTCGACCGGGATGCGGTGCCCCAGCCGTTGGTGCAGACCTGCTTCCGCGCGCTCGGGGGCTTCAAATGCAGACGAACCCACGATGCGGCGTGGCCGTTTGTCCGTTACGCCCAACACCATGGTGCCACCCCCTTCATTGGCCAGTGCCACACAGTACTTGAGCAACTTCTCGAAGTCGTAGCGCTGCTTGGCCTCCTTGAACTCCAGGCGTTGGCCTTCGGGCTCAAGCAGCCACTGTTGGAACTGGGCGAGGGAGGTAGGCATGTCGGCAGGCGAGGTGGAATGCATTGGAGTTTATGGATTCCAACGGCACTGCCAAACCTGCAAGGGACAACATGCCGAGAATTGGCATCGCTTGCCTGCTCTGCGTTTCAGCCTTCAGCCGCTTCCCGCCAGGTCATCCAGGATCGGACAATCCGGCCGCCCATCCCCCTGGCAGCAGCCCACCAGCTGCTGCAGCGAGCGCTGCATGGCCTGCATGGCGGCGATGCGGCGGCCCAGGTCGTCGATGTGGGCCTGGGCGATGCGCTTGACCTCGCGGCTGGCGCGGCGCTGGTCCTGCCAGAGGCCGAGCAGGGCGGCGATCTCTTCCATGGAGAAACCCAGGTCGCGCGCGCGGCGGATGAAGCGCAGGGTGTGGACATCCGCTTCGGTGTACTGGCGGTAGCCGCTGTCCGTGCGCGCCACGTCCCGCAGCAGGCCGAGTGCTTCGTAGTGGCGGACCATGCGCTGCGAGACGCCCGCCCGCGCGGCAGCCGTGCCGATGGGCACGGGACCGGCCGCCGCCGTGGCCGGGGATTCCTGTGCCGTGCCGGATGGCGGGTTCGTGCGCCCGGCGCGGCGTCGCTTCTGTGCCGCGCTCATGCGGCGACGGTGTAGCCCTCTTCGGTGATGGCGGCGGCCAGTGCCTCGCGGGGGCTGTCGCTTTCCACTACGACGCGGCCGGTGGGCAGGTCCACCTGCACGGTGGCGTCGGTATCGACGCCGCGCACGGCGTGGACGACGGCGCGTTCGCAGTGGCCGCAGGTCATGCCCTGGACCTGGAAGCTGTGTTGCATGGCGGTCTCCTTTTCGAGAATCGGTGAAATGAACGGATGGATGTCGGTATCTTGAAGCCTGACATGGTGGCAGAGTCAAGCACCGGCCGGATGTGGCGCAGGCCTTGACCTTGCCATGATGTCAGGGGTTAAGGTGCCGGCATGGATGCTTCCCCCGATTCTTCCTCCGTCCCGTCTTCCACTCCGGCCACCACGTCCGCGCTGGTGGAGCGGTCCCTGGACCTGGGCATCGGCGGCATGACCTGCGCGAGCTGTTCGGGCCGGGTGGAGCGCGCACTGCGCAAGGTGCCGGGCGTGCGCAGCGCCGAGGTCAACCTGGCCACCGAGCGCGCGCACGTGGTCTATGCCGCCGCGCCGGACAGCACGCCGGCCTCCATGGACGGGCTGCTGCGCCGCGCCGTGCGCCATGCGGGCTACGAGCCGCACGCGGCGGATGCACCGGAGCCGCCGGATGCGGCCTCGCCCTGGGCCGGATTCGGACCGGTGGCGGCGGGCATCGCGCTGTCGCTGCCGCTGGTGCTGCCCATGCTCGGCGGCCTGGCGGGGCGGGACTGGATGCCGCCGGCCTGGCTGCAGTGGCTGCTGGCCACGCCCGTGCAGTTCGTGCTGGGCGCACGCTTCTACCGGGCGGGCTGGCATGCGCTGCGCGCGCGCGCCGGCAACATGGATCTGCTCGTGGCCATCGGCACCAGCGCGGCCTATGGCCTGTCGCTGTGGCTCTGGCTCGCGTCCGGGCATGGGACGGGGCATGCGCCGCACCTGTACTTCGAGGCCTCGGCCGTGGTGATCACCCTGGTGCTGCTGGGCAAGTGGCTGGAGGCCCGCGCCAAGCGGCAGACCACGGCGGCGATCCGGGCGCTGCACGCGCTGCGGCCGGACGCCGCGCACTGGATCGGACCGGACGGCGAGGTGGACCTGCCCGTGGCCGAGCTGATGGCAGGGGACCGCATCGCCGTGCGTCCTGGCGAACGCCTGCCGGTGGACGGCACGGTGCTCGAAGGGCATACGCAGGTGGACGAATCCATGCTGACCGGCGAGCCGCTGCCGGTGGCGCGCGTGCCGGGCGACGCGGTGACGGGTGGATCGGTGAACGGCGACGGCCGCGTGGTGGTGCGGGTGACGGCCGTGGGCGCGGAGACGGTGCTGGCGCGCATCATCCGGCTGGTGGAGGACGCGCAGGCCGCCAAGGCGCCGATCCAGCGGCTGGTGGACCGGGTCTCCGCCGTGTTCGTGCCGGTGGTGCTGGCGCTGGCACTGTGCACGCTGCTGGGCTGGCTCGTGTCGGGTGCGGGCCTGGAGGCGGCGCTCATCCATGCCGTGGCCGTGCTGGTGATCGCCTGCCCCTGCGCGCTGGGCCTGGCCACGCCGGCCGCGATCATGGCGGGCACCGGCGTGGCCGCGCGGCACGGCATCCTCATCAAGGACGCGGAGGCGCTGGAGGCTGCGCACGGCGTGGACACCGTCGCCTTCGACAAGACGGGCACCCTGACGCTGGGCCGTCCCCGCCTGCAGGCGTTCGAGCCAGCGCCCGGGCAGGACGCGCAGAGGCTGCTGGCGACCGCGGCTGCGCTGCAGGCGGGCAGCGGGCATCCGCTGGCACATGCCACGCTGCAGGCTGCGCGCGAGCGAGGCCTGGCGCTGCCCCAGGCCGCGGAAGCCGCGAGTGCGGTTCCGGGCCAGGGCGTGGAGGGCCGGACCGGGGGCGCGCTCTGGCGCATGGGCAGCCTGCGCTGGATGGCCGCGCTGGGCGCCGCGGTGCCGCAGCCGCTGGACGAGCGCGCGCGCGCGCTGCAGGACGGCGGTGCCACGGTATCCGCGCTGGCCGAGCAGTTGCCGGAGGGCGGGCATGCCGTGCGTGCCGTGCTGGCGTTCGGGGACGAGCCCAAGCCCGGTGCGGCCGCGGCCATCGAGTCCCTGCGGTCGCGGGGGCTGCGGGTGGTCATGCTGTCGGGCGACAACCGCGGGGCCGCCGAGGCGATGGCACGGCAACTGGGCCTGCGGCCCGAAACGGGCGAGGTCGTGGCCGAGGTGCTGCCGGGCGGCAAGGCCGAGCGCGTGGCGGAACTCCAACGCGGCGGTGTGAAAGCCCAGGGGGGGCTCAGGCGCGTGGTGGCCATGGTGGGGGACGGCGTGAACGATGCGCCCGCGCTGGCGGCGGCCGACGTGGGCATCGCCATGGGCAATGGTACCGACGTGGCCATGCATGCGGCCGGCATCACGCTCATGCGGGGCGATCCGGCCCTGGTGGCGGCCGCCATCGACATATCCCGGCGCACGGTGGTCAAGATACGGCAAAACCTGTTCTGGGCGTTCGTGTACAACGCTGCGGGCATTCCGCTGGCCGCGCTGGGCTACCTCAGTCCGGTGGTGGCGGGGGCGGCCATGGCGCTCAGTTCGGTGAGCGTGCTGGCAAATGCCTTGTTGTTGAAGCGTTGGCGCCTTTGAGAATTGCAATCGCTTCGGTTACGCTCGGCGATCGCTTTGCTACGTTTTGTTTCATTCATAGCCGGCTCGCATCGACGTGCTGGGGGGATTAGAGGAAGGCAATCATGAAATTCGATTCGCTCATGCGCGGGTTCACGATCCGGGTTCGCATGCTGGGGGCCATCGGCGTCGTGCTGTGTCTGCTGGGCCTGCTCGGCGGCGCGGGCATGCTGGGCATGTTCCGCATCCATGCGATGAGCGAGGAGTTCATCGGCCATTCCTTTTCGGAAGTGAGCGCCATGGCCGAGTTGCGCGGCGAGATGGGCAACATCCGCCAGCACGAGAAGGACATGATCATCCAGTACGAGAAGCCAGAGGGCGTGCAGAAGTCGCACGCGGCCTGGCTGGAGAGCCTGGACCGCGCCAAGAAGGCAGCGGCGCGCTTCCAGGATGGCGGACAGGACAAGGACAACCAGCTGGCCTCCGACATCGTGAAGCGGCTCGATGCCTACCGCACCCAGTTCGCGAGCGTCGCGCGCCAGCTCGAGGCCGGCGGCTATGACAGCGCCACCATCGCCAACCGCATGAGCACCAAGGCCGTGGCGGAATTTGCCGAGGCCGACAAGCTGCTCTCCCAGCTGGACAGCGAGCTGCGCAAGGAAGTGGCGGAAGTGACCGCACGCCAGCAGTCCGTGTCCGAGCAGACCAAATGGCTGTTCGCGCTGGCGGTGGTGATCACCGTGGTGGTGGTGGTGCCGCTCACGCTGCTGAACATGAATTCCATCTGCCGTCCGCTGGTGGAGGCGCGCCGCATGGCCCAGGCCATCGCCGGCGGCGACCTGTCGCAGCGCATGCACGTGGAGGGCCGCGACGAGGTGGCCGACCTGCAGCGCTCGCTGCAGGGCATGCAGGAGGGGCTGAGCGCGCTGGTGTCGCAGGTGCGCGATGCGAGCGGCAGCATCGCCACGGCCAGCCAGGAGATCGCCTCGGGCAACCAGGACCTGTCCTCGCGCACGGAGCAGACCGCCAGCAACGCGCAGGAGGCGGTGGCCTCGCTGTCGCAGCTCACGTCCACGGTGCAGCAGACGGCCTCCTCCTCGCAGGTGGCCAACCAGCTCGTCGCCTCCGCATCGGGCATCGCCACGCGGGGTGGCGCCGTGGTGGAGCAGGCGGTGGCCAGCATGCACGAGATCTCGGCCTCCAGCCGCAAGATCGGCGACATCATCGGGCTGATCGACTCCATCGCTTTCCAGACCAACATCCTGGCGCTGAATGCGGCCGTGGAGGCCGCGCGGGCCGGCGAGCAGGGCCGGGGCTTTGCCGTGGTGGCCGGCGAGGTCCGCAGCCTCGCGCAGCGCAGCGCCCAGGCCGCCAGCGAGATCAAGGGCCTGATCGGCTCCAGCGTGGCAGCCGTGGATGGTGGCGTGCGCCACGTAGAGGATGCGGGCTCCGCCATGAAGGAGATCGTGGAGAGCGTGCAGCGCGTCTCGGACATCATCGGCGAGATCAACTCCGCCGCCGCCGAGCAGTCTTCCGGCATCGGGCAGGTCAACGGCTCCGTAGGCGAGATCGACCGCATGACCCAGCAGAATGCCGCGCTGGTGGAGCAGTCCGCTGCCGCCGCGGAATCGCTGCGCGAACAGGCGGCCCGCCTGTCGCAGGTGGTGCAGCAGTTCCACCTGGACGATGCGGCGGTGGCGCGCCATGCCACGGCGGTACCCGGTTCCGGCGCCTATGGCGATGCGGCGGCTCTGCCGGCTGGTGGCCGGACGGCGTTGCTGTCGGCTTGATTGCAAGGCGGGGCGGGAGCAGTTCAGTTCTTCGCCCCAGCCCGCCGGACGGGACGGTTTTTCCGATTCCCAGGCGGTCTCTCACGGTGTGCTGAACTCGACTATTTCAAAGGCAGGTCTGCTACCGCGTCACGCAGTTGGCGGGCCCGGGTGCTGTTGAGTTCCGTAATGCACGCCAAACGCAGGATTTCGTGAGAATTACCGGCACCACCTCCGCTCAGAGAAGCCTTGAATTTGCAGTGTGTATCGCGGTATTTATCGAAATCCTTATCGGACGCAGCCAAATCGGCCTTGGCTCGGCTGGAATATTTGGCATCTTCATCCCACTTCGACAAAGCGCTAACTGCATTTTTTGTTGCCTGTTGCAATTCAACCTGACTGTCTGAAGCCTTTTTTGCAAGGCAGTCACGCATTCCAGCTTGGGAGAATATACTGCATTCCTCACGTAGAGCACGCTCTTCTGTGGCATGCGTGGGTGACGCCGCAATAACTGATGCGAAAAGGAAGCTCGCCGAAGATATCGCCCTGAGAACTATTTTTCGCATACTGCAGCCTTTCCTTTTCGCAGCAATGGTAACACGTAGTCGAGTTTTCTTGCATAATCGGGATCACCGCCACCGTTATATCTTTGCGCCACCATCTGGGTTGATAAAGTCCGCCAGCTTTTTATGGTTCTCTGGATTGATGATTTTTGGTATGTCAGCACTTGTCCGGGTCGCAGGAGCAAGATGTTTGGATTCAATTTTTGTATTGTCTCCACCGTGCTGCCATTTTTTCTTGCGATCTTCTCGAAGCTGTCTCCCGGCTTGACGACAACTTCGTAGTATTTTTCATCTGAACTCGGCAGGTTGCGGTATTCGTAATTTCCCATCTTCATCAGCAAATAACCTATTCCTGCACGTAGGTTATATTGAGGGATTGTTCTGACCGTATTTGACGTCAATTTAGATTTCCAGTTGGGTGGCAATATCAAATCGCCGCCTTCATCCCCGCTGAGAAGCGAGGCCATTCCAGGGTCTCCAGCGACACCGATCTGCATTGGTTTTATTTTCCATTCTGGACTGTTTGCACCAGTTTCTACCCAAACCATCGATTTGATTAAATACCAATCCAAGGGTATATAGCCCGCCACACCGGAAAGGTGTTGGTTGTATTCATTGACGGCCAACTGGATCTCGCAATCCCAGTCGTTCCAGCGAACATCCTGGACAGCTTTGTCGATGCCCTCTTGCCACTTCTCGAATCCCGTCTTCTTGCGTCCTTGCTCTGCCATCAAAGCCCTCTCCGTCTTATGCCGTTGTTTACGTTTGCTCTACTCGCACCGCTATGCTGGGTTGAAGATAACGTGAACGTGCCGTGCAATTACGTAACTTCTATTCATGCTTTGCATAAGTTAGAGGAGGGTTCGAAACGCGCAGGCGTTGGATAGAGGTATGGCGCATGGTCTAGGTCGCGCTGGTGTCGCCGACCTGCACTGCTGGACACCGCGAGCATCGCCATGCCATTCAGCAAGACCTTTCCCGAGAGTCTTATGGAGTCTATAGTTGCTCGGAAGCCCCTCACCAGCGGTGGCTACGATGCGATGCCGTGCTCACGTAGGGGCGAGCGCATTTGTCTTCGATCAGTGAGTTCGATGTGCGCATCAAGATCATGTCGCAGACTTAGCCCAGTATGCACGCTTGCTGGCTGCAAAATCTAACGGCCGACTCAAGAAGTTCTATGGATATTTAATCGGGTGCAAAATTGATCCGTCCAGGATGATGCCTGAGTACAAGCGATTTCCGAACGGAAAAGGATTCTTTAGCACGTCACAACTTGTCGACTACGAAACCGACCGAAGGTATGGGGAGTTGTACAGCGAGGTGCTGCTATATGAGCACTTCATTGAGAGAGCAGCAATGAGACTGCGAGTCTACAAAGACAAGCTGAAGGTCCAACTGGACTAATCTCTGGGACCTTTGGTGGGAGGTTTCCTAATTGCTAGAGTCAAAAAAAAGGCCTTTCCCGCGGACTTTCCTCCGCGTGAACAGGCCTTTCGTGCCGGCAAACAGTCTTACGCGAGCGCGCCGGGTTCCTGCCCCTTCTTCGGCCCGAACCACGCCACGTACAGCGCCGGCAGCACCACCAGCGTGAGCAGCGTGGCCGTCACCAGCCCGCCGATCACCACGATGGCCAGGGGGCGCTGTGTTTCCGAGCCGATCTCGTGCGACAGCGCCATGGGCAACAGGCCCAGCATGGCGAGCAGGGCGGTCATGAGCACGGTGCGCAGGCGCTGCATGGAGCCCTGGCGCACGGCCTCGACCACGCTGGCGCCGCCGGCCTGCAGCTGCTGGAACACCGAGAGCATCACCACGCCGTTGAGCACGGCCTGCCCCGAGAGCGCGATGAAGCCGATGGCGGCCGACACCGACAGCGGGATGCCGAACGCCCAGAGCGCCACGAAGCCGCCGATGAGCGCCAGGGGCACGTTCAGCAGGATCAGCGAGGCCATCTTGACCGACTTGAAGGCATCGAACAGCAGCACGAAGATCAGGAGCAGCGAGATGGGCACGACCACCGAGAGGCGCTTCATGGCGCGTTCCTGGTTCTCGAATTCGCCCGACCAGTTGACCTGGTAGTTGTCCGGGATCTTCACGTTCTTCTCGACGCGGGCCTTCATGTCGGCCACCACCGAGCCCATGTCGCGCCCGGCGATGAAGATGCCGATGGCCGTGGTGCGGCGGCCGGCCTCGCGGGCGATGTTCATGGCGCCCGAGCTTTCGCGGATCTTCGCGACGTCGCCCAGCTGCACGTAGCCGCCGTCCGGCGTGGCGATGGGCGTGCGCGGCAGGTTGGCGATGGTGCGCTCGTCCGAGGGCAGGCGCACGGCCACGGCGAACTTGCGCTCGCCTTCCCAGAGGTTGGTGGCGGCCTTGCCGGCGAGCGCGGCCTCGATCACGTCCTGGATGTCGCTCACGTTGAGGCCGTAGCGCGCGGCGCGGTCGCGGTCGATGTCGATCAGCAGCTGCGGCACCTGGCCTTCGCGGTCGATCTCGGCGCGGGCCACGCCCTGTACCTGCTTGACCTCTCGGGCGATCTCTTCCGTGATGCGCTTCATCTCGACGAGATCGTCACCGGCCAGCTTGATCACGATCTGGCCCTTGATCTGCGAGATCGATTCGAGCACGTTGTCGCGGATGGGCTGCGAGAACGCCGGGTCGATGCCGGGGATGGCCGAGAGCGCGCGGCCCATCTCCTCGGTGATCTTCGCGCGTGTCATGCCGGGGCGCCACTGGTCCTCGGGTTTCATGTCCACGAAGATCTCGGCCATGGAGATGGTCTTGGGGTCGGTGCCGTCCTCGGGCTGGCCGGCCTTGGAGACGGTGGTACGCACCTCGGGTACCGAGAGCAGCGCCTTGCGCGCCATGCGCAGGATGCGAGAGGCCTCGGCGGTGGAGACGTTGGGCGAGAGGCTGAAGTTCACCCAGGTCGTGCCCTCGTCCAGTTCCGGCAGGAATTCCGAGCCCAGGCGCGAGGCCGCCACCATGGCCACGCCGAACACGGCCAGCGCGATGATGACCACCGTGCGGCGGCGCTCCAGCGCCCAGTCCAGCACCGGAGCGTAGAGGCTCTTGGCACGCGTGACCACGCGGTTGTCGCCGTGCGGCAGCTTGCGGCGCAGCAGCCAGTAGGCCAGCAGCGGCACCAGGGTGAGCGAGAAGATCAGCGAGCCGATGAGGGCGGTGGTGACCGACAGCGCCATGGGCTGGAAGATGCGGCCTTCGTGGCGCTGCAGCGCGAAGATGGGGATGTGCGCCGCGATGATGATGAGCATCGAGAACAGCGTGGGCCGGCCGACTTCGCCCGCGGCCTCGATGATGGTGTCGCGCCGGTCGCGGTCGTCCATGTCCTCGCCGCGTTCGGCCAGGCGGTGCATGATGTTCTCGATCACGATCACCGCGCCGTCCACGATGATGCCGAAGTCCATCGCACCCAGGCTCAGCAGGTTGGCCGGCACGCCCATGATCTTCAGGCCCATGAAGGTGGAGAGCAGGGCGAGCGGGATGATGACCACCACGGCCAGGCTGGCGCGCAGGTTCGACAGGAAGATGTAGAGCACCAGCGAGACCAGCAGCGCGCCTTCGACGAGGTTGTGGAAGACGGTGGTGAGGGTCTTGTCCATCAGCCAGGTGCGGTCGTAGAAGGGCACGATCTGCACGCCCGGCGGCAGGCCGCGCTGGTTCAGCTGGGCGATCTTGTCCTTCACGCCCTTGAGCACCACGCTCGGGTTCTCGCCTTTGCGCATCACCACGATGCCGGTGACGATGTCGTCGTCCTGGTCCTGGCCCACCACGCCGAGCTGCGGCACGGCGCCGATGCGCACCTGGGCGATGTCGCGGATCAGCACGGGCGTGCCGCCGCGCGAGGCGACGACGATGCGGCCGATGTCCTCGGCCGAGCGCAGCAGGCCCAGTCCGCGGATGGTGTACTGCTGCGCGCCCTGCGCCACGTAGCTGCCGCCGGCGTTGGCGTTGCCGCGGCCCAGCACGTCCAGCAGGTTCTGGAAGCTCACCTTGTACGCGCGCAGCTTGTCCATGTCGGGCTGCACCTCGTACTGCTTGATGGCGCCGCCCATGGCCACCACGTCGGCCACGCCGGGCACCTGGCGCAGCGCGCGTTCGACGGTCCAGTCCTCGATGGTGCGGATCTCGGTGGTGGTGAGGCCGTCGCCCTTGAGGCGGTAGCGCATGATCTCGCCCACCGGCGTGGCGTTGGGCGCGATCTCGGCCTGTACGCCCTGGGGCAGATCGACGGTCGAAAGCCGCTCGGCCACCTGCTGGCGCACGATGTTCACGTTGGCCGCATCGTCGTATGTGACCACGGTGAACGACAGCCCGAACTGCGTATGCGAGAACACGCGGATGGAGTTCGGCAGGCCGGCCAGGGCGGTCTCGATGGGCAGCGTGACCTGCTTTTCCACTTCCTCCGGCGCGCGGCCGGGAAAGAGGGCGATCACGGTGACCTGGGTGTCGGTGACATCCGGGAAGGCTTCCACCGACAGGTTCTTGAAGGCGATCACGCCCGCGAGCGCGAACAGCAGCACGCCCAGGATGATGAACAGGGGCTGGTGCAGCGCGTAGTGGATGAGACGCTTCATGGGGTCTCTTTCTTCGCGGTGGCGGCGTCTTCGGCCATGGACTGGAACTGTCGCGCCAGCAGCAGCGCGTTCTGGTTCACCACAGCTTCGCCGGGCTGCAGGCCGGCGGAAACGAGCACCTCGGCCGGGCCTTCATGGGCCAGTTCGACCTTGCGCGGCTCGAACACGCCGGATTCGCGGCGCACGAAGATGAGGTGCTGCGTGCCGTCCAGCACGATGGCGCTGGCGGGCACCACCACGCCGCCGGCGCGGCTTTCCTGCACGCGGGCGGTGGCCAGCATCTCGGCTTTCAGGCGGCGGTCGGCGTTGGGCACCACGCCCCGCACCTTGATCGTGCGCGTGCCCGGATCGATGGCATCGGCCGTGGCCGTGACCTTGCCGGCGAAGGTGGCGCCGGGGTAGGCCGGCACCTGCAGCGTGATCGGGTCGCCGGGACGCAGCGAGGAAAGGTCGGTTTCGCGCGCGTCGATCTGCACCCAGAGGGAGGTCGGGTCGGTCACCACGAAGAGCGCCGGGCCGGACTGGTCGGGCCGCACTTCCTGGCCGGGGTTGAGGTTGCGCTCGACCACCACGCCGCCGATGCCGGTGGAGAGGGCCAGTTGCTGGTTCACGCCGCTGGCGCTGCCGTAGAGGCGCGTACGGGCCGCGGCGCGGGCCACTTCGGCCTGGGCTCCGGCGGCGTCGGCCTCGGCCTGCTCCAGGTCCTTGCGGGCGATGATGCCGGCCTCGAACAGCTCGCGCTGGCGCTTGAGCGATTGCTGCGCCAGCGATTGCCCGGCCTGGGCCTTGGCGGTGTCGGCCTGAGCCTGGCCGAAATCGGGCGAGGCCAGCAGGGCGAGCGGCGCGCCGGCCTTGACCGATTGGCCCAGGTCGGCCTGGATGGCGGTCACGCGGCCGGCGAAGGCGGGGTAGATGCGCTGGGTGCGCTCTTCGTTCCACACCAGGCGGGCGGGCAGGTCCACCGCCACGTCCTTGGCGGCACGGGCTTCCACGGTGCCCAGCAGGGCGAGCTGCGGATGGCCGGACGGAAAGCGCAGCTGGCCGGCCTGCATCACGGGCGGGGCGGGTTCGGGCGGCGCGGCGGCGGCTTCCGCACCGGACTTGCCGCAGCCGGGCAGCAGCGCGCAGGCGGCGCCGAGCGCGGCCAGGGCCAGCAGGCCGCGCGCGGAAGGACGCCGCGCGGGAAGGGAGAGAAGGGGAGCCATCATGGTCGGGAGGTCCGGAAAGGAATGCAGTGGAAAGCGGGAGGGCTGGGTGGTGGCGCGGCGGTCAGGCCGGGGTCAGGGCGTGCCGGTGAGCAGCTGCGGGCGGGTGCGCAGCAGCCAGGCACCGCGCGCCTTGGCGTAGTCGGCGCGGGCGGCCAGCGCGTCCAGCAGCGTGGCGCGCAGGGTGCGCTGTGCGTCCAGCAGGTCCGTGAGGGCGATGGCGCCCTTGCGGTAGGCCAGCTCGGCGCTGTCGGCCACCTGGCGTGCACGGGGCAGCACGCCCTGGTCGTAGTCGGCAGCGCGGCGGGCGGCGCTCTCCTGCGTCTGGCGCAGGCGCTGCAGGTCCAGCAGGGCCAGCCGGCGCGTGTTGTCCAGCGCATCCTGCGCCTTGGCGTAGTCGGCCTGGGCGCGGCCGATCTCGCCCTGGTACTGGTAGCCCCACTGCAGCGGGATCTGTACGCGCAGTTCGACCTGCCGGGTCGAAGTGCCGGGGAAATGGTCGATGGAGGCGCCCACCGTCCAGTCGGACTTGCGCAGGGCGTTGGCGCCGTCCAGCGCGGCCTGGGCAGCCTGGGCGCGCGCCAGGGCGGCGCGCACGTCGGCGCGGGTTTCGGCCCAGGCGGCCAGGTCGGCATCGGTGGCGGGCGGGTCGCCGGCCAGGGTGGGCCAGGGCGTGTCCACGGCCTGCAGGCGGCTGCCGGTGCTGCCCGTGACCTGGGCCAGCGCCAGTGCGGCGTCGTCCCGGGCCTGCTCGGCCGCGCGCGTGTCGGCACGGGCGCGTTCGGCCTCGATGCGGGTGCGCGAGGCATCCTGCACCGAGAGATCGCCCGCCTTCACGCGGCGCTCGGCCATGCCGGCCACGTCGGCCAGGCTGCGCTCGATGGCGGCGACCTCGGCGAGGCGGTCCTGCGCGGCCAGCAGGTCGTAGTAGGCCCCCAGGGCGGCCTGCAACTGCTGGACCTGCGTGTCTTCCACGTCGGCTTCCGCGGCGTTGGCCGTGCTCTCGGCCGCCTTCTTGCGCAGCGCGCGCTTGTCGCCGCGCTCCCAGGTCCAGTCGATGCCGACGGACTTGTCGATGCGCTTGCGCGTGAGCACGTTGCCCGGGCCGGGGCCGTGTTGCAGGTCGATGGAGCTGGCCTTGGTGGTCAGGGAGGGCAGGGGCGCATGGTCGGCGCTGAGCACGTCGGCGCGCGCGCCGGCCAGTTCCTGCCGGGCCTGGTTGACTTCGCTGTTGTCGCGGGCGGCGGCCAGGGCCTGGGAGAGCGTCCAGCCAGTGCCGCGCGGGGCGGCCGCCGTGGCAGGCGCGGGAGCGGGCCGGGAGGATGCGGGCATGGCCGCCGTGGCCTGGGCCTGGGCCGGGTGCGGCCCGGCCAGCCAGGCGCCGCCGCAGGCCAGGAGGCCGGCCGCGATCCGCAGTGCGGTGCCGCTGCGCAGGGAAAGGGAGGGGGGATTGGAACGCATGCCCTGTTTATCGGCGTGCGAGCCTGACCACGGCCTGACCTGGCGTGCCGCCGGGCCCCGGGCGCGACACAATGCGGCTTGTGCGCCACGGTGCGGCTAGCCGTACCCGGGCGGGGCTTTTTTTCCTTCTCTTTTCTCCTTCCTTCTCTGGTGCAGCCATGCGGATTCTCGTAGTCGAAGACGATGCCGTGCTGCGCGGCGTGATGCAGCGCAGCCTGGCCGACGCCGGCCACCGCGTGGACGTGGCCGCCACGCTGGCCGAGGCCGACCATTTCTGGAAGGTGCAGCCCTTCGACGCGGTGCTGCTGGACCTGAACCTGCCGCAGGATGCCGCCCATGCCAGCCCGGTGGGCAGCGGCCTGGCCGTGCTGCGCGCCGCCCGCGCGCGGGGCGACCGCACGCCGGTGCTGGTGCTCACCGCCCGCGACCGCACCGAGGAGCGCATCGCCGGCCTGGATGCGGGCGCCGACGACTACCTGGGCAAGCCCTTCGACCTGGCCGAGGTGGAGGCCCGGCTGCGCGCCCTGGTGCGCCGCACGCAGGGCACGGACGACCGCACCAGCGCCGGCACGCTGGTGCTGGACCGGCGGGCGCGCCGCTTCACCCTGCATGGCCAGCCCTTCGAGTTGCCCGCACGCGAATTCGAGGTGCTGTGGGAGCTGATGACCCCGCCCGGGCGGGTGGTGAGCAAGCGCAGCCTGTCGGACAAGCTGTCGGACTTCGACGACATGCTGGGCGACAACGCGCTGGAAGCCTTCATCTCTCGCCTGCGCAAGAAGCTGCAGGGCAGCGGCGCCGGCATCCGCACGCTGCGCGGGCTGGGCTACATGCTGGAGGCGGCCGACGCCGCGGCGACGGAAGGAGACGCATGAGCGGCGATACGCCTGCCGCGCCCCCGCCACAGAGGCCGGCGCCCTCGCCGCCCTCGCTGCGTGCGCGCCTGCTGCGCCACGTGCTGGTGCCGCTGGCGCTCACATGGTTCGCGGGCACGGCCATTTCGGTGCTGGTGGCCAACGGCTTCACGCAGCGCGCCTTCGACCGGGCGCTGCTGGACGATGCCTATGCGATTGCGGCCAATGTGCGGATCAAGGGCGGGGCGCTGGACCTGGCGCTCAGTTCGCGCGAACTCAAGTCCGTGCTGTTCGACCAGGTGGAGACGGTGTATTTCGCCGTGCTGCTGCCCGACGGGTCGATGCTCTCGGGCAATGCCAGCCTGCCGGTGCCTCCGCCCCGCGACGAGGCCTATCGCTTTTCCGACATCAGCTACCGCGGGCGGGCGCTGCGGGCCGTGCGGGTGCGGGTGAGCGAGCCGCAGGCCTTCGAGGTCATCACGGCCCAGACGGTGCATGCGCGCAGCGCCATGCTGCGTGGCGTGCTGCTGTATTCGGTGGTGTCGCAGGTGCTGCTGCTGGGCGCGCTGGCGTTCTGGCTGCGGCGTGCCATCCAGGCGGACCTGCGGCCCCTGGCGGCCTTCCAGGAGGAACTGGCGGGCCGGGATGCGCGGGGCCTCGAGCCGGTGCCGGTGCAGGCCTCCACGCGCGACCTGCAGCATCTGGGCGCTGCCGTGAACGGCCTGCTGGCGCGCGTGGCCGAGGGCGTGCGGGCGCAGCGGGAATTCGCGGGCAACGTGGCGCACGAGTTGCGCACCCCGCTGGCGGGCATCCGCGCGCTCGCGGCCTATGGCCTGGCCCACAAGGACCCGGCCGTGTGGCACGAGCAGCTCGCCGGCGTGGCCGCCAGCGAGGCCCGCGCCAGCCACCTGGTGGACCAACTGCTGGCCCTGGCGCTGGCCGACGAGGTGCGCGGTGCCGTGCCGCGGCAGCCCGTGGCGCTGGACGAGCTGGCGCGGGATGCCGTGCTGCGCTTCCTGCCACGCGCCGACGCGGCGGGCGTGGACCTGGGCGCGCGCGGGCTGGATCGGCCCGTGGTGGTGCAGGGGCAGACCGTGCTGATCGAAGGGGTACTGGGCAACCTGATCGACAACGCGCTGCGCTACGGCCGCCCGCCGGTGCAGGAAGGCGTGGCCCCGCGCATCACCGTGGAGATCGCGCAGGATGATGGGGCGGACGGCGGCGGCGTGGTGCTGTCGGTGGTGGACAACGGCCCGGGCATCCCGCAGGGGCTGCGCACCGACCTCATGCAGCGCTGGGCCCAGGGCCGCGAAGGCGAACGCCTGGGGCAGGGCGCGGGACTGGGCCTGGCCATCGTGGCGCGCTATGCGGAGCTGCTGGGCGCGCGCCTGGTGCTGGGAACGGGTCCGGACGAACAGGGGCTGCGGGTGGGACTGGTGTTCGCGCCCCTGGGGCCGACCTAAGGCCGCTCAGACCGCTTCTTCGCCGAATACCGGCCGGAAGAAGCTGCGCTCGTAGCTCAGGATGCAGCGGGTTTCGTCCGCATAGCGGAAGGCCGCGATGCATTCGGCATCCTGCATCGACTGCTGGCGGTAGGTTTCGTAGGCGGCGAGCGAGGGAAAGGTGAACATCGCCAGCGCGATGTTGTTGGCGCCTTCCGACGGCAGGAAGTAGCCGTGGTGGCGGCCGCCGAACTTCTCCACCAGGGGAATCCAGAGCCGGCCGTAGTGCTCGAATTCGGCGAGCTTGTAGGGGTCGATGACGTAACGCAGTGTGCAGGTGATCATGGCCCGATTTCACCGCATTTTCGGGAGAAACGGGCTGAACCGGTACCTGGCCCCCGGAATGCGGCGTTCGGGCCTCCAGGAGGCCTTCCAGGGGCCTCGGTGAAGCCCCCGCGCCGTTTCTGCGGGCGGCAGGGGCGCGGCCCGGTCAGCCGAGTGTCGGATAGTCGGTGTAGCCCTTCTCGCCGCCGCCGTAGAAGGTCTTGGAGTCCCACGGGTTGATCGGTGCGTCCTGGCGCAGCCGTTCGACCAGGTCGGGGTTCGAGATGAAGGCCTTGCCGAAGGCGACGATGTCGGCACGGCCGCTGGCCACCGCTTCCATCGCCAGTGCCCGGTCGTAGGCGTTGTTGACCATCCAGGCACCCTTGCCGCCGGCCTTGCGATAGGCGGCCTTCAGGGCTTCGTAGTCGAACGGGCGGCCTTCCACCTCGCGCGGGCCTCCGGTGGAGCCTTCGATGACGTGGACATAGGCCAGGCCCAGCGGCGCGAGCTGGCGGATCACGTAGTCGAACAGCGGCTGCGGATCGGCATCGACGATGTCGTTGGCCGGCGTGACGGGCGAGAGGCGGATGCCCACCTTGCCGCCGCCGATCGCGTCCACCACGGCGCGCGTGGCCTCGAGCAGCAGGCGGGCGCGGTTCTCGATGCTGCCGCCGTAGTCGTCGGTGCGCTGGTTGGCGCCGGTCTTGAGGAACTGGTCCAGCAGGTAGCCGTTGGCACCGTGGATCTCCACGCCGTCGAAACCGGCCGTCTCCACCGCATTGCGCGCGGCCGCGGCGTAGTCGTGCACGATCCCGGGCAGCTCTTCGGCGTCCAGCGCGCGGGGCTCCGAGGTGGCCGCGAAATGGCCCTGGCCGGTGGCCTTGTCGATCAGGTAGGTCTTGGACTTGGCGGCGATGGCCGAGGGCGCCACGGGCGCGCCGCCACCGGGTTGCAGGTCGTTGTGGGAGATGCGGCCCACGTGCCAGAGCTGGGTGACGATCTTGCCGCCGCGCTCATGCACCGCCGCGGTCACTTTCTTCCATCCGTCCAGCTGGTCGGTGCCGTAGAGGCCCGGCACGTCCGCATAGCCCTGGCCCTGGTGGCTGATGGCCGTGGCCTCGGTGATCAGCAGGCCGGCGGTGGCGCGCTGGGCGTAATAGGTGGCGGTGATGTCCTTCGGGACCGCGTTCGGCGAGCGGTTGCGCGTGAGCGGCGCCATGGCGATGCGGTTGGCGAGCTGCAGGTCGCCGGCCTGGACGGGATCGAAAAGCGTATGGGACAAGGGAACACCTCTTTCGAAAAAGTGGGGGGTGGGACTAAAGGCCCGGGCCGGGCCCTCCACGGCAGAGAGCGACGTTACCGCGTTTGCGCTTTTCCTGCAGTGGGACTGCGCCGCGACGGGATATGCAAGTCGTGCTAGCGAAATCGCAGCAACCGGCGGCGCATCGCAACTTCTCCAGGACGGCCGGCTTATCTGTTTTGCGCATGGGCATGCGCGCAAACGGCGCTTAGCTGCGGGAAAAGCGGTTCCTATGATGGTTCGGCCCGGCCACTGCCGGGTTCGAGACACCACAACCATCCAACGAAGGGGTTATCCAGATGCCATTCCAGCCGGTACAGAGCACGCCATCCACCCGCCGCCGCGCCCTGCAGCGCACGGCCCTGCTGATGGCGGGCAGTCTGCTGTGCGGCACCGCCGCCATGGCGCAGGCGAAGAAGGAAGTGGTGATCGGCTACCAGGACATGGTGGTGCCATGGCGCCATGCGCAGGAGACGAAGGAGGTCGAGCGCCGCACCGGCTACCAGGTGACCTACCGCAAGCTGGGCAGCGGTGCCGAGGTGGTGCGCGCGCTCGCGTCGGGCGCCATCCAGATCGGCGAGGCGGGCTCCTCCCCCATCGCGGCGGCGCTGTCGCAGGGCGTGCCGATCGAAGTCTTCTGGGTGCTGGACAACATCAACGACGCGGAGGCACTGGTCGTGCGCAACGGCTCGGGCGTGAACTCGCTGGCCGACCTGAAGGGCAAAAAGATCGGCCTGCCTTTCGTCTCCACCACGCATTTCCACGCGCTGGTGGCGCTGCAGGACGCCGGCATCGACCCCAGGACCGTGCGCATCGTGAACCTGCGGCCGCCGGAGATCCTGGCCGCCTGGGAGCGTGGCGACATCGACGCCACCTTCGTCTGGGACCCGGTGCTCGCCAAGGTCAAGCAGAGCGGCAAGGTGCTCGTCACTTCCGGGCAGATCGCGGCCAGGACCGGCAAGGCCACCTTCGACGCACTGGCCGTGAACCAGGAGTTCGCGCGCACGCACGATGCCTTCCTCACGCAGTTCGTTCAGGTGCTGGCCGATGCCGACAAGGCCTACACCGCGAACAAGGCGGCCTGGACGGCGGACGCGGCGCCCGTGAAGTCGATCGCCAAATGGTCCGGCGCCGAAGCCCCGGCGGTTCCGGCCAGCCTCGCGCTCTATGCGTTCGTGCCGCCGGCCGAGCAGGCCGGCCCGCAATGGCTGGGCGGCGGCAAGGAGTCGGGCGTGGCGAAGTCGCTGGCCGCGACGGCCGCCTTCCTGAAGGAGCAGGGGACTGTGCAGTCCGTGCTGCCCGATTATTCGGTGGGGGTGAACCCGGCGTGGGTGCAGCGTGCGCGCTGAGCCGTCTGCGCAAGCCGCAGGGTCGCGCAGCCCTGCCTGCCGTGGGGGCGGGGGCGGATTGTCCCTGCGCGACGTGAGCGTGCGCTACGCCGGCACGGATCAGCCCGCGCTGCGGGGCGTCGATCTCGATATCGCCGCGGGCGAACTGGTGGTGGCGCTGGGGGCATCCGGATGCGGCAAGACCACGCTGCTGAACTGCATGGCCGGCTTTACCGAACCCTCTGCCGGAGACATCCTGCTGGATGGGCGGCCGGTGATGGGGCCGGGCGCCGAGCGGGGCGTGGTATTCCAGAAGCACGCTCTCATGCCATGGCTGAACGTGATCGACAACGTGGCGCTGGGCTTGCGGCTCCAGGGTGTTTCACGTGGAACACGCCAGCGGCTGGCGGGTGAGCGGCTGGCCCAGGTGGGGCTGGAGGCTTTCGCGCAGGCGCCTGTCTGGCAGCTCTCGGGCGGCATGCAGCAGCGCGTGGGCATCGCCCGTGCCCTGGCCAGCGACCCGCAGGTGTTGTTGATGGACGAGCCTTTCAGCGCGCTGGATGCGTTCACGCGCGAATCGCTGCAGGAGCTGGTGCTGCGGCTGTGGCACGGCACGGGCAAGACGATTTTCTTCATTACCCACGACGTGGAAGAGGCGCTGTTCCTCGCCTCCCGCCTGATCGTGATGGCGCCGCGCCCGGGCCGCATCGTGCGGCAGCATGGACTGGATTTCAACCGCCAGTTCCTGAAGGGCCAGCATGCCCGGGCGGTGAAATCCGGCCCGGCTTTTATCGGCTGGCGCGAGCGTGTGCTGGACGAGGTGGCGCCATCGCTGGCCCCGCAGGCAGCGGTCCGGCAGCCAGAGCATGTGAGGCATGTCCATGCCTGATGAAGCGTTGACGCCGTCGCTCCGGACACTGGCGCCGCAGCCCCGGCGCGGGGCGGCTGTGCCCGATTCGACCCTGGCTCCCGCGGAAGCCGCCCCACCGCCCGCCTTGCGGGCCGTTGCGCCATACCGCCTGCCGGGCCAGGAGTCGAGCCGGGGCCTGAGCGTGGCCTGCGTCGCCGCGTTCGCGCTGCTGTGGTGGCTGGCCACGCAGCAGCAGTGGGTGAAGCCGCTGTTCCTGCCCGCACCCCCTGCCGTGCTGCTGGCGCTGCGCGATGCCTGGGAGGGGCGCATCCAGGGCGGGGAACCCCTGTGGCGGCACCTGCAATGGAGCGCGATCCGTGTTTTCGGCGCCTTCGTGCTCGCGGCCCTGACGGCGGTGCCCGTCGGCATCGCCATGGGCGTGAGCCGCGTGGCGCGCGGCGTGTTCGATCCACCCATCGAGTTCTACCGGCCACTGCCGCCGCTGGCCTACCTGCCGCTCATCGTCATCTGGTTCGGCATCGACGAAACGGCGAAGATTCTGCTGATCTACCTGGCCTGCTTCGCGCCCGTCGCGCTGGCAGCGCGGGCCGGGGTGCGCAGCGCGAGCGTGGAGCAGATCCATGCCGCGCTGTCGCTGGGTGCGAGCCGCTGGCAGCTGGTGCGGCATGTGATCGTGCCGGCGGCACTGCCCGAGATCCTGGTGGGGCTGCGCATCGCCATCGGTTTCGGCTGGACGACACTGGTGGCAGCGGAAATGGTGGCGGCGACGGTGGGCATCGGGCAGATGGTGCTCAATGCCTCGAACTTCCTGCGCACCGACCTCGTGGTGGCCGGCATCCTGGTGATCGGCCTGGTGGCCTGGACGTTCGATCTGGGCATGCGCTGGGTGGAGGCCCGCGCGGTGCCCTGGAAGGGACGGGCCTGAACACGGGCCCGTCCTGTTTCCGAAAGCCTGAAGAAGGCTTACTTCTGCAGGCCCTCTGCCTTGAGGGCGGCCTGCACGGCCGGACGGGCGCCCACGCGTGCCAGATAGGCTTGCAGGTTCGGCAGGCCGGACAGGTCCACGCCCACGTGCTTGCCCCAGCCGCTGACGGTGAACAGGTAGCCGTCCGCCACGGAGAAGTGCTCGCCCATCAGCCATTCCTTGCCGGCGAGCTGCTCGTCCAGCCACTGGAAGCGCGACATCAGCTTCTCGCGCACGATGGGCTTGTAGGCATCGGGCGTGTTGGGCTGGAACAGCGGGCTGTGGCCCTTGTGCAGTTCCGTGCCGATGAAGTTCAGCCATTCCTGCAGGCGGTAGCGTGCCAGCGTGCCGTTGGCGGGCGCAAGGTTCTTGTGGGGCGCCTGATCCGCGATGTATTGCACGATGGCGGGGCCTTCGCGCAGGCGGGTACCGTCGTCGAGTTCCAGCACCGGCACATAGCCGAGGGGGTTGATGGTGTAGAAGTCGGTCCCGTCCTGGAGCTTGTGGCTCTTGGTGCTCGCGAGCACGGAGGTGAAGGCCAGGCCGGCCTCGTGCAGGGCGATGTGCGGGGAAAGCGAGCAGGCACCAGGACTGTAGTAGAGCTTCATGGTCAGGTTCTGAAGGCAGTGGAACAAGCCTGCCATGCTATAGCGAAGCGGCAATCCGTGCTGTCGGCCGGCCTGCGAGCCGGCACACGGGCGGTCACCCCGGCCGTCAGGCGGGCTGGGTGGCGGTTTCCAGCCGGCCGAGCCAGGCGAGGGCATGCTCCCTGCCGGGTCCGCACATGTCCTCCGAGGGCCGCAGGGATGCACAGACCGCCGGCCGCTCGGCGCTGCCGAAAATCCGGCAGCGCATCTGGCTGTCGAGCTGGACGCAGGGAACCCCGGCCGGCTTGCCGGAGGGCATGCCGGGGATCGGGCTCGTGATGGAGGGGGCGATGCAGCAGGCGCCGCATCCCGACCGGCATGCCAGGGCCATGGACGGTCAGGTACCCAGGCGGCCGGCAGCCCAGAGCACCTGGTCCACGACGGCGCGCACGCGGCCATGGTGGGCGGTATCCACGAAGCCGTCCTGCGCGTCGAAGGCGTTGCCCGCATGCCCGAGGGCGAAGGCCTGCGGTGCCAGCCAGCACTCCAGGTTGATGAGCAACGGGGCCAGGTGGCTTTGCGACCGAATGCCTCCCAGGCCGCCGGGCGAGGCGCTCAGCATGCCTACCACCTTGCCGCGGAAGGGCAGGGTGCCGTCGCTCCACACCGGGTGGCCCGCCACCGGGCTGGAGGCCCAGTCGATGGTGTTCTTGAGCAGCGCGGTGTAGCTGCCGTTGTACTCGGGCGAACACACGATCCAGCCTGCGTGGGCATGCAGGATCTCCTTGAGCCGCACCACGTCGGCGGGTGTGCCTCGTGCCTCGAGATCCGCGTTGTAGAGCGGGATGTCGAAGTCCGACAGCTCCAGCAGAGTGGTGTCCGCGCCTGCGGCGCGGGCGATGTCGGCGGCGGCGCGCGCCAGCCTGCGGTTGAGGGATTGCTGGCGGGTGCTGCCCGCGAAGACGAGGATTTTTGGCATGGCACGCATTGCAACACACGGGCGGGACAGGAATCCTGCAAGCGGTGTTCCACGTGAAACATCCGGGCGGACACCCCCGCCTGCGCCCGGGGCGTTCTGCCCCAGGGTGGCGTGTCCATGGCCGAAGTGGGAAAATCCCCGCCTTTCCCCCATTCACCCATCCGCTGACCCGGAGTCGGTGGTGCCGGCCTGTTGCCGGCGCCAGCAGGGTCAAGGTGTGCGCCGGCGGCCCGGTGTGCGCCCCTTATCGGTAACGGGCCGCCCCCTCGTTCGAGGTCCCCGGAGCAGTTTGCATGTTGTACCCCCAGGAATTTGATGTCATCGTCGTCGGCGGAGGCCATGCCGGTACCGAAGCCGCATTGGCCGCTGCCCGCATGGGCAGCAGGACGCTGCTGCTCACCCACAATATCGAGACGCTGGGGCAGATGAGCTGCAACCCCAGCATCGGGGGCATCGGCAAGGGCCATCTCGTGAAGGAGGTGGACGCGCTGGGTGGCGCCATGGCGCTGGCGACGGATGAGGGCGGCATCCAGTTCCGCATCCTCAACAGCTCCAAGGGCCCGGCCGTGCGGGCCACGCGCGCGCAGGCAGACCGCATCCTGTACAAGGCCGCCATCCGCCGCATGCTGGAGAACCAGCCCAACCTTTGGCTCTTCCAGCAGGCCGTGGACGACCTGATGGTGGAGGGCGACCGGGTGGTGGGCGCCGTCACGCAGGTGGGCATCCGGTTCCGGTCGCGCACTGTGGTGCTGACCGCGGGCACCTTCCTGGACGGCAAGATCCATGTCGGCCTGAACAACTACTCCGCCGGCCGGGCAGGGGACCCGCCGGCCGTGTCGCTCAGCGCGCGCCTGAAGGAATTGCAGCTGCCCCAGGGCCGCCTCAAGACCGGCACGCCGCCGCGCATCGACGGTCGCAGCATCGATTTCAGCCAGTGCGAGGAGCAGCCCGGTGACGGCATGCCCGGCGGCGTGAACGAAGGCACCCTTCCGGTGTTCAGCTTCATGGGCAGCACGGCGATGCACCCGCGGCAGGTGCCCTGCTGGATCACGCACACCAACGAACGCACGCACGAGATCATCCGTTCGGGCTTCGACCGCAGCCCCATGTTCACCGGCAAGATCGAGGGCGTGGGGCCGCGCTATTGCCCGAGCGTGGAAGACAAGATCAACCGCTTTGCCGACAAGGACAGCCACCAGATCTTCCTGGAACCGGAAGGGCTGACCACGCACGAGTTCTACCCCAACGGAATTTCCACCAGCTTGCCGTTCGACGTGCAGTACGACCTGGTGCGCTCGATGCGCGGCCTGGAGAACGCCCATATCCTGCGGCCCGGCTACGCCATCGAGTACGACTATTTCGACCCGCGATCGCTCAAGAGCAGTTTCGAGACGCGCCAGATCCAGGGGCTGTTCTTCGCCGGGCAGATCAACGGCACGACGGGCTATGAAGAAGCCGCCGCACAGGGGCTGTTCGCGGGCATCAACGCCGCCCTGCAGTGCCGGGGTGAATCCGCCTGGCTGCCGCGCCGCGACGAGGCCTACCTGGGCGTGCTGGTGGACGATCTCATCACCAAGGGCGTGACCGAGCCCTATCGCATGTTCACCAGCCGGGCCGAATTCCGGCTGCAGCTGCGGGAGGACAACGCGGACATGCGGCTGACCGAGGCAGGTCGCCGAATGGGTCTGGTGGACGACGCACGCTGGGATGCCTTCAGCCGCAAGCGCGACGCGGTGGCACGGGAGACCGAGCGCCTGAAGTCCACCTGGGTGAATCCCCGCAACCTGCCCGCCGAGGAGTCGGCCCGCGTGCTGGGCAAATCGATCGAGCACGAATACAACCTGTTCGACCTGCTGCGCCGGCCGGACGTCACCTATGACGCCCTGACGGGCATGGATGGCGGCAAGTACGCCAGTGCCGGTGTTTCACGTGAAACACTCGGTGAGCTGAGCGCACCGGTGATCGAGCAGGTGGAGATCGCCGCCAAGTACGCGGGATATATCGACCGCCAGAAGGACGAGGTGCAGCGCGCCTTCCACTATGAGAACCTGCAGCTGCCCCAGGAGTTGGACTACATGCAGGTAGCGGCACTGTCGATCGAGGTGCGCCAGAAGCTGCAGAAGCACCGGCCCGAAACGCTGGGGCAGGCCTCGCGGATTTCCGGGGTGACGCCGGCCGCGGTATCGCTGTTGCTGGTGCACCTGAAGAAGGGCGGCTTCCGCGGCTTCACGACCCAGCAGGCTGACGAGGTGGCCGCGTGACGGTGGTTGCCGACGCTTTGTCGGCACCCCTGCGTGCGGGCGCGGAGGCCTTGGGCCTGCAGCTGTCGGAGACGCAACTGGGTCAATTGCTGGAGTTCCTGGCCCTGCTGCAGAAGTGGAACCAGGTCTATAACCTCACGGCAGTGCGTAACCCGCAGGAGATGCTCACGCACCATCTGCTCGACAGCCTTGCGGCGGTGGCGCCGCTGCAGCGCCATCTCCAGGGGGGGGCGAACCTTCCGGGCAGCGCGGCCGACGGCGCCCAGCTGCGCCTGCTGGATGTCGGTTCGGGCGGCGGCCTGCCGGGCGTGGTGTTCGCCATCTGCTGTCCCGCGCTGGACGTGAGTTGCGTGGATACCGTGGCCAAGAAAGCCGCCTTCATCCAGCAGGCCGCGGTGTCGCTGCGGCTGCGGAACCTGCGGGGCATCCACGCGCGGGTGGAAAACCTGGCGGGCCCCTTCGACGTGGTGAGCTGCCGGGCGTTCGCCTCGCTGCCGGATTTCGTGACGTGGTCGCAGGCAGCCATCACCCCGGACGGCGTCTGGCTGGCGATGAAGGGCCGCGACCCTTCCGATGAAATCGCCCTTCTGCCTCCGGTAGCGGAAGTGTTCCACGTGGAACAGCTGGCGGTGCCGGGCCTGGATGCGGAGCGCTGCATCGTATGGATGCGGCCGCGAAAGAACGTGGAAGCCGGGACGGATGGCGTAAGCGGCGCAGCCCTGCCTTAAACTCCCGCTTCCAATTTTCGGGGGTGCTGATGTTTGGCATTGCGGACTACGGCGCATTCGTTGCCGCCATCCTGTTGTTCCTGGCCATTCCCGGCCCCGGCAACCTGGCGCTCGTCACCTCTACCGGCAAGGGCGGCGTGCGCGCCGGGATGGCGGCCACGCTGGGCGTCATCGCGGGCGACCAGGTGCTGCTGTGGATGGCGGTGGCCGGCGTGGCCGCTATGCTCGCGGCGGTGCCGGCGGTTTTCCATGCGGTGCAGTGGCTGGGGGCCGCCTATCTGGCCTGGATGGGCGTGCGCATGCTGCTGGCCCGTCCCGGTTCAGCGCCGGTCATCGCCATCCAGCCCCGGCACTACTTCCGCCAGGCCGCGCTCATCACGCTGCTCAATCCCAAGGCCATCATGTTCTACATGGCGTTCTTTCCGCTGTTCGTCGATCCGGCCCGCCACCGCGGCCTGTTGACCTTCGGCGTGATGGCCGCCACGATCGCGGTGCTCTCGTTGCTCTACGGGCTGGGCGTGGTGCTGCTGACGCACCGCATGGCCGAGCGCATGCGTGCCCGGCCCGCGCTGGGCCGTGCGCTGGAGCGTCTGGCGGGCACGTTCCTGATCGGCTTCGGCATCAAGCTGGCCGTGGCCCGCTGACCTTTCCACCTATTGGCTGCAAGGCCCCATCCCTTCCATTCCCATGGCCAAGATTTTCTGCATTGCCAACCAGAAGGGCGGCGTCGGCAAGACGACCACCTCCGTCAACCTCGCCGCGGGCCTCGCCAAGGTGGGCCAGCGCGTGCTGCTGGTGGACCTCGATCCCCAGGGCAATGCCACCATGGGTTCGGGGGTGGACAAGCGCGCGCTCGAACTCACCATCTACGACGTGCTGCTCGAATCGGCCTCCGTGCAGGAGGCGGCGGTGCTGTCGGAGCAGTGCGGCTACCGCGTGCTGGGCGCGAACCGCGAACTGGCGGGCGCCGAGGTGGAACTGGTGGCCCTGGAGCAGCGCGAGCGGCGTCTCAAGAGCGCACTGGCGGCGGTGGACAAGGATTTCGATTTCATCCTCATCGATTGCCCGCCGAGCCTCTCGATGCTGACGCTCAACGGCCTGTGCTGCGCGCACGGGGTGATCGTGCCGATGCAGTGCGAGTACTTCGCGCTCGAGGGCCTGACCGACCTCGTCAACACCATCAAGCAGGTGCACGCCAACCTGAACAAGGACCTGCAGATCATCGGCCTGCTGCGGGTGATGTTCGATCCGCGCATCACGCTGCAGAGCCAGGTCAGCGAGCAGCTCAAGGACCATTTCGGCGACAAGGTGTTCGACACGGTGATTCCCCGCAACGTACGCCTGGCCGAGGCGCCGAGCTACGGCCTGCCGGGCGTGGTGTTCGACCCGGGCGCCAAGGGCAGCCAGGCCTTCGTGGACTTCGCGCGCGAGATGGTCAAGCGCGTCAAGCGCATGTGAACGATTGCTATCAAATGAGTAGCATGAATCCCGACGACGTGCTCATCCTGCCGGGATGGCAGAACTCCGGCCCCGACCACTGGCAGAGCCGCTGGGAGCGCCGCTACGGCTATCGCCGCGTGGAGCAGCACGACTGGATGCGCCCGCTGCGCGGCGATTGGTCGGCGCGGCTGGAGGACGTGGTGGGCGACGCTCCGCGGCCCGTGGTGCTGGTGGCGCACAGCCTGGGCTGCATCCTCACGGCCTGGTGGGCCGCCCACACGCGGCATGCCGGCAAGGTGCGCGGCGCCCTGCTGGTGGGGCCCGGCGACGTGGAGCGGTCCGACATCGCGGCGCTGCTGCCCGGCTGGACGCCCGTCGCGCGCGCCGCGCTGCCGTTTCCCGCGGTGCTCGTGGGCAGCCACGACGATCCCTATTGCTCCCTGGAGCGCGCCAGGGCGATGGCCTCGGACTGGCATGCGCGCTTCGTGGATGCGGGGGCGCGTGGCCACCTGAATGCCGACTCGGGACTGGGCGACTGGGACGAAGGGCATGCGCTGCTGCATTCCATCGCCACACCCCCCTGACGCCTGGTGCGCATCAACATCTTCCGCTTTCGACATGGCCCACAAAATCGATCTTCTCGCCGAAGCGCGCGCATTGCCTGTCACCTGGCGCTCCCGGGTGGTAGGACGGGCCGCCGATGCGAACTTCAAGATCGTCCGCATGGACGATGCCGCATATCCCGACGAAACCCACGACTTCGATGAAGCCCTCCTGGTGCTGGAGGGGCAGATGAACCTGGACCTGCAGGGCCGCCGCATCGAGGTCGGCGCCGGCGAGGTCTTCATCGTGCCCGCGGGCATTCCCCACGCCGTCGCACCCGGCAGCCACGGGACCCTCGTCATCATCGACCGCTGATTTTCCGGATCGGCATTCATCCGCATTCACGCATCCAAGAACACATGGCAACCAAGAAACCCAAGGGCCTCGGGCGCGGCCTCGAAGCGCTGCTCGGCCCCAAGGTCGCGGAGGCGGCGCCCGGCGCCGAAGGCGGCGGTTCCAACGCCGCCGCTCCCGGCGCTCCATCCACCCTGGCGCTCGACGACATGGTGCCCGGCATCTACCAACCGCGCACGCGCATGGACGAAGGCGCGCTCTACGAGCTGGCCGAGAGCATCAAGGCCCAGGGCATCATGCAGCCCATCCTGGTGCGCCGGCTGGCGCAGGGCGAGAACGCGGGCCGCTACGAGATCATCGCCGGCGAGCGGCGCTTCCGGGCCGCGCGCATCGCGGGGCTGGCGGAGGTACCGGTGCTGGTGCGCGAGGTGCCGGACGAGTCCGCCGCGGCGATGGCGCTGATCGAGAACATCCAGCGCGAGGACCTGAACCCGCTCGAAGAGGCCCAGGGCCTGGCGCGCCTGGTGAAGGAGTTCGGCCTGACGCACGAGCAGGCCGCGCAGGCCGTGGGGCGCTCGCGCAGCGCCGCGAGCAATCTGCTGCGCCTGCTGAACCTCGCCGAGCCCGTGCAGACCATGCTCATGGCGGGCGATATCGACATGGGCCACGCCCGTGCGCTGCTGTCGCTGGACCGCGCCGCGCAGATCACGGCGGGCAACCAGATCGCGGCGCGCAAGCTGTCGGTGCGCGAGGCCGAAGGGCTGGTGAAGAAGATCGGCGCGGAATTCAGCCTGGCGCCGCAGAAGGCGCGCAAGGAAGGCAAGTCGCGCGACCTCAAGCGGGTGGAGGAAGAGCTCTCCGACCTGCTGATGGCCGAGGTGGAGGTGCGGGTGAAGAAACGCGTGAAGCGCGGCGGCCGTACCGAGGAGGTCGGCGAGCTGGCGATCCAGTTCGGCTCGCTGGAGGCCCTCAATGGCCTCATAGAGCGCCTGCGCGGCGAAAGCTGATCAGGGGTGCCCCACAGGCTTTCCGGGCCTTGCAGGGGCGCCTGAAGCCTTCTGCTCTCTACCTTCTCGGGCGCGCTGGGGTGGCCCGCCGCTCCTCGGCCGGCAGGGCGGCGGTGGCGCTGCCCGGGGCGCGGCGCTCCAGCCAGCCGATGGCGGCGAAGCCGCAGGCCACGGCCACCCACAGCGTGGCGAATCGGATGCCCACGGCCGCGAGCGCCGCGGTGCCCAGCGGCACGGCGTGCAGCGCCAGCAGGGCCACGATGGTGGCCTCCGTGGTGCCGATGCCGCCCGGGAGCATCGATGCCGCGCCGGCCAGCATGGCCGTGGGGTAGGTGGACAGCGCCGCGCGCAGCGGCACCGTAATGTCCAGGCCCTGCAGCAGCCAGGCGAACGATGCCGCGGTGATCGTCCAGGCCGCCAGGCCCAGCGCGAACGAGACGGCCAGGTCGCGGGGGGTGAGCCAGAGGCGGCAGCCGGCCAGCCCGAGCGCGAGCATGCGGCCGGTGCGCGCGGTACGGCGCCATCCTGCGGCGCGCGCGCGCGCGGCCAGGCGCCGCAGCCAGCGGGGCCGGGCCGCCACCGCGGCGACCGCACCGATCAGCCCGGCCACGAAGGCCAGCACGATGCCGAACAGGCGGCCGGAGGGCACGGCCAGCGCGGCCAGCAGCGCCACCGTGAGCAGATCGAACGCGCGTTCATAGACGAAGGCCGAGAGGGTGCGGGCTGCCGGCACGCCCCAGCGCGTGAAGTAGCGGGCGCGCACCAGTTCGCCCACCTTGCCCGGTGTGGCGGTGAAGGCGAAACCTGCCAGGTACCCCGCGAACCCTGCTGCGGACGGCACGCGGTGCCCCGCGCGGCGCAGCAGCCAGCGCCAGCGCGCATAGCGCAGCGCATAGGAGGCGAACGCCACGGCCGCCATGCCGGGCATCCACGCCGCCACGCGTGGCAGTTGCGCGAAGACCTGGTTGCGGGCGTCGGCCCAGACCAGGGCCGCCACGTAGGCGGCCGTGCAGGCCAGGGCGGCGGCGACGGCGGTGCGCGGATTCATGGCGCCGGTGTATCAGTCCGGGGCGCCGGACCGGGCCGGCGTTTCGGCGAAGGACCAGCGCTTGTGGCCCAGGTAGCTCGTGAACACCGGCACCACCACGCCCACCGCGTGCGCGATCTCGGGTGCGAAGGCCGTGATGCCGAGCGCGGGCAGTACCCACTTCAGCAGGACCATGCTCACGGCCCAGGTCTGCGCCACGGCCAGCAGGTTCACCAGCACGAAGAACATCGCCGACTTGTGCGTGGACTGCGTGCTCGCCTTGAAGACGAAAGCGCGCGCCAGTACGAAGGCCGTGCACATGCCCACGCAGTAGGCTGCGATCACGGCGGCGGAGAACGGCATCCAGTGGCTGAACGCGATGCGCGAGCCGAAGTTGGCGAGCGCCGCCACCCCGCCCGTCACCAGGAAGGCCAGGAACTGCTTCGAGCGGAAGGCCGCGATCACGGGCGGGAGCCTGTGGCAGCTGCGGCCGCGTCGCGCGCCATGCGGCGGCCGAAGCCGATGCTCTCGGAAATGCCGCGGTCCTCGGGGTAGTAGTACGAGGTGTCGGCCACCCACAGGCCCTGCACGGGCAACTGCACGGGCGGCAGGCTTTCCAGGTAGTTGGGCGGGCAGATCGGCTGCGCGTAGCGGTAGCGGCTCGCGCGCATCGCGAGGAAGTCGCCCTCCTGCAGCGCGGGATTGATGGTGCGCAGGTAGCGCTTCACCTTGTCCAGGAAGGCCTGGTCGGGCTCGGCGTACTTGGGGTGTTCGCCGGGCATGTAGAACGGCACATAGACGATGGATTCCGGCAGCGGGCGCAGGTTGCTGTATTCCACCAGGCCCGGGATGTCCATGTCCGGGTCGTTCACGTTGAGCCAGAAGTTCTCGGTGAGCGGCTTGCGCAGCTTGGCGATCACGCAGACCACGGCGATGTTCTTCAGCGCCGCGAAGCGCGCGAGCACATCCTGCGGCAGGTCCGGCATCAGGCGCGGCACGAAGGGCAGGGGCACGGTGCTCACCACCTTGTCGAAGGCCTCGAAGCCCTGCGCCGTCTCCACGCCCTGCACGCGGCCCGCCTCCATGCGCACCCGGGTGACTGGCGTGGAGAGGCGGATCTCGCCGCCGTGCGCGCGGATGTCCGCGGCCATGCCGTCCAGCAGCGTGGCGGAGCCGCCCTCCAGGTGGCCGAGCTTTTCCTGCATGAGGCTGTAGCGCGAGCGGCCGATGCGACGGATGCGGCTCCAGATCCAGGCGGCCGAGAGGTTGCCCGTGTGCTCGTAGAACTTGTACTCGAAGAGGCGGCGCCACAGCACCTCGTAGGCCTCCGCGCCCACCCAGCGGCGGATCCAGCCCGTGGCCTCGACGCCGTCGAGCGGCTTCCAGTCGTCGCGCCTGGTGGAGAGGAAGGCATGCAGGCCGTAACGGAACTTCGCCACCAGCCCCAGGCCCTGGAAGCGCAGCAGCGCCACCGGGTTGCCCCAGGCCTGCAGCCGCTTCTGGAACCAGTAGCCCATGCGGGTGGCGCGCCAGCGCATCCTGTCTGCCAGGCCCAGCTCGTCCAGCACCCGCAGGAAGGCGTGGTCCGAGGTGCAGTGGAAGTGGTAGTAGCGCTCGATCGGCAGACCGTCGAAATCGAACATCGCGGTCATGCCGCCCACGCGGTCGTCGGCCTCGAACACCACGGGACGGTGGCCGTCGCGCGCGAGCTGGTAGGCCACGGCCAGGCCCATGGGGCCGGCGCCGAGCACGGCGATGCGCTGGCCGGGCGTGGCCGTGGAGGCGGCGGCAGAGGAAGCGGCGGTGTTCATCAGAACTCCAGCACCACGCGGCTGTACTCCGGGTGGTGGAAGGTTTCGTGGATGGCCTCGGCGAAGGGCGTGGCGCGCACGCCGAAGATGCCGGGCCAGTCGATCACCTCGAACTCGTCGTGTGCCACGAGGGCCTTGAGCTGGTCGGCGGTGAAGGGCGGGTCGCGGTCGAAGAGCGCCCACACTTTCAGGAGCATGTAGAAGAGCCCGTAGGGGATCTTCACGATGGCGGCCTTCGCGCCCGTGGCGGCCTTGATGGTGCGGATGATGTCGATGTAATCCACCTTCTCCAGCCCCGTGATGTTGAACACGCCGCCCACGCGGCGCTCCTCGATGCAGCGCACGATGATGCGGCAGAAGTCCGCCGCGTAGAGCGGCTGGCGCATGTAGCGGCCGCTGCCGGGAATCGGGAACACCGGCACCTTGCGCATGAAGCGCGAGAGCCAGCCCAGGTGCTTGCGGTCGAACCAGCCGAACATCAGCGTGGGCCGCAGCACCACGCAGGGGATGCCGCTGGCCAGCACCATCTGTTCCTGCGCGCGCTTGGTGTCGGTGTAGTGGTCCTTGGCGACCGACTCCACCACCGAGGAGCTGATGTGCACGGTGTGGGGAATGCGGTGCTGCTGGATGAGCGCCAGGATGCGTTCCGTCGAGGTGAGGTTGTTGCGCACGAACGGCTCGGCCTGCGGCGCGCCGATCTGCGCCTGCAGCATCACCACCGCGTCGGCCCCCTCGAAATGGCGCTCCCAGTCGCCGGGCTCGGCCAGGTCGGCCAGCTCGGCGACGATGTCCGGGTGCATGCGGCGCAGGATCTCCAGGTTGGCGGCATGCTTGTCGAGCACGACGAGGTTGGCATAGCCATGGAGCTTGAGGTGCGCGACGAGGTTCTGGCCGACGAGGCCGGCGCCGCCGGGCAGGACGATCTTGGTGGTGTGCTGCTGCATGGAAGAGGGAGGATGCATCGGGATCGGAAAAGCGTGGAAGGACGGCGCCGCGTCAGGAGGCCGGCACGGGGGGCGTCAGCACCAGTGCGGCCGAGCAGGGCGTACCGGGCGCCTGCAGGGTGACGGCGGGAGGCAGTTGCCCCGATGCCGGCACCTGCAGGTAGGCCGTGAACATGAGATAGCGCCCGAAGGGACCCGGCGCGTGCGCGGGCGGCGTGCGCTTGCGCCAGCGGTCGGGCACGCCGTAGCCGACCACCGTGCCGTCGGCGCCGACCAGGCGCACGGCCTCGAAGGGCTTGCGCTCGGGCTCGGGCAGCAGGCCGCCCTGCACGCGCACGAAGCGGGGCTCGCCGGGCAGGGTCTCCACCTGGTCCACGAAGGCGTGGCAGCGCGGGGGCAGGGCGTCTGCGCGCTCGCCCACCGCGTGGGTGGCCTCCACCATGACGGGGCGGCCGAAGATGCCTGCGCGGACGGCCGTGGCCCCGCGGGCGAGGTGCGCGCCGTAATCGTCGTTCCAGATCAGCATGCCGATGCGCCGCTTGTCGTGCACGCCCATCTGCAGTGCCAGCGCCCCGGTCATGCGCATGTGCTGCTCTTCCTTGCGCTCGGCGTCACGCGTCTGCACTATGAGCATCTGCGCCAGCCATGCGACGAGCAGCACGTACATGGCCACGCGTGCCGCGCCGCGCAGCGCGACCAGGCGCGGTGCGTACAGGATCGCCAGGGTGGCCCACGCCATCACGGTCGGCGTGGTGTAGCGGCTCGACAGCGCGCTTTCGATGCCGAACTGCACGCGCCCGCCACTGGTCGCGAAGGCGAGGCCGCCGATGTAGGCGACGAAGGTCAGCAGGGCCAGGTCCAGCCGGTGCGCGCCGGGATCGCGCAGGACGCGCGGCAGCGGCGCCAGGGAGAGCAGTACGAAAAGCACCCCGAAGGCCTGGCTCAGCGGAGCCCATGACAGGGAATGCTGCTTCAGCACGAAATGCTGGAAGGGGGCACCGAGGTAGGCCAGGGTGTAGGCGAGCATGTCCAGCGGGCGGTCCCGCAGCTTGGAGAACACGCCGCCATGGTCGGAAGGGGAGGTGTAGCCCACCGCATAGGCGCCCGCGCAGATGGCGGTGAGCACTGCCAGGATGAGCGTGCGCCGGCGGCCGAGCCGTGCGACGGCGGCGTAGAGCACCATCATGGGCAGGGCCATGACGCCGTTGGCCATGGTTCCCACGCTGAGCACCCCGATCAGGCAGGCGGCGGGAAACCAGCCGCGCGCCGTCGGCGCGCACGCGGCGCGATAGAGACAGTAGAAGCCCACCAGCGGCAGCACCTGCGCCAGGAAGAACTGGCCCTGGTTGGCCCAGGCCAGGTTTTCCTTCTGGACCCAGGAAAACAGCCATATGGCCAGCAGCGTCACGCCGAAGAACCACGACCTGCCCGACAGGGCGGGCAGGCGGGCCCGCAGGAAGGCTGCGAACACCGCCAGGCCGCAGCCGACGAGCACGTAGTTCATGATGATCAGGAAGACCTGCTGGCCGCCGAACCAGGTGTATTCCATCCAGAACAGTGCCTTGGGAAGCACCAGCCGGTGCTCGTTGGCCTGGCGCCACCAGGCGTCCCAGCCGACGCCGTGGCGCACATCGATATAGAACTCCAGTGCTGCGCCCCACGTGTCCCAGATCGGGACCGGCGTGAAGGTGCGCCAGGCGGATACCGCCGTGGCCAGCGCGTAGATGGCGGCGAAAACCATCAGCAGCCCGAACGGTACGCGCTGCCGCCAGATCTGCCGGGAGGGGGGAGAGGAGAGAAGGGGCTCGTCGTGGGTCATCTGTGGCAATGTCAGATCTTCATGCGGTGGAACACGGCGCGGGGCAGGTGGCGGATCACGAGCATGATGAGCGCCCACTTCGCCGGGGCATAGACCACCGCCGCGCCGCGCGCCATGCCGCGCACGATGGCGCCTGCCACCTCCTCGGGGGTGGCCAGGCGTGCGCCCTGCGCCTTGAGGTGGGCGGTCATCGGGGTGTCGGTGGGGCCGGGCTTGACGAGGGTCACGCGCACCCCCGTGCCCGCGAGGCGGTGCTGCAGGCCCTGGGCGTAGCGCTCCACCAGGCCCTTCGCCGCGCCATAGACGTAGTTGGACTGGCGGCCGCGGTCGCCGGCCACCGAGCCGATGATGCCGATGCGCCCGTGCCCCCGGGATTGCTGCGCGCCGGCGAACGCCTCGGCCCAGAGCGCGGGGGAAATACCGTTCACTTCCAGCGCCTGCCGCGCCGCCGAGAGGTCGGCCTCGCAGGCCGGCTGGTCGGGCAGGTTGCCATGCACGATGAGGACGAGGTCGGGCACCCCGTCCGCGCAGATGCCGCGCACCGTGCCGGCGATCGCTTCGGGCTGCAGCATGTCGGTGGCGATGGTCTCGATGCGCGTGCCGGGCTGGCGCACCTGCAGGTCTGCCGCCACCGAGGGCAGGCGGGCGCCGTCGCGCCCGATGAGCACCAGCCGGTCCACCCCGCCAGCGGCGAGCCAGAGCCGGGCGCACTGGTGCGCGATGGCCGAGGTGGCGCCCACGATGGCGATGGTGCGGGGGGAAGAGGTATCGGGCATGGCGGGCGATGGGTTGGTGCCGTTGGCGGGGCGGGCGGAAAAAGAGGGGAGGGCGCGGAATGCCCCGGCGGTCAGTCGCCGAGCAGCCGCAGCGACATGGCGGAGCGGATGCGGGGGTCGCGGTAGGGCAGGAATTCAGGCAGCCGGGGATAGCCGGCCTCGAACAGGGTGCGCGGCATGCGTGCGTCCTTGGCCGCATAGAGCCGGCCGCCCGCCGAAGCCACCACGGCATCGAGGCGGTCGAAGAGCCGCAGCGTCGGCTCGCCCAGGTTGGGAAAATCGAGGGCCAGGGTGACGCCCGGCATGGGAAAGCTCAGCATGCCCAGCGGCATGCGCTGCCCGAAGGTCTTGAGCACCCCCAGGAACGAGCCCTGCCCCGATGCGGCGATCTCACGCAGCAGCGCGGCCACGGCATCCTCGCCGCCCTCGCGGGGCACCGCGCACTGGTACTGGTAGAAGCCCCGGCGGCCGTAGATGCGATTCCACTCCAGCAGGTTGTCCAGCGGATAGAAAAAGGGTTCGTAGTGCTGCAGCGCCCGGCCCGCCCGCCGCTTGTGCAGGTGGTAGTAGGCGGTGTTGAAGGGCCGCAGGCTCCAGCGGTTGACCAGCGAGACCGGAGGGACGAACGGCACGGTGCGCCTGCCGCCCCGGGGTTCGGCTGGCGGCTGCGCCACCGGGCCGGGCACGTGGTTGCCGCGCATGAAGATGCCCCGCGCATCGGCGCCCGCGAGGCAGTCGATCCACGAGACCGTGTATTCCCATCCGGCTTCCGAGGCGTCCGCGAGGGTGAAGAACTCCCGCAGGCTGCCGTAGGGCAGCGTTTCGGTATCGAGCCACGGTCCGGCCACCCTGCGCAGCCGCAGCGTGGCCTGCGTGACCACGCCCGTCAGGCCCAGCCCGCCGACCGTGGCGCAGAACCAGTCGGGCCGCAGGTCGGGCCCGCAGCGCACCAGCAGGCCGTCGGTGCGCAGCAGGTGCAGCGACAGCACGTGGTCGCCGAAGCTGCCATGGACATGGTGGTTCTTGCCATGGACATCGTTGGCGATGGCTCCGCCCACGGTGGCGAACTGCGTGCCGGGCGTGACGGGCAGCATCCAGCCGCGCGGGATGAAGGTGCGCTGGATGTCGCGCAGCAGCACGCCGGCTTCGCAAGTGAGCTCGCCCGTGGCCTCGTCCCAGGCGATGAAGCGGTCCTGCCCGCGCGTCGCCCAGAGCGTGCCGCCCGGGTTCAGGCACACATCGCCGTAGCTGCGGCCCATGCCATGGGCCAGGCCGTGCTGGCCGGCCGAAAGCGGCAGCCGAGCGGGGGGATGCTCCGCCAGCGGGCGCAGCGCATGCTCGGCCGCCCGCAGCCGGCCCCAGGAGTGCACCGCTACCACGGCAACCCCAGTCCCGCGGCGGCAGCAGCGAGCGCCGCCACGAACACTGCGCCGGCCACCAGGCTGGCGCGGTCCTTGAACGCGAAGACGAGCGGATCGTCGTGCATCTGGCCGCGGGCGGCCTGCAGCCACATCCAGCTCACCCAGAAGACCAGAACCGGTACCGCGATCCAGATCAGGCCGGGCGTGCGGTACATGGTGAGCACCGTGTCGCTGTTGAGGTAGAGCGCCAGCACCACCACGGCCGTGTAGCCGGACGCCACGCCCAGGCTCTGCACGATGGGGGCATCCGACGTGAGGTAGCCGCGCCCGTGGGCCTGGGTCTTGCCGGCGGCCTGCTGCACCAGCAGCTCCGCATAGCGCTTCACGAAGGCGAGCGACAGGAAGAGGAATCCCGAGCAGGCGATCAGCCAGAACGAGAGCGGCTGCGCGACGGCCGCCGCCCCTGCCACCACGCGCAGGGTGTAGAGCACGGCGAGCGCCACGCAGTCCACCAGCGCCCAGCGCTTGAGCACCAGCGAATAGGCCCAGGTGGTCACGAAATAGACCAGCAGCCAACCGGTGAAGGCCGGCCCCGTCATCCAGGCCAGCCACAGGCTCGCGCCCGCGAGCACGGGGACGAGCGCCACGCCCTGCCATGCCGGCAGCGTGCCGGCGGCGAACGGCCGCAGCCGCTTGCGGGGATGCTGGCGGTCGCTTTCCAGGTCGAGCAGGTCATTGGCCAGATAGACCGAGGAGGCGCACAGCCCGAACGCCAGGAAGGCCACGAAGAGCTGCATCCAGGCCGTGCCGTCGCCCACGCGGTGGGCGGCCATCAGGGGAACGAACAGCAGCAGGTTCTTCATCCACTGGTGCAGGCGCAGCGCCTTGCGCCATGCGGACGCGCCGGCCGCGGCCGGGGGAAAGCTGCGCTGCACATTGCCCTGGGCTTCGGCCCGGCGCGCCACGGAGGCCGGCGCATTGACGACGATGGCCGCGCGCGCGGCCTGCCATACGGGCAGGTCGGCGCGGGAGTTGCCCGCGTAGTCGAATCCGCGCTCGCCGAAGGCCCGCACCAGGGCCGCGGCCTTCGCCGGGCCCGCGAGATTGGTGGCACCGTCGCTGGCCATGACCGCATCGAAGCAGCCCAGGTGGGCGGCGATCGCGTCGGCCAGCACCTGGTCGGATGCCGTGCACAGCACGATGCGCCGTCCCGCGGCATGCTGCTCGCGCAGCCAGGCGACCAGCGGCTGGTTGTAGGGCAGGGGGGCCACCGCGACATCGACCTGGCCGGCGATGCGGCGCTTGAGCGCCGCCTTGCCCGCGGCCAGCCACAGCGGCAGCACCGCCGCCTTCCAGGGGGCGTCGCGCACCAGTTGCAGCGAGGTTTCGTGCAGCATGTCGGTGAGCAGCAGCGTGCCGTCGAGATCCACCACGAGGGGCGGCAGGTCGGCGGATGGCGATGGATCGAAAGGCGAACGCACTGGTGAGGGGCCTGGTCGGTATGGAGATTCTTCGGGGGAGCCGGGCGAAGGCCCCGGATCGCGGCTGATACGAAAAAATGGAACGGAGGATTGTAGGAGGGGCTGCCCGGACAGCCGGTGGCCGGTCCCGCGCCTCTCTACACTGCAGAGGCTGCGGGCTGTCCGCAGGCCTCTCGCTGTCAGAACACGTCATGCGCTTCCCGCCGCTGCCCTGGCCCCTTCCCGCCCTCCTGGCCTGGGCCGCCGCATGGCTGGCCTTCCTGCTGCTGCGCGGGGCGGCCGGCGCGCCGTGGTGGGCGGCCTGGCTGGCTGGCTGCGCCATCGGGGCGGCGGCCAGCTTCCAGGGCCGCACCCGCTGGCGGCAGTGCCTGATCGCGCTGGGGTTCCCGCTCTCGTTCCTGGCCGCGGGGGCCACCTCGCTGCCTGCCTGGGCCTGGCTCGCACCGCTGGCGGTGCTGCTGCTGGTCTATCCGCTGCACGCCTGGCGCGATGCGCCGCTCTTTCCCACGCCGGCGCGCGCCCTCGACGGGCTGGCCCGGGCCGTGCCGCTTCCCGGCGCCGCGGCCGTGCTGGATGCCGGCTGCGGGCTGGGCCACGGCCTGCGTGCCTTGCGCAGGGCCTATCCCGATGCCCGCCTGGAAGGGCTGGAATGGAGCTGGCCGCTGCGCTGCCTGTGCGCGCTCCGCTGCCCGTGGGCGCGGGTGCGGCGCGGCGACATCTGGCGTGCCGGCTGGGGCGGCTACCGCATGGTCTATCTGTTCCAGCGCCCCGAAAGCATGGCCCGGGCCGCGGCCAAGGCACGCGCCGAGATGGCGGCGGACGCGTGGCTGGTCAGCCTGGCCTTCGAGGTGCCCGGGGCCGTGCCGGAGGCCGTGCTGCGGCCCGAGGCGGGGCATCCGGTATGGATCTACCGGGTGGGCCGCCTCCCCCCTGTCCGCCCGCAGGCCGCGGCGCTATGATCCGGCGCGGCCGCCCCGCGGCGGCGCCAAACCCCCTTTCCATTCCCCTGTAGCCATTCCATAAAGGAATTCCTCCCATGTCCCAGAAGACCTTCACCCTGCTGGCTGCGGCACTGTCCGCCGCCCTGCTGGCGGGCTGCGAAACCACGAACATGCGCATGGGCAGCGCGGAGTCGAAGACGGTGGCGACGGGCGCGGCCGCCGGGGAGTCGTCGGCGAACGCGAACACGCAGCTCGAGCGCTGCTCCTCGCCGCTGGGCACGGTGTCGCTGGTGGAGAACCAGGACGCGGGCTGGTACACCATCCTGCGCAACGAGTACCGCCTGCCGCCGACGTCGAACCTGCTGCGCCTGATGATCCAGCAGTCCAACTGTTTCGTGGTGGTGGAGCGCAGCGTGACCGGCATGGGCGCCATGAACCGTGAGCGCGCACTGATGCAATCGGGCGAGATGCGCGGCGGCAGCAGTTTCGGCCAGGGGCAGATGGTGGCGTCGGACTACGGCCTGTCGCCGGAGATCGTCTTCTCCAACAGCGACGCGGGCGGCATCGGCGGTGCGCTGGGCGCGCTCATCGGCGGCGGGGGCGGGCAGGTGCTGGGCCAGCTGGGCGGATCGCTGAAGACGCGCGAGGCGAGCGCCATGCTGACGCTGGTGGACAACCGTTCGGGTGTGCAGGTGTCGGTGTCGGAAGGCAGTGCCTCCAAGAGCGACTTCGCAGGCTTCGGCAGCCTGTTCGGCAGCTCCGCGGGCGGCCGGCTGGGCGGCTACCAGAACACCTCGCAGGGCAAGGTGCTGACGGCGGCATTCATGGACGCATACAACCAGATGGTCATGGCGCTGCGCAACTACAAGGCGCAGAAGGTGCAGGGCCAGGGCCTGGGCGGCGGCGGCCGGCTGGGCGTGGACGGCGGCGCGGCCCCCTCGCAGACGAAGGCGGGCGCGTCGATGTCGGTGCGCGAGGCGCAGGCGCGGCTCAATGCGCTGGGCTACGACGTGGGCGCGCCGGACGGCGGCATGGGCCCGAAGACGACGAACGGGCTGCGGGCCTTCCAGAAGGACAAGGGCCTGCCGGTGACGGGCCGCCTGGACTCGGCCACTACCGACGCGCTTTCGCGCTGACGCAGCTTCGGGGCGGCCGGCGCACGCTCCCTGGAGTGCGCCGGCCTTGTGGCCTTTCGATCAGCGAGCCACTTTCACCTTGGCGGCCGACTGCTGGACCGTGTGGGAGTAGTAGGCCCAGATGTAGGCGCCTCCGGCACCCTCGTTGAGGTCGGGGCCGACATGCGTCCACCCCGGGATCTGTGGCGGCGTGGATTCGTTGAGGGCGAGGAACATCAGGTTCGTGATCGGGGCCGCGCCACCGCGCTTCCAGTACATGTAGATGTATTTGCCCCCCGCACCCTCGTTGAGGTCCACAGGAGACCATTCCCAGCCGGGGATGGAGTTCTGCTGGGCGCTGTCGTAGGCTTCGAAGCGCACATCGGTGATGGGGTTGGCGGTGCCCCGCTGGTAACCCACGTAGATGTACTTGCCGCCGGCGCCCTGGTTCAGGTCCGTGGCATAGAAGTCCCAGCCCTGCTGGTACAGCGGGCCTGCGTTGTTGTCGGATTGGACGGTCAGATTGGTCAGTGCCATTTTTGGGTTCGCTGGTTGGTTGGCTTTCGGAACACCGATGGAATCGGCGTCCCCCCTCCCCTCAGAGACTGAGGAGCCCTCATTCTTCCGTTTCGTGCCGGCAGGCGGAATGAATGTTTCCTGAAAATTCCTGAACAGTTCCTGGCCAGGGTGCGCAGCCGGGTGCAGGATCAGTTCCCTCCGATGGGCGCGACCGTGTTCCAGAGGGCGGAGCAGTTCGCGCCCTGGTCGATCGTGGATGCGCTGACACTGCTCTCGCCAGCGGTGTTCCATTGCGCCAGTGGCGACGACAGGCCGGCATAGGGGGCCCAGCGCGTCGGCAGGCTGCCGGACGCGGCCCAGGGAGCCGGGTTGGACGGGTTGTTCACGAAGCTCGCCCAGGCGGCCGCCATGGTCTGCGCCAGTGCCAAGTCCGCGGCAGGGGCTGGGTTGACCAGTTGCCCGACGGTGTTGAACACATACGGTATTTCGTTGGCATGGCAGACGTTGCCGGCATCCGGCTGGCAGGCCGGGACAGGCGTGCGCTCCGGGCCTGTCCTGTACAGGTTGAAGATCGGCGCCTGCGCGAACAGGTAGCCGAAGGCCGGCAGCGCGGGGCTGGCCTTGGCATTGGCAGCGGCTCCGCGGCCGGCCATGGCGAGATTGCCGCAGCGGAAGGCGAAGTCGTTGATGATGTTCGACATCGTCACGGCCGAGCCATTGGCCATGTAGCTGGGGGCCGAGGCGGCGGGGGCCTTGTAGGGCGATGTGCCTTGCACCGTATAGCCGGTGATGGCCTTGGCGCTGTCGCGGCCCCATACCCAGGGGACGACGATGTTGTTGACCGCGATGGGGCTGAGTTTGTCCTGCAGCTTCAAATAGGCCATGTCGGCGAAGACGGCCCCCTCGTCCCGGTTGATGCCGAAGACGAACGGCTTCGCAGGCATGGGTCCGGTGGATGTGGTCGCATAGCCGGCCAGGGGTTGCCCGGCGATGACCGTGCCGTCCAGCGTGGGCGACCAGGGCAGGCCGTCGTGGACCTGCGGGGCGGCCTCGCCCAGCAGGGCGACCAGGGGCGGCACCGAAGTCTGCATCCTGGCCGTGGCGCCGGCCTTGTCCTCCGATGGCGGCGCTTTCATTGACTGGGTATCGATAATCTCCCGGAACGTGGCATTTTTCAGGATGGGTTCGCGTTGCAGGCAATCTTTCATGTGCAGGCAGAGCGAGACACGGAAGAGGTCGCCCAGCTCGTGGGCCTTGGCCGGTGTGCGGTACACGGACCCGACCGGATTGCTCTCCATGATCGCAGCCTGGAAGAGCTTCGCGCTGCCCGGGGCGGCGAACAGGTGCAGCCCGGTGGACATCGCGCCCGCGCTCTCGCCCGCGACGGTGACGCGGGTGGGGTCGCCGCCGAATGCGCGGATGTACTGCTGCACCCATTGCATGGCCTGCTGCTGGTCGAGAATGCCGAAGTTGCCCTGGAGCGTGCCGCTCGGATCGACACTCTTATCGACATGGCCGAGCGCCAGGAAACCCAGCGCGCCCAGCCGGTAGTTGATGGTCACCACCACCATGTTGCCCGTGGCGGCGAGGTAGGAGCCGTCGAAGACGTTGCCGTTGGGAGACGGCTGGTAGCCGCTGCCTTCCACGAACGCACCGCCGTGGATGAAGAACAGCACCGGCAGCGGCCGGGACGCCCCGAGGGCCGACTGCGGCGTGAAGACGTTCAGGTAGAGGCAGTCTTCGCTCTGGTTGCGGAAGACGGTGCTGTTGGGCTGCGGGCAGAAGGCGCCGGGCGCCGTCTGCGGCACGTTGCTGCCGGTGGGGGCATGCATCTGCGGCGGCTGGAACCGGCCCGCCTTGGCGTACTTGATGCCCAGGTAGGTGTTCACCGCCACGGGCGATCCGCCCGCGGGCGTGACGGATGCCTGGCTCCCGCACGCGGACGCGCCGTTGCTGAAGGTGGCGGTGGTGCCGCTGGCGCAGGCAGGCGCCGGTGCGGCGCCTGCCTGGTGGTCCGTGCGGTGCGTGCTGCAGCCGGTGCCGGCCAGCACGGCGGCGGCGGAAAGCGCCAGCCAGGCGCCTCGGATGGTGTGCGGATGTCGCATGTCGGGTTCCCTCTCTCCAAGTGTTGTGGCCGGGTGGCCGTTGCATTCGGCGCGAGCGCCCTGTCCATTCTTGGTGCGAATCCCGGCCGGCCCGGGGGCGGACACCTGAATCGTTCTGAAACGTCCTGAGCGGGCCGTGCCGGCGCGCTCCCCCTATACTTCCGCCCGTTGGTGCTCGCGCGGCCGTTTCCGGCCGCGCAGTTAAACGGGAACCAGGAAGGGCCGCTCCGCCATGGACGACGGCCCCGGCCTGGGCTGCCCCCGCAACGGTCAGCGATGGAAGGCGCATGGGCTCAGGCCAGGCGCCTTCGGCCCCTGGAACGACGTCCACTGGAATGCCTTGCGCGGCATCCGGGAAGGGCCCGGGGAGCCCGGTACGAACTGCCGCGCCGCCAGCCCGGATACCGGCCGACAGGGGAGCGCGCGCTTTTTGCGTGCATGCTCCATTTCACGGACCCTGCGGGGAGGCAGGGTGCGGGCGCGCCTGCCGCGGCGGGCGCATCTTTGTTCGTCGCTTCCCATGCCAGATTCTTCGGCGCAGGCCAACGGGGCCTGCGACAACGCCGTCCCGGGACCGGGCACCGTCTGGTTCGTCGGTGCCGGCCCCGGCGATCCGGACCTCATCACCGTCAAGGGCCGTTCCCTGGTCGAACGCGCAGGTGCCATCCTGTTCGCCGGCTCGCTCGTGGACGAAACCGCCACGCGCTGGGCGCCTCCAGGCTGCACCATCGCCGACAGCAAATCCATGACGCTGGAGCAGATGGCCGCGTGGCTCGTGCTGCAGGCGCAGAAGCACCGCACCGTGGTGCGCCTGCAGACGGGCGATCCGGCACTGTACGGCGCGCTGGTCGAACTCGTGCAGCCGCTCGATGCCGCGGGCGTTCCGGTGCGCGTGGTACCGGGGGTGTCCTCGGCCATGGCCTCGGCCGCAGCCGCGGTCGAGAGCTTCACGCTGCCCGAGGTCACGCAGACCGTGGTGTTCACGCGCGTGGAGGGCCGCACGCCCATGCCGCCCGGCGAATCGCTCGCCGAGCTGGCGCGGCACCGTTGCACGCTCTGCATCTTCCTGTCGATCACCCTGCTGCACAAGGTGCAGGCCGGCCTGCGCGAAGCCGGCTGGCCCGACGACGCGCCGCTGCTCGTGGTCCACAAGGCCTCCTGGCCGGGCGAGGAGCGCATCGTGCGCTGCACGGTGGCGGACGTGCGCGAGCGCTGCCGCGAGGCCCAGGTGGTGAGCCAGGCCATGATCATCGCCAGCCCCACGCTGGGCGCGCGCCACTGGCCCGAACTCGCCAAGTCCAAGCTCTACGACCCGGGCTTCACCCACCGCTTCCGCCGCGCGAGCGATGCGCCGCACGGCGCGGAGGCCTCCAGCTCCCCGACGGACACCCTCACGGATACCCCACGATGACGCACCTGCACGCTCCGCATGCCCACGGGCACTCCCACGAACACGGCCACGGTCATGGCGTCGATCCACATCATGGCCCCGCCGCCGGCACCGCTCCCGCACTCGCGCAGGCCGGAACCACCGTGCTGCTGGTCGGCCACGGCTCGCGCGAGCCCGAGGGCAACGACGAGATCCACGCCTTCGTGCGCCAGTGGCGCGCGCGCCAGCCCGGCTGGCGCATCGAGGTCTGCTTCATCGAGTTCGCGCCGCCCGGCCTGCACGACGGCCTGCTGATGGCCGCCCGGGGCAGCCGCCGCGTACTGGTGCTGCCCCTCATCCTGAACGCGGCCGGCCACGTGAAGATGGAGATCCCGGAATCCATCGAGCATGCGCGCGAACACTGCCCGGGCGTGGAGTTCCTCTACGGCCCGCACCTCACGGCCTGCGAGCCCATCCTCGCCATCCTGCAGCGCCAGTTGCGCCGCTGCATGCAGGCGCTGGACGTGCCCGATCCCACCACCACCGGCGTGGTGCTGCTGGGCCGCGGCTCGTCCGACCGGCAGGCCAACGGCGACGTCGCCAAGATGGCGCGCTGGCTGCAGGAAGACAGCCACCACGAGCTGGTCGAGATCGCCTTCACCGGCATCACCTGGCCGCGCCTGGAGCGCGTGGTGCAGCGCCAGGTGCTGCTGGGCATGAAGCAGATCGTGGTGCTGCCGTACTACCTCTATACCGGCACGCTGATGCAGCGCATCGGCCGGCAGGTGGAGCACCTGCGCGTGCAGTATCCGCAGGTGCGCTTCGCGCAGTCGGGCCACTTCGGCATGGAGCGCGAGATCTTCGAGCTGCTGGAGCAGCGCGTGGCCGACCTGCAGGCCGGCCTGCCCGACAGCCGCCTGCCCTGCGACGGCTGCAAGTACCGCGAGATCGCGCACGACCTGGGCCATGGCCACAGCCACGAGCACACGCATGCCCATGCGCCCGCAGCCCCCGCCGCCGCAGGCGCCGAACATGCGCACGCGCATGACCATGGACACGATCACGGGCACGGCGACCACGGCCATGAACACGGCCATGCCCATGGGCACTCGCACGGCCACGATCATGGTCACCACGGCCACGCCGCGCCCCAGCCGGCCGGAGCCGCCGCATGAGCACGGTCAACACCGTCACCGAACAGCTCACGCGCGCCGGCCAGGCCATCGAGCACGACAGCTTCGCGATCATCGACGCCGAGGCCGGACCGCACCCCTACACCGCGCAGCAGTGGCCCATCGTGCGCCGCATGATCCACGCCAACGCCGACTTCGAATTCAACGGCCTGACCGACTTCCACCCCGAGGCGGTGGAGGCCGGCATCGCCGCCATGCTGCGCGGCGGCGCGCCCGTGGTGGCCGACGTGGAGATGATCTGCTCGGGCCTCTCGCAGCCGCGCCTGGCGCACTTCGGCATGCGCACGCACCAGTTCATCAGCGACGCCGACGTGATCGCACGGGCCCAGGCCGAGGACACCACGCGCGCCGTGCAGGCCATGCGCAAGGCGCACCGGCAGGGGCTGCTGCAGGGCGCCGTCGTGGGCATCGGCAACGCCCCCACCGCGCTCATCGAACTCGTGCGCCTGATCCGCGAGGAGGGCGTGCGCCCGGCCCTCGTGGTCGGCATGCCGGTGGGCTTCGTCTCCGCCGCCGAATCCAAGGACCTGATGGCTGGCGTGGCCGAGGTGCCATGGATCGTCATCCGCGGCCGCAAGGGCGGCTCCACCCTGGTGGTGGCCGCGCTGCACGCGCTGCTGGCGCTGGCCGAGGCGCGGCAGAAGCAACAGCCACAGCAAGGCGCCGCCGGAGGCTGACACCGCCATGATGGAGAAAACCGTCCGCCGCGGCACGCGCACCGGCTTCACCACCGGGGCCTGCTCCGCCGCCGCCGCGCGCGCCGCCGTGCTGGGCCTGGTGGACGGTGCCGTGCCCGGGGCGGTGGACTGCCTGCTGCCCAATGGCGACGTGGTGCGCTTCGCGGTGAACGATGGCCGCTGCGAAGGTGGCCAGGCCGCGCACGCCATGGTCATCAAGGACGCGGGCGACGACCCCGACTGCACCGACAAGGCCCACCTCACGGCCGACGTGCGCGTGCTGCCCGGCCGCGCGGGCGAGGTGGTGCTGTGCGGCGGCTTCGGCGTGGGCACCGTCACCATGGCCGGCCTGGGCCTGGAAGTGGGCGGTCCGGCCATCAACCCCGTGCCCCGCCGCAACATCGAAGACAACGTGCGCGCCGTGGGCGGCCCGCTGCTCGCGAACGCGGGGCTCGAAGTGACCATCTCCGTGCCCCAGGGGGAGGAGATGGCCAAGAAGACGCTGAATGCGCGCCTCGGCATCCTGGGCGGCATCTCCATCCTCGGCACCACCGGCATCGTGAAGCCCTATTCCACCTCGGCCTACCGCGCCAGCGTGGTCCAGGGCGTGCAGGTGGCGGCCACGCTGGGCCACGGCGTGGTGGTGCTCACCACGGGCGGGCGCACCGAGCAGTTCGCCATGAAGGAGCGGCCCGCGCTGCCCGCCGCCTGCTTCGTGCAGATGGGCGACTTCCTGCGCTATGCGCTCGACGAGGCCGTGGCGCAGGGCCTGCGCGAAGTGGTCATCGGCGGCATGGTGGGCAAGCTCACGAAGATCGCCCAGGGCGAGACCATCACCCACGCCAACCGCGCCGAGGTCGATACGCAACTGCTGGCCGAACTCGCCGCCCGCGTGGGCGCGCCGCCCGAGGTCTGCGCCGAGATCGCCGCCGCCGAGACCGCGCGCTTCGGCGCCGAGCGCATGCAGGCCCTGGGCCTGGGCGAGCCCTTCCACCATGCGCTCGCCCAGGCCGTGGTGCGGACGCTCACGGCGCCCGACCGCTACGGCGACCGCTTCCATCTCACCGTGCTGGTCTGCGACTTCGACGGCAGCAAGATCACCGAGGCCGCCTCCGGGCCGGCCGCCACCGCCTGACCATGACGACGAACCTGCTCGAAAAAGACCCCCAGCCCTGCCGCGTGATCGGCGTGCTGGACGACGGCGCCGCCAGCCTCAGCGCCACCGCGCTCGCGCTGCTGCGCCGCGCCGACCTGGTGATCGGCGGCACGCGCACCCTGGCGCTGCTGGAAGACGACATCGCCCCACAGGCCGTGCGGCGCGACCTGACCGGCTGCCTCTCGTCCGTGCCCGGCTGGATCGCCGAGGCGCGTGCCGCCGAGCAGGCCTGCGTGGTGCTGGCCACGGGCGATCCGCTCTGCCACGGCATCGCCAGCTACCTGGCATCGCGCCTGTGCATCCAGGCGCTCGAGGTGATGCCCAACGTTTCCACCCTGCAACTGGCCTGCGCCCGCCTGGGCCTGGCCTGGCAGGACGCGCGCATCGTCTCCGTCCACGCCAAGGATGCCGGCGAATGGGCCGTGGGCGCCGCGCCCGCGCACGGCCTCTACGCGCTGGCCCAGGCCGTGCGCCAGCACGACCGCCTGGCCGTGCTCACCAGCCCCGACAACACGCCCGCGCGCATCGCCCGCCTGCTGGTGGCCGAGGGCCTGGGCGAGGACTTCCAGATCAGCGTGGCCGAGCGCCTCTGCACGCCCGACGAGCGCGTGTGGGCCGACATGGCGCCGGCCGCTGCCGCCGCGCAGGATTTCGCCGACCCCAACGTGGTGCTGCTGGTGCGCACCCGCCAGCGGCCCGACGCCGCGCGCTTCGGCCTGCCCGATGCGGCCTACCACCAGCGCCAGCCCGACAAGGGCCTCATCACCAAGCAGGAAGTGCGCGCCGTCTCGCTGGCCCGCATGCAGCTGCGCGCCGCGAGCCGCGTGTGGGACATCGGCGCCGGCAGCGGCTCCGTGGGGCTGGAGGCCGCGCGCCTGTGCCCGCAGGGCCATGTCTGGGCCATGGAGAAGAACGAGGGCGACGTGGAGATCGCGCGCCGCAACGTGCGCGATTTCGGCGTCTCCAACCACACGCTGGTGCACGGCAAGGCGCCCGAGGGGCTCGATGCCTGGCCCGACCCGGACGCCGTCTTCATCGGCGGCTCGGGCGGCGAGCTGGCCGAGCTGATCGCGCTGTGCCTGAAACGCCTGCGCCCCGGCGGCTGGCTGGTGATGAACTTCGTCACGCTGGAGAACCTCGCCGCCGCCACGCAGGCCCTGCAGGCCGCCGGCGCCGCGTGGGACGTGCTGCAGCTGCAGGCCGCGCGCAGCAAGCCCATCCTGCACATGCACCGCATGGCCGCCGAGAACCCGGTGTGGATCGTCTGCGCGCAGGCCGGCAGCGCCACGGCGCCGGCCGCCGCCGTCGAGGAGGGCGCATGACCGACCTGACCGCATCCGCAGCACCGCAGCAGCCGCAGGCCCTGCAAGGCGACCGGCCCCTGGGCCGCCTGATCGGCGTCTCCCTGGGCCCGGGCGACCCCGGCCTCATCACCCGCGCCGCCTGGGCGCAGCTGCAGCGCAGCGACGCCGTGTGGACCTATCCGGCCCGCAGCACCAAGACGCCCAGCTACGCCTTCGACATCGTGCAGCGCGCCGGCCTCACGCCGCCCGCCGTGCACCAGACGCTGCTCTTTCCCATGACGCACGACGGCGACAAGCTCGCCCGTGCCTGGATGCGCGCAGCCGACACCGTCCTGCCCTGGCTGCAGGCCGGGCAGGACGTGCTCTTCCTCGTGGAAGGCGACGCCAGCACCTATGCCACCTTCGGCCACCTGGCGCGCACCGTGCGGGCGCTGGACGCGCGCATCGAGGCGCCCGTGATCGCCGGCGTGAACGCCTTCACCGCCGCCTGCGCCACGCGCGGCATGCCGCTGGCCGAGCAGGACGACACCATCGCCATCGTGCCCGCCGCCTACGGCGTGAGCGCGGTGGACCGCCTGCTGCCCGACTTCGACACCCTGGTGCTCATGAAGGTCAAGCCGCTGATGGACGATCTCATCGACTGGCTGGAGCGGCGCGCATTGCTGCCCCACACCCAGTTCATCGAGCGCGTGGGCGCGCCCGACGAGCGCTGCGTGGCAGGCCCTGACCTGCCCGCGCTGCGCGGCACCAAGGTCAGCTACCTGTCGCTCATGGTGGTGAAGAACCCGCACCGCATCCGCGGCGAGCGCATCAAGGGCTGCCTGAAGAAATCCTCGCCCGCCGCAGCCTCGGCCGCAGCGGGCCAACCCCTGTCCGACGACGAACCGGAGCTTGCCGAATGACGACCACCACCCCCGCCACCCCCGACGTGGTGCTTTCCGCCCCCGCGCAGCCCGCCAGCGAGGTGCGCGTGTGCCTCGTCGCCATCACCCGCCACGGCGCCGCCCAGGCCGCGCAGCTGGCGCGCGACGTGCCCCAGGCGCACGTCTGCACCGCCGCCAAGTTCGCCGCCGCCTTCGAGGGCCTGCCGAACACCGTGCGTGCCTACGAAGGCGCGCTGCGCGATGAGATCGCGCCCCTCTTCGCGCAGTACGACCAGCTGGTGTTTTTCGTCTCGCTGGGCGCGGTGGTGCGCCTCATCGCCCCGGTGCTCAAGTCCAAGGACGAAGACCCCGGCGTGACGGTGGTGGACGATGCCGGCCAGTTCGTCATTCCCGTGCTCTCGGGCCACGTGGGCGGCGCCAACGAGTGGAGCGAGCGCATCGCCGCCTTGATCGGTGCCACGCCGGTGCTCACCACCGCGTCCGACGTGGGCAAGACCATCCCCGTCGATATCCTCGGCCGCCACCTGGGCTGGCGCGTGGAGGCGCCCAAGATCAACATCACGCGCGTCTCGGCCCACGTGGTCAATGGCGAGCCCATCGCCGTGGTGCAGGAGGCCGGCAGCCGCCAGTGGTGGAACCGGCCCACGCCGCTGCCCGCCAACATCACCTGCCTGGACGGCTGGAGCGGCGTCGAGCCGGGCCGCTTCCAGGCCGTGCTGTGGATCACGCACGACGAGGTCGCGCCCGAGCGCTGGGCCGCATGGCACGAGCGCCTGGTGGTCTATCGCCCGCCCGTGGAAGCTGCCGCGTGAGCACTGCACACGGCGCTCGCCCGGCACCCCGCCTCGCCATCGGCCTGGGCTGCGACCGCGGCACACCCGAGGCCACGGTCGAGGCCTGCCTGCACGAAGCCCTTGCCCGGGCCGGCGCGCAGATCGCCCAGGTGGCCGTGGCCGCCAGCATCGAGGCTAAGCACGACGAAGCCGCCTTCCTGTCGCTGGCCGCCCGCCATGGCTGGGCGCTGCGCTGGTACGCCGCCACGCAACTGGCCGCCGTGCCCGTGCCCAACCCGTCGGAGACCGTGCTGCGCTACATGGGTACGCCCTCGGTCAGCGAGGCCGCCGCGCTGCTGGCCGCGGGCGCGCCCGATGCGTCGGCCCTGCTGGTTGAAAAACACCGCCTGCGCGGGCCCGACGGGCGCAACGCCACCGTGTCCATCGCCCGCATTCCGCCTGTCCCGCAGGGCACTTCCGATTCCGGCGGCTGAGGCGCCACGCCCGCGTCCCGGCCCGTTCCTTCCCGCAACTCCAGAAAGGTCCACCATGCATATCGAAATCGGCATCCTCTCGCAGGACAAGATCGCCTATGCCTCCGTCGCCGCCACCGCGCTGCTGGGCGCGCACGCGCTGCCCCTGCTCAAGAGCCCCACGGCCTGGCTGCGCACGCTGCTGGCCGCCTTCTTCTTCAGCGCGCTGATGCAGGTCTGGCACATGCCCATAGGCCCGTCCGAGCTGCACTTCGTCGGCGCCATGCCCATCTACCTGCTGTTCGGCTTCATCCCGACGCTGTTCGGCTTCGGCCTGGGGCTGCTGGCCCAGGCCCTCGTCTTCGAGCCGCAGGACCTGGCGCACCTCGCCATCAACTTCCTGAGCCTGGCCGTGCCGCTGGTGGCCGTCCACCACGGCCTGGGCAAGCGCCTCGCGCGCATCAGCGTGGCGAATGTGCTCAAGCTCGACGCCATGTACTACGCGGGCGTCACCCTCATGGTCGGCTTCTGGCTCTCCATCAGCAGCGATCCGGCCCCCGTGGCCGACTGGGCACTGTTCGCCGCGTCCTACCTCAGCCTGGTCGCCGTGGAGCCGCTGCTGACCATCGCCATCACCCTGGGCGCCACGCGCCTGCGCGGCCGCCGCTGGCTGGCCGCCTGCATCGACGAAGGCACGCTGCAGCGCATCGCCACGCCCCGCACCGCTGCTGCCGCCGCTGCCTGACCCCGCATCCCACAGAAAAGAACGCACGCACATGTCCGCAGGAAAGATCATGCTCGTGGGCATCGGCCCCGGCAGCACCGACCACATGACGGCGCGCGCCCGCGCCGCCATCGCCGAGGCCGACACCATCATCGGCTACGTCACCTACATCAAGCTGGTGGCCGACCTCATCGAGGGCAAGGAGATCATCCGCAAGTCCATGACCGAGGAGCTCGACCGCGCCATCGAGGCCCTGGCCCGCGCCCGCGAGGGCAAAAAGGTCGCGCTGATCTCCTCGGGCGACGCGGGCGTCTACGGCATGGCCGGGCCCACCTTCGAGGTGCTGTTCCAGGCCGGCTGGACGCCGCCGGAAGTCGACGAGAACGGCGTGCCCGACCCCGAGGGCATCGAGGTCGAGATCGTGCCCGGCGCATCGGCCCTCAACAGCTGCGCGGCCCGCGTGGGCGCGCCGCTCACGCACGACTTCTGCGCCATTTCCCTCTCGGACCTGCTTACCCCCTGGCCCACCATCGCGCGCCGGCTCGACGCCGCCGCCATGGCCGATTTCGTGGTCGCGCTCTACAACCCCAAGAGCGGCCGCCGCACGCGCCAGATCGAGGAGGCCCAGCGGCTCTTCCTGCGCCACCGCAGCCCGGACACGCCCGTGGCCATCGTCAAGAGCGCCTACCGCCGCCGCGAGCGCATCGAGTTCGCCACGCTCGCCACCATGTGCGATGCCGACATCGGCATGCTGAGCACCGTGCTCATCGGCAACAGCAACACCATCGTGCAGCATGGCCTCATGGTCACGCCGCGCGGCTACGCCAACAAGTACGACGTGGAAGGCGGCGGCGCCACGCGCGCAGGCGAACGGCCCGGCCGGTCGCTCTCCACGGGCCTCAATGGCTGGCTGGAGAACCTGCAGCTCGACCACGCCGCCGGCGAAAGCATCGAAGCGCTGGCCCTGCGCCACCGCCTGCCGGCCGACTACATCCGCGACACGCTGGCACAACCGCTCGCCGTCGCCGAGGCCACCACGACCGAGGAAGAGGCATGAGCACCGACACGCCCGACACCACCACCGCAGCCGCCACGCCCGCCGAAGGCGTGCGCGTCGTCGTCAAGCCCAAGATCGGCAGCTACCGCCGCCACATCCTCATCTGCACCGGCCCCCGCTGCGCGCAGGAAGGCCAGGCCCAGGCCCTGTTCGACAGCCTGGGCGAGAAGTTCAAGGCCGCGGGCCTCAACGACGGCGACCTGCGCGTCAAGCGCAGCCGCGTGGGCTGCTTCGCCGCCTGCAAGGGCGGCCCGGTGATGTGCGTGCAGCCCGACGGCACCTGGTACTACGACGTCACGCCGGCCAACATGGACCGGATCATCGAGCAGCATCTGGTGGGCGGGCAGCCGGTGGAAGACCTGGTGTTCCACCAGGGGCCGACAGGCGGCTAGGGCCTGTTAACGCCGAGGGGCGGGCTGCGATGAGCTTCCCTTCGGGTTGCCCCACCAAGGGGCCGTCTGCGGCGTTGCCCGCACTTGCAAGGCACCAGCCTTGCTACGCGCGGGCGCCTTGCATACAACCCCTTGGTGGGGCAACGCGATCCCCTTCCATAGTGTTAACAGGCCCTGGGGCTGCCGCGCCATCCATTGCCTGGTGCTGTCCGGGTGCACGCTCATTGCCCAGCACGCCAGCCGATCGAGGCCGAGGCCGCCGAAGCGGGCGGGGTGGGCCTGGTGCAGCTCACAAAACCCTTCTGGCGTCGTTACTGCATCTTGTCGTGCTGCCCGTACTGCCTTCGATGTGGCGCCTGGTCAGAAACGCTTCGCCGGATTTTGTGGGCCGCGCTTCATGCAAGCCCGCACCGGGAACCCGCCAATCAGCGCGGGATCAGATGCGCATACCCTTGATCCACCAGCCAAAGGAGTGTGACGATGACCCCGAACGAACGCCCGCTGCTCGACGACCTGCTGCAACGCCTGGCCCACGCCGGCCCGGCAACCAAGGACAGCGAGGCCGACAGCCGCATCCACCAGGCGCTGGCCGCGCAGCCCGACGCGCTCTACCTGCTGGTGCAGCGCTGCCTGCTGCTCGAGCGCGGCCTGGCGCATGCACGGGAAGAAGTCGCACGGCTGCAGCAGGCCGCAGACAGCAACCGCAGCTTCATCGGCGCCGACCTGGAGCCGGGCTTTGGCCGCGCCCCGTCGCAGCAAGCCTACAACCCGGGCGGCGCCGCAGCGCAATCTGCCTCCATGCCGCCGCAGGCCCCCCCGGCGGGCTATGCGCAGCCGGCACCCGCTCCGGGCTGGCGCGACCGCCTGTTCGGCAACGCCAGCGCGCCGGCTGCGGCCGCCCCGGCAGGGCCGGGTTTCCTGGGCACCGCCGCCAGCGCGGCGGCCGGTGTGGCCGGCGGCATGTTCCTGTTCAACGGGCTGGAACACCTGCTGGGCAACCGCGGCAGCGCCGTGGGCAATGGCCTGCTGGGTGGCGGCGCGCTGCTGCCACAGGAAACCGTGGTGCAGAACATCACCAACGAGAATTTCTACGACAGCCGCGGCAACGACGATAGCCGCGACGCAGGCTGGTTGCCCGACGACAGCGGCCCGGCCTTCGACGACGACGACGGCGGGAACTTCCTCTGATCTCTGAGCGCGTGCCTGCGGTCTTCCCCTTCTCCAGCCACGCAAGGCGGCGCTCGACGATCCAGCGCTTGGACGGGTGCGAAGACGTCGCCGCAGCCGCATCGCTGCGACCGGCAAACATGAGGTGTCCATGTAGCCGGGTCAACTCCAAGCATCTCGATGCCCGGCGTGCGATGCCCGCATTACGCCACCGGCCCTGGACAGCAGCGCGCGCAGCGCAGGCTGGCCGGACGGCGTGACGAGACCGATGCCGAGGGCCAGCGCGTCGCCCTCGGCCAGCCGCCTGTACGCCACGCCGGCCCGCCGCAATCCGGTGAAGGAACTGGCCAGCAGCGCCATGCCCCGGCCGGCCGCCACCTCGGCCAGCAGGACGTGGTGGTCCGCCGGCTCGCGGAGCTTGGGCGGGGCGAAGCGGTGCCGCTCGAACACCTGCTGGCAATGGTCGTAGAACGCGGGCTGCCGGGCGCGCTCGAACCAGAACACGGGTTCCGCCGCCAGGTCGGCCAGCCGCAGCAGCCGGCGCCGCGCCAGCGGGTGCGCGGAGGGCAGCGCCACCACCATGGGCAGGCGGTCCAACTCCAGCACGTCGAGCCCGCGCACATCGGTGGGTAGCGCGATGAAGGCCGCGTCGAGCCGGCCCGCGCGCAACTGCCGCACCAGGCGCGGGGACGTGTCCGATGCCACGGCCACCATCACTCCGGGCTGCAGCGCCTGCACGCGATCGGCCAGCCCGCGGAACCAGGCCGGTTCGGCCGAACTGGTCAGCCCCAGCCGCAGCGTGGACGGCACGGCGGCGCCCTGGAAGGCGACCTCGGCCTGCCGCAGCAGATCGGCCACGCCGCGCGCATAGGGCAGCAGCCGGCGTCCGGCCTCGGTGAGGCTTACGCCCTGCGGGTGGCGGTCAAAGAGCGGCACGCCCAGGCGCGACTCCAGATCGCGGATCGCGCGGCTCAGGGGCGGCTGCGACAGGTACAGGGCCTCGGCGGCCTGGCGGAAGCTCTGCGCATCGGCCACGGCCAGGAAAAGGGCGAGCGAGCGGGAGTCGAGCTTGGCAGACATACCGAAAAGGTATCACCAAATCGGTCATTCCCGCGGCGCCGCGGGCTTCCTACATTCGCGGCTCCCACCCTCGAAAGCCGAAAGGAGCCCCGCATGCCCTACACATCCCCATCCAGCGCTGCCACGTCCCCGTCGACCACCGCCTCCCTCCCGCCGATGTCCTCGGGCACTGGCAACCACAACGACAACGCGCGCCACGAGCGCGGCGCCCGCATGCTGGCCCGCGTGGACGGCCCCGCGGGCCTCGCCGTGGTCGAGCAGTTGGCACAGTCCTTCCCCGACTTCGCGCGCCTGCTGCTGGAGTTCCCGTTCGGCGACATCTATTCGCGCCCCGCGCTGGGCCTGCGCGAACGCGAGCTGGCCACCGTGGCGGCCCTGTGCGCCATGGGCCATGCGCTGCCGCAGCTGCGCGTCCACGTGCATGCGGCACTGCACGTGGGCTGCAGCCCGGAAGAGATCGTCGAGGTGGTGATGCAGATGGCGGTCTACGCCGGCTTTCCGGCCGCGCTCAATGCGCTGGGCGTGGTGCGCGAGGTGTTCGCCGCATCGGGCATTGCGCTGCCGCTGAGCGCTGGCGGTCAGGCTGACAAGGACGAGGCGCCATCGACGGCCGCATAGTGCGACACGACCGGAAACGGCTCGTAGAAGTGGTGCAGCAGCCGCTTCCATTCCTGGTACTGGGGCGAGCCGCGAAAGCCCTGTTCGTGGGCTTCCAGCGTGTCCCACTCCACCAGCAGCAGGTACTCATTCGGCCGTTCGATGCAGCGCTCCAGCCGGTGCGAACGGTAGCCCGGCATGGACGCGATGATGCGCTGGGCTTGGCGGAACGCAGCTTCGAACGCCGCGGCTTGGCCGGCGCGCACGTGCAGGGGGGCCGATTCAAGAATCATCCGGGATTTCCTTCGTGGTGATCGCTGCGCTTCAACGCCGCGCCGCAGGCCTGCGCAACAGCCAGCGCAGGCCCACCCCGACCAGGTACAGCGTCAGCGCCGCCGGCAGCGTGAACATCGACCCCCATGCGCCCGTCAGGAACACCGCATAGGCCACGTCGGAGAGTCCCGGCGCAGCGGCGCAGTGCATGCCCGATCCTTCGTTGCCCGTGCACTCCAGCAGCGCGGCCAGCGGCCACCAGGCCAGCAGGAGCAGCAGCGGCGCCAGGCCCAGGAGCGTGCACAGCAACCCGAACCAGTGGCGGGCGAGGAAGGGAAAGCGCCGGGCGACCGTGACCATCGGATGGCGGGCCGCGCTACTTCCGGCCGCCCACCGCCAGCAGCAGCCCGCCCACGGCGATGGCGCCGATGCCCAGCCACAGCGGGACGTTGACGCGCTCCTGCTCCTTGGCGGAGATCTCCAGCGGCCCCAGCTTCACCACCGTGGTGTCCTTGGTATAGCTGAAGCCTCCATAGGCGAGGCCGAGCGCGCCGGCCACGATGAGGGCAAGGGCGACGAGTCGGGTGGCGTTCATGTCGGTTCTCCGGATTGAGGCCCCTCGTGAGTCAGGCAGGGCGGCGTTGAGAGCAAGGGAAAGATACCGGGCTCAAGCATAAATCCTGCGAAGCCGCGCGGAGCCATGGATGCTGCTGGAAAGCTCAGGAAACCGATCCGCTGGATGTGGGCTGCCCGACCAGATGCCGGTGACCAAGGCGCCAGCCCAGGTAGCCCCATAGCGGCAGCGTGAGGGCTGACGCCAGCCATCCCGCCAACAGCAACATGCCGAATCCCATGTCTTCCGATAAATCCAGCCGACTGGTGATCCCGTGGTGGTGCATGTACCAGGCCGTCATGGCTTCGCCAACGGCAGCGATGGTCACTGCGCATCCAGCCAAGGCCATGAGCACGCTGAAAATCAGAACAAGAAAAGCACGCATGGACGCGACGGACCTTACCGCGGCCGGTACATCTTGAACTTCTGCTCCGGCCCCACCGAGAAATAGTCCGCAGGCCCCCCCGCGCGCAGGATGTGCCCGGCACTCGCCGTGTCGTACACCCCTTCCTTCAGCAGGGCCGTGTCGATGTGGATGGTCACCACCTCGCCCAGCACCAGCCAGGTGGGCACCTGCACCCCGTCCGCGCCCTGCAGCTGCAGGATCTGCGTGCACCGGCATTCGAAGGTCACGGGGCTTTCGGCCACGCGCGGCGGCGCGACGCGTTCGGAGGCCAGGGGCGTGAGCCCGGCCAGGGTGAACTCGTCCACTTGGGGCGGCACGGCCGCGCAGGTCTGGTTCATCGCCTCCGCCAGGTCCCGGGTGGCCAGGTTCCATACGAATTCACCGGTGGCCTGCACGTTGGCCAGCGTGTCCTTGGCACCGATGCTGGCGAAGCCCACGATGGGCGGCACGTAGTTGAAGGCGTTGAAGAAGCTGTAGGGTGCGAGATTGAGCACGCCTTCCGCACTGCGGGTGCTGATCCAGCCGATGGGGCGCGGCCCCACGATGGCGTTGAAGGGATCGTGCGGCAGGCCGTGGCCCTGGCGCGGCTGGTAGCTGTGGAAACGTGCGCCATCGCCGGCGGTGGATGGCGCATCGGGAGAGGAGGGAGTGGGTGCGTTCATGCGCAGGCACCATACCGGCATTGGCGCGTCCCTGCAATTGCTCACTGTCCGAAGTCCAGCGGCAGGCCCACGTAGTTCTCGGCGATGGTGCGCGAGCCCGCCTCGGAATGCAGCAGGTAGTCGATCTCGGCCGCCTGGAACTTCGCGGCGATGGCCGCGTCGTCGCCGGGGAAGTTGTGCATCAGCTGCGTAAACCACCAGGAGAAACGCTCCGCGCGCCAGATGCGCTGGAGGCACTGCGCGGAGTACCCGTCGATGCCGGCCTCGCTGCGCCCTGCATAGAACTCGATCAGCGCGGCCGAGAGGAACTTTACGTCCGTCGCCGCCAGGTTCAACCCCTTCGCACCCGTGGGCGGCACGATGTGGCCCGCGTCGCCCGCCAGGAACAGGCGGCCGAAGCGCAGCGGCTCGGTGACGAAGCTGCGCAGCGGCGCGATGCTTTTTTCCAGGCTGGGGCCGGTCACCAGGTGCTCGCGCGCTTCCGGGTCCAGGCGCAGGCGCAGTTCGTTCCAGAAGGCCTCGTCGCTCCAGGCTTCGACCTTGTCGGTCAGCGGCACCTGCAGGTAGTAGCGGCTGCGCGTGGCGCTGCGCTGCGAGCAGAGCGCGAAGCCGCGCGGCGTGTTCGCGTAGATCAGTTCGTGGTGCACCGGGGGCGTGTCGGACAGCAGGCCCAGCCAGCCGAACGGATAGACCTTCTCGTAGTTGCGCAGCGCTCCCTGCGGCACGCTGGCGCGGCACACGCCGTGGAAGCCGTCGCAGCCGGCGATGAAGTCGCACCGCAGTGTGTGCGTGGCGCCGTCCTTCTCGAAGGTGACGTGCGGCCGGGCGGTGTCGAAGCCATGCACCTGCACGTTGGCTGCCCCGTAGGCCGTGGGCAGTCCGGCCGCGGCGCGCGCCTGCATCAGGTCGCGCGTCACCTCGGTCTGGCCGTAGACCATCACGTGCCGCCCGCCCGCCAGTGCCTCCAGCTCGATGCGGTGGCGCCGGCCGTCCAGCAGCAGGTCGAAGCCGCGGTGCACCAGCCCTTCCTCGTGCATGCGCGCGCCGACGCCGGCCTCGTCGAGCAGCTCGATGGTCACCTGTTCCAGCACGCCCGCGCGGATGCGGCCCAGCACGTGGTCCGCCGGCTGGCGCTCGACGATGAACGCGTCGATGCCAGCCCGGTGCAGCAACTGGCCCAGCAGCAGGCCCGACGGGCCGGCACCGATGATGGCGACCTGGGTGGCGGCCGGAACGGTGGCGCGGGGCACCGGTGCGGCCCCGGGGGGGCTGGTGGTCATGGGCTTGCCTCCTGCCGCCGGCGTGCGGCGGTCTGCTGTGTGGAAGGCGGCCGGCGGGTGCCCGGCCTGCCTGTGTCCCGCAGGGTAGGAGCGCCGCCCGCGACGCGCCATGGCCGCCCGGAAAGCTTGCGCGATGATCGCGCAGTCAATGCGATGATCGCGCACTACCGCCCGCAGGGTTCCATGGCACCACGCAAACTCCCCTCTCCCCGCACGCCATCCGCTGCGCCCCCGGGCAGCGCCGGGCCCGGCATCGCCCATGCCGACTTCATCGCCGGCATGGCCAGGGGCCTGGCCGTGCTGGAGAGCTTCGATACCGAGCGCCAGCGCCTCAATGCCACGCTGGCGGCCGAGCGCACCGGTCTCACGCGCGCGGCGGCGCGGCGCCATCTGCTCACGCTGGCGTACCTGGGTTACCTGGAAAGCGATGGGCAGTACTTCTGGCTGGCACCCAAGGTGCTGCGGCTGGCGGGCAGCTACCTGGCATCGGCCCGGCTGCCGCGCCTGGTGCAGCCCACGCTCAACCGCCTGGCCGCGCAGACGCAGCTGCCGTTTTCCACCGTGGTGCTGGAAGGGCGCGAGGTGGTCATCGTGGCACGCAGCACCGCCGCGCCGCAGGGCGATGCCGTGCGCGACACGGGCCGCTCCGGCGGCATGCCGGGTGCCGCGGACCGCGTGCTGGCCTATGGGCTGCACCTGGGCAGCCGCCTGCCGGCGCACGCCACCTCCACCGGCCGCATGCTGCTGGCCACCCGCTCGCGCAGCGCGGTGCGTGACTGGCTGCGCGGGCACCCGCTGCCGCGCCTGACGGCCTACACCCGCACCGATGCACCCGCGCTGCGAGCCGCCATCGACCAGGCCCGCGCGGAGGACTGCTGCATGGCCTGCGAAGAGCATGAGCTGGGCGTTCTGGCCCTGGCCGTGCCGCTGCGCGACCTGCAGGGCCGGGCCGTCGCCGCGCTCAACGTGGTCACCGCGCCGGACCGCCTGTCTCCCGAACGCCTGAAGCGCGACCTGCTGCCGGTGCTGCAGGATGCCGCGCGGGAACTGCGGCCCATGCTCTGACGCCCTGCAGCCGGCAAGGGCGGGGCGGTACGCCGGCGCTCAATCCAGCGTCACGTTCGCCTTGCGGATCACGTCGCCGAAGCGCTGGCTCTCGCCCTGGATGAACTGGCTGAACTGGGCACGCGTGGTGGGGAAGGGCTCGTAGGCGAAGCTCTTGAACTTCTCCTGCACCTCGGGCGCCATCAGGGCCTCTTCCACGTCGTGCTTGATCCTGTCGGTGACGGCCGCGGGCAGGCCGGGTGGCACGGCGATGGCGTTCCAGCCGATGACCTCGAAGCCCCTGGGGCCGCCCGATTCGCCCACGGTGGGCACGTCGGGGTAGCTGGCCGAGCGCTGCGGCGCCGCGATGGCCAGGAAGCGCAGCTTGCCCGCGCGCTGCAGCGGCCCGGCCGTGGCGGCCGTGCCCAGGGCGAAGGCCAGGTCGCCCGTGGAGACCGAGGTGTAGAGCTGCGTGGTCTCCTTGTAGACGATGTGCTCCATCTGCGTGCCGGTGATCGACTCGAACAGCTCGGAGCCCAGGTGCACCGGATTGCCCACCGACCATGACCCGTAGTTGAGCTTGCCCGGATGGGCCCTGGCGTCGGCGACCAGGTCGGCGACCGACCGGTAGGGGCTCTGGGTGGGAACGGTGAAGAAGAAGTAGGTCCTGAACAGGGGCAGCAGCGGGTCGAAGTCCTTCGCCGGGTCGTAGGGCAGCTTCTTGAACAGGCTGGGATAGGCGGCCAGGTGGACGTTGTCCAGCACGATCATGTCGGTGCCGTCCCGGGCGCCGCGCTTGAAGGCGTCGATCGCGATGAAGCCGTTGCCGCCCGGCCGGTTGTCCACCGTCACGGGCTGGCCCCAGGCGCGGGCCAGGCGGTCGGCCACCAGCCGCGCCACGCCGTCGGGCCCGCCGCCCACCGGGAAGGGCGTGATGATGCGCACCGGCTTGGCGGGCCAGGCGGCCGGGGCCTGCGCCCGGGAGGCCAGGGGGAGGGCGCAGGCGGCGGTGGCGGCCAGGGCCAGCAGGGCGCGGCGTGCGGTGGAGGTGGCGCGGTTCGTCATGGCTTGTCTCTCTGTGCAGGAGTGGGCATTCTTGCGCGCGCGCCGCCGCTTGCCCTCGGGGCCTACCCGATATGCGGCCGTGCCGCGCGGCTCACTGCTGCAGTCCCAGGAACCGCGCCGGCGGCACGCCCACCGCGCGCCGCACCATGGCGCTGAACGCGCTGGGGCTGCTGTAGCCCAGTTCGGCCGCGATCTGGTTCACGGGCCGCCGCCCCGCCGCCAGCGCCACGGCCTGCGCCAGCAGCACCTGCTGGCGCCATTGCGTGAAGGTGGTGGACAGGTCCTGCCGGAAGAGCCGTGCCACTGTGCGCGGGCTGGCGCCGGTGTCGCGCGCCCAGTCGGCCAGCTTCTCGTGGCGCGTGGGATCGGCCAGCACCGCCTCGCACAGATGGCGCAGGCGCTTGTCCCGCGGAAGCTGCACACCCAGGCGCACGGCGCTGGCGCTGCACAGCTCTTCGCGGATCAGCGCGCTCAGAAGGCGTTCGCGGCGCAGAACCTCCTGCGGAAGCGCAGGCGCGTCGTCGCTCCGGGTGGGCATCTCGCACACCAGCGCGCGCAGCAGGTCGGACATCTCCAGCACGCGGCACTGGCGCCACAGCGCATCTTCGGCCCGTGCCACGCCGGGGCCGCAGCGCCCGCGCGGCTGATGCAGATACAGCGTGCGCATGTCGGCGTCCTCCACCACGGTCACCGCATGCTCCACGCCGGGGGGAATCCACACCGCGCGCGACGGCGGCACGGTGTAGGTGCCTTCGGCCACCGTCAGCCGGATCACGCCCGTGGTCGATACGGCCACCTGCGCCCAGGGGTGGCAGTGCGGCATCACCTGCGTGCCGGCCTTCAGCTGGCGGTGCTTGGCGCGCATCGGCCGCGCCGCGCTCGGCACGAAGAGATGCGGCGTGAGCGAGGGGACGAACGACACCGCGCGCCACTGGGACGCGCGCTGCCGGCCCGGTGCGGAGTCCTCGGCGGGCAGGGCGGCGGGCGGCTGGGCGGAGTTTGGCATGTTCACGACAGCGATTGGCAGACTATCGTAATTCAGACGCGGGCCGCCTGCCTAAGATCACCTGCATGACATCGACACACGCGCCCGCTGCGGCGACCTCTCCCGCCACGCTGCGCGAAGACGCCCGCACCATCGGCCTCATCGGCCTGGCGCACGGCTCCTCGCACTTCTTCCACCTGCTGCTGCCGCCGCTGTTCCCCTTCCTCATCGCGGAGTTCGGCTACAGCTACTCCGAACTGGGCCTGCTGGTGTCGGTGTTCTTCGTCATCTCCGGCGTGGGCCAGGCACTGTCGGGTTTCATCGTGGACCGGGTCGGCGCGCGGCCGGTGATGTTCTTCGCGCTGTCGAGCTTCGTCCTGTCCGGCCTCGTGGCCAGCATCGCCACCGGCTATGCCGGGCTGATGGCGGCCGCGGCGCTGGCGGGCCTGGGCAACGCCCCCTTCCATCCGGTGGACTTCACCATCCTCAACAAGCGCGTGTCGCCCCAGCGCCTGGGCCACGGCTTCTCGGTGCACGGCATCTCCGGCAACCTGGGCTGGGCCACCGCGCCCGTCTTCATGGCCGGCATCACCGCGGCCACCGGCTCGTGGCGGGCGGCCTGCCTCTGCGGCGGCCTGCTGGCGCTGGTCATCCTGTCCATCATGGTCCTGAACCGCGACGCGCTCGACGACCGCCGGGGCACGGCCGCGCCTGCCGCGGGCAAGCCCGGCGCCGCTGCCGCGCCGGCAGGCACCCTGGCCGAACACCCCATGGCCTTCCTCCGGCTGCCCTCCGTCTGGCTGTGCTTCTCGTTCTTCTTCTGGACCACCTGCTCGCTCAGCGTCATCCAGAGCTTCGCCGGCCCCACGCTGCAGAAGATGTACGGCCTGCCGCTGTCCGTCACCTCCATGGTCGTCACCGGCTACATGCTGTGCGGCGCCGCCGGCATGGTGGTCGGCGGCTTCCTGGCCGGCCGCGTGGCCCGGCTGGAGCGCACCATCACCGTCTGCCTGCTGGCCACGGCCGTGCTGCTGGTCGCCGCGGGCACCGGCCTGCTGCCGGGCATGGCCGCCATGGTCTTCGTGGCGCTCGCAGGCGTGGGCACCGGCCTGGCCGGCCCCTCGCGCGACATGCTCATCAAGCGCGCCGCGCCGCCCGGCGCCACCGGCCGCGTCTACGGCACGGTGTACTCGGGCCTGGATCTCGGCTTCTGCGTGGCCGCCCCGGTGTTCGGCGCCATGCTGGACGCGGGCATGACCTCGGGCATCTTCTACGGCTCGGCCGCCGCCCTGGTGCTGGGCGTGGCCTCGGCGGGCGTCGTGGGCATCGGCGTTGCCGCCAGGGCGCGCGCGCAGCGCATGGCCACTGCATGAGCGGCCGCTCCACCGCATCCATATCCACCGCACCCGCATCCATGGAGGGCGCCGCGCGTTGCCGGGTGTCGTGATCGAACAGCCGCCCGGCGGGGAGTGCCTGCACATCCGTGTGCGGCCACGCCTGCTGGCGGCGGCCATGTTGCTGGCCGGAGGTGTGCTCGCAGTGCTTCCCTGGACCGCGGCGGTGCTGTGGATGGGTGATCCGCAGGCCCGCGCACGCCTCGCGGCGGAAGGCCCATGGGCCATGGCGGTGCTGGTCCTGTGGGGCGTGCTGGTCTGCGGCGCGGGCATCGCCCTCCTGCGTTTCGCGCCACGCAGCCGGGAAGCCCGGCTGTCCCGCCTGGAGGGCACCGGGGAAGCCCTGCGCCATTTCCGGGGGGCACCCAGCGCGCGCGACATGGGCGTCATCCTCTCGCACATCGACGCCATCTGGCTGCGCCGCGTCCCGCATGGCCGCGGCGGGCTGCGGCGCGAAGAACTGGTCCTGCGCTGCGTGCATGGCGGCCCCCGCGTTCTGGCCTGGGCGGTCCTGCCCCGGGCCGGCGCACCCTCTCGCCTGGATGCAGCGGCCCGCGCGGCCGGCGGCTTCCTGGGCGTACCCGTGGCGCTGGACGGGGAGCCGCTTCCGCCGCGGTCGGCTGCCCGCAGGCGGCAGGTCCGCAGCCTGCAGAAAGTGGCCGAACCCCCGGTGGACACGCCCCGGCTGCGCCTGCCCGGCCGCTGCATGGCGGCTGCCGGCGCAGCGCTGGCAGCCCTGTTCGCGGCCTGGCTGGCATGGCAGGTCGCCGGTGCCGTGCAGACCGGCCACCTCGTCGTCCATCCCCGGGCGGGCGGGGCGCGGCACTACGACTGGGACGCCGCGCCGGGCCCGTTCGCCATCCAGCTGGCGTTCACCGCGGCGCTGGCAGCGCTGTGCGCGCTGATCGCGTGGCTGGCCGCGAAAGTGGCGATGGGAGGGTGGAACCGGTCCGCGTGATCCGGCCGGCCGTCAGGCCTTGCGTGCCAGCTCCCGCGCGTAGCGTTGGCTGACGACCCCCAGGATGATCCCGAACACGATGAACCCCAGGCCGATCGCATCGGCGAAGCCGGGCCACGGCCCGCGCCCCTGGCTGGAAAACACGATGAAGATGGCCCCGGCCGCGATGAAGAAGATGGGTGCGAGGAACCGGTTGCGCCGCTGCGCCGAGAGCACGACCGCGCTCTGCTGCACCTGCGAATGCAGCGTGCGCGCCTTGGTCTCGCAGTCGCCCGCGCAGCAGATGGAGTGGCCCAGGTCGGTCGCGCAGGCCGGGCACAGTCCCTTGTTGCAGGCGCGGCAGGTGCCGACCGCGTCCGAGTCATGGTGTACGAAGCATTTCATGCGAGTCCTTGTTGGCCGGGGGTGTGAGGGTCGCGCCGCGCGCCCGCCCGACTATCGCATGGCGGCGGAGGGACCGGCTTCTCTTCCTGGGCAATGGTTTCGCCTGCAGCGGGGACCCGCGGGCGGTTTCCCGGTGGAATGGCTCCCCTTTTCATAAAAGGACAATGCCATGGAACACAGAATCCAGAGCACAGGCACGCACTCCCGGGCCTATGGTTACCTGCCTGCCGGGGCGGCCCACCCCGCTTCTACGTCCGCTCGTTCCTGCGTGCACGCACGGCCTGCCGGCGATCGGTTCCCCATGCCAGGCCGGCCGCAGCCCGCATCGGGCTCCGCGCGCATGCTCGCACCGCGCGCATCGCTGCCATCCGCCAGGCCGGAGGTCTGCAGTGGTGTACCGCCACGGGAGGGCGCCTCCGCCATCCCCTACCGCACCGCCGAACTCACTGGAGCCAATACCGAAGGCATCTGCCTGGGGCTCTCTGCGGAATGGCTTCGCCGCCTTGGCCAGAGCCCCGCCGACCGCATGGCTGCGTTGGCGCGGGGATCCGCCAGCCATGCCCAGGCCGGCCAGTGGCAGCGGCAGTACGCGGATGGCAAGGCCATGCGGCGGAGCAGCGGTACGCAGACGGCAAATGCGGATATCCAGGCACAGAATGCGGTACTGCGCGCTGCGGGCCTGCGCCCGGCGGATAGCGATGAGGTCTTCGATTCCAATACGCCTGAAGTGCTGCCGTATGTGTCCGACACGATTGCGGTGAGCGGCACGAAGCATCTGCTGGGGCTGTATTTCACCGACGGGACGGCGCACACCGTCGCGACGTCGGCATCGGGGCGGCGCACGACGGTCTTCGACCCGAACTATGGCGAGTTCGAAGCCCGGTCACGCGAGGTGGAAAGCCTGCTCGGAAGCCTGATTCAACGCTACAGGGAGCATGGCCACTCCCCGGTGGCCATCAGCCTGCAGGTACTGCATTGAAAACAGCCACCCGGTCACCCGCGGCACAGCGCACGATGGCATGCCGCGGTCCTGGACGCGTTCACTTGGCCTTCGAATGCCCGTGCGCCGCCGACCCCTCGGACGCCATGCTGCTGGCCATCACCTTCGCATAGGCGGACTTCGTCAGGTGCACCGAGCAGTACTGGTCCAGCTCGGGCTTGATCTTCTCGATGGCGTCCTCCTCGAACACCGCTTCCTTCTTGCCGCCCTGCGTGTGGCCCACGGCGTAGTAGATGAACTTGGGCTTGATCGTTTCGTCCATGCCCACGTAGTCGGAGCAGGTGGTCTTCACCAGCGGCTTGCGGGCCTTCGCGGCCGGCGCGGGGGCCGTGGCGGCCGCCGGGTTCGCGGCCGTTGCCGACGGTGCCGCGGGGCTCGGCGTCTGCGCCATGGCCGCTGCGGCGGCCAGGGAGGAAAGGGTCAGGACGGACAGGCGGGCAAGAACTCTCATGGTGGTCACTCCTCGATCGAATGATGATGGGCTCCGACGTGTGCGCCGCATCGGCGGCGGCATGCCGGTACCGTGTCGTCCGCCCCTTGCGACAGTGAAATCGCCAGGGCTTTCAACGACGGTTTCATCCTAGGACTGCATACTTAGAGAGGCCTTAGAGAGACAGCGACTGCGGCGCTTGCGGCCGGGGCTGCACATCGATGCCCGTCCACGCATGCACCTCATCCTTCTCCATCGCCATGTCGAACACCTCGCCCAGGGCGGGAAAGTGCAAGCGATAACGCAGCGTATGTGCGTCGAACCGGAAGTCCTCCGCGAACCCCTTCACCGCCACCTCCAGCCGCGCGATCGCCCAGGCCTGCACGTCGATCAGCGCGGCGCAGGTGACGGGGCCCCGCCGTAGTCGGTAGTGAGCCACTCCTGGGCCACGACGACGCGCGAATCGGGTGACCAGCACAGCGGCCTGCCGAAGATCCGGTGCGGTACTTCGCGGCCATCGATGGCCAGCCGGAAGTACTCCGGCCCGAAGCGGATCTCGCCCTCGAAGCGCAAGGCTGCGCGGTGCGCGCCGTCGGGAGAGCGGATCGTGTGCATGCGTGATGACGTACGTGTATCTGCGAGGGGCTGCCGGTCAGGCGATGCGCCGCCATGGCACCAGCCGCGGAATGACCGCGCCCGTGGTCCGCATGTAGTCGCGGTACGCCTGCCCGAACTCCTCGCACATCATGGCCTCCTCGCGGGGAATGCGCACGATGCAGAGGATGGCCACCGCGACCAGCGCCGAAGGCCCCGCGATGGCATTGGGCAGCAACAGGGCCTGCGCCACGCCGAACAGCAGGAATGCGGCATACATCGGGTGCCGCACCACGCGGTACACGCCGTGCTGGACCAACTGGTGGCCGTGCCGGATCTCCAGCGTGATCGACCACCACGTGCCCAGCTCCGCATGGGCGCGCCAGAACAGCCAGAGGCCTGCAGCCCAGACCAGCGCACCGGCATACGGCAGCACGTCGGGGGCGGCGTCATGCGAGGCTCCATCCAGCCAGGGGGTGAAGATGTACGCCAGTGGCAGCACCATCTGCCCGATGGCCACCAGCGCGATCAGTGCCTTGTCCTGCCGGGTGGAATAGCTCGCCCTGGATGGGCCGGCAGCGCGCGCTCGGCGCTGGTAGACGATGCGGATGGCCTGGTAGGCCAGCAGGCCCACGAGGAATGTCGCCTGGGCGGCGTGAAGATGCATTGGGTTCCCTCCCTGTTTTTGTCGCCCTGCCGTTCGGGTCGGCAAGCGCAGGCCATTCTGTCCCGAGACATGGATGGTGAGCAGTACCCAAAGCTTTGCATCGCCATAAATGGCGCCTTGGGCTCACTTTCCATGCGGCCAACATGCCCCGGCCTCGCTATCCAGGCATGCGGAGGTTCGTTCTCGTCAGCCAGCGCAGCGCTTGTGAAGGCGCCCCTCGGCATTGATGATGGCGTAAGTGGCGTTCAAATCCGCGCGGATGCCTGGCCCGATGTACACCGGATCAGCAATGATCCCATCGCACACGAATTCGCCTTTGAATTCAAACCTTTGTGTCAAATGGCATTGCGGTGCAATTGGTAACCATTTTCGGGCGATTAAGGCCTTGCTCAGCCGTTAGGTTCATATCATGCGCCCGCTGACATGAATAGAACAAGGGAGGGACGGCATGACGAGCATCATTGCGGTGCCGCAGGAGGCACTGCGTGCTGAACTGTTGCGAAAACTTGCACCAAAGTACGCTACACGACTTTTCCAATTGCGGGACATCCCGAATGTGATGCGCTCGCGGCTGGGTTGGACTGTGGCAGGTGCGTTGATGGAGCGGTGGTTCAACGGCGCGCCATTTCGCTTGCCCCCGGAAATGAAGGAAGGTCGCGCGCTCCAGTACAGACTGAGCCAGTTGGCGGGAGGGCATCTTGACGAAATGACCGTCACCATGGCTTGGGCTCTTCGGTTTGCGCGAGTGCAGTCTGCCTTGACCAGATTGCAAGCCAATTGGGCCACTCCTGCCGGGGTGGGGATGCTGAAGCGGCGGATCGCCAACCAATATAGCGGCCTGCAATGTGTGCGTTTTGGTGATCTCTCCCAGCCTGCCAAAATCTTGGATGAGACCTGCCAGGTCAACTACCTTGTTTTTGGAAAGTGGAGCGATCCATTGGATGATTTCTATGGTGCGATGGGTGAGGCACAGCTGAACGTGGCTGTTTCAGGTATTGTCACCCCGCAGGGCGGTGGCGGTACCATGGTAGAGATCGACGAGCTTGGCTTTTATTTGCGTGATTCCTACGACTTCAACGACAACCATGCTTTTCTGTCGCAGCCCCTGGGGTGCTGGGGATTTTCCGGTGTGCAATGTGGACCTCTCACCCGAACCATTGTGAAAATTGAGGATATCACCGTGGATGGAGAACCAGCTGACGTGGAAGGTTATAAATATCTCGTTCAGAATGCCGACTTTCAGCGTTGGAGGGAAAAGCACCAGAGGGGCGGCGATTTCATGGTGCTTTCTGATGTTTTGCGCGTACGACTGCCGTTCCCGCAAAAATTCTCTTGGTGAAAAGCATGGAGTTAACGAGAAAGTATTTTCGATGGGCACTTTGGCTTTGCCTTGCAGTGCTCTTCACATGTTGCGTATGGTATCTGACGACTCCTGTTTTCAAGGGTAGCTACACCAGCCCTCGCCACGTATATCGAGTGGAATATTACGATGTCTCGCCGATCCAAAGGCTCATCCACTACGACATGAAAATTCCATCGTTTGTGCGTCTTTATCGCATTGAACCGGAGACCTTGATGGGGGAGAGCGATGTTGCTGATCTATGGATCAACGGTCAGCTTTACTGGTGGTTGAATCCGCCGGTCAATGCGGTGCAGATCGGACGAGATATCGTGTTCGAGAACGTGCCTCCTGAGTGTGTGGACTGTTCTAGATTACCTGACTCTGCCGTCAGACCTTAATAGCTCGTCCACCTTGAACTATTGGTTTTCAGTTGTAGGTAAATCAGCGGTCGACGGAGCGGCGATCAATGCCGCCGTAGGCCGAAGGCAGCAGGGCACCAACACAGGCCATGACAATGCCGAAAGCATGGCCTATGTTGGCGTCCGCGTTGAACCGACAGTAATGCTGGGATGCGAAGCACTGTGCTGCTTACACAAGTTCATTGGGGTTTTGTGCATTGGGGTACTCGAACTTGTATGTGTAGCATTCGTCGGAAAGAACGTTGCCGATCAACGACCATTGGTTAAGGTCTGGAGTGGTGGCTGCAACGATCCAAATTTCAGCCACAACGCCTTGTGGTGGCGAGATCTTGTTAATTTCAAATTTGAACTTGCGATTGAGATGATAGGCAACGATGAGATCTTTGGAGTCTGAGTACTTTTGAAGTTTGTCTAGCTCTCTTTGAAGGGTGCTTTCTGGATTAAGCCGCTCAGGGACCAGCTCCTTTAGCTGTACAGGAACAAACACCCGCTCGCCTTGCCTTTCAAATGAACAAAGAGCGTCGTAGTCCGCTTCCTCTTTGAGCGCGAAGACTACCTTCGTACCCACTGCGATCGACATTCCGTACGAAAACAGCGCTGCTTGTCGCATCTCCAGTATCGGACGGAGTGATCGTGTGCGAAGGTTCCTAACCTTGTCGGGCAACTCATGCAGCGGCAGGTTTTCTTCCACCCATCGGAGGCCAGCCAAAACCTTTTCTGGATCTTTGAACGCGATCTGTTCCATCTTTTATAGGGCGACGCGCTCTTGGCTCGTCACATCTCAAAAATCTTCCCCGGATTCAAAATATTCTTCGGATCCAGCGCCTGCTTGATCGCCCGCATCATCCCCACGGCCCCCGGCCCGGTCTCGTCCAGCAGGAAACCCATCTTGTGGATGCCCACGCCGTGCTCGCCGGTGCACGTGCCGCCCATGGCCAGGGCCCGGGCGACGAGCTGGTGGTTGAGCTGCTCGGCCACCATGCGCTCGTCGTCGCTGTTGGGGTCGATCAGGTAGCCGAAGTGGAAGTTGCCGTCGCCCACGTGGCCGACGAGGAAGTAGGGGATGCCGCTGGCGTCGGCCTCGGTCACCGAGTCGAGCAGGCAGTCGGCCAGGCGGCTGATGGGCACGCAGGTGTCGGTGCTGATGGCCCGGCAGCCGGGGCGGCTCTGCACGGCCGCGAAATACGCGTTGTGCCGCGCGGTCCACAGGCGCGTGCGTTCCTCGGGCGTGGTGGCCCATTCGAAGGCGTTGCCGTTCCACTCCTGCGCGATGGATTGCACGGTCTCGGCCTGCTCCTGCACGCCGGCGGGCGAGCCGTGGAACTCCATCAGCAGCATGGGTTCCTCGCGCAGGCCGAGCTTGCTGTGGGCGTTCACCATGCGCACGGTGTGCGCGTCGATCAACTCCACGCGGGCGATGGGCACGCCCAGCTGGATGGTCTGGATGACGGTGCGCACGGCAGCCTCGATGCTCGGGAAGGAGCAGATGGCGGCACTCACGGCCTCGGGCAATGGGTAGAGGCGCAGCGTGACTTCGGTGATGACGCCCAGCGTGCCTTCGCTGCCCACCAGCAGGCGCGTCAGGTCGTAGCCGGCGGCGCTCTTCTTGGCGCGGGTGCCGGTGCGGATGGCTTCCCCCGAGGCCGTCACCACTTCGAGCGCGAGCACGTTCTCGCGCATGGTGCCGTAGCGCACGGCGTTGGTGCCGCTGGCGCGCGTGGCGGCCATGCCGCCGATGCTGGCGTCCGCGCCCGGGTCGATCGGGAAGAACAGGCCCGTGTCCTTGATCGCCTCGTTGAGTTGCTTGCGCGTGATGCCGGGCTGCACGGTCACGGTGAGGTCGTCGGCATCCACGCTCAGCAGGCGATTCATGCGCGAGACGTCGATGCTGATGCCGCCCTGGATGGCGAGCAGATGGCCTTCGAGCGACGAGCCCGCGCCGTATGGAATGACGGGAACGTCGTGCTGCGCAGCCAGGCGCACGGCATCGGCCACGTCCTGCGTGCTCTCGGCGAAGACCACGGCCGAGGGCGGCGGCGCCTGCATCGAGCCTTCGTCGCGCCCGTGCTGCTCGCGCACGGCCTGGGCCAGCGAGCACTGGGGGCCGAATCGTGCCTGCAGTGCGTCCATGAAGGCCTGCGGCACGGGGCGCAGTCGGATCTCGGGCAGCAGGTGGGCGGTGGCGGTGGGGGCGTTCATGGCGTTTGTCTCCTGGGGAGATCCATTCTAGGCATCCGCGTATCCGCAGGCATTCCGGCAGGGCCGGGGCGGTGGCTTATGGCGTTTCGCAAGCGTGCACCAGCGTTCGCGCGACGCGGTGGCGCGGCCCAGGCGGCTTATAGAGTCGCATCCCATTTGAGGAGCCCGCCATGGGAAACTTCTGCTGCATGCCGAGCCGTTCCGCCAACGCCAACGCCAACGCCAACGCCAACTGGCCACCATTGCCCTCCGGCACGGGCCAGGTACCGTCCGCAAATCAGAGTCGCAGTCTCAGCCATGCAGGATCGGGGGAATGGCCCATCAGCCCTCGTAGCGATCCCGGGAACGCAGCCCGGGGGTTCGGCGATCTGCCTGAAGATGTGCAGCGGCAGGTGGCGAATCTGCTGCCCAGGCGCGAGCGGGGCGTGTTGCGCCGGGCTGGCGGGCCGGCGCTCCAGCAGGCGATTCCGCTCACCGCCAGAGACGCCATGCACCCTATCGAAGCGGTCCATGCATTGCTCGACATCGGCCCCCACACCCCTGCGGACGAGGTCGTCATGGCCGTGGAGCGTGGTGTCGCTGCGGCCCGCGGCAAGCCTTGGCAGGAGCTTGGCGCGCTGCTGGCCGCCATGCGCCACAGTGTCGGTCTGCTGCCGGACCATCCTGAACAGGAGCGGCTTCTGGCGCACGTCGATGAGGCGGTCCAGGGCAGCGGGCTTACGCCGGAACAATGGCGGCGCATCGAGCAGATCCAGACGATGATGCTCCAGGCCCGGCAGTTCCCATAGCCAGACGCACCGAAACCCGCATGCCTCCTGCCATGCGGGTCGGGTCGGGGAATGTCAATCCTGGAGTTCTCGTGGTAGTTGCGCAATCACAGAACGTCGGCAGGACGCTGGAGGCAGGGCGTCAGGATTTGGCGCCTGCCTCGAATTCGGTACGGGACAGGGCACCGTCGTGGTTGGTGTCCAGTTCCTTGAAATGCTGGCTGATGGCGGGCAGGCGGGCGACCTCCTGGGCGCTCAGCTTTCCGTCCTTGTCGCTGTCTGCTCGGTCGAACGAGGCGCCGGCGGACGTGGAGGGAGAGGTGCCCCCGAAAGTGGCGCGGTTGCTGCCCGCAGCGGAGAGTCCCTGGGCGCCCATGGAGGGGGCGCCGGAATGCGATGGCGTGGAATGCGTTCCCGCCGAGGACGTGGTGGAGGAGGTCTGTGCATGCGCCGCGGCGCTTCCCACGGCGATGGCCGCGAAGAGCATCACGCTGCGGGCATCGAAGGTGAGGGTGGGTCGTCGTTGCTGCGTAGCTGGCATGGATGTCAGGCTCCGTAGAAGTTGAACAGGCCTTCATTGCACCGCAGCACGCGGGGCCGCGCCAGCGCTTTTGCCCGCTGTTGCCCGAGTACACATTCGCGCCCGGGATGTAACGGAAAATGGCGCCTCTTCTCCCCAATCCCTCCGGAAGGCTCCCATGGGCAACCGATTGACACAGATTGCCACGCGCACGGGCGACGACGGGCGCACCGGCCTGGGCGACAACTCCCGCGTCTCCAAGCACAGCGCCCGGCCGCACGCCATGGGCGACGTGGACGAGCTCAACTCCCACATCGGCCTGCTGCTCTGCGAGCCTCTGCCGGAGGACGTGCGCACGCTGCTGGGCGACGTACAGCACCAGCTTTTCGACCTGGGCGGCGAGCTGTCCATCCCGGGATTCGAGCTGCTCAAGGAGGGCGCGCTCGCGCAGCTGGATGCGGCCCTGGCGCGCCACAACGCCACGCTGCCGCGCCTGCAGGAGTTCATTCTGCCCGCCGGCACGCGCGCCGCGGCGCAGGCGCATGTCTGCCGCACGGTGGCCCGGCGCGCGGAACGTGCCGTGGTGGCCCTGGGCGAAGCCGAGGGCCTGCGGCCCGCGCCCCGGCAATACCTGAACCGCCTGTCCGACCTGTTCTTCGTGCTCGCCCGCGTGCTCAACCGCATGGAAGGAGGGGACGACGTGTACTGGCGCAGCGACCGCATGGCACGCGCTGCCGAGCAGGACGAAGGTTCCGACGCCGGATAGCCCGCAGCGCTCCGCAGATGGGCCTGTTCTCCTACGGCTGGTGGGAGAACCCATGCATTACTTTCCTTTGGCAACACAAGGAAAGCAGGACCTCGATGGAGTGCGTTGAAAAGGCGGGCAGCCCGCAGCCCGGCAGTACTGAGAAAGCGGCAGGCCTGCACCCCGCGGGGAGGCAGCGATGATCGGCATCGTCGTCCCGGTCCACGACGAGGAGGAATGCCTGGACGGGTGCCTGCGCGCCTTGCACGTGGCTGCCGCCCATCCCCGGCTGCGTGGCGAGGGCGTGGAGATCGTGGTCGCGCTCGATGCCTGTTCCGACCGCTCGGCCGATATCGCGAGGCGCCACCGCGTGACGGCGCTGGCGCTGGAGCGCCGCAACGTGGGCGCGGCCCGTGCGGCGGGGGCCCGCGCAGCCCTGGCCGCTGGCGCCCGATGGCTGGGCTTCACCGATGCCGACAGCACCGTGGCTCCCGACTGGATCGCCAGCCAGCTGGCACTGGCGAGCGACGTCGTCTGCGGCACCGTCGAAGTGCGCGACTGGGACGGATATTCCGGTGATGTGCAGCAGCGTTACCTGGCCGCCTATTCCGATGCGCCGGGACACCGGCACATCCATGGCGCCAACCTCGGCGTGGCGTCGGGCGCCTATGTGCAGGCCGGGGGCTTTCCCGAGCTGTGCTCGGGCGAGGACGTGGCCCTGGTGCGCGCGCTCGAGGCGTCGGGAGCGTCCATCGCGTGGACCGACCAGCCGCGCGTGGTGACCAGTGCGCGCCGCCGCTGGCGCGCGCCGGACGGCTTCGGCGCCTATCTGGCAGGCCTCGCGGGCCTGGCGGGGCCGGCGACCATGGCGTCGGCCGCTGCAGGAGGCGTGGCATGAGCATGCGCGATCCCGGCCACGGCGCGGCGCTGCTGCCTGCGCTGCGATCCGTGCTGGCAGGCCTCGGCGCGGACGCCGGACCGGCGGACGGCCTGCGGACATTGGTGGATGCAGGCTGCACGGACCTTCCGCCACCCGGTGGGGGCGCGACGGCGGACCGCTGGCGTGCGCTGGGCGAGGTGGCCGCGCATGACCTCTCGCTCGTCAAGCTCTACGAAGGCCACACCGACGCGCTCGCCATCCTGCGCGAACTGGGCGCCCCGGCAGGCATCGCGGGCAGCACCCCCGCATCGGCATGGGGCACCTGGGCGGCGGAAGCGCCCGGCGCACGCGCGACCGTGCATGCCGGCCCGGACGGGACAGCGCTCCTGCGCGGCCGCAAGGCCTGGTGCTCGGGCGCGCAGCATGCGAGCCACGGATTGCTGACCGCCTGGCATCCGGACGGCCAGGGGCCGCAGCTCATGGCGGTGGACATGCGCCAGCCGGGCGTATCGTTCTCGGGCGACCACTGGCATGCGGTGGGCATGGCCGCCAGCGCCAGCGTCGATGTGCTGTTCGACGGCGTTCCGGCCGTGCCCGTGGGTGCGCCAGGCGACTACCTGCGGCGGCCCGGGTTCTGGCAGGGGGGTGCCGGCGTGGCCGCGTGCTGGCATGGCGGCGCGGTGGCACTGGCGCGCGTCCTGCACGCGGCCGTGGCGCAGGCTCCCGAGGCGCAGCGCACGGCCTTCCGGCTCGCAGCCCTGGGGCGGGTGGACCGGGCGTTGACGGGATCGGCTGCGCTGTTGCGCGAGGCGGCCGGCTGGATCGACGCGCATCCACACGACGACGCGCGGCTGCCAGCCCTGCGGGTGCGCCAGGCGGCCGAGGCGAGCGCGCGGGCCGTGCTCGACGAAGTGGGCCGGGCCCTGGGGGCCACGCCCTGGTGCCGCGATGCCGGATTCGCGCGCAGGGCGGCGGACCTGCCGGTCTTCATCCGCCAGAGCCATGCGGAACGCGACGATGCCGCCATGGGCGAATGCCTGGCGCAATCGCAGGAGGTGCCATGGTCGATCTGACGGCAGACCGCGCGGCAGAGCGGCAGATCGATATCGGCCGTCCGCGCTGCACATCCCTGGCCTGGCAGGAGCATCTGTCCCGCCGCAATGGCGTCCGCATGCCCGTGTCCGCCATGGTCGGCGCCGCCCAGCGCCTCGTGGTGCTGGCGCCGCATCCCGACGACGAACTGCTGGCCTGCGGCATGCTGATGCATGCCCATGCCCGCCGGGGTGGCGACGTTCTGATCATCGGAGTGACCGACGGCGAGGCCAGCCACCGGGATGTACCGGGCTGGTCGGCGCCGGACACCGCCGCCATGCGCCGCCGGGAGCGCGTGGAAGGCCTGGATGCGCTGGGCGCCGGCACGGCCGACCTGCTGCTGCTCGGCCTGCCGGACGGAGCCCTCCAGGAGCGCGTCGATGACCTGCAGCAGGCGCTGGGCACGCTGCTGCGCCCGGACGATGCCGTGGTGACCACGTGGCGGCTCGACGGGCACCCGGACCACGAGGCTTGCGGCCTGGCCGCTGCCGGTGCGGCGCGCAGGGCTGGCGCCCTGCTGTGGGAGGCGCCCGTGTGGATGTGGCACTGGGCGGACCCGGAGCACCCGACGGTGCCCTGGCACCGCCTGTGCGCCTTCCAGCCCCCGGCAGGGGCCGCGGCGGCCAAGCAGGCGGCCCTCTCGCGCCACCGGTCGCAGCTTGCGGAGCGCGGGCACGGCCTGGCGCCCGTGCTGGACGGCGCGATCCTGGAGCGCGCCCGCTGGCCGCTCGAATATTTCCTTCTTCCAGGGGCATGACCATGCCTCCGGAAGCCCTCCCTTGCGCGGACGGCGGCGCGGACGCGGCGCAGCATTTCGAGGCGATGTACGCCGGTAGCGACGATCCGTGGCGCTTCGACGGCAGCTGGTACGAAGCCCGCAAGCGCCGCATGCTGCTGGCGGCGCTGCCCCACGAGCACTATGCCCGCGCCTTCGAACCCGGCTGTGCCACCGGGCTGCTCACGGCCGAGCTGGCCCCGCGCTGCGGCCGGCTGCTCGCCACCGACGGCGCCGGGCGGGCGCTGTCGGTCGCCGGCCAGCGCCTGCGGTCGCACCCCCACGTCTCGCTGCGGCGCATGTGGGTACCGGATGAATGGCCCGAAGGGGCCTTCGACCTGATCGTGCTCAGCGAGTTCGTGTACTACCTGGCCCCCGCCGCCATCGACCGCCTGGCGCAGCGCGTGCGCGCCTCGCTCGCGCCCGACGGCGTGGTGGCGGCATGCCACTGGCGCAGGCCGATCGAGGGTTGCGCCCTCGGCGGCGATGCGGCGCATGCACGGCTGGAGAATGCGATGGCATTGCACCGCGTGGTGGACACGGTGGACGCGGATTTCCGCCTGGGGGTCTGGGGGACCGCTACGGAGTCTGTCGCCTGCCGCGAAGGCAGGACGGATTGATCAGCGCGGCGCGAGGATCGCCATGGTGAGGCGCGAGACGCAGGTGAGGTCGCCGGCCTCGTTGGCCATGTCGATCTGCCACACGTGCGTGGTGCGGCCGATGTGGATGGGCCGCGCGGTGCCGGTCACCCAGCCCTCGGTGGCGGCGCGCAGGTGGTTGGCGTTGATGTCCAGTCCCACCGCGCGGCAGCCCTCGGGCGAGGCGTAGAACGCGCCCACGGAGCCCAGCGTCTCGGCCAGCACCACGCTCACGCCGCCGTGCAGCAGGCCGAAGGGCTGCCTGGTGCGCTCGTCCACCGGCACGCGGGCGCGCAGGAAATCGTCGCCGATCTCGGTGAACTCGATGCCCAGGTGGGTCACCGCGTTCGGCGTGGCCGGGTGGTTCAGGCTGTGCAGGTCGATGGGCTGCTTCCAGATCGGCATGGGCGATGTCTCCTTCAGGTGCGATCCGGTGATTATGGGAGGCGCCGGCTTTTCCTGCAGGCCCGCCCGGGACAGCACACCCCGGGCCCGCCGGACCGCCCGCGGCACTTCAGGCGCGCATGGTGCCGGTGCGCAGGTACCGCTCGTGCCAGGACAGCGCCTCGCCCAGCAGGTGCGGCGTATGCAGGCCGCAGCCGCTCGCGCGGGCGCGGGCCACGTAGTCGCGCAGGGCGGGGCGGAAGTCGGGATGCGCGCAGCGTTCGATCACCACCTCCGAGCGCTGCGAGGGCGAGAGGCCGCGCAGGTCCGCGAGGCCCTGCTCGGTGACGAGGATCTGCACGTCGTGCTCGGTGTGGTCCACGTGCGAGGCCATGGGTACGATGCACGAGATGCTGCCGCCCTTGGCGAGCGAGGGCGTCATGAAGATCGAAAGGTAGGCATTGCGCGCATAGTCGCCCGAGCCGCCGATGCCGTTCATGATCGACGAGCCCATCACGTGCGTGGAGTTCACGTTGCCGTAGATGTCGGCCTCGATCATGCCGTTCATCGAGATGAGGCCCAGCCGGCGGATCAGCTCGGGGTGGTTGCTGATCTCCTGCGGGCGCAGCACGATGCGTTCGCGGTAGAAGCCGATGTTGCGGGTGAATTCCTCGGTGGCTGCGGGGCTGAGCGACAGGGCGGTGGCCGAGGCGCTGTCCAGCGTGCCGGAGCGCAGCATGTCCAGCATGCCGTCCTGCAGCACCTCGGTATAGGCCGTGAGGTGCTGGAAGGGGCCGGCGTCCAGCCCCGCCAGCACGGCGTTGGCGATGTTGCCCACGCCCGACTGCAGCGGCAGCAGCGTGGGCGGCAGCCGGCCGTGCCGCACTTCGTGCTCCAGGAACTCGATGATGTGGCCCGCGATGCGCCGGGAGGTGTCGTCGGGCGGGTTGAAGACGGAGTTGCGGTCCGGCGAATGGGTGGGCACCACGGCCACCACCTTGGCCGGGTCGCAGCGGAGGTAGGGCTCCCCGATGCGGTCGCCGGGCTTGACCAGCGGGATCGGCACGCGGTTGGGCGGCAGGTCGGTGCCGTAGTAGATGTCGTGCATGCCGTCCAGCCCTTCGGGCTGCCAGGCATTCACCTCCAGGATGATCTTGTCGGCCTGATCGAGCCAGGTCTTGTTGTTGCCCACGGAGGACGACGGGATCAGCCGCCCGTCGGGCAGCACGCCGGCCACCTCGATCACGGCCACGTCGAGCCGGCCCCAGAAGCCGAACCACACGTACGGCGCCACGTGGGAGAGGTGGGCGTCCACGTACTGCATCTTGCCCGCGTTGATCTGGGCGCGGCAGGTCGGGTCGGACTGGTAGGGCATGCGCATGTTCACGCCGCCCACCTTGGCGAGCGCGCCGTCTAGCTCCGGCGCGGTGGAGGCGCCTGTCCACAGGCCGATGCTGAAGGGTTCACCCGCGGCGTGCAGCGTCTCGATGCGGGTGGCGAGCGCGGGCGGGATCACCTTGGGGTAGCCGGCGCCGGTGAAGCCGCTCATGCCGACGCGCGCGCCGTTCGGGATGAGGGCGGCGGCCTGCTCGGCCGTCATGAGCTTGTCCCGCAGGACGGGGCATTGGATGCGGGAAGTATCGAAGGAAGGCATGGAAGAGCCGGGCGCAAGGCCGCGTGGAAAGCCGGGAGGAGGCGGATGCAAAAATCTTAGCGCCCTGGCACGGCCGAGCTGCAGGCTGGGCGGTCCGGGACGCCGCAGCGTGACGCGGCCGACATTGCGTGCGCGACGGCAGGCGTGCAGCACGGGGCGGCGCGAGGCCACGGGCCGGCTGCGTGGACGGACCGGGCCGTGCCGTAACATGCACCGCGATGCCCGCGCCCAGCCTCTGCCCCTCCTGCCGCCAGCCCGCCGAGAACCACCGCTTCGCCGCGCGCGACGGTGGGGATCTGCACATCGACCTGTGCTTCGCCTGCCAGGGCCTGTGGTTCGATCCACGGGAAAACACGCGGCTCGCGCCGGGCGCGGTGCTGGAACTGTTCGAACTGCTGCACCGGCACCGCGGGGACGCGCACCGCCCGCTTGCCGAGCGCATGCAGTGCCCGCGCTGCACGAAGGCGCTGGAGCCGGGATTCGACCTGGGCCAGGGCGGACGCTACCGCACCTACCGCTGCGCTGCGCGCCACGGCCGGTTCAGCACCTTCGGCTCCTTCATGGTGGAGAAGGGCTTCGTGCGCCACCTCTCGCCGCTGGAAATCGATGCGCTGGCCGAGCGCGTGGGCACCATCGCGTGCACGGCCTGCGGCGGCGCGGTGGATATCCGCAACGACCATGCCTGCCCGTACTGCCGCTCCGCCCTGTCGCTGCTCGACCCGCAGGCGGTGGACAAGGCGCTGGAGCGCCACGCACGCGCTGCGCAGGTGGCGGCCGGGCCCGCACGGCCCGAGGCCCTGGCCGACGCGCTCATCGCCATGGAGCGCGACCGCGAGCGGGAGCGGAGGGAGCGCCAGCGGGAGGCGTTCACCTCCACAACCTCCGAGCGCTTCGACCTGCTTTCTGCCGGGGTGGAACTGGTCTGGTCGCTGCTGAAGCGCTGAGCGGCTGCAGGCCCGGATCAGCGGCCCCGGCGCAGGTTCAGCAGCGCGTAGAGCCCGATCGCGCCGAAGGTGGCGGTGCCGATGCCGCCGAGCGCGAAGTCGCCGAACTTGAGCGTGAAGTCGCCCGTGCCGATGATGAGCGTGATGGCGGCCACGATCAGGTTCCTGTTGTCCGAGAAGTCCACGCGGTTGTCCACCCAGATCTTGGCGCCCGCCACGGCGATGAGGCCGAACACCACGATCGAGACGCCACCCATCACCGGCAGCGGAATTGCCTGGATCAGTGCGCCGAACTTCGGCGAAAAGCCCAGCACCAGGGCGATCAGGCCGGCCACGAGGAACACGGCGGTGGAGTAGATCTTGGTGGCGGCCATCACGCCGATGTTCTCGGCATACGTGGTCACGCCCGTGCCGCCCACCGCGCCGCTCGCCATGGTGGCGATGCCGTCCCCGATGAAGGCGCGGCCCATGTAGCGGTCGAGGTTGCGGCCGGTCATGGCCGTGACGGCCTTCACATGGCCGAGGTTCTCGGCCACCAGGATGACCGCCACCGGAGCGATCAGCAGCATGGCCGGCGCGCTGAACACGGGCGCGGCGAAGCGCGGCAGGCCCAGCCAGGGCGCGGCCAGCACGCCGGAGAGGTCCATCGGCTTGCCCAGCCCCAGGCCGTTGGTGAGCAGCGCGTACAGCACGCTGGCGGCGATCAGGCCCACGAGGATCAGCAGCCGCTGCAGCATGCCGCGCGTGAGCACGGCGACCAGGCCCACGCAGACGAAGGTGGCGGCCTGCATCCAGCTCTCGAAATTGTTGGCCGCCATGTTCTTGATGGGCACCTGCGCGAGGTTGAGCCCGATCACCGCCACCACCGCGCCCGTCACCACGGGCGGCATGCAGCGTTCGATCCAGCCCGTGCCCACGGCCTGCACGACCGCGCCGATCACGGTGTAGAGCAGGCCGCAGGCGATGATGCCGCCCAGCGCCACGGCCATGTTGGCGTTCGGGCCCGGGCCCGCGTAGCCCGTGGCGGCGATCACCACGCCGATGAAGGCGAAGCTCGAACCCAGGTAGCTCGGCACGCGGCCGCCCGTCACGAGGAAGAAGATCAGCGTGCCCAGGCCGCTCATCAGGATGGCCACGTTGGGATCGAAGCCCATGAGGATGGGCGCGAGCACGGTGGCGCCGAACATGGCGATCACGTGCTGCACGCCCATGGCGGCGGTATGCCCCCAGGGCAGGCGCTCGTCGGGGGCGACCACGGCGCCCTCGGCGGGCGAGGCCAGCCGCCAGCGGGTGAAATAGGAAGAAGAGGGGGTGGACACGGCGATGGGCTCCTTGGACGTTGGGGGCTGGCGTTCTGGGTGTTCCGGGCGGGCAGGGCGTGGCCGCGCCCGCGCGGTGGTCGGGAAAGGGTGGTGCCGGGAAGCGTCGCGAGTGTAGGCGCTGGCGACGCCCGCCCACGCGGGAGTAGGAATGGGACGACCCGTGCAGTGCAATGGCTGCGGTAAGGTGGCCTGTCCTCTGGATCGCGCAGCGTGCCCACGTCCCCCTCTTCCATTCCGCCCGCCGGCCCGGCCGACGCGCCCGTGCCCGCCTCCCGGGCCGTACCGGGCGGCGGTCGGCGCCCTGGTGCCCGCCCTCCCTGGGGCCGGGCCCTGCGTTGGACGCTGGGCGGCGTGGCCGTCGCGGGCGCCCTCGTGCTGGTGGCGGGCGCCGCGCTGTGGTGGTGGCTGCCGTCCGACGAGGAGCTCGCCCGGCGCGCGGGCGACGGTGCCGGCGACTGGCTGGGCGTGCCCGTCGTGGTGGACCGCCTCGAATGGCATCTGCTGCCCGCGCCCCGGGTGGTGCTGCACGGCGTGCACACCGAGCAGGAGGCCCCCGTCTCGGCGGACCGCATCGTGGCCGACGCGCGCTGGTCCGACCTGCTGCGCCTGCGCCTGGCCCTCGCACGGCTGCGGCTGGAGGGCGCGGCCATCCCGCAGCTGTCGCTCTCGCAGTTCAAGGTGCGCGACGCGGGGGAGGACGGTCCGGCCGGCTTCGGGCCCTTCACGCTCGCCGAGGCGCCGGTGGAGCGCGCCGAATGGCAGGGCGTGCGCTGGATCGGGCGGCAGGGGCGCGACCTGGCCTACGGCGGCTCCGTGGATTTCGGGGCCGCATGGCGCCCCGTGCGCGGACTGCTGGAGCGCGAGGGCGCTTCGCCGCCCGCGCGCATGGCCATCGAGCGCGAAGGCGGCGAGGATCGCTGGCGCGCCGACGTGACGGCCGGCGGGCGCACCGAGCGCGGTGAACTGCGGCTGCAGGAGATCGGCGAGCGCTACCGGGTGACCGGCTCGCTCGATTTCTCCGGGGTGGACGTGGTGGGGGTCATGAACGCCTTCGAGCGCCGATCCATCGTGTCGGGCAGGGCAAGCGGGCATACCGACCTGATCGCCGAGGGCGACGACCCGGCCGCGGCGATGCGGGCGCTCCAGACGCGCACGTCCTTCACGGTGGCCCGGGCAAAGCTGCTGACCTTCGACCTGGAGGCCGCCATCCGCAGCGCCGGCAGCGACAAGGGCGGCACGACCCAGCTCGACAGCCTGGCGGGCATCGTGCGCACCGAGGCCGACTCCGGCGGCACCATCGTGCGCTACAGCGACCTGAAGGCGACCTCCGGGGCGCTTACCGCCACCGGCGACGCCGTCATCCAGAACCAGCGCGTGAGCGGCCACGTGGCCGTGGACCTGGTGGATGGCATCGTGGGCGTGCCGCTCGAATTCGGCGGCACGGTGAAAGACCCCACGCTGGCCCTGCCGCCAGCCGCGCTGGCCGGCGCCGCGGTGGGCACGGTGGTCGCGCCCGGCGTGGGCACGGCCCTGGGCGCGCGCATCGGCGAAACCGTGCGGCGCATCTTCGGTGGCGAAGACAGGCAGGAGCCGCCGGCGCCACGCCGCCTGCCGCCGGTGCGGCGGGATCCGGACTGAAAAAGAACAGGGCGCCCGAAGGCGCCCCGTGATCGCTGGCCGGCTCCCGCGGAGCTCAGAACGTGGTCCAGTCGTCGTCGGCGTTGCTGTGCGCGGCCGGCTTCGCGGCGGGCTTGGGTGCGGCTGCCGGCAGGGCCGGTGCCCTGGATGCCTTGGGTGCCGCGGGCGCCTTGGCGGCGCGCGGCGCCGGTTGCGCGGGCCTGGACGGGGCCGGGGGCGTGCTGCCCAGTTGCGCGGCCGGTGCCTTGCCACCGCCCAGGGCCGTGGAGGCCGCAGCGGAGGGGCGTGCTGCCGGGCGTGCCGGAATGGCGTGGGGCGTGGCGGCAGCGGTGTGGACAGGAGTCGGCGCAGGCGCTGCGCGCTCGGCCATGCCGGAAAGGCGGAATACGCCCACCGCCTCGGTCAGGCGGACAGCCTGCTGCTGCAGGCTGCCGGCCGCGGCCGCGGATTCCTCGACCAGCGCGGCGTTCTGCTGCGTGGCCTGGTCGAGCTGGGAAACGGCCGCGTTCACCTGGCCGATGCCCTCGCTCTGCTCGCGCGTGGCGGCGTCGATCTCGGCGATCAGGTCGCTCACGCGCTGCACCTGCTGCACGATGTCGGACATGGTGGCGCCGGCCTCGTCCACCAGGCGCGTGCCCGTGCCGACCTTCTCCACGCTCTGGCCGATGAGGTTCTTGATCTCCTTGGCGGCCTCGGCGCTGCGGCCCGCGAGCGCGCGCACCTCGCCGGCCACCACCGCGAATCCGCGGCCCTGCTCGCCCGCGCGGGCGGCTTCCACGGCCGCGTTCAGCGCCAGGATGTTGGTCTGGAAGGCGATGCCGTCGATCACGCCGATGATGTCGGCGATCTTGTTGGAGCTGCCCGAGATGTCCTGCATGGTCGCGACCACCTGGCCCATGACATCGCCGCCCCGGCTCGCGGCCTGGCTGGCGGTGGATGCGAGCTGGCTGGCCGTGCGCGCCGTGTCCGCATTCTGGCGGATGGTCGCGCTCATTTCCTCCATGGAGGCCGCGGTCTGCTGCAGGCTGGACGCCTGCGACTCCGTGCGCTGGGAGAGATCGGAGTTGCCGCTGGCAATCTGCGAGGAGCCGGTGGCGATGGAGTCGCTCGCCTGCCGGATCTGGTGCACCACGCGCGTGAGGTTGCCGTTCATGGTCTGCAGGGAGCGCAGCAGCAGCGCGGCCTCGTCGCGGCCGGTGTCGTCCATCGTGCGGGTGAGGTCGCCTTCGGCCACGGCCTGGGCCATGCCTACGGCCTGCGACATGGGGACCGTGATGGAACGGGTGATCAGCATGGCGCCGGCCACGCCCACCAGCACGGCGATACCGGCCACCACCCCGAGGATGGTGGCGGACTGCAGGAAGGTGGCATGGGCGTGCGCGCTGGCCTGCTGCATTTCGCCTTCGTACTGCTTCACGAGCTGGGCCAGTTGCCCGAGCAGTTCGCCCTGGATCTTGTATCGCGGGCCGAACAGCAGCTTCTGGCCTTCGATGTTCTGGTTGGCGAGACCGAGCCTGGTCACGTCGGCCGTGAACGCGAGGTATTCCTTGCTCGTGGCTTCGGTGGCATCGATCAGGCTGCGCGTTGCGGGCGACGTCTCCATCTGGCGCAGCCGGGCGATCGTATCGGCGAACTCGGCGGTGCTCTTGTCGATGACGGCCTTGTTGCTGGCCATCTGCGCCGCATCCTCCAGGATGATGATGTTGCGGGCGGCGCGGGCGATGTCCAGCACCAGGTAGCTCATGCGCTGGCTGGCGTTCGCCTTGGCGTAGTACTCGGAGGTGAGCTGCTGCGACGTGTGGTCGAGCGTGGACATGCGGGCGATGCCCATTCCGGTGACGATGGCCAGCAGCAGGAGCAGCAGGCCGAAGCCCAGCGCGAGCCGGGACCCCAGCGAGAGACGGCGAAGGAATTGCATGTGAACTTTCTGAGCGGGAGCGGTGACTCGGGGCCGTTGGAACCGGCGCAGACACGCCATTCTGGCGCGGAGCCAAGACAGACTGACAGTATGTGACAAAAAGAAACAGACTGCTTGGCGGCCGCGCATTGCGCCTGCAGCCTGGACCGGCAATGCGCGCAGGTGTTGCGCGCGCGCAAAACGAACGGGGTCCCCGGCCGGCCTGTCAGGCGCGCGCCTCGAGCGCGCGCTCGATCCTGCGCCGGTTCACCGTGGTTTTCGGTACATGGAAAGGAAACCATGCCCGCACGTCCTCTTCCAGCCCGATCCCGTGCATGTAGTTGTAGATGGCCTTCTTGAGGCCTGCGCCCAGGGCGTCGTGGTCCACGCCGGTCGGGTCGATGAACGCCACGTCGTTCTTCGCGAAGCCGCCGGGCGGCAGTGGCGCCAGGGTGACCCCGTATTCCGCCGGGTTCTGCCCCACGGGCGAATGCACGGTGCAGGCGAAGCGGTGGAAGAAGCCGCTCTGGATGCAGCCGTTGGCGAACAGCTGGCGCACGTATTCCAGCGCATCCACCGTGTCCTGCACGGTCTGGGTGGGAAAACCGTACATCAGGTAGGCATGCACCAGGATGCCTGCATCGCTGAAGGCGCGCGTCACGCGGGCCACCTGGTCCACCGATACGCCCTTCTTCATCAGCGCCAGCAGCCGGTCCGATGCCACTTCCAGCCCGCCCGATATGGCGATGCAGCCCGAATCGGCGAGCAGCTCGGCCAGCTCGGGCGTGAAGGTCTTCTCGAAGCGCACGTTGCCCCACCAGCTGATGCCTGCATTGCGCTCGATCAGTTCGGTGGCCAGCGCCTTGAGTGCCTTCGGCGGCGCGGCCTCATCGACGAAATGGAAGCCCGTCTGGCCGGTCTCTGCGACGATGGCCTCGATGCGGTCGGCCAGCACCTGGGCGCTGGCGCCCTCGTAGCGGCCGATGTAGTCCAGGCCCACGTCGCAGAAGCTGCACTTCTTCCAGTAGCAGCCGTGCGCCACCGTGAGCTTGTTCCAGCGCCCGTCGCTCCAGAGCCGGTGCATGGGGTTGAGCATGTCCAGCAGCGACAGGTAGCGGTCCAGCGGCAGGCCGTCCCAGGTGGGCGTGCCGACCTCGGCGAAGGCGACGTCGGCTTCCATCATGTTCACGTACTGCACCGTGCCGTCCTCCGGGCGCACGAAGGTACGCACCAGGCGCTGCCTGCCGCGGCGACCCTCCAGGTGTTCCAGCAGCGCCAGCAGCGGGCGTTCTCCGGCATCGAGCGTGACGTAGTCGAAGAAGTCGAACACGCGCGGGTCCGACAGCTCGCGCAGCTCGGTGTTCACGAAACCCCCTCCCAGCACCGTGGCGATGTGCGGGTGCCGCGCCTTGATGGCCTGGGCGATGCGGAACGCCGCATAGACCGAGCCGGGAAAGGGCACCGAGAGCAGCACCACGGTGGGCTGGTGGCGCTCGACGGCTTCGTGCGTGAGTTGCGCGAGCAGTTCGTCCACCAGCGTGGGCGGGGCGGCCAGGGCATCGGCCAGCGGATCGAAGGTGGGCTGGCTGCCGGCGAGCGATTCGGCATAGCGCACGAACTCGAAGCGCTCGTCCACCGCATCGCGCAGCACGTCGGCCAGGTCGTTCAGGTAGAGCGTGGCCAGGTGCTTGGCCTTGTCCTGCAGGCCCAGGGCGCCGAAGGCCCAGCCCAGCGGATCGCCGCCTTCGTCATCGACATAGACATCGAGCGAGGCGAAGCGCGGCCCTTCGGGCAGGTAGTGGCGCCCGGCGATGCGGTGCGCCAGCGTGCTGTCGCGTCCCTGCAGGAAGGCGATGGCCGGGCCGATGGTGGCCAGATACCGGTCCTGCCGGGCCGCGAAGGACTGCACGGCGGGGCTGCGCCGCTTCGGGGGAATCGCCTGCACCCGCTCTGCCACGTCCTTCAGTCCTTCGGGCGAGAGCAGGCGCAGCACCAGGGCCAGCGCCAGGTCTTCCTGGAAGGCCGCGACGCCGCGCGAGCGCAAAAAGCCCGTGAGGTAGGCGGTGGAGGGGTAGGGCGTGTTGAGCTGCGTCATCGGCGGGATGACGGCCAGCACGCGGCAGGCGGAATCGGGCATGGACAACGTGGGGCAGGAAGACGCCGATTATCCCGGCGGGCCGCACGGCGTGCCGGCCAGGGGGCACTGCGGCGTATCCAGCGGGGATGCCGCCGGCCTCTCCTCAGGACTCAGGGGCCTGCCGTGCCAGCCGCCGGGCCTGCTTGACCTCGTACATCTGCCGGTCGGCCCGGTCCAGGGCCTGCTCTGCCGTGAGCGGTCGCTCCGGCGGCACGGCGATGGCGCCCACGCTGGCCCCTTCGTAAGCTAGCGTGGCGTCCGGAAGGTCGAACCGCCCCTGCGTGGCCCGGGCGACGCGCTCCCGGAAGGATTCCTGCGTGCAGGAAGCCGTATCTCCAGCGTGCGTGCCGAGGGCCGCCACCACGAATTCGTCGCCTCCCATGCGGGCCACCACGTCTTCTTCGCGCAGCACCGCACGCAGCCGCTGCGCGATGGCGGCGAGGAACTGGTCGCCCACTTCGTGTCCATGGCGGTCGTTGATCGACTTGAAACTGTCCAGGTCGATGAAGGCGACCAGCACCTCCGCCTGCCGGCGCTGGCCCTGCGACAGCAGCCGCGTGAGCGCTTCGATGAGTGCCCGGCGGTTCGGCAGTCCCGTCAGTGCGTCGGTCGAGGCGTACCGGGCCAGCCGTTCGTTGGCGGCGACCAGTTCCTTGATCAGCTGCTCGCGTTCGATCTGCTGCCCGATCAGATGGGCGAAGAGCGTGAGGATGTGCTCGGTGTCGGGCGTGGCGGGCCGGGCCCGCGTGCTGGCCGCGCACAGGGTGCCGCACAGCCGGCCGTCCGCGGTGCGCACGGGCATGCTGGCATAGGCCCGCAGGCCCAGGTCGCGCACGACCGCCAGGTCTGCCCAGCGGCTGGAAATGTCGCTGGCGTAGCGCAGGCCCTCGTCCAGCGCCCGCTTGCACGGCGTCTGGTCCCAGGAGGTGACCAGGCCTTCGGGGATCTGCAGCGTGCCGGCATTGCGCGCGTGCAGGATCCGGAGGGTGCCCTGCGCTTCGTCGATGGACGTCAGGTAGGTGGATTCCAGCCCCGTCACCACCGACAGTATCTCCAGCAACGGGCGCGTGAGGTCTTCCAGGTTGCGCGCCGTGGAGACCGAGCCGGACAGTTGCTCGAGGAAAGGGGTCATGCGGGAATGAGATTAGATGATCCGCATGGGCCTGTCGAGCGCTCAGTCCTGGGGCGGTGCGGCCAGGTAATTGTTCTTGACGCGGATGTAATGCTCCGCCGAGTAGCGCAGATAGGCGATCTCCTGCGGCGTCAGCGCACGCTGGCGCACGGCGGGCCGGCCGATGTAGAGCGAGCCGCGCTCCAGCACCTTGCCCGGCGGCACCAGGCTGCCGGCGCCGAGCATCACCTGGTCGCCGATGACCGCATCGTCCATCACGATGCTGCCCATGCCGATGAGGCATTCGTCGCCGATGCGGCAGCCGTGCAGGATGGCCGAATGCCCGATGGTCACGTGGCTGCCGATGACCAGGGGCGAGCCGTCCGGCTTGCCCGGGTGGCGGTGGGACACGTGGCCCATGCTCAGGTCCTGCACGTTGGAGCCCTCGCCGACCGTGATGCGGTGCACGTCGCCGCGCAGCACGGCATTGCACCAGACGGACGCGTCCCGCCCCAGGTGCACGTCGCCGATCACCTGGGCGGAGGCATGGATGAACACGCCTTCGTCCATCGTGGGCGTGGCGTCGAGATAGGGGGAGAGAGGCATGGGCGGAGGCGGCCGGGGCCGGAAAACGAAGAGGCGTGACCCCGGAGCGTAAGGCACGCCGGGCCGCGCCGCAGCCCGGGGCTCAGGTTTCCGGCAGAACGGCGTGGCCCGCTGCCAGCAGGAGGGCCTGCCCGGCGGATGCATCGCGCTCCTGCAGCAGGAGGTGGTCGCCGTCGAAGGTCGAGACCACGAACACGCCGATGCCCGCCTCCGACAGCGGCTGTATCACCGACAGCACGATCCCCGTGGCACCGAAGGCGAACGGGCCGACGAAGCGGAACGCCTTCCAGTCCCGCTCGGCCTGCACGTGGGTCGGCACCCGCTCCTGCCGGCAGACCACCGACAGCTCCTCGGAGGTGCGCGTGATCGAGACGAAGCCGTCGCCATCCGCCCAGTCCGGGAATGCCGACGAGGGCGCGAGGCGCGCCACCGCATAGCGCGAGGGAAGGGGTGCGAGGGTGATGCGGGGACGGGTCATGGTGTGGAGGGAAGGGACGTGGAGGCGAGGAAGGCGGCCAGCGACAGCATCACGGCCGCCACGAAGGCGTCGAGCGCGCGCCAGGCCGAGGGCCGGGCGAACCAGGGCGACAGGAGCCGGGCGCCGAAGCCCAGAGAGAGGAACCACGCGGTGGAGGCTGCGATCGCCCCGGCCGCGAACGCGGTGCGCTCGGGCGGTGGCCGCTGCCCGCCCAGCGCGCCGAGCAGCACCACCGTATCCAGGTACATATGGGGGTTGAGCAGCGACAATGCCAGCACGGCGGCCAGGGCCTGGCGCGAGCCCCTGTCCCGGGCCGGGTCCATGCCGTCCTGGCCCGTGCCTTCGCCCAGCCGGGCGCCGCCCCGCAGGGCCCGCCATGCCGCCGCCAGGCCATACCAGGCGAGAAAGGCCGCACCGCCCCAGCGGGCCGCGCCGAGCAGCAGGGGCTGCCCCTGAATCAGCAGGCCCATGCCCGCCACGCCGGCTGCGATGGCCATGGCATCGACGGCAATGCAGGTCCATGCCGTGAGCGCCACGTGCCGTCGCTGCAGGCCCGTGCGCAGCACGTGCACGTTCTGCGCCCCGATCGCGATGATCAGGCCCGCGCCGGTACCCAGGCCCTGCAGGAAGGAAGTTGTCCACCACATGACGGCATTCTCGGACCGCATCGCTGGAATTGAGTCAAACTTGTGTATTCATCGGCCAGGCCGAAAATTTCTCAATCAAGCCGATCCAGGCCGCCATGCACCTTGATTCCAGACAGTGCGAAGCCTTCCTCGCCGTGGCCGAGGCCGGCAGTTTCGAGCAGGCCGCCGCCGCGCTGCACCTGACGCCCTCGGCGGTGTCGCTGCGGGTGCGCGCGCTGGAAACCCATCTCGGCCAGCCGCTGCTGGTGCGTGGCCGCCCCTGCCGGGCCACGCGGGCCGGGCGGCAACTGCTGCAGCACCTGCAGCGCGCGCGGGCCATGGAGCGCGAACTGCTGGCCGACCTGGCCGGCGATGGCGGGGACGCGGCGTTCTCTCCCGTCGCGCTGGCCGTGAACGCGGATTCGCTGGCCACCTGGCTCCTGCCGTCGCTGGCACCCGCCCTGCAGCGCGAGCGCATCGCCCTGGAACTGATGGTGGACGACCAGGAGCACACGCATGCGCTGCTGGAGGCCGGGCTGGTGCATGCCTGCATCTCCGTGCAGCCGGAGGCCATGCGCGGCTGCGTGGCCGAACCGCTGGGGACGATGCGCTACCGGCTGGTGGCGTCGCCCGCGTTCGCGGCGGAGTGGTTTCCGCGCGGCATCTCGCGCTCCTCGGCGCGCCGCGCGCCGGTCGTGGTCTTCAACCGCAAGGATGCCCTGCAGGCCCAGGTCCTGCGCCAGGTTTTCGGCCTGCAGGCCAGCGCATGCCCCAGCCACTACGTCCCGGCGTCCGAGCCCTTCGTGGCCGCGGTGCGCTGCGGGCTGGGCTACGGCATGGTGCCCGAACTGCAGATCCCGGGTGCCGTGGAACGGGGAGAACTGGTGGATGTGCTGCCGGAGGCCGCCATCGACGTCGCCCTCTTCTGGCACGGCTGGCGGCAACAGCCGCCGCGGCTGGAGCGCCTGGCCCGCAGCGCGATGGAGGCGGCACGCCGCGTGCTGGGCCCCGCGCCGCAGCCTCAGCCGCGGGCGTAGAAGCCCAGGAACATGTCCACCGCGTCGTCCAGCACCTGGGCCTGCTGGGCAGCGTCCAGCGGCGGCTGGCCCAGGATGAGTTGCGGCCAGAAGGCATGCGTCTTGAGCTGGCCCATGAGCAGGTGCGCGGCATAGAGCGGATCGGGACCGGCGCGCAGCCGGCCCGCCTCCTGCGCGTCGCGGATCCAGGCGGGCAGGCCTTCTTCCCTGGAGGAAAGGCGCTCGGCCATCGCCTTGGCACGTTCGGGCGTGTGCAGCATCTCGGCCATCACCACGCGCGAGAGGTCCATGAAGCTCGGGTCGTTGAAGAGCTGCATCTTGCCGCCGATCAGCTCCAGCAGTTGCTGCCGCAGCGGCCGGTCGGCGTCGTGGCGCAGATCGGGCAGCGCGTGGCTGCGGTTCCAGAGCTGGTCGAGGATGGCGGAGAACAGCTCGTCCTTGCTGGGGAAGTGGTTGTAGACCGTGCGCTTCGACACACCGGCGGCGGCCGCCACACGGTCCATGCTGGTGCCGGAGAAGCCGCTTTCGCGGAACTCCGCGATGGCCGCCTGCACGATGGCTTCGCGCTTGCGGTCGGTCAGGCGGGGGAGCACGTCGGCTGCTGTCATGGAGAGATTTTACACCGCACGGTTTACTTTTTTCGAAACAACACTACACTGTGCAGTGCACTTCGTAGTGCGTCTTTTTCCCATTTCCTTCCTTCACTGCCATGGCCCGTCCGTCCGCCTACAGCCACGCCGCCCCGATCGATCCGTCCCCCCTGCGGCTTCCGACGTCGGCCGACGGCCGGTTCCGCAACGCAGCCCCGCCCCGCCGCATGGGCTGGCTGAAAGGCCTGCAGGTGATGCTGCGCATGGCGCTCGGCAAGCCCGCCGGCACGGTGCCGGACCGCCCCGTGCCGGTGCGGGCGCTCACGCGGGAGGCGCTGCTGGCCGCGCCCGACATGTCGCTGTGGCGGCTGGGCCATTCCACCGTGCTGCTCAAGCTGCAGGGCGGCTTCTGGCTCACGGACCCGGTGTTCTCGGAGCGCGCCTCTCCCGTGCCGTTCGCGGGGCCGCGTCGCTTCCACGCGCCGCCCCTGCGGATCGAGGACCTGCCCCCGCTGCGCGGCGTGGTGCTGTCCCATGACCACTATGACCACCTGGACCATGCCGCCATCCTCGCGCTGGTACCGAAGGTGGAGCAGTTCATGACGCCGCTGGGCGTGGGCGACCGCCTGGTGGGCTGGGGCGTGCCGGCCGACAAGGTGCGGCAGTTCGACTGGTGGCAGGGCACCACCTTCGCCGGGGTGCAGCTGGTCTGCACGCCGGCGCAGCATTTCTCGGGACGGGGCCTCTCCGACGGCAACCGTACGCTCTGGGCATCGTGGGTGCTGATCGCTGACAGCACCCGCGTCTTCTTCAGCGGCGATTCCGGCTATTTCGACGGCTTCCGCGCCATCGGCGAGCGCTACGGCCCCTTCAACCTGACGCTGATGGAGACTGGTGCCTACAACGCCGACTGGCCCGACGTGCACATGCAGCCCGAGCAGAGCCTGCAGGCGCACCTGGATGTGCGCGGGCGCCACTGCCTGCCCATCCACAACGGCACGTTCGATCTGTCCTTCCATGCCTGGACCGAGCCGTTCGAGCGCATCGGCGCGCTGGCCACCGCATGCGGCGTGCCGCTGCTGACGCCCGCCATGGGCGAGCGCGTGGACATCCGTTCCCCCGCGGCCACGCAACCCTGGTGGCGCGATGCCCCTGCGCCCGCCGCCTCCTGACCGACCGGAGACCATCGACCATGTTCAGCCGCGTCATTCCCATCCGGCGCCTCCTGTACGGCCACCTCGCGCCGGTCGGCGGCGGGAGCGCTCCCGTGCGCCTTGCCGCTTCCGGCCACCCTGCACCTTCCGCCGGCGCGATGCCGGATCGATTCACCCAGGCGAGGTCCGCCCCATCCACGCCGCCTGGCGTGGCGGCCGTTCAGGAACTGGCAAGCACTGGCTCTTGAGCGCTGCGCTGAAGCCGGTGGCGCCGAAGGCGCCTCAGGGGGGGGACTCCTCCCCCGTGGGCAGCCGCATCACCCCGGTGCGGAAGTCGTACTCGAACACCTCGCCATGCCGCGCCCAGGTGATGGCCGTGCGCAGCACGCTCTCGGCCTCCTGGGCATCGAGCTGCTCGCTCAGCAGGCGCAGGAAGGGCACGTCCGGCAACTCGCCCGCCGGCTCCTGCTCCAGGCTGTGGCGGATGTGCGCCACGAGCGGCACGTGGGCCAGCAGCTGCTGGCCGAAGATTTGCTGCCGCAGGCCGTGGGCTCCTTCCACGTAGCGCCGCCCCAACGGAGTGATCTGCAGGTCGCCGCTCGCCAGCGCTGCCAGGCCCAGCTGGGACACCGCATGGGCCACGGGCAGCAGTTCGGCGTCGGTGAGGCTGGTTTCCTCCGCCAGCCGGGGCAGGTCGGCGCGGCCGTCGAAGGGGGGCTCCGCCAGCAGTTCCAGCAGGCCGTCCATGCGCGCCACGTCGGCTGCGGGCAGGCGGTCGGTGAGCGTGGCGGGCGCCGGTTCGGCCGCCGCGCCCCCGGCCGCGGACGCGTGGCGCGTGGCGCCGGCCGTCATGAGCGCATAGACCTCGTCGATCAGCGCGCGCACGTGTTGGCTGTCCGGATCGCGGGGGCGCTGCAACTGGATCGACAGCTGGCAGCGGATGCGGCCCGGATCGCTGGCGAAGATCAGCACGCGGTCGGCCATCATCACGGCCTCCTCGATGTTGTGCGAGACCACCAGCATGGCCTTGGTGGGCATGCTGCCGCTGCGCCACAGCTGCAGGATGTCCTCGCGCAGGCGCTCGCCGGTGAGCACGTCCAGCGCGGAAAAGGCCTCGTCCATCAGCAGCACGTCGGGCTGGGTGACCAGGGCGCGGGCGATGCCTACGCGCTGGCGCATGCCGCCCGAGAGCTCGCGCGGCAGCGCGCCTTCGAAGCCCGCCAGCCCGATGAGTTCGATGGCAGCCTCCGCCCGCGCGGCCCGCTCGGCCTGCGGCACGCCGCGGGCCTCCAGGCCCAGCTCCACGTTCTGCTGCACCGTCAGCCACGGAAAGAGCGCGAACGACTGGAAGACCATGCTGATCGCGCGCGCCGGCCCGTGCAGCGGCTGGCCGCGGTAGCGCACGTCGCCCTCGTCGGCCGGCACCAGGCCCGCCATGATGCGCAGCAGCGTGCTCTTGCCCGAGCCTGACTGGCCCAGCAGGGCGACGATCTCGCCTTCGCGCAGCGTGAAATCGACGTTCTGCAGCACGGGGCGCTCGCGGCCGTCGGAAGAGCGGAAGGTCTTGCCCACGCCGTGGAGTTCGATGATGGATTGCGTCATGGCAGCGATGCGTTGTGTTCAGCGTTCGGGGCGGGTCAGAAATGCATGCGGTCTTCTGCGAGGCGGTAGAGGCGCCGCCACAGGAAGTGGTTCAGCCCCATCACGAACACCACCATCGCGCCGATGCCCAGCGCGATGCGCGGGAAGTCGCCGGTGGCCGTCATCTGCGCGATGTAGCTGCCCAGGCCCCGGGCCTGCAGCGTGGTGTCGCCCCAGGTCACGTATTCGGCCACGATGCTGGCGTTCCACGATCCGCCGCTGGCGGTGATGGCGCCGGTCACGAAGCTGGGGAACACGGCGGGCAGCAGGTAGCGCTTCCACTTGAGCCAGCCCGACAGGCCCAGGTTCTGCGCGGCCAGGCGCAGTTCGTTGGGGATGCTGGAGGCGCCCGCGATCACGTTGAAGAGGATGTACCACTGCGTGCCCAGGATCATCAGGGGAGACAGCCACACATCCGGGTTCAGCTTCCAGTGCACCACCAGCATCACCGCCACCGGGAAGAACAGGTTGGCCGGGAAGGCGGCCAGGAACTGCGCCACTGCCTGCAGCCGGCCCGCCCAGCGCGGGTTCATGCCGATCCACACGCCGATGGGTACCCACACCACGGCGGCCAGGGCGATCAGCACCATCACGCGCACCAGGGTGTAGCCGCCCAGGGTGAATACATGCACCACCTCGTGCCAGCCCACCTCGGTGTGGACGAACTGCACCAGCCGCGCGATGGCGAAGAGCACCCCCGCGGCCAGCACCGCGTCCCACACGCGCTCCGCGCGGGCCGAGGGCGCGGGCGGGCGGGCGCGGATCGAGGTGCCGTCATGGCTGCGCCTGAACAGCGTGAGCGTGCGGCCCAGCTGCCGCTGGCACCAGCCGGCCACGGTCTGCGTGGCGCGCGCGCGGCGCAGCCAGGCCAGCAGCCAGGAGCGGGGGGCCGCATCGGCGCTGCCTTCCTCGAAGCGGAACTTGTCGGCCCAGGCCACCAGCGGGCGGAAGAGCAACTGGTCATAGAGCAGGATGGCCACCAGCATGCAGGCGATGGCCCAGCCGATCGCGGGCAGGTCGCGCGCCTCGATGGCCATGGCGATGTACGAGCCCACGCCGGGCAGCTTGATGTCCTGGTGCGAGACGGAAATCGCCTCCGAGGCCACGACGAAGAACCACCCGCCGGACATCGACATCATCATGTTCCACAGCAGGCCCGGCATGGCGAAGGGCAGTTCCAGCCGCCAGAAGCGCTGCCAGCCCGAGAGCTGGAACACCCGTGCGGCCTCCTGCAGCTCCGCCGGCACGGTGCGCAGCGACTGGTACAGGCTGAACGCCATGTTCCACGCCTGCGAGGTGAAGATGGCGAAGATGGCCGCGCATTCCACGCCCAGGAGGCTGCCCGGGAAGAGCGCGATGAAGCCCGTCACGGTGATGGACAGGAATCCCAGGATGGGAATGGACTGCAGGATGTCCAGCAGGGGCACCAGCACCCGTTCGGCCAGCCGGTACTTGGCCGCCAGCACCGCGAACACGCAGGCGAACACCAGCGAGGCGCCCAGCGCGATGAACATGCGCAGCGTGGTGCGCAGCAGGTAGTAGGGCAGTTGCCACGGGTCCAGCGAGAGCGGGATCACGTCGCCCATCTCGAAGGGCCGGGCCATCTGCGCCGCCCCATAGGCCAGCAGCACCACGCCTGCCAGCACCAGCGGCAGCAGGGCCCAGTCCCAGCGGTTGGGGCCGGCCTCCACGACCTGGCGTGGAAAGAATTCGCGGGACGCTTGGTTTTTCATGGTGTGCGGAACCGGAAAGGGCGCATAGGGTAGCCGGTCCTGATGACAAAAGGCCGGCCATGCCGCCGCCGCACACGAAATGCCGCGCGAGGGCGGCATGGCGGAGTCCGCCGAAGCGGGAAAGTTCAGTGGCCCGCGGGGCCGGGCGTCCAGGGACTGGCCTCGGACGCCGTTCCCATCAGCTGCCCCACGATCGCCGCCTGCACGGGAGCGAGCCGGCGGGCGCCCTGCAGCACCACGCGCCGCAGCAGGCGCGGCAGCGGGCGGTCGTCGGTATAAAGCCGCACGATGGCATTCGTGCCCTCGTACAGCGGCCAGGCATGCCGGTGGTGCCCCCGCGCGTAGTGCCGCTCCAGCAGGCCGGCATCACCGATGTCGCGGCCCGTTTCGCGTGCGTGCACCAGCGCGGCGGTCAGCCGCTCCACGCCCGCGAGGCCCAGGTTGTAGCCATGCGCGGTCACCGGATGCATGCCCACGGCGGCATCGCCCAGCAATGCGCAGCGGTGGCCGCTGAAGCGCCGGGCATAGACGGCGACCAGCGGATAGGCGTGGCGCTCGCCGGCCAGCCGCATCGCGCCGAGGCGGTCGCCGAACTGCGCCTGCACCTGGGCGGCGAAATCGGCCGGCGGCAGCGCGAGCAGCGCGGCGGCATCGTCGGTGCGGGTGGTGACCACCACCGAGCACAGGGGCTCGCCCGTGCCGGGATCGGGCGGCAGCGGCAGGATGGCCAGTGTGCGGGCATAGCCGAAGCACTCGTGGGCGGTACCGTCGCCCGGCAGTGCGTGGAGCATGCGGCAGACGATGACCGTTCGACCGAAATCGGTGCTCGCCGCACCGATGCCCAGTTGACGCCGCGTGGCGGAAAAGCGGCTGTCCGCCGCCACCAGCAGGCGCGCGCGCAGCCGCAGGGGCGCGGCGCCATCCGGCCCGCCATCGACGGGCGCGCATTCCAGTTCCGCTGCGTCCTGCGACACGGCCACGTGCGTCACCTGCCGGCCGGCCAGCAGTCGCACGCCTGGCGTGGCGAGGGCCGCGGCGTGCGCGCTGCGCCGCAGGGCGTGGTTGGGAACGATCCAGCCCAGGTGGCCCGGGCCGCGTCCGGTCTGCAGGTGCAGCGGCTGCGTGACGCCCACGGGGCCGTCGTGCACCTGTGCTGCGTGGATGCGCCCGACCTCGTGCGGCAGCAGGCGCTGCCAGGACCCCAGGCGCCGCAGCGTGTCCGCGCCGGGGTGGGTGAGCGCGATTTCCCGGCCATCCGGCGCCGGTCCGGCCAGCGCGTCACCCGGCTGGCGCTCCACTACCGTGGCGGTGAAGCCGGCCTGGGCCAGCGAGGCCGCGAGCGACAGGCCCGCGGGGCCGCCGCCCACGATCAGGACATCGCAGTCGTGCGCACCTGCAGTCGTGGCCTGCCGGGGCAGGGAGGCTGGGACGGAAGCAGGCGCGGACATCTCGGGCATGGCGGGCGGAACGCGCAGGGTGCGCAAAAGTGGGAGCCTGCCGATTGTGGGCGCGGTGGCCCGGGGCTGCCATTGCCGTGCATCAAGCGCCGTGTTCGCCGCTGCCGGCAACGCTCCAGAGGCGCTGCGCTTCCTCCAGCCACGCCACGAAGCAACGGGCTTCTTCGGAGGCATCCGGTGCAATGCCGTAGTAGTAGCGCTCCAGCGGCAGGGCGTGGCGGGGAAGCAGCGGCACCAGCCTTTTCTGCTTGAGATCGTTGCCCCACAACGACCGCGGCGCCATGGCCACGCCCAGCCCGTCCACGGCGGCCTGGAAGATCAGGTGCAGGTGGTCCAGGTGCAGCCGTCCTGCGGCCTTCAGCCGGCCTATGCCTGCCTGCCGGCACCAGTCGTCCCAGTCACCCTTCCTGGAACGGGCGCAGAGCAACACGAACGCCGCCAGGTCGCGCGGGGATTCGACAGGGCGGCTGGCGCTCTGCAGCAAGGCCGGCGAGGCCACCGCCAGTGCCTCGTCTTCCAGGAACGGTGCTACCTGCAAGGACACCGGCCATCCCTGGAGCCCGCGCCGCACGGCCACGTCGAATCTCTCTGCGGCGTGGGAAGGCGCCGCAATGCTGGTGATGACCTCCGGCTCGATGCCGGGGTACCTGGCCACGAAATCGGGCAGTCTGGGGATCAGCCAGCGCACCGCGAACGACGGCCTCACATTGACCCGCACGGCACGGCTCGCCACCCCTGCCCTCAGGGCCGTGGCTGCATTCCCTATCAGGGCCAGGCCCGCCTCGGCCTGCGCGTAGAAGGCCTGGCCTTCCACCGTGAGCACCACCTGCCGCACGCGGCGTTCGAAGAGTGAGACGCCCAGGTCTTCCTCGAGCCCCTTGACCTGCCGGCTCACGGCGCCGTGGGTCACATGGAGTTCCTGTGCTGCCCGCGAAAAACTCTGGTGCCTGGCCGCGGCCACGAAGGCCCGTACCGCATTGAGAGGGGGGAGCACCATGGCCATGTGTGAGATTTTTGCACACATGTGCCCCCAACAAACTCGTTTGTCGTCTCCTTGCGCAGGGCCCACGATGCGGCCATGCAAACGACCAGCGCGGCCGGAACGGACATCCCCACTCCCGAAGCCGCTGACCGCGACTCCAGAAACGCTGCGATAGCGCTGGCCACCACGCTGCCTTCGGACGTGGTGCTGTACCTGCTGTTTCCCGTCCACGGCGCTGCATGGGGCATCACGCTGGTGGAAGCGGGGATGCTGCTGGCCGCCAACCGCCTCGTGCGCATTGCCGGGTACGGCTGGGTCGCGCGCCTGTATGCCCGATACGGCGACCGCAGGATCTGCGTCCTGGCTGTCGCGGCGGCTGCCGCCTGTGCATTGGGCAATGCCACCCTCAGCGGCTTCTGGCTGCTGCTGCCGCTGCGCTTGCTCTGGGGCATGGCGTTCGCTGCGTTGAACCTCTCCACCCAGGTCCTGGCCACGTCGTCGGCAGCCGGTGCGTCGGCGCGGTCCGGAAGGTCGCGCGCCTTCATCGCGCTGGGACCCGTGATCGCCTTGCCGGTGGCGGCCGTGTTGAGCGAGCTGGCAGGACCGCGCTGGGTGCTGGGAGCGCTGACCTTCGCGGCCCTGGGCGGCTTGTGGGCTGCCCGCATGCTTCCCGCCCGGCCCCACCCGGGCATGGGGGCGGTGCGTACCCGGCCGTCGCGTCCGAACGCCCTGGACACCTGGTCTTTCGTGGAGGGATTCGCGCTGGACGGCCTGTTTCTCATCGGCCTCACCGTGCTGGGCCAGGCGTTGTGGCCTTCCAGCGCGCTGACGGCCGCCGCCGTGCTGCTGGCCGTCCGGTATGGCTCCGAGATCGTTCTCGGCCCGGTCGGTGGCCGCTGGGCCGACAGGTGGGGCGCCGAACGGCTGCTCGTCGTCTTCTCGCTCATGACGGCCGTGGCCCTCGTCGGCTTCGGAGCGGGGTGGCTGTGGACCTGTGCTGCGGCCATCGTGTTGCTGCGGGCCCTTCAGCTGCCGCTGCTCGCACCCATCGTCGCCATCCGCCATCCCGGCGCCGACCGTGTCCGTGCCCTGGCGGCCCGGTCCGTCTGGCGTGACATCGGGGCAGGGCTCGGGCCGCTGGCCGCCGGGCTGTTGCTGCCCGTGCTCCCGACGCCCTGGCTCTACGGCATTCCCGCCGCCGTGCTGGCTGCCGCGGCCCTGGCTTGCGGGAGAAATGCAGCCATCCGCGCCGACGGCGGGCGGTCCTGATCCCTCTCCCGCAGCCTGGCGCCCCCTGTCGAGACTGCCCCTCTCAGCAGGGAACGCCGTTGCGCGCGGCCAGCCACCCGGGCGCATCCTGCAGTGCCACGGGGCGCAGGAAGCGATCCATCGCTGCGTAGCCGACCGACGTGGTGAAGGGCGCGGTGCTGGCGGGGTAGGGGCCGCCATGGTGCTGGGCGGCCGTGACGGCCACGCCGGTGGGCACGCCGGCAAAGAGCACGCGGCCCGCCACTTGGGTGGCGGCGCGCACCAGTGCGCGGTTGTCCTCCGTGTCGTCGTCCGCGCCCCAGAGTGTGACCGTGAGGGAGCCGCCCACGGCGCGCAGCACGTCGATCGTTTCCTTGGCCGAGCCCGTGCGCACCACCAGGGCGGCGGATCCGAAGACTTCCTCGTGGAGCGCGGCGTCGGCGATGAAATCCGCCGCCTGCACCTCGGCCAGGAAAGGGCGCGGCGTGGCGTCGGGCGCGGCCGTGCCGTCCACCAGCGGCCTGACCTTGCCGTGGGCCCTCCACGCGGCCACTCCATGGTCGAAGTGCGCGCGGATGCCCGCCGAGAGCATGGCGTGCGGCGCGAGCGCCTGGAGCCTGTCCGCCAGCGCCTGCACGAACGCGTCGCCCGAGGCATCCCGGCGCACCACGATCACGCCGGGGCTGGTGCAGAACTGGCCCGCGCCGAGGCAGATCGAGCCGGCCAGGGTTTCGGCCAGCGCGGCGCCCTGGGCCTGCAGCGCCGCGGGCAGTGCGACGAGGGGATTCACCGAGCCCAGTTCGCCATAGAAGGGGATGGGCCGGGGGCGCTCCGCCGCCACCCGGGCCAGGGCGGTGCCTCCCTTGAACGAGCCGGTGAAGGCCACGGCGGCGATGGCCGGCGCCTGCACCAGTTGCACGCCGGTGGCCACCGATCCGCCCTCCACGAACTGGAAGACCCCTTCGGGCAGGCCCTGTGCCGCCACGACCTGTTGCGCGAGGAGTGCCGTCCGGCGGGACAGCTCCGGATGGGCCGGATGCGCCTTCACGACCACCGGGCAGCCGGCCGCCAGCGCCGAGGCGGTGTCTCCGCCCAGCACCGAGAACGCGAACGGGAAATTGCTCGCCGAGAACATGGCGACGGGCCCCACGGGCACGCGCACGCGGGTGAGGTGCGGCCGGCCGGCCGGCGGCGCGCCGGCCACCGCGGGGTCGTCCACCACCGCGTGCGCCGCACCCCGCTCCAGCGCGGTGGCGAAGCCGCGCAGTTGGAAGGCGGTGCGGTCCAGCTCGCCGTTCAGGCGGACCGGGCCCAGGGCGGTCTCGCGGTCGGCGATGGGCACCAGGGCCTCGCGCTGCGATTCCAGGGCGTCGGCCAGGGCGCGCAGCAGGCCCGCGCGGTCGGCGGCACTGCGGGCGGCGAAGGCGTCTGCCGCCTGTGCGGCGGTGGCCACGGCGGCGTCGATGGCCGCTGGCGTGGATGCGTTCCAGGCATCGCCCTGGGGCTGGCCGGTACGCGCGTCGATGGATTGCAGGGTGTCTGGCGTGGTCATGGAATGTCTCCTGGGAAATGGGGCCGGAGCTGTCTCAAGGGATGGAAAGCCGGTGCGGAAGTCCGGCCCGCAGCGTCCTGCCGGCCGATCGTAGCGAGCACCCGTGTCCCCGGCATCCGGGAGGGGAGGCTACAGTCGCGGGCAGTTCCACTATCTGAGACACACCATGGCCTCGTCTTCCAGCGAAGGCACCGCGGCCCTTGAAAAGGCCCTCGATCTCCTGGAGGCGGTAGGCGCCGCACCCGACGGACTGAGCCAGGCCGAGCTGTCCGGGCGCTTCGGGCTGCCGCGCACCACCGCCTACCGCCTGCTCGCCGTCCTGGTGGCGCGCGGGCTGCTGCGGCGCGACCCGCTGCGCAAGGTGTATTGCCTGGGCATGCGCTGCTTCGAGATGGCGCGGCAGGCCTACGCCATGCCCGACCTCGCCGCAGCCGCGGCGCTGGAGTTGCGGGCGCTGCGCGACCTGACGGGTGAAACCTCCTACCTCGCGGCCCTCGACGGCCGTGAGGTCGTATCGCTCGAGCGCTGCGACGGGGCGCACAGCGAGCGCTCCTCCAGCGCGCTGGGCCAGCGCAAGCCGGTGCATTGCACCAGCCAGGGCAAGGCCATCCTGTCGGCGCTGCGCGAGCCCGAGCGCGACACCCTTCTGAAGGGGCTCTCCCTGAAGGCCGCAACTCCGCGCACCATCACCGACCGGCGCCGGCTGCAGGCGGAGCTGCGCGTGACGGCGGCGCGGGGCTACGCCATCGACGATGAGGAGATCGTGCCCGGCGTGCGCTGCGTCGGCGCCCCCATCGTGGACGGCCAGGGCCAGGTGCGGGGGGCGCTCAGCGTGGCCGGCCCGGCCTGGCGCCTCACGCCCGAGCGGCTGGAACTGCTCGGGCCGGAAGTGGCCGAGGCCGCCCGGCGGGTGGGCGCCCAGCTCGGGCGCACCCGCGCCCCCGTGGCCGACACCGTGGCGTGCGCCCTGGCGGGGTCCTGGGCATTCCATGGTGCCCATCCCCACTGGTGCGCGGAAGCCGGCCTGCTGTACTGGGCGGACAGCCTGGCCCCTGCGCTGCGCGCCTGGTCGCCGCAGGCCGCCCCGGAAGGAGAGCCGCGCGCGGCTGGGGAGGCCGTCCTGCCGACCGGTACCGACCAGGCCCTGGCGGAATGCGAAGAGCCCATTGCCGGCGTGCTCGTGCATGGCCCGCAGGATGTGTCGCTGGTGGGCGCGCGGGGCGCCGTGCGCTGGCGTCCGGGTGCCGCGCGGCCTGAGCCGTGGCCCCTCTGGCCGGAAGGCTCCATCGTGCAGGCCGTGTGCCTGGGCGGGGCCGAGGGTGGCGGCAGCGGCGTCTGGATCGCCGTGGAAACCGCCGAGGGCGGCAGCGCGGTGGGGCGCCTGCACGCCACGGGGCACGTCGAGGTGCTCTGGCGGCTGGCCGAAGCCCTGCAGTGCCTGCGCTGGCGGGCCGGGGATGGCGCGCTGCTGGCCACCGCGCCCGACACCGGCGCCATCCTGCACATGCACCCGGGCAGCCCCGGCGTGGTGCGAAGGCTGGTCACGGTGCCCAAGGGGTCGGGGCGTGTCAGCGGGCTCGCCTTCGACGCAGAGGGCGGCGTGTGGACTGCGCTGCGCGATGGCTGGAGCGTGGTGCGTTTCCTGCCGGACGGCGGGCTTGACCGCGTCGCCGCACTGCCCGTGCCCTGTCCGACCGATGTGGCCGTGGGTGGACCGGAAGGCAACGTCCTGTTCGTGACGACTGCGCGCCAGCCCGTGGCGCTGGACATGCTCGCAAACGCCCCTTTGTCCGGCCGCCTTTTCGCGCTGCCGCTCTGAACCGCTGGTTTTTTGCAACAAGATGTGCCTCTGGCGATGAGAGGCATGCTTCGCGAAATCGCCAAAAGTTCCCGGGGAATGCGGGTGTTACCCGTTTGAGTGGATAAATACAAATGGATGCAAGTGCGTGCTCGCCGCGACTCTCCGGCGCCCCATCCCTGGAGAGAATCCGCCCGCCGTCCCACCGCCGCAGCCTCGCGCCGGTCCCGGGCCCGGGCTGCGCCCGGCCTCTTCGGGCGGCGCATCATTCCAACGAGGGTAAAACAACCATGAACACGTTCCGCCTGGGCGCGCTTGCGCTCTCCCTGATCCTGGCCGGCTGCGCCACCAATGGCTCCACGGGATCTTCATCGTCCGCGGGGTCCGCACTCGGTTCCGTGCTGGGAGCCGCGGGCACCGGCGGCACCGGCTCCGGCACCGACAGCAAGATCGGCGCGGCCGCGGACGTGTTCAAGGCAGCGACCGTGTCGGACGCCGAACTCAAATCCGTGTCGCAGCAGCTGCGCGCCTACGAGGAGCGCACGGAAAAGGTCGCGCCGGCCGGCAACAAATACGCCCAGCGCCTGGCCCGCCTCACGAAGAAGCATGTCAACGAAGACGGCATGAAACTCAACTTCAAGGTCTATCTCGCCAACGAGGTCAACGCCGACGCGACGGCCGACGGCTCGATCCGCGTGTACAGCGGCCTGATGGACATGATGAACGACCAGGAGCTGCTGGGCGTCATCGGACACGAGATCGGCCACGTCAAGCTGCAGCATTCCCTTGCCGCCATGCGCACCGCCTATCTCGCCTCCGCCGGCCGCAAGGCCGCTTCCGCCGCGGGCGGCGTCGGTGCCCTGGCCGACAGCGACCTGGGCGCACTGGGCGAAAAGCTGGTCAACAGCCAGTTCTCCCAGAGCCAGGAGACGGCCGCCGACGACTACGGGCTGGCCTTCATGAAGAAGCACAAGTACAAGGTGAGCGCGATGGAATCGGCTTTCCGCAAGCTGGCGGCCCAGAGCGGCGGCAAGGGCGGCGCGCTCGACGAGATGCTGTCCTCCCATCCGGACCCGGCCGGCCGCGCCGACCGCATGCGCGACATGGCTGCGAAGTAAGCGCGCTTCGGAGACCTCCCCTCCGTTCCCGCCAGGGGCGGGGGGTTTTTCCTACGGGAGTGCCGCGGAGCGTTGGCTAGAGTGGGGACTTCTCTCCCCACAGCAAAGGATCCCTCCCATGCGCGTCGACATCTACCGCCGGCCCGAAGCTGACGGCAAGCATTCCTATCTCGTGGTTCCCGAAGGCCGCCCCATTCCGCAGGAGGCCATCAACACCGACTGGAGTTGCCAGGAGCGGGGCCACGAACTGGACGAGAGCGCCGCGCACTGGAACGACTACGGCATTCCCGAACCGGCCCGGCAGCTGAGCGAGAAGCGCTACGCGATCACCAGCGTGAAGGAACTCAAGGAAGACTGACCCGGGCACCTGCCTGTCAAGCCCGGGACGCCCCGGCGGTGACACGCCGGGGCACCACGCAGTACGCTGCGTGGCCATGGAGACAACCACACCCCCGCCGCGCAACGCGGCCGCCGAAGCGAGCGCCCCCTTCGTTCCCCAGATCCGGCTCTACCAGGACTGGCTGCGCGAGACGCGCGGCCTGCAGTTCGACGATTACGATGCCCTCTGGCGCTGGTCCGTGACCGACCTGGACGCCTTCTGGCAGAGCATCTGGGATTACTTCGGCCTCGAGTCGCCCACGCCGCACACGGCCGTTCTGGCCCGCAACACCATGCCGGGTGCCGAATGGTTCCCGGGTGCCCAGGTGAACTACGCGCGCCAGGCGCTGCGGCACGCCGATGCCGCGCACGAGGCCGGCCAGCCGGCCATCATCAGCCGCAACGAACGCGGCGAGCACCGCGAACTGTCCTGGCCCGAACTGCGCCGGCAGGTGGCCGCGCTGGCCCTGCACCTGCGCGCTCAGGGCGTGGGGCCGGGCGACCGCGTCGCGGCCTACCTGCCCAACATCCCCGAGGCCATGGTGGCCCTGCTGGCCACGGCCAGCCTGGGCGCCATCTGGAGCGTGTGCGCGCCCGACATGGGCACGGCCGCGGTGCTGGACCGCTTCCGGCAGATCGAGCCGAAGGCCCTGATCACCGTGGACGGCGTGACCTACGGCGGCCGCGACCTCGACCGCCGCGGCGTGCTGGCCGAGCTGCGGGCCGCGCTGCCCACGCTGGAGCACGTGGTCGTCGTGGACCAGCTCGGCACGGCGGGCACCATCGCCGGCTGCGTGGAATACGCCCGGGCCACCGCGCGCGACGATGCCGGGGTGGCGTCGTTCGAGCCGCTCTGGCTGCCGTTCGACCACCCGCTCTGGATCGTCTATTCCAGCGGCACCACGGGCCTGCCCAAGCCCATCGTGCACGGCCACGGCGGCATGGTGCTGGTGGCGCTGCTGCTCAAGGGCCTGCACAACGACATCGGCCCGAGCCACGCGTCCAACTCGTTCGGCGAACGCTACCACTGGTACAGTTCCACCGGCTGGGTCATGTGGAACGCGCAGGCCAGCGGCCTGCTCTCGGGCACCACCTGCGTCATCTACGACGGCAACCCGGGCGGCAGCCGCGAGCGCCCCGACTGGGGCACGCTCTGGCGCTTCGCCGCCGAGACCGGCGTGACCTTCTTCGGCGCGGGCGCCGCCTTCTATGCCAACTGCATGAAGGCGGGGATCGATCTCGCGGCCTGCGGCGACCTTTCCCCCATCCGCGCGCTGGGCACCACGGGCTCGCCGCTCTCGCCGGAGGTGCAGGAGTGGGGCACGGCGCAATTCGCGCGCATCCAGGCCCGAGCCGGGAATGCGGGCAGCAGCGAACCGATCTGGTGGGACAACATCTCCGGAGGCACGGATTTCTGCGGCGCCTTCATCGGCGGTCACCGAGAACTCCCGCAGGTGCCCGGCGAGATGCAGTGCCGCATGCTCGGCGCGGCCGTGGAAGCCTGGGACGAGGAAGGCCGGCCCGTCACCGGCGCGGTGGGCGAGCTGGTCTGCACGCAACCCATTCCCTCCATGCCGCTCTACTTCTGGGGCGATGCACCGGCGGGGGCGCCGGCACTGCCGGGCGATCCGCAGGGTCCGCGCTACCTCGCGAGCTATTTCGACATGTACCCGCCCGGCCATGGCCGCCGGCCTGGCGGTGGCGACGGCCCCGCGTCCATGGGCGCGGTCTGGCGCCATGGCGACTGGCTGCGCGTCGGTCCGGAAGGCCGCTGCGTGATCTACGGGCGCAGCGACGCCACCATCAACCGCCACGGCCTGCGCATGGGTACCAGCGAGCTCTACCGCGCGGTGGAGGCCTTGCCCGAGGTGCTCGACAGCCTCGTGGTGGACCTGGAATACCTGGGCCGCGAGAGCCACATGCCGCTCTTCGTGGCGCTGCGCGAGGGCGCCGTGCTGGACGATGCGCTGCGCGAGCGCATCGCGGGCGCCATCCGCACCGCGCTGTCGCCACGTTTCGTGCCCGACGAGATCGTGCAGGTGGCCGAGGTGCCGCGCACGCTCACGGGCAAGAAGCAGGAGCTGCCCATCAAGAAGTTGCTGCTCGGCCAGCCGCTGGAGAAGGTGGTGAACCGCGACGCCATGGCCAATCCCGGCTGCCTTGGCTGGTACGAGGATTTCGCGCGGCGGCACCTGGCGCGCACCACCGCCGCCACTGCCGCGCAGGCCTAGCGCCGTCCCGCCGGGGCCGGCGCGCGCACCAGCGTGCTCTTGCCGAACAGGCTCTCCACCAGATCCACCACGAGTTCGGCGGTCTGGTTGCGGATGTCGAGCGCGGGGTTGAGTTCCACGATGTCGAGCGAGGCGAGCCTTCCCGTGTCCGCGATCATCTCCATGCACAGCTGGGCCTCGCGGTAGTTCGGCCCGCCGCGCACCGTGGTGCCCGTGCCGGGCGCGATTTCCGGATCGAGGAAGTCCACGTCGAAGCTCAGGTGCAGGTGCGCGCCATCGTCGTCCTCCAGCCCGGCGAGCGCGCGGCGCATGACCTCGCGCATGCCGAGCTCGTCGATCGCGCGCATGTCGTACACCTCCAGCCCGAGCTCGTGGATCATGCGCTTCTCGGCCGCATCCACGCTGCGCAGGCCGATCTGGCACATCTGCGCGCCGCGCAGCGCCGGCCCGGGGCCGCCGAGCGCCGCGAGCGCGGGAGGGCCCAGCCCGCAGAGGCTGGCCACCGGCACGCCGTGCACGTTGCCGCTGGGCGAGATCTCCGGCGTGTTGCTGTCGGAGTGCGCGTCCAGCCAGAGCACGCGCAGCCGCTTGCCGGTATCGCGGCAGTGGCGCGCCACAGCGCTGATCGAGCCGATGGCGAGGTTGTGGTCGCCGCCCAGCATCACCGGCAGGCGACCGGCCTGCAACTGGGCGAACACCGCATCGTGCGTGGATCGGTTCCATGCCTCGCATTCGGCGAGGTTGCGCAGGCCCTCGGCCGTGCGCTCGCCGCGCGGGTTCGGCGGGCCGTGCAGATTGCCCAGGTCCTCGACCTCCAGTCCCAGCCGTTCGAGCGCCGGACCGAGCTGGGCCACGCGCAGCGCGTCCGGGCCCATGGCCGCGCCCAGGCGGGCGGCGCCGACGTCGGTGGGAACGCCGATCAGCGTGACCGGGCGTGGAAAGGGGGCGTTGTCCATGGTGGGCGTCTCTCCTGCTGCGGGCATTGTGCGGTGCGGACCTGCGCGATGGCGTCGGAAATCAGGCCGCCTCGTGGACGAAGATGGGAGCGCGCGGCGCCGACGTGGCTGCGCCGGGGGCGCCTTCAGGCAGCCAGGGCCGCAACTGCGCGTACAGGTCCTTCGGATCGGCCAGGTCCGGCACCAGTGCGATGCGCTCCAGCAGCCCGGCCGCCTGGCCCAGCGCACGCATGGTGCGCAGGGCGGAGTAGTCCTCCAGCGCGAAGCCCACGGAATCGAACACCGTTACCTGCCCGGGCGACACGCGCCCCGGCGCCAGACCCGCCAGCACGCGCCAGAGCTCGGTGACGGGGAAGTCCGCCGGCATCTGCTGCAGATCGCCCTCGATGCGGGTCTGCGGCTCGTATTCCACGAAAACCGCACCTGCCTGCAGTACCTCCGGCGCCAATTCGGTCTTGCCCGGACAGTCGCCGCCCACGGCGTTCAGGTGCATCCCCGGCTCCAGCATGTCGGCCTGGACGATGGCTGCGCGTGTCTTGTCGGCCGTCGCCGTGGTCACGATGTCGGCGCCGCGCACGGCTTCACGCGCACTCGCGCACGGCACGCAGTGCAGTCCCTCGCGTGCATAGGGCCCGAGGTTGCGCATGAGCTTGCGCGTGGCCGCGGGGTCGGTGTCGTACAGCCGCAGCTCGCGCACGCCCAGCAGTCCGAAGAACGCCAGCGCCTGGAACTCGGCCTGCGAGCCGTTGCCGATCAGCGCCATGCAACGGCTGTCCGGCCGGGCCAGCCGCCGGGCCGCCACGGCCGAGGTGGCGGCCGTGCGCAGCGCGGTGGTCAGCGTGAGCTCGCCCAGGAACACCGGCAGGCCCGTGTCCACGTCCGCCAGGGCGCCGAAGGCCATCACCGTGGGCAGCCCGTCCTGCGTGTTGGCCGGGTGGCCGTTGACGTACTTGAAGGCATAGCCGCCGCCGGGCCGGGTATCGGCCACGGGCATGAGCTCGATCACGCCGCGCGGCGAATGGGCGGCCGTGCGGGCGGTCTTGTCGAAGTCGTTCCACCGGGCGAAGTCGGCCTCGATGGCCTGGGCGATGGCGTGCAGGCAGGCGATGACGCCCGTGCGACCCACCAGTTCGGCGGCACGCGGTGCGTCCAGGAATTCGGTGGATCCGGCGCGGCGCAGGGCGGGACGGATGGTGTGGGTGCGGTCCATGGCATGCCTCTTCGGTGCTGGTGTACGAGGTTCCCACAGGCGTGCACCAATCCAAATCGCAAGGATTGACCGCAATTGCGCAGAAAGCTGGCTTTATGGCAGCATTCGTTGACACTATGGACAATATCGACCAGCAACTCATCGCCGCCCTGCGCCACAACGCCCGCGCCAGCGTGGCGACGCTGGCAACGCGCCTGGGCGTGTCGCGCGGCACGGTCACCAACCGCATCCGCAAGCTGGAGGATTCGGGAACCATCGTCGGCTACACCGTGCGGTTGCGGCCGGAGGGGGAGACCGGCGGGCTGCAGGCCTGGATGAGCATTTCCATCGAGGGCAATGACGCGCGCCGCGTTACCGCCTCTCTGCTGGGCGAGCCGAGCGTGCTGTCCCTGCACGCCACCAACGGCCAGTGGGATCTTCTGGCCGAACTGCAGGTCGCGTCCCTGGCCGAGCTGGCCCAGGCTCTGGAGCGCATCCGGCTCATCAAGGGCATCCGCAACACGGAAACCAGCATCCACCTGGAAACCCTGCGCGCGCCGCCCCAGCAGGCTCCTGGCGCACGCCGGTAGGACATACCTGACGAGGCCGGCGCCGGCCCCGTCCCATAATCGGCCGACGGCCCCGCGCCGCAGCATCCGCAGGAACCGCCAGGAAGGAAAGACCGCCCATGACTCCGCAAGCCCCCAAGCGTTTTTCGATGATCCGCGAGTTCCACCTGGCCGACTGGTTCACGCTGGGCAACGCCGTGTGCGGCGTGGGGGCGCTGTTCTCCTCCATGACGTTCATGGAGACGGGCGACGTGCGCCACGTGTATTTCGCCGCCGCGCTGGTGCTCGCGGCGCTGGTTTTCGACGTGCTCGACGGCCGCGTCGCGCGCTGGCGGCAGAAGTCCTCCGCCATGGGCCGCGAGCTGGATTCGCTGGCCGACGTGATTTCGTTCGGCGTGGCGCCGGCGATCATCGCCTACGCCTGCGGCATGCAGGGCCTCTACGACCGCATCGTCCTGGCCTTCTTCGTGGCCTGCGGCGTCTCGCGCCTCGCGCGCTACAACGTCACGGCGGAAACACTCTCCGAGGGTTCAGGCAAGGTGAAGTACTTCGAGGGCACGCCGATCCCCACCTCCATCGTGCTGGTGGGGCTCATGGCACTGGCCGCATCGCTCGGTGCCGTGCGCGAGAACCTGTGGTTCGGCAAGCTGCTGGTGGGGGGCTTCACGCTGCACCCCTTCGTGCTGCTGTTCGCGGTGTCCGGCTCGCTCATGATCAGCCGGATCCGCATACCGAAGTTTTGACCCCCCTGAGTCGCCTTCGGCGCCTTCCCCCAAGGGGGACGACGCCAGTGGCCCGGCAAAGCCGGTTCCACGGCGTCTGCTGGCGTGGCCTGCTCCGCGGCCCTCTGACGGGGCAGGCTCTGGGCGTGCGTGAGGGGCCCACCGGGCTTGAGAATGCCTCCTGACTGTCGGTAGCCCACGATGACGTGCCCGGGGCCAATCTTCCTTTGTGCGATGGATTTGCATTCACTTGCTGAACATTTACCCGCACTTCGGCCCTGCTGCGCGTGCCAATCGCCCCGGTAACGGTAAACTCCGCCGCTTTGAGCCGCGTCGTTCGCACTCCTTCCTTCCATGGCCGTTGACACGGTGGGCCAGGCCCGCACCAGCTTTGACCTCAAGAGCGCCCAGCTGCCCGTGGTGGCCGTGGCGTTGCGGACCACCGACGCCGACGCGTTCGCTGCCGACCTGGCCGCGCGCCTCGGGGAGGACCCGGGCTTCTTCGACAACGATCCGGTGCTGATCGACCTCGCCGCCGTGCGCGAGGAGGCTGCGCCCATCGATTTTCCCGCCCTCGTGACCCTGCTGCGCCAGCACCGCACCCAGCCCGTGGCCGTGCGCGGCGGCAGCGCCGCGCAGATGGAGGCCGCGCTCGCCGCCGGGCTCGTGGCCGCGCCGGAGGCGCCGCCCGCCCGTGCCGCCCAGCCGCCCGCCGCGGCCGAATCGCCTGCGCGGGAGGTCGTCCGCGAAGTCGTGCGCGAGGTCGAGGTGGTGCGCGAGGTGCCCGCTCCCGCACCCGGCACCGTCGTGGTGGACAAGCCGCTGCGCTCGGGCCAGCAGGTCTATGCGCGCGGCTCCGACCTCGTGGTGATGGCCGTGGTGAGCTTCGGTGCCGAAGTCATCGCCGACGGCAACATCCACGTCTATGCGCCGCTGCGCGGCCGGGCCATCGCCGGTGCACGCGGCGACACCTCCGCCCGCATCTTCAGCACCTGCCTGGAACCGCAGCTCGTCTCGGTGGCCGGCATCTACCGCACCACCGACACCGAGCTGCCCGACAACGTGCGCGGCAAGCCCGCGCAGGTGCGGCTCGACGGCGAGAAACTGATCATCGAGCCGCTCGCCTGACCCCAGAACACCAGACCAACGCCCCAAGGAATTTGCAGAAATGGCCAAAATCGTCGTCGTGACCTCCGGCAAGGGAGGCGTGGGAAAGACCACCACCAGCGCCAGCTTCGCATCGGGCCTCGCGCTGCGCGGCCACAAGACCGCCGTGATCGACTTCGACGTCGGCCTGCGCAACCTCGACCTCATCATGGGTTGCGAGCGCCGCGTCGTGTACGACCTCATCAACGTGATTCACGGCGAGGCCAACCTGAACCAGGCCCTCATCAAGGACAAGCAGTGCGAGAACCTGTTCGTGCTGGCAGCCAGCCAGACGCGCGACAAGGACGCGCTCACGCAGGAGGGCGTGGAGAAGGTGCTGAACGACCTCGCCGCGATGGACTTCGAATACATCGTCTGCGACTCGCCCGCCGGCATCGAAAGTGGCGCGCTCATGGCCATGCACTTCGCCGACGAGGCGCTGCTGGTGACCAACCCCGAGGTGTCCTCGGTGCGCGATTCCGACCGCATCCTCGGCATGCTCGGCAGCAAGACGAAGCGCGCGATCGAGGGCAAGGAGCCGATCAAGGAACACCTGCTCATCACGCGCTACAACCCCGGCCGCGTGCAGGACGGGCAGATGCTGAGCCTGGAGGACATCCAGGACATCCTGCGCATCGAACTCATCGGCGTCGTGCCCGAGTCCGAAAGCGTGCTGCAGGCGTCCAACCAGGGCACGCCCGCCATCCACCTGCAGGGCACGGACGTGTCCGAGGCCTACAAGGACGTGGTGGCGCGCTTCCTCGGCGAGGACAAGCCCCTGCGTTTCATCGACGCGCAGAAGCCCGGCTTCTTCAAGCGCATCTTCGGCGGGAGGTAACGCATGGCATCCTTTCTCTCATTCCTGCTCGGCGAAAAGAAGAAGACCGCCAGTGTCGCCAAGGAGCGGCTGCAGATCATCCTCGCTCACGAGCGCAATGGCCGCAATGCCTCGGAGCCGGACTACCTGCCCGCACTGCAGCGCGAACTCGTCGCCGTGATTTCCAAGTACGTGAAGATCAGCCCCGAAGACCTGAAGGTGCAGCTGGAGCGCCAGGACAACCTCGAAGTGCTCGAAGTCAAGATCGAACTGCCCGACACGGTGCGCTGACCGCCCGGCCGTGGCCCGCGGTCCGCGGCCGCCAGCGGCTCAGAGGGGATGTTCCGTATAGAAGCGTCCGCCGTGGTAGAGCAGCGGTGGCACGCCCGGGCGGTGCGCGCAGCGCTCCACTTCTCCGACGAAGATGACGTGGTCGCCTTCGTCGTAGCGGCTGCGGTTGAAGCATTCGAACGTGGCCACCGCCCCCTCGATCAGCGGCGCGCCCGCCACGCCCGGCGTGTAGGCCACGCCCGCGAAGCGGTCCACGCCGCGGCTGGCGAAGCGCTCGGCCAGTGCCTTCTGGTCGGCGGCCAGCACGTTGATCGCATAGTGCGAACCGGCGGCCAGCGCGCCCATCGAACCGGCGGTGCGGCCCAGGCTCCAGAGTACCAGCGGCGGCGCGAGCGACACCGAATTGAATGAACTCGCCGTGAGGCCCACGAGGCCGCCGGCGGCGTCCTGCGCGGTGACGATGGTCACGCCGGTGGCGAACATGCCGAGCGCGTCGCGGAACTCGCGGGGGGAAAAGCTCGGCGGAGTGGCCAGCGCGGGCCGGGGCAGGGGACGTGTCACGGAAGGCGAAGGCGCGGCGCGCGCCGGGCGGAGGAAGGGGTCGGCTATTATGGTCCGGTGCCCGCACCCCCGCCGCCGACCGGGGCCGAGTCCCCACCGGGCGCGTTGTCGTTGCCCCTCCCTTCCATGGCCCTGCTTCCCACTTTCACCACCCTTGGCGCCGGTCCCACCGTGCTCATGCTGCACGATGCCGACGGCGGCCACCTGACCTTCGCTCCCCAGGTCGAGACCCTCGCGGGCTCCGGCTACCGTGCCGTGGCCTGGGACATGCCGGGTTACGGCCGCAGCGCGCCCATCGAGCCCTACAGCTTCAAGGGGCTGGCGCAGAGCTGCATCGCACTGCTCGATGCGCTGCAGTGCACGCAGGGCACCACCCTCGTCGGCCACGGCCTGGGCGCCATGGTGGCGGTCGAGGTCGCCCTGCGGGCACCCCGCCGCGTGGGCCGGCTCGTGCTGTGCGCGGGCGGCCCGGCCCTGGATGGTGAAGGCCTGGACACCTGGGTGGCGCCCCGCGTCGCCGCGCTGGAGGGCGACCAGGCCATGGAGCGCGTGGCCGAACTGCTGGTGCCGCGCCAGACCGGCAGCGGCGCGTTGCCCGAAGGCGCGCGCCTGGCTGGCCATGCGATGGGCCAGGTCCACCGTTCCGCCTTCCGCCGCGCGCTGGAATTGCTGCCAGCGTTCGCGCGCGATGCCGCGGACCTCGCCCACCTCTCCATGCCCACCCTGCTCGTGAGTGGGGCCCAGGACCGCTGCATGCCGCCCGAGGCCTTGCAGGCCCTGGCCCACGTGCTGCCCGATGCGCGGCACCTGAGCCTGCCGAACGTGGGGCACTGGCCGCAGCTGGAAGACCCGGACGGCTTCGATGGCGCGCTGCTGGACTTCCTCGGCTCCTCCGCTCCGCGGACCATCCACTGATGGCGGCGCGCACGAACGGCACTCCCGGGGTGCCAGCCATCCCGCGCCGTCCAGGTCTCCTGTCCCCCTGGCTGATGCCTCCGGCGGCCGTGCTGGCGCTGGCGCTGTTCGGTGCCTCCCTGTGGGATCCCCGTGCCTTCCAGGCCGGCGGACAGGCTGGCGCGGTCACTGCCTCCGACGCGGTGGTCGCCGTCGGGCGGGGGTACCTGGGCACGGGTGAGAGCGGTGCGGGATACCACTCGGTGGTCGTGCTCGGCGCGCCCGCCGAACGTTCCGGGGACACCGCGGCCTCCCCGGCGGTACCCCGGGCGTCCAGCGCGGCCCAGCCCCGGAGGGGCGCCGCATCCGCTCCGGGCCGCGGCGACGGCGCCGCGGCGTCCGCGTCCGGCGCCATGGCCACCCGCACCCTGGCGCCCGCCCAGGTCCCCGTCCCCTTGCCGCCACCCGGCGCCGCGGAATCGGTGGCCGCCTGCAAGCTGCTGCTGCCCCGCCTGCCCACGGTGGACCGGCCGCTCTGCGAATCCACGCGCCTGTCCGAAAGCGGGGCGCATTCCCGCAAGGGGCTGCCGATCTACTGGCGCGACGTGCCTCCGGCCCCGGTGGCGGGCGGTGCCGCGGGCCAGGAGCCGCTGCGCGTCCTGGTGCTGGGGGCGATCCACGGCGACGAGCCCACTTCCGCGTCGCTGGCCATGCGCTGGATCGCTTTCGCGGCCCAGCCGCAGCCGGCGTTGCGGCAGCCCGTGCACTGGCGCTTCATTCCGGCGCTCAACCCCGACGGCATGCTGGCCCGCCCGGCGACGCGCGTGAACGCCCGGGGCGTGGACCTGAACCGCAATTTCCCCACGCCGAACTGGGAGCGCGATGCTCCGGTGTACTGGGAAAAGCGCACCCGCCGCGATCCGCGCCGCTGGCCGGGGCCCGAGCCTTTGTCCGAGCCCGAGTCGCGCTTCCTGCACGAGCAGATGGAGGGCTTCCGGCCCGACCTGGTGGTGAGCATCCACGCTCCGTATGGCGTGCTCGATTACGACGGCCCGTTGCCGCCGCCCAGCCGCCTGGGCCGCCTGCGGCTCGACCAGCTCGGCATCTTCCCAGGCTCGCTCGGCCACTACGGCAGCGTGCGCCAGGGCATGCCCGTCGTCACCATCGAGCTGCAGCACGAACTGCGCATGCCCGAAGACAGCCAGGTGCGCCAGATGTGGGTGGACCTGCTGCGGTGGATGGATACCCACCTGGCCGCCACCGATACGCCGGCCGCCGGCATTCCCGCGCGGTAGCTTCCGGCCCGGGCCGGGGCGCCTGCCCCGGGCGCCTCAGGAGAGCGGCGCTGCCAGGAAGCGCGCGGCCTCCCGCACGGCCGCCGCATCCGCCTGCACCGCACCCGGCGGCCCGCCCTTGCCCCAGAGTGCGCCCCGGAAGCGCATGCCCAGGAACTGCGCGCACAGCTGCACCGAATCGATCATCGGCTGGGCCTTGGCGCGGTCGCCGCTGGTCGTGACCAGGCTGAGCGCCTTGCCGGCCATGCGCTCCTTGAACTCCAGGCCCGGCACGCGCATCCAGGCGCTCCAATGGTCCAGGTAGGTCTTGAGCGGCGAAGGAATGCTGAACCAGTACACGGGCGACACGAACACGATCTCGGAGGCCGCGAGCGTGGCATCCAGCAGCGTGCGCAGATCGCCTTCGGGCGCGGGGTAGGTGCCGGTGGTGTGGCGCAGGTCCACGAACGGAGGCAGGTCGAGGCGGGCGAGGTGCAGCCAGTCCACGGCGGTGCCTGCGGGCAGCGCGGCCGCGGCCTGGCGGGCCAGCCATTCGGTGTTGCCGACATGGCCCGGCTCGCGGGTGGATGCGTTCAGGAAAAGAAGATGGGAGGAGGACGGCATGCGCGAGATGGTAGCGCTGCACGTCCTGCCCGCCCGCCTGCCGGGCCGGGCTGCCGTGTCAGGCGGCGACCGGCGTGGCGCTCGCCTGGTGGCCCTGGGCGCCGAAGCCGAGGAAGCCGAAATCCATCGCGGGCCGCTCGCCGCTCAGCAGCTCGGCCATCGCCTTGCCCGAGCCTGCGCCGTGCGTCCAGCCCAGCGTGCCGTGCCCCGCGTTCACCCAGAGCTTGCCCACGCGGGTGCGGCCGATGAACGGGATGTTGGTCGGCGTGGCGGGGCGCAGCCCGGTCCAGTACTGCGGATTGCCGCCTTCCTCCGGCGTGCGCGTATCGCACACGCCGGGCAGGATCTCGGCGATGCGCCGCGAGAGCATGTGGCAGCGCGCGCGGGCCACGGGGCTGTCCAGGGAGAGGTCGAAACCCCCCAGTTCGATCGTGCCGGCCACGCGCAGGAAATTGCCCAGGCGGCTCATCGCGATCTTCTTGCCGTCGTCGATGGTGGAGACCATGGGCGCGCCCTCGGGCTTGAGCAGCGGGAACGTGGCGCTGTAGCCCTTGCCGGGGTAGATGGGCAGATCCACGCCCACCGTGCGCAGCAGCGGCGCCGTATAGGAGCCGCAGGCCACCACGAACGCGTCGGCACGCAACTCCTGCGCGGCCGAGCCGGGCTCGCGGGAGCGCACCGTGGCGGCGTCGATGGCGTCGCCCGTGCGCTGCAGCCGCAGCACGTCGTGCCCGAAGAGGAACTGCGCACCCCGCTCGGCGCAGCGGCGGGCCAGCGCCTGGGTGAACACCCGGGCGTCACCGCTCTCGTCGGTGCTGGTGTAGGTGCCGCCGGTGATGCGGTCGCCATAGGCGCGGAACGCCGGCTCGATCTGCAACAGCTCGTCGCGGCTCACCAGGCGGCGCTGCACGCCGTACTGGCGCATCAGGTCCACGGCCTTGCCGGCCGCGTCGAAGGATTTCTGGTCGGTGTAGAAGTGGGCGATGCCGCGTTCGAGCCGGTGGTACTCGATGCCGGTGGAGCGCACCAGGTCCTTGAGCGCGGCATGGCTGTAGGCCCCCAGCGCCACGATCTGCTGCACGTTGCGGGCAAAGGCGGCGTCGTTGCATTGCGCGAGGAACTTCAGGCTCCAGCGCCACTGGTCCCAGTCCAGCTGGGGACGGAACAGCAGCGGGGCTTCCTTGTCGAACATCCACTTGAGCGCCTTCCAGGGCGCCTCGCGGTTCGCCCAGGGTTCGCAATAGCTCACCGAGATCTGCGCCGCATTGGCGTAGCTGGTCTCCAGCGATGCGTCGGGCTGGCGATCGACGACGATGACTTCGTGTCCGCGCTCGAGCAGGTGCCACGCGGTGCTGATGCCGATGATGCCGGCTCCGAGGACGATGGTTTTCATGGCTCCGCAGTGTGCGGCGGCGCCCGTTTTTTTTGAAGAGGAATTAAACTTCCTCCAAATTCATCAGTTCATCTAATGCGCCGACCGCCATGAGCACCTTCGATCCCGCCGCCCTGGAATGCCTGGCCGCCATCGTGGAAGAGGGGGGCTTCGAGCGCGCTGCGCAGCGCCTGAACGTCACCCAGTCGGCCGTCTCGCAGCGCCTGCGGGCGCTGGAGGCGCAGGTGGGCTCCGTGCTGATCGTGCGCAGCCGGCCGCTCAAGCCGACGAGTGCCGGGCAGCTGCTGCTCAAGCACACCAAGCAGCTGCGCCTGCTGCGCGCCGACCTGGAGCGCGACCTGCAGGAACTCGCCCCCAGCGCGCCCGGGGGGGCCCGCGAGGACGAGCGCATCGCCATCGCCATCAATGCCGACAGCATCGCCACCTGGGCGCTGGACGCGCTGCACGACCTGGCCCGCCAGCGCCTGCCCATCGAAATCATCGTGGACGACCAGGACTTCACCCAGGAGTGGCTGCGTTCGGGCCAGGTACTGGGCTGCGTGACCACGCTCAAGCAGGCGCTGCGGGGATGCAAGGTCGTGCCGCTGGGGGCCATGCGCTACGTGGCGGTGGCCTCTCCGGGCCTGGCGGCCCGGTATCTGCCCCAGGGACTGACGCCGCACAACTTCCGCGACGTGCCGTTCCTGTCGTTCAACCGCAAGGACGACATGCAGTCGGAATTCATCATGCGCGCCTTCGGCCTCAAGCGCGTGGCGCTGCACCACCTCTTCGTGCCCAGCTCCGAAGGCCAGGTGCGCGCGGTGGTCGCGGGCTGGGGCGCTGGCGTGGTGCCTGAATTGCTCGCGCGTCCCGCCCTGGCCAGCGGGGCGCTGGTGGACCTCGCGCCCGGCCACGCCCTGCCGATCCAGCTCTACTGGCATTGCTGGAATCTGGAATCCGAGGTGCTGGACTCCCTCACCGAGGCCCTGATGGCCACCGCCGCGCGCTCGCTCGCTGCCGCGTGACTGCAACTCGACCGTGACAGTGGGTCCTTGACGCAGGCCCTAAGATGTGTACATGAATACGTCTTCCCCGCCACCCCGCCGCTCCTTCAGGGCACAGATGCACGAGGCCCGCGCTCAGGCCATCGTCGCCGCCGCAGGCCGGTTGCTGGGCGAAAAGGGCTTCGAGGCCATGACGCTCGACGAGGTCGCCGCCCAGGTGGGCGTGGCCAAGGCCAGCCTCTACAAGCATTTCGCCGGCAAGGAAGACCTCTGCGCCACGGCCATGGCGCGCGCGGTGGAGCGCCTGCGCGAGTTCCTCGAAGGGCTGCCCCCCGGTCTTCCCCCGCTCGACTGCCTGCAGCGGCTGCTGCGCTGGCTGCTGTCGTTGCAACTCACCGACGAACTGCCGCTGATGCTCAGCCGCAACTCCGGCCTGCAGCGGCCCCTCAAGGAGTGCGCCGCCTACCAGAGCGCCCTGCAATGCGTGAGTGCCCGGGTCATGGAATGGATCACCGCCGCGCAGGGCGAAGGCCTGCTGAGCCGGGTGCTGCCGGCCGAGGTGATCCTCTATTCCATCTATGCCCGCAGCGCCGACCCACTGCTGTCCATGCTGCGCGAGCACAGTGGCTGCTCCGATGAACAGATCGTGGACTGGGCGGTGCAGACCTGCTTCGATGGGTTGAAAAGCAGGTCATCCCCCTGAATGAGGCCTGCTCTGCGGCCTTCCGATGGCAAGCCGCTGCTTCAGCGCACCAGCAGCACGGGGACCCGGCTGCTGGCCAGCACCTGGGTGCTCACCGAGCCCATGACGAGCTGGCCCAAGGCGCCGTGGCCGTGGGAGCCCATGACCAGCAGGTCGAACTTGCCCGCATCGGCGGCCTTGGCGATGGTTTCGCCCACGGGGCCGGTCTTCACGAGGCGCCTGGCAGTGATGCCGTGGCGGGCGAGGAACTTGGCGACGGGGCCGATGACCTTCTCGGCCTCGTCGGCGTAGTACTTCTCGACCACGTCCTTGCCCAGCGCGGCGCGGGCCCGGGGAGGCAGCGGCGACTGCACCGTGATGGCGGTCACATCGTGCGCTCCGCCTGCGAGCAGTTCGTCGTGCGTGGCGAGGTAGGCCAGCATCTTCTTGGTATAGGCGCTGCCGTCGACGGCCAGAAGGATCTTCATGGTGGAAAGGCTCTCACGAAAGGATGAAGGAAGACTAAAGCGCGCCTGTGCCTGTTGTCTTGACCTGGGTCATCTTTGTGCTGCCGTGCGCGTGCGGGCCGGGGTTGCGGGCTCCCCGTGGCGCCATCATACGGTGACGGTGAAATGCGGCCGGAAGGTTTCCTGCTCTCCCTTGCCGGCATAGCCCAGCGGGTTCGCGACCACGCGGCAGGCCCACGTGCTGCCGTCCGGGCGGGTGCCCTGGGCGGTGTAGTCGCTGGGGGCATGCAGGTGGCCGTGCATCCAGACCCGTGCCAGGGGCAGCAGGTCGTCGAGCGCGTTGCAGAAGCCTGCCGTGCCGGGTACCAGGCCATAGCGGGGGTCGGCGCTGCGCAGGCTGGGAGCGAAGTGAGTGACCGCTACTGTCGGTCCGTCAAAAGGGACCTGCAGTGCGCCGCGCAGCCAGTCCTGGCAGCGCAGCGCCTCCTCGCGCATCGTCTCGGCCAGGAAGGGCTCGCCGTCGCGCGTGCCTCCGGTCTTGCGCAGGTAGAAATTGGCGGCGCGGAAGGCCTTGTCCCGGTGGCGCAGCAACCGCGCCATGTCGGCGCCCCCGTCGCTCTTGTCCAGGGCCAGTGCGTCGAAGTCGCTCCAGAGCGTGGTGCCCACGAAGCGCACGCCCTGCAGCTCCACCGTTTCGCGGTCGAGCCATTGCAGGCCCAGCCGGTCGCAGGTGGCGCGCAGGCGGTCCCGCGCCGCGTCGAAGTCGTGCAGGTCGTATTCATGGTTGCCCGGCACGAACAGCACCGGCACGGGCCAGCCGGCATGCTGGGGCAGCGGGGAGAAGCGTGCCAGCCCGAAGTCGTCGTCCGCGAGGCGGGAACCGGTCTGGTAGGAGCCGATGTCCCCGGCCAGGACGAGCAGGTCGGCCCCGGGTGCGGGACTGGGCTGGAACGCGGGGTGGGCCTCCAGGTGCAGGTCGGACAGCAATTGGATCTTCATGCCCCCGGATTCTCCGGGGCGGGCGCTGCCGTGGCTGCCGGAGGGTGCGCCGCCGTGTGCCGGGCCGAGCGCGCCATGGCGTCCCGCAGCCAGAGGTGGGCGGCGTCGTGGCGCTTGCGGCGGTGCCAGAGCGCATCGACGTGCACGGTGGGCAGCGGCATGGGCAGCGGGCGCCAGACGAGTTCCCCGCCCAGGCTGGCCACGCCCACGAAGTGGCGCGGCAGCACGGTGAGCAGGTCGGTGGTCGCGACCACCCGGCCGGCAGTGAAGAACTGGTTCACGGTGAGGACGATGCGCCGCTCGCGGCCGAGCGCGGTCAGGGCCTCGTCGATGAAGCCGTAGGGCTTGCCGGAAAAGCTCACCAGCAGATGGCGGGCCGCGCAGTACTGGTCCAGCGTGAGCGGTTCGCGCGCCAGGGGATGGTCCTGGCGCATCACGCAGACATACTCGCCGTCGTAGAGCCGCAGGCTTTCATAGGCGATGACGCTGTCGGTCTGCGCCCGGGCCGTGAGGTCGGCCATCACGGCGGGGAAGTAGCCCACGGCCATGTCGGTGGATTCGTCGTCCAGCAGGCTGCGCGGATCGCGCGTGGTCAGCGGCACCACCCGCAGCGACACGCCGGGGGCCTCGCGCTCCACGATCTCCACCAGCGGGGGGATCAGCGTGGCGCCGGTGGCGTCGGCCATGGCGAGCACGAAGGTGGAGTTCGCCGAGCCCGGATCGAAGGTGCCGGGGGCGAGCGACTGCTGCAACTGGGCCAGCGCCTGCCTTACCGGGGGCCAGAGGGCCAGGGCCCGGGGCGTGGGCTCCACTCCCTGCCCGCTGCGCACCACGAGATCGTCGCCCATCACCTCACGCAGGCGGCGCAGGGCATTGCTCACCGCGGGCTGCGTGAGCGCGAGCTTGGCGGCGGCGCGGGTGAGGTTGCGCTCGGCCATGACCTCGTCGAAGACGCGCAGAAGGTTCAGGTCGAGCGAGCGGAAATTGACGGGCTGCATGCCTGAACCATCATCGCTGTGAATGTCTGGGATTCAAAATATAAAGTGGAACAACCCTGGGGTAAACCCTAAGATACCTCCATTCGCCCGGCAACTTCGCCACAAGCGTTTGAGAGGGTCTGCATCATGACGAACTTTGTACACATCGACTACCGTACCGAACATCCTGGCGTGGCACGCGCCGAACAGGCTGCCGCCACGCTGAAGAGCGCCTTCGAAGGCGCACGCGGCGCCTCCTCGCTGCTCCTGGCCGCCGTCGTGGCTGCCGTGCTGGTGGTGGCCAACCAGATCATCGAAACCTGGAGCGAGGGCCACACCCTCACCGCCTGGATGGTGCTCTGGCTGATCGCCTTCACCGCCCTGGCCCTGCTGGCCGGCCCCGTCCGCCGCGCTGCGTCCATGCTGCGCGCCGGCTTCCACGCCTGGAAGGAAGCCCGCCGCCGGGAAGCCGAAGACGAAAAGACCTGGAATGCCGCCCTGCACGATGCCCGCATCATGGCCGATCTGAGCCGCGCCATGAACGGTATCGCCGTGGACAACATCCGCCGCTACTATTGATCAGGCTCCGGGCCATCGGCCCGGAGAGGCCGGCCGGGGCCACGACCCGGCACCTTTTTCAGGGCACCGCGAGGTGCCCTTTTTCGTGGGCGCCCGAAAAGCGGGCGGTTGTTCCCGTCCGGCCGCTCCGGCGCCTATTGCAGCAGGCAGTCCGCCACGCGGGCCAGCATGTCCGCCACATCGGCCACCGGCACCGCGCCCGGCAGGGCCACGTCGCCGTGCATCACGAAGACGGGCGTGCCCCATTTCAGGCCCAGCGCCATTTCCGACAGCGTGCCCATGTTGCCGCCGATGGCGACCAGGCACACGGCGCTGCGGGCGATGAGCGCGTTGCGCATCTCCCCCATGCCCGTGGGCAGGGCAACGCCCAGCCAGGGGTTGGCGTTGCGTTCGTCCTCCTCGGGCAGGAGGCCGATGGCGATGCCGCCCGCCTCGGCCGCGCCCTGCGATGCGGCGGCCATGACCCCTCCGCGCCCGCCGCAGACGATGGCCATGCCCGCGCCGGCGAGGGCCCGGGCCACCTGGCGTGCGGCGCTGCATTCGCGCTCGCCGCCGTCGCCCGGGCCGATGATGCCCACCGGCCGGCGATGGCGCCGGGGGCCGCTCTGGCGCCCGGCCAGCTGCTGCAGGGCCTGCCGCACGCCGGGCGGCAGGGCGTCCGGTCCGCCGTCTGCGGCACCATGGGCGCTGTCAGTGCGTTGTGTTTGCATGCGTTGTCGTCCGTTCCCGCCGGCGTGCCAGCGCGTCGCCTGCGCCCATCACGATGACGCACAGCGCCATCAGCAGCAGAGAGAGGGCCGCCGCCACGCCGAAATCCGATCCGCCGTCGCCCACCTGGGCATAGAGCATCAGCGGAAGAATATTGAGCTGCGTGCCCGCCAATGCCAGCGCCGTGCCGTAGGTGCCCATGGCGATGGCCGCCACCAGGCAGGCATTGGACAGCACCGAGGGGGCCACCTGGGCCAGCACCGTGTCGCTGAAGGCGCGCCAGCGCGTGGCGCCCAGGGTGCGCGCGGCCTGCAGGGGGCGCAGGTCGAGGTTGGCGAACACGGGGTAGAGCGACAGGGCCACCCGCGGCACCAGGTAATAGGCATAGGCCAGGCCCAGGCCGCCCGCGCCGTAGATCCAGCTGCCCGTGCGCGCCGGGTCGGCGCCCAGGCGGGCCAGCAGCTGGGTGGCGAAGCCCGCCCGGCCGAACGCAAGGATGAAGCCGTAGGCGATCACCAGCCCCGAGAACGCCAGCGGCAGGCCCAGCAGGGCCATCATCCAGCGCCTGCGGGCGGCCGGCTGGCGCGCCAGCTCGATGGCCACGGCCGTGCCCACCAGGGCCGACACGCCGCCGGCCGTGAGGCCCAGCGCCAGCGTGTTGCGCAGCGCGGCGGGCAGCAGCGGGTTGGCGAAGAGCCGGCCGAAGGCGCTGCCGCGTTCGGCGAAGGCCTCGGGCAGCAGCGCGGCCAGCGGCAGCGCGAAGAAGAGCGCCATGAAGGCCCAGGCAGGCCAGGCGCCGAAGCGGCGGATGATCACGTCAGGTCACATTCCGCGCGTCACTTGCCGGCCAGCGCCACCTGGGCCCAGAGCTGGTCCACCTCGGCCTTGCGGGCGGCGGCCTTGACCACGTCCAGCGGGCGGATCTGCGGCGCGGCGGGCATCCTGGCGGCGATGTCGGCGGGCAGCGGCGTGCCGGGCACGGCCGGGCGCACGAAGCCCTGGGCGAAAAGCTGCTGGCCGGCGGTGCTCATGATGAAGTTGAGCCACAGCTTGCCGGCGTTGGGGTTGGGGCCGTTCTTGACCAGGCTGATGGCGTAGGGCGCGGCCACGCTGGCCTCCTTGGGGATGACCACGGCGCAGTCGTCGCCCATGCCGTCGCTGTACTTGGCCTTGAGACCGTCGTTCTCGTAGCCGATCCAGACGGGGATCTCGCCCTTGAGGAACTTGGCATAGGGCGTGGTGCCTTCCACGCGCTGCACGTTGCCGGCTGCATGCAGGCGGCCCAGGTAGTCGATGCCGGGCTTGACGTCGTCCACGCTGCCGCCGTTGGCATAGGCGGCGGCGAAGGCCATGACCTGGCCCACGCCGGTGCTGCGCGGGTCCAGATAGGTGACGGCGCCCTTGTATTCGGGCTTGAGCAGGTCGGCCCAGCCGGCGGGCACGTTCCTGACCAGCTTCCTGTTGACCAGGAAGGCGATGTTCAGCGTGTGGATGGTGAACCAGCGGCCTTCGGCCTCGCGGAAGACCTCCGGGAGCTTTTCGAAGTGCAGCGGCTTGAAGGGCGCGACCACGTCCTTCTTCACCGCATCGACGGCCGAGGCGGCGAAGTAGTAGGCGGTGTCGGCCTGCGGGCGGCGGCGCATCTTCTCGAGCGCGACCACGGTGGCGGCCGAACCCAGGTCGTTGTAGGTCAGCTCGATCTCGGGGTAGCGCTTCTTGAAGTCGCGGAACAGCGATTTCCAGTTGGCCCATTCGGGGCCGGTGTCGAAGGAGACGCACAGGCCTTCCTTCTTCGCCTCGTCATAGAGGGCGCGCTCGCCGGCGTAGAGCTCGGCACCTTCGAAGGCGAAGGCGGCGCGGGTCGTGAGCAGGGAGGCCAGGGGCAGGGTGCCGGCGGCCTGGAGGAGATGTCTGCGTTGCATGGAAAGGCTCCTGGAGGAAGGGAGAAGGCGGATGAATGGAAGGAAGGCGCGGATGGCGGGAACCCGTCACTCGTCCAGCAGTTGCAGGTGCTCGGGCGCGATGGCGACGGCCTCGCGGGCTGGCCTTGCGCCTTCGCAGAGCAGCGGGCGGGGCGCGCCGGCCACGGCGAAGTCGTAGCGGGTGACCGCACCCAGGTAGCGCTGCGCGCCGGCCTGGCCGGCCAGGCGGTTGGGGGCGCCGGCAGGCGGGTCGGCCTGGACGTGTTCGGGGCGCACCAGCACATGCACGGCCTGGCCGACGGTGCGGCCGGCGGTGGACACGGCCAATTCGGCAAAGCCCGTGTCCACGCGGCCTTCGGCGCTCACGCGGGCAGGCAGCAGAGTGGACAGGCCCACGAACTCGGCCACGGCGCGGCACGCGGGCCGCTCGTACAGCGCGCGCGGCGCGGCCATCTGCAGCAGGCGCCCGTCCTTGAGCACCGCCACGCGGTCGGCCATGGCCAGGGCCTCTTCCTGGTCGTGCGTGACCAGCAGCGTGGTGGCGCCGAAGCGCTGCTGCAGGCTGCGGATCTGGTCGCGCAGGTGGCCGCGCACGCTGGCGTCCAGCGCGGAGAGGGGTTCATCGAGCAGCAGCGCGCGCGGGTCGATGGCCAGCGCCCGCGCCAGCGCCACGCGCTGCTGCTGCCCGCCCGACAGTTGCGTGACGGCGCGCTGGGCGTGCCCGGCCAGGCCCACCACCTCCAGCAGCTCCAGCGCGCGGCGGCGCCGTTCGGCCGCGGGCACCTTGCGCAGCGTGAGGCCGTAGGCCACGTTGTCCTGCACGCTCAGGTGCGGAAAGAGGGCATAACTCTGGAACACCATGCCGATGCCGCGCTGGTGGACCGGCGTGCCCGCCATGTCCTGTCCGCCCAGCACGATGCGGCCTTCGTGTCCCGTCTCCAGCCCCGCCACCAGCTTGAGCAGGGTGGACTTGCCCGAGCCGCTGGGCCCGATGACGGCCACCAGTTCGCCGGCCGCCACATCGAACGACACCGCGTGCAGCCCCTGCGTGGTGCCGGGATAGCGGTAGCTGACCTGATCGAAAACGAGGCTCATGGGGACGGCTTGCGGAAGACGGTGGAGGACAGCAGCGCCGCGATGCCGGCGAGCAGCAGCAGCACCACGGTGGCGGCGCAGGCGAAGCCCGTGGCGCCGTAGAAGGCCTGCAGCAGCACCACCGGATAGGTGCGGTTCTGGAAGCCCGCCAGCAGGTTGGACAGGTTGAATTCACCGATCGAGAGCGCCGCCATCATCACCAGGCCCGACAGCAGGCTCTGCCGCAGGCTGGGCAGAACGATGCCCGTGAAGCGCTGCCATTCGCCGGCGCCCAGCGTGGCGGCGGCCTGTTCCAGCCGTTCCAGGCCCAGGTGGCGCAGGTCGGTCAGCAGAGTATTGGTGAGATAGGGCAGGGTGGCGATGGCATGGGCGGCCACCAGCAGCGGCGTGCTGCCCAGCCAGGGCAGGGTGTCGGTGTTGAAGACCAGCAGGTAGCCGAAGCCCAGCGTGATGGCCGGCACCGCCACCGGCATGGCCGACACCAGCCGTGCCGCCATGCCGCCGCCGCGCCGCGCGCCGTGGTAGAGCGCATAGGCCAGGGGCAGCGCCAGCAGCGCGTCGATGGCGCAGGCCGAGAGGGCCACCACGAGGCTGCTGCCGAAGGCCTTGCGGAAGGATGGGTCCTGCCACAGTTCGGCATACCAGCGGCCGGTGATGCCCGTGGGCAGCAGCGTGTTGGTCCAGCTCTGGCCGAAGCTGCCGAGCACCAGCAGGCCCATGGGCAGCAGGAGATAGAAGCCGTAGATGAGGGTGATGCCGCGGACCAAGGGCACTGCTTTCGTACAGGGTGAACGGCCGCGGGATGATCCGATACTTTCCGGATGCGACTGGGCGGCAGGAGTGATGCCGGAATTCTAGGAATCGTGGCGCGGTCCTGCGTGAAGCTTCGATGACAAAGCTTGAGCTTTTGGAAAGTATCATGCGGGTGCCCAGGCACCGATTCCCGGTGTTGTGCCGCCGTCGGGAGAACGTTTCGTGAAGCGCGATTGCCCCACCATCCAGGAACTGCTGGCTTTCGATGCCGTGGCCCGGCACGAGGGGCTGACCCGCGCCGCGGAGGCGCTGTGCCTCACGGTGAGCGCGGTCAGCAAGCAGGTCGCCGGGCTGGAGTCCTTCCTGGGCGTGTCGCTGCTGCGCAAACAGGGGCGTGGCGTGCAGCTTACGCCGCAGGGGCGGGCCTACTGGCAGAAGATCGCCGGGCCGCTGCGCGCGCTGGAAGCCGCGAGCTTCGAGGCGCGCGCGGGCGGCGGCGATGCCGGCTTGGTCACGCTGGCCAGCGTGCCCACCTTCCTCACGCGCTGGCTGATCCCGCGGCTGCCGGCCTTCAGCCGCCGCCATCCGCAGGTGACGCTGGGCTTCAGCCGCCACCTCGCGCCCGCCGAAAGCCTGCCGCCGCAGGTGGATGCCGCCATCCGCTACAGCCCGGCCGAGCTGCCCGGCGTGGTGGCCGAGTACCTCGCCGGGCGCGAATTCGTGCCCGTCGCCTCGCCCGCGCTGCTGGAGGGCCCGCACCGCATCCATGCGCCCGCCGACCTGCTGGGCCACACCCTGCTGCACCACGAGGAGGCCGCCACCGCCTGGCCGCGCTGGGCGGGCCGGCATGGCGTGGCTGAAACCTGGGTGGCGGCCGGGCCGCGCTTCGCCCAGTATTCGGCGCTGATCCAGGCGGCGCGCAGCGGCCTGGGCCTGGCCCTGGTGCCGCGCATCCTGGTGGAGGACGAACTGGCCGAAGGCGCGCTCCGCGTGCCCTGCGGCGAGCCGGTGGTCGTCGAGCAGGGCCACTACCTCTGCTATCGGCCCGAACGCATGCACCTGCCGGCCTTCGCGGCCTTCCGCGCCTGGCTGCTGGACGAGGCGGCGCGCTCGCGCGGGCCGCTGGGTTAGGAGCGGGCGGCAAAAAGCCCCGGCCACGGGCGTGGCGCGGGGCTTTCAGGGGGCCGCCCGCCCTGGCAGGCGGGGCCGGGCGGGGTCAGGCGCCCAGGCGTTCTTCCAGCGCGGCCTTGGTCTTGAGCATCTGCGCCGGCAGGTGGTAGGCCAGCTGGTCGAAGTGCGCGGTGTGCAGCTTCAGTTCGTCGGCCCAGGCGGCCCTGTCGATGCGGGTCACGGTGTCGAACTGCTCGCCCGAGAAGTCCAGGCCCGTCCAGTTGATCTCGCCGTACTGCGGCGCCACGCCGAAGGCGGTTTCCTGGCCGGTGGCGCGGCCTTCGATGCGGTCGATCATCCACTTGAGCACGCGCATGTTCTCGCCGTAGCCGGGCCAGACGAACTTGCCATCGGCATCCTTGCGGAACCAGTTGGTCGTGTAGATGCGCGGCAGCGTGGCGCCCGAGGCGGCGAGTTTCTCGCCCAGGTTCAGCCAGTGCTGGAAGTAGTCGCTCATGTTGTAGCCCATGAAGGGCAGCATGGCGAACGGGTCGCGGCGCACCACGCCCTGTGCGCCGAAGGCGGCGGCAGTGGTCTCGGAGCCCATGGTGGCGGCCATGTACACGCCTTCGGTCCAGTCGTGGGCCTCGGTCACCAGCGGCACCGTGGTGGAGCGGCGGCCGCCGAAGATGAAGGCGTCGATCTTCACGCCCTTGGGGTCGTCCCAGGCTTCGTCCAGCGCGGGATTGTTGGTGGCGGCCACGGTGAAGCGGGCATTGGGGTGGGCCGCCTTGGCGCCGGTTTCCTTGGCGATCTGGGGCGTCCAGTCCTTGCCCTGCCAGTCGATCAGGTGGTCCGGCAGCTTGCCGGTGTCCTTTTCCATGCCTTCCCACCACACGTCGCCGTCGTCGGTCAGCGCGACGTTCGTGAAGATCACGTCCCTGTCGAGGCTGGCCATGCAGTTGGGGTTGGTGTGGTAGTTGGTGCCCGGGGCCACGCCGAAATAGCCGGCCTCGGGGTTGATGGCGCGCAGGCTGCCGTCGGCCTGGGGCTTGATCCAGGCGATGTCGTCGCCGATGGTGGTGACCTTCCAGCCCTCGAAGGCCTTCGGGGGCACCAGCATGGAGAAGTTGGTCTTGCCGCAGGCGCTCGGGAAGGCGGCGGCCACGTGGTACTTCTTGCCCTCGGGATTGCTGACGCCCAGGATCAGCATGTGCTCGGCCAGCCAGCCCTGGTCACGGCCCATGGTGGAGGCGATGCGCAGCGCGAAGCACTTCTTGCCCAGCAGCGCGTTGCCGCCGTAGCCGGAGCCGTACGACCAGATCTCGCGCGTCTCGGGGTAATGCACGATGTACTTGGTCTTGTTGCAGGGCCAGGACACGTCCTGCTGGCCGGGCTGCAGCGGGGCGCCCACGGTGTGCACGCAGGGCACGAAGTCGCCTTCCACGCCCAGCACGTCGTACACGGCACGGCCCATGCGGGTCATGATCTTCATGTTGACGGCCACGTAGGGGCTGTCGGAGAGCTCGATGCCCACGTGCGCGATGGGCGAGCCCAGCGGGCCCATGCTGAACGGCACGACGTACATCGTGCGGCCCTTCATGCAGCCGTCGAACAGGGGCTGCAGCGTGGCGCGCATCTCGGCCGGGGCCATCCAGTTGTTGGTCGGGCCGGCGTCTTCCTTCTTTTCGCAGCAGATGTAGGTGCGGTCTTCCACGCGGGCCACGTCCGACGGGTCGGACCAGGCCAGGTAGCTGCCGGGGCGCTTGGCGGGGTTGAGCTTCTTGAAGGTGCCGGCATCCACCAGTTGCTGGCAGAGGCGGTCGTACTCTTCCTGCGAGCCGTCGCACCAATGGATCCTGGCGGGCTTGCAGAGGGCGGCCATGTCGGCCACCCAGGCGAGCAGGCGGGCGTTCTTGACGTATGCGGGGGCCTGGAGGTCGAGGCCTTGCATGGTGGGTGCGTTCATCGCGGGCTTCCTGAAGTTGAAAAACGGTTTTTCAAAGGAAGCGGCCGGGATGCGGCAAGGCCGCGCTGGATCCTGAGCGCTGTCTTTGAGAAAACGTCTTGCGGCTCAGTCGGCGGGCGGACGAACGGTGAGGGAAGTGTGGTTCGCCAGGGTCGGTTGCGTCGTCCGCAGGTCGGCTGGGATGACGATTTTATGAATGCACCCCCGAAAAGTCTGTCAGACACCGGCATAAGTGATGCAAAAAAAGCATTAGGTTATGCGGTGTAGGGCGCGGTGCGCCAGCGGTATGTCGCGGTTGGGACAGGCGGATGCCCTGATTCGCAGTCTCCCGCTTGCGCGGCCCGTCACTTTCCCCGAGAGTCCAATTACCGTCCGGCAGGTAAATAAGCGACTGACTGTGTCCTGGCCGTGGCGGCCCCATGCCACACAAGGAGATATATGGAATTCCAGACCTTGCAATTGGCGGTGCAGGACCGCATCGCCGTCGTGACGCTCAACCGTCCTCCCGTCAACGCGCAGAACGCCGAGCTGCGTGGGGAGATCACGCAGGTATTCGACGAACTCTCCGATCGCGACGACGTCTCGGTCGTGGTGCTCACGGGTGCCGGCAAAGTGTTCTCGGCCGGTGCCGACATCCGCGAGCGCCCCAACCTGGGCGCCACGCCGGGCGCCTACGGACGGCACAACCGGCTGGTGCGTGAGTCGTTCTACGCCGTCGTGGAGTGCTCCAAGCCGGTCATCGCCGCCATCAACGGACCGGCCATGGGCGCCGGCTTCGGGCTGGTGATGGCCTCCGACATCTGGGTGGCCTCCGAGGAGGCCTACGTGTCCATGCCGGAAATCAACGTGGGTCTGGCGGGCGGCGTGACCTTCCTGCAGGAGGTGTTCGGGCGCTCGCGTGCACGGCGCATGTTCTTCACCGGCATGAAGGTCAGTGGCGCGGAGCTGTACCGCCTGGGCCTGGTCGAGGCCTGCCTGCCGCCCGACGAACTGATGCCCTACGCCATGGACCTGGCCCGCGAGATCGCTTCCAAGAGCCCCATCGCGCTGCGCCTGGCCAAGGAGGCCGCGCGCCTGACGCAGCTGATGCCGTCGCGCGACGCCTACCGGTACGAGCAGGGCAACACGGTGGCGCTGTCCAAGACGGAAGACGCCAAAGAGGCCCAGCGCGCCTTCCTGGAGAAGCGCGCGCCGGTGTACGTGGGCCGCTGAGCGCGCCGGGCGCGCGCGGTCACGGCCCTGCTGCAGAATGGAGGCTGCACCATACGAGCGCCCCTGGCCTGCCGGCCGGGGGATCATGGCATCCGGGCGGGGCCGAGCCCCCGGTCTGGCGTGCCTGCACTACAACAATGAGGAGGCCTCACCCTATGGCAACCCGTTCTGCGGTTTCGGCGAACGACCCGGCGCCCACAGGCCGCTCCGACACCCGGCAGGAGCAGCTCATCGACATCGCCTGCCGACTGTTCGCTCAGCGCGGCTACGAAGGCACGTCGCTGCGCGACATCGCCGAAGAGGCCAAGATCACCAAGGCGGCGCTGTACTACCACTTCCCGAACAAGGAGGCGCTGTACGAGCGCATCGTGCTCGAGTCCATGCAGGCCCTGGTGGATTCCGTGCGCGGGGCCATGGCGCAGGGGGCGACCCCGGTCGACAAGGTCCGCCTCTTCATGCAGTCGTCGGCCGACTTTCTGGACCGCAGCCGCAACTCCTGGATCGCCGGCTCCAACGCGTTCTGGTCCGGCAGCGCCATCGATCCCCGTGCCATGGCGGTGGACCTGCGCGACGAGTACGAGCACCTGCTGCGCGACAGCATCACGGAGGCGATCGCCAAGGGCCACTTCCGCGCGGTGGATCCCGCCATGGCGGGGCGCATGCTGCTGTCCATGCTCAACCACATCGCGCGCTGGCACTCGCCCGGCGGGCGCCTCACCACGCGGCAGGTGATCGAGCAGTACCTCGACATGGCCTTCGGCGGGCTGCTGAAGCCGTAGCGCTCCCCCTTCCGGTCCCCTGCACAGGCCGCCCCGGCACCCGCCGGCGCGGCCTGTGTGCTTCCAGGGACCGGTCTGCAGCCGCTGCAGGGGTTTTCCCTGTCTGTTTACCTGCCGGCCGTTTAATAAACTGTCCGCAGGAGGTTGCCCATGTGTACCGATCGCCGATCTTTCCTGCTGCTGTCCTGCGCCGCGCTGTCTGCCGTGACCGCGCCGGCCCTGGCCGCCGCGCCGCAGCGGCTGGGAGGCCGGCCGGTACAGATCGTCGTGCCTTACGCCGCGGGCGGCCTGACCGACAACCTGGCGCGGGTGATCGCTCCCGCCCTGTCGGCCCGCTGGTCCCTGCCCGTGGTGGTCGACAACCGCAACGGCGGCGGCGGCACCATCGGCACCGCCGCCGTGGCGCGGGCGCCGGGCGACGGGCACACGCTGCTGCTCACGGCCTTCGGCTACGTCTCCAACCCCCTGCTGATGGACTCGCTGCCGTACGAGCCGCACGCGCTGGCGCCGCTGGCGATGGTGGGAGACACCCCGAGCGTGCTGTATGTCAACGCGCGCCTGCCCGTCACCACGGTCGCCGAGCTGGTCGCCTACGGCAAGGCCCACCCCGGCAAGCTGGTCTTCGCCTCCTCGGGCAATGGTTCCAGCCCGCACATCGCGGCGGAGCTGCTGGCCGCGCTGACGGGCATCGAGATCGTCCACGTGCCCTACCGCGGTAACGGACCCGCGCTCAACGACCTGCTGGGCGGTCAGGTGCAGGCCATGTTCGATTCCGTGGCATCGCTGGCGCATGTGCGCAGCGGGCGGCTGCGCGCCCTGGGCGTGGCCAGCGCGGCCCGGTTGCCGCGCGCGCCGGAGCTCGTGCCGATCGCGCAGTCCGGCGTGCCGCAGCTGGCCGGGTTCGCGGCGGGCGGCTGGTTCGGCTTCATCGTGCCGGCCGCCACGCCGCCGGCGCTGCAGCAGTGGCTGCACGCGGAACTGCGGCAGGTCCTGCAGGAGCCTGCCGTGGGCGACGCCGTGGAGCGGGCCGGCGTGGAGCAGCGCAGCATGACGCAGGAGGCCTTCGCGGCCTACCTGGAGGCCGAGCGTGCCCGCTGGGCGCCCGTATTCCGCCAGCGCGGCATCCGCCTGGACTGACGCACCGCCACCGCCATGGCCACCCACTGCCCATCGCACCGCGCCACGCGCCGCGCACCGCATACCCCGCTGCGGGGCCCCGGCCACGGCGGTTCCTTCCCCCTTTCTGCAACGCACCGGGGCATCCCCCCGCATTTCCGAGCACCATGACGAGCAGCCCATCCCCATCGCACACCGCCGACCCCTATGCCGCCTTCCGGGAGGAACTGCGCCAGTTCGCGCAGGCCGAGTGCCCGGCGGAACTCCGGGAGATCGTCCGCACCAACCAGAAGGTCACGCGCAACGAGTACCGCGCCTGGCAGGAGAAGCTCTTCGCCCGCGGCTGGGCCGCACCCAACTGGCCGGTGGAGTACGGCGGCACCGGCTGGGACCTGCAGCAGCGCTACCTGTTCGAAGAGATCACGGCCCAGGCGGACTGCCCGCCGCAGTATCACCACGGCCTGGGCCACATCGGGCCGGTGATCATGCACTTCGGCACGCCCGAGCAGAAGGCGCGCTTCCTGCCCCGCATCCTGGATGGCAGCGAGTGGTGGTGCCAGGGTTACTCCGAGCCCGGTGCCGGCTCCGATCTGGCCTCGCTGAAGACCTCGGCGGTGCGCGACGGCGACCACTATGTCATCAACGGCCAGAAGATCTGGACCTCCCACGCCCAGGAGGCGGACATGATGTACACGCTGGTGCGCACGTCCAGCGAAGGGCGCAAGCAGGCCGGCATATCGCTGCTGCTGGTGCCCATGGACACGCCGGGCATCGAGGTGCGCCCGATTCCCACCATCGACCACTGGCACCACGTCAACGAAGTGTTCCTCAACGACGTGCGCGTGCCGGTCGCCAACCTGCTGGGCACCGAGGGGGAAGGGTGGAAGTGCGCCAAGTTCCTGCTCGACCGCGAGCGCCTCTCGCCGGCCACGGTGCCGCGCCTGGCCCGGCTGGCCGAGCAGGTGGAGGAGTTGCTGCGCGAGCGCGGCGCCGGCGCGGCCGGGACCCGCGCCAGCCAGCACGTGCTGCAGGAGCGCCTGTTCCTGGCCCAGGCGGGTGTGGTCGGCGCGCGGGAGATGCTGCTCAGTGCCATCCAGGAGGAGATGCAGGGCACGCTGGCCGCGTCCAAGTCGTCCGCGCTGAAGCTCTACTGCTCCGAGCTGTCACAGCAACTCATCGGCATCGCGCTGGACATCGCCGGCCCCGAGTACGCCGCGCGCCTGGTCGATACCGTGGCCGCCACCGGTCAGGACGTGGCGACGGGCGCGGTGGACCCGGTGCGCCAGCTCATCCATACCTACCTGTTCTATCGCTCGCGCACCATTGCCGGCGGCACCAGCGAAGTGCAGAAGAACGTGATCGCGCGCGACCTTTTCGGAGCCTGAACCCATGACATTCCACGCCACGCCGATGTTCCCCGGCGATCTCTACGACACCACGGCCCGCGTGGCCGCAGCCGCCCCGGTCACCGAGACCTTCGAGTCCCAGGAGCCCAGCGAAACCTGGCGCCAGTTCCTGCAGCTGGGCTGGCAGGGCGTCCTGATCGACGAAGCCCACGACGGTGCCGGCGCCTCGCTGGGCGATGTCGCCGCCGTGGCCGAGGCCGCCGGGCGCCATGCGCTGGCCCAGCCCCTGGCGGCCCGCTGCGCCGTGGTACCGGAACTGCTGGCCGGCCTGCCTGCGGCGGGCGACATCCTGCGTGCCATGGCCGCGGGCGAGGCCTCCGTGTGCCCGGTGCTGGAGACGGCGCAGGCGCCGCTGGGGGCTGCACCGGCGGCCGGCGGCCTGGTGCTCGACGGCAGCCTGCGCGGCGCGGACCTGACCGAGCCCGCCACCCATTTCGTGTTCGTGGCCCGGGCGCAGGACGGCGAGCCGCTGCTGCTGATCGCGCAGCGCGATGCCGTGCCCGGCCACGCCAGCACCTGGCTGGGCATCGACGGCCGCCAGACGGCCGACATCGCGCTGTCGGGCGTCGCCCTGCCCTCCGCGGCCGTGCTGGCCCGCGGTGACGAGGTGCACCGGCGGGTGGAGCGCGCCAGCGCCGTGGGCGGCCTGCTGGCCTGCGCCCAGATCGTGGGCGCCCTGGGTGCCATGATCGAGCAGACCATCGAATACCTCACCACGCGCGTGCAGTTCGGCGTGGCCCTGGCCACCTTCCAGGCGCTGCGCCACCGGGTGGTGGAGATGTACGTGGCGTACGAGAACGTGCGCGGCATGGTGCGCCGCCAGGTGCTGGAACTGGACGGGGCCTCTGAGCGCGACGTCGCCCTGGTGCAGCTCTACCTGTCGGTCACCGGGCGCCAGGTGGCCGAGTCGGCGATCCAGCTGCACGGCGGCATCGGCATGTCGCGGGAACTGCCGGCGGCGCGCCTGGCCATGCACGCGCTGGCCTGCAGCCTGCAGTGGGGCGACCGCTTCGCCCACCTGGACCGCCTGGCGGGGAGCGCCGCCGCGCACTGACCGCGCCGCGGGCCGCCGCCGCGCGCGGCAGCCCGGGCCTGCACCATCGACATCTCGCATTGAAAGACCCATGGCCATGCATCCGCTGCATCCGCTGTTCCACCCCACTTCGGTCGCCCTGGTGGGCGCATCGTCCGATCCCGAGCGCATCGGCGGGCGGCCGCTGCGCTTCATGCGCGAAGGCGGCTTCGAGGCGCCCGTCTACCCGGTCAACCGCAGCCAGGCCGAGACCATCCAGGGCCTGCCGGCCTATGCCCGCGTGCGGGACATACCGCACCCCGTGGACCACGCCGTCATATGCGTGCCGGTCGCCGGGGTGGAGGAGGCCGTGCGCGACAGCATCGCCAAAGGCGTGCGCGCCATCCAGGTGCTCACCGCCGGCTTCGCCGAGGTGGACGCCGCCGGCCGGGCCCTGCAGGAGCGGATCGCAGGCCTGTGCCGCGATGCCGGCGTGCGCATGCTGGGCCCCAATTCGCTGGGGCTGCTGAACGTGCCCACGCGCTTCTTCGCCACCTTCTCCACGGCGCTCAACGGCCTGCAGCCGCGCCCCGGCCCCATCGCGCTGGCCACCCAGAGCGGCGCGTTCGGCTCGGCCGCGTACGGCGCTGCCTCCCTGCGCGGGCTGGGCTTCAGCAAAATCGTGGCCACCGGCAACGAGGCCGACGTGGACGTGGCCGAGTGCATCGACTACCTCGTGGACGATGCGGATACGCGCGTGATCTGCGCGGCCCTGGAGTCCTGCCGCGATGGCGCGCGCCTGCGCGCCGCCCTGCTCAAGGCGGCCCGGGCCGGCAAGCCGGTGGTCATCATGAAGGTCGGCCGCACCGCGCTGGGCGCGGCCGCGGCGTCCACGCACACGGGATCGCTGGCCGGCGACGATGCGGTGTACGACACGGTGTTCGCCGAATGCGGCGCCTGGCGGGCCGGCTCCATCGAGGAGATGCTCGACATCGCCTACCTCTACGCGACCGCCGGCCGACTGCCCCCGAACGCCGACGTCGGCGTGGTCACGGGCTCGGGCGGCATCGGCATCCTGATGGCCGACGACGCGGGCGAGCGCGGGCTCGACCTGCCGCCCCTGCCCGACGCCGCGCGGACCGCGGCGCTGGAGCTGCTGCCGTTCGCCGTGGCGAGCAACCCGCTGGACATGACGGCGCAGGTCACCGCCGTGCCGCAGGGCGTGCCCCGCACCGTGGCGCTGATGCTCGACCACACGGGCTACGGCAGCGTGTTCGCCTACCTGGCCCACGTGGGGCTGTCGCCGGAGCGCTTCGCGGCCACGCAGACCGAACTGGTCGCGCTGCGGCGGCGCCATCCCGAGCGGCTGATGGTGCTGGTCATGCTTTCGCGCCCGGAGGTGAGCGCGGCCCTGCAGGCAGAGGGCATCGCCGTGTTCGAGGACCCATCGCGCGCCGTGCAGGCCGTGGCTGCCCTGGCCCGGATCCAGCAGCGCCGCGGCATGCTGCACCTTCCTCCCCCGCCGGCCCCGGCGTCGGCGCCGCTGGGCGACGTGGCGACGGAGGACGGTGCCAAGCGCGTGCTGGCGGGGGCGGGCCTGCCCGTGCTGCCCGAGCGGATCTGCCGCAGCGCCGCGGAGGCGGCAGAGGCGGCCGCGGGCATGGGCTTTCCCGTGGTGGCGAAGATCGTCTCGCCCGACATCGTGCACAAGACCGAGGTCGGCGGTGTGCTGCTGCATCTGTCCGACGGGCCTGCGGTGGCCGCGGCCTTCGACACGCTGATGCAGCGCGCCCGCGCGGCCCGGCCGGATGCGCGCCTGGACGGCGTGCTGGTGGCGCCCATGCTGCGCGGCGGCGTCGAGATGATCGCCGGCATCCACCGCGACCCGACCTTCGGGCCCATGGTGATGTTCGGCTCCGGCGGCACGGCCGTGGAACTGTTCAAGGACGTGGCCTTCGCCTCCGCCCCGCTCACGCCGGAACGTGCGCGGGCCCTGCTGGAGCGGGTGCGCTCCACGCAGCTGCTGCGCGGCTGGCGCGGGGGCCCGCATTACGACGAGGCGGCGCTGGCCGACGCGCTGTGCCGGCTGTCCGAATTCGCCTTCGCCCACGCCGACCAGATCGAGAGCATCGACATCAACCCGCTGGTCGTGCGCACCGAAGGGGCTGCCTGCCTCGACGCGGTGATCGCCTTGCGGACGCATGGCACGCAGGAGGGTGGCCATGCCGTCCACTGAAAGCCGGCTCGCGACCCTGGAGTCGCAAGGGCGCGCCCTGGCGGACAAGGACGCCATCCGCGAGTGCCTGTACCGCTACAGCCGCGGCATCGACCGCTGCGACGAGGAGGCCCTGCGCAGCGCCTACTGGCCCGACGCCACCGACCGGCACGGCCCGTTCCAGGGCAGTGCGGAAGGCTTTATCGCCTGGGCCCTGGACAAGCTGCCGGCCAGCGGCCGCATGGTCCACCTGCTGGGCAACATCTCCATCGAACTGCGTGGCAGCGTGGCGGCGGTGGAGAGCTACTTCCAGGCTCTCCAGCCCGGGCAGGACGCCCAGGGGCAGGCCGTGGACCTGCTTTTGTGCGGCCGCTATGTCGACCGCTTCGAGCAGCGCCGCGGCGAGTGGCGGGTGGCCAGGCGCACGGTGGTCTACGACTGGATCCGGGAAATGCCCGCGGCGCCCGGGGACGACGCCCAGCGCTTCGGCGTGCGCATGCCCGTGGGGGCCCATAAACCGGTGGATACCTGGTATGCGCTGGCTGCGCAAATGACCTGCTGATTGGTTATTGCCCCGCTGGTGGGGGATTCTTCCTGGAGCCCGGGTGCAGCACCGGGCTTTTGGCGCTGGGGAAAAGCCGGGTGGATGACGGATGAAAATCGCCTGCGTGAATACCCTTGGATTATCGGTGCATACCCTTGGAATTTCCTTCAAGCCATTGATGCTGCTTGATTTTTTTCCTACCATTTTTTGACCGGTCGGCAGGTAATTGACTGTATTGCAAGGGCCGGCAATGCGCTTTTCCATTTGGTGGAAATGGCGATCTCTATTCCTGTTGAGGAGGCATCGATGTCTGAAAGAATGGGCGAGAAAATCACCGGCAATATCCGCCGCGGCATTATTCGGAACACGCGGCCGCGCCTGCTGGTGGTTGCCATGGCGGCGGCCGCGGCCTGCGGCCAGGCCGGAGCGCAGCCGGCCCAGAAGGAAGAGCTGCGGCAGATCACCACGCCCGCCGGTGGCATGACGTCCGCGGCCTCCAGCGTGACGATCTACGGCCTCATCGACACCAGCATCGCGTATGCCTCCGCGCCGGGCGGGCGCATCGCCAAGCTCGACAGCGGTCACATGAACGGCTCGCGGCTGGGTTTCCGCGGAACGGAGGACCTGGGCGGAGGGCTGCGTGCCAATTTCTGGCTGGAGGCCGGCATCAATACCGACACCGGCACCTCGGGCCAGAACCAGGGCGCGGGCGCCAAATTCTTCGGCCGTGGCTCGCTGGTCAGCCTGACGGGGGGCTTCGGCGAGGTCCGCCTGGGCCGCACGGTCACGACCATCAGCTCCGAGGCGCAGGCCGTGGGCGATGCCTTCGGCCTGGGCGGCGCGGGCAACCTGCAGGGCATACAGCCGGCCACGGGCCGCGCGAACAACACCGTCTGGTACCAGACGCCGTCGCTGTCCGGCTTCATCGGCAAGGTGTCGTATTCCTTCGGCGAGCGCACGCAGGCCGGCGGCGGCACCCAGGCCGCCAACCAGGCGGCGGTGGCGCTGTTCTACGCGGCGGATGCGCTCAGCGGTGCCCTGGCCTACACCACCCTTCGCCACCCCACCGACCTGAGCACCGTGCGCTGGCTGAACTCCAGCCTGGCCTACAACTTCGGCAGCTTCAAGCTGTTCGGCTCCTTCGCCACGTTCAAGAACCCCGGCACGGACCTCACGCCCGCCGTCCATGCGGGGCTCGACGGCAACGTGCAGCTCGCCGGCTTCCCCACCGTGGGCTACTACGCGGGCCAGGACGATCGCAGCGCATCCCTGGGCGTGTCGGTGCCCTTCGGGGCCAGCACGGTGCTGGCGCAGATCGTGAAGGTGGACGATCGCGGGCCCCTGAACCGGGACGCCACGCAGTTCGGGGTGGCCTACCTCTATGCCCTGTCCAAGCGCACCACGCTGTACGCCGACTACGGCAAGGTCAGGAACCGCAACGGGGCCGCCTATGCACTCACGGGAGCCACTTCGCAGGCCGGACTGGGCGACAGCGGCAACAGCGATGCCGTGCACCTGGGCGTGCGCCACTCCTTCTGACGGCGCGGGTGCGGCGGGCCCGGCCTGGTGGGGATGGGGCCTGCCGCCACCGTGGTGCCCGGGGCCAGGCAGGGCCCTGGGCGCCGTGCCGCCGGGATCAGCCGGCAGTGGCTGCGGGGCGCTGCCAGCCGCCCATGGGCAGCGAGCCCATGAGGGTGTGGGAGAGGCCGCCGTCCACCACCAGCTCCGCGCCGGTGACATAGGCCGCGTCCGGCCCGATCAGGAATGCCGCCACGCCGGCCATGTCGTCGGCCTCGGCCAGCCGCCGCAGGGGCACCCGTGCCTCGCGCTGCCGGCGGGCCTGCGGGTCCTGGTACGCGGCCGCGGTGCCGGGCGTGAGCGTCAGCCCGGGCGAGAGGGCATTGACCCGGATGCCGTCCGGACCCCATTCCGCCGCCATCTGGCGCATCAGCATCAGGGTGGCGGCCTTGCTGGCGCTGTAGGCCCCCAGCGGCGGCGTGGCGTGCGTGCCGGAGATCGACGCGACGAAGAGCACGCTGCCGCGCGCGGCCTGCAGGGCCGGGCGCGCGGCCTGGGCCAGCAGGAAGGGCGCCCGGGTGTTGACGGCGAAGACGCGGTCCCACGTGTCCGTGCCGTAGGTGGCCAGCGGGCCGGGTGCCGCGAAGCCGGCGTTGCAGACCACTGCGTCCAGCCCGCCGAAGGCGGACACGGCCTCGGCACAGGCACGAGCCGGCAGGGCGGCATCGCAGAGGTCGCCGCCGATCGCGAGCGCCGTGCCGCCCGCCTGCCGCACCAGGGTCGCCACGGGTTCGAGCTCGGCCCCGTGCTGGTCCAGCAGCGCGATGCGGGCGTGTCCCCCGCAGGCCGCCGCATCGCGTGCCAGCCGCAGTGCGATGGCGCGGCCGATGCCCCGCGCGGCGCCGGTGACGATGCAGCGCGTCATGCGCTGGCTTCCTGCCCGCCGGCGGGGTGGGAAGACGAGAGAACAGTCGGTGAAGAGAAAGCCATGCAAGATCCTCCTGGAAGCAAAGACACAACTGACCCTGCGGCGGCGGACCGCCATCGCTGTGGAGCCTGCGCATGCCGGCCACCCCGGTGAAATCCGCCACCCGCGTCCTGCAGGTGCTGGAGCACTTCGCGCAGGTGCGCGCGCCCCTGCCGCTCAAGCACCTCAGCGAGACGCTGGGCTATCCGCAGTCGAGCACCACGGTGCTGCTCAAGAACCTGGTGGCGATGGGCTACCTGCGCTACGACCGGGCCGAGCGGCTGTATTTCCCCACACCGCGCGTGGCGGCCCTGGGCGACTGGATTTCGCAGGCGCTCTTCGGCCAGGGCCGCGTCTTCGGCCTCATGCATGACCTGCACGGCGCGACAGGGGAAACCGTGTCCATCGCGATGCTCAACGACATCTACGTGCAATACATCCGGGTGATCCAGTCCACGCACGCCATCCGTTTCCATACCGACGAAGGCAGTCTGCGGCCGCTCACGCGCTCCGCCGTGGGGTGGCTGCTGCTCACGGACCGCACCGATGCCGAGGTGGAGAAGCTGGTGCGCCGCGCCAACATCGCCGTGCCGCGCACCGAGGACCGCGTGCCGCTGGAGACCATCGCCGCCGAAGTGGCGGACGCCCGGCTGCGCCGCACGCTCTACCTGGAGAACCTGCCCCTGGTGGGCGGTGCCACCATCGGCGTGGTGCTGCCCTGGCGGGTGCAGGAGCGCCTCGTGGTGCTGGGCATGGGCGGCACCATCGAGCGCATGCGGCCCCGCCGCGCCCGCTATACGGCGATGATGCGCCAGCTGGCCCATCAGCTGGAGCCGCAGCCGCCGGGCGGGGGTGCCGCGGAGGACGCCCCGCGCCCCGGTGGCGTGTAGCGGCGGGCCGGGGCGGCGGGCACGGCTCAGCCGGCGAGCGCCGGTTCCGGGGCCGCCACCGGGGCGGGGCGGCCGGGGGCGCCGGCCTGCGCCCCAGGGCGCTGGAAGCTGAAGCTGCGGTAGCCGTCCTGCGCGGCGGCCGCGCAGTGCTCGCGGTACTTGGCGAAGCCGCCGGTGAACAGGGTGAGGCCCTGTGGCTTGTCCTTCACGTTGGCGCCCAGGTACCAGGTCTTGGCCTTGAGCAGCAGCGAGCGCTGCGACAGCGCGAACACGAGGTCCATCCAGCCCTGCTCGGCCTGGGCCGTCGGCTCGATGGTGGCCAGGCCCTGGCGCTCCATGTGCTGCATGGCGGCCGCGATCCAGTCCACGTCGTTCTCGCTGATGCGGATGATGTTGGCCAGGGCGGCCGGGCCGTTGGGGCCGGTGGTCATGAACAGGTTGGGGAAGCCTTCCATCATCAGCCCCAGGTAGGAGCGCGCGCCGTCCTTCCACTTATCGTTGACCGTGCGGCCACCGCGGCCGACCACGTCGAAGGCCAGCAGCGCGCCGGTGAGCCCGTCGTAGCCCGTGGCCAGGATGAGCATGTCCAGCTCCACCTCGCCGGACTGGGTCCGCACGCCCTTCTCGGTGATCTCCACGATGGGATCGTTCAGCAGGTCCACCAGGTGCACGTTGGGCTGGTTGAAGGTCTCGTAGTAGCCGGAGTCCAGGCAGGGGCGGCGGGCGAAGATCGGGTAGCCCTTGGGCTTGAGCTGCTCGGCCGTCACCGGGTCGTGCACCACCTCCCCGATCTTGCCGCGCACGAACTCCGCCACATGCTCGTTGGCCTCGGCGTTGGTCATCAGGTCGCAGAAGGTGCCGAGCATGGCCAGGCCACCGTTCTTCCAGGCGTCCTCCAGCAACTGGCGGCGCTGCTGCGGCGTCACGCTGTAGAAGGCCCGGGTCGACTGCGGGCGCACGCCGCCCACGGCGCTGTTGCGCGCGGCCTCGCGGATGCCGGCGTAGTGGCGCTTCACCTCGGCCACGTAGTCGGGCGTGAGCGTCTCGTTGCGCATGGGCATGGTGAAGCTCGGCGTGCGCTGGAACACGAACAGTTCGCCGGCTTCCTTGCCCACCTCCTGCACGATCTGGATGCCGGTGGAGCCGGTGCCGATCACGCCCACGCGCAGCCCGTCGAAGCGCACCGGCTCGTGCGGCCACCTGGCGGCGCGCAGCAGCCGGCCGCGGAAGCGGTCCAGGCCCGGGATCTCCGGGTCCTTGGGAATGGACAGGGGGCCGGTAGCCATGATGCAGTACGTGGCCTCGTACACGTCGCCGCGGTCGGTCTTCACGGTCCACAGCTGCCGGTCCTCGCTCCAAACGGCGCTGGTCACGCGGGTGTTGAACTGGATGTGCCGGCGCAGGTCGAGCCGGTCGGCCACGAAGTTGATGTAGCGCAGCAGCTCCGGCTGGGCCGCGAACTGCTCCGACCAGGTCCACTCCTGCTCGATCTCGGGCGAGAAGGAAAAGCTGTAGTCGATGCTGGGCAGGTCCACGCGGGCGCCGGGGTAGCGGTTCCAGTACCAGACGCCGCCCACGTCGCCGCCGGCCTCGAAGCCCTGGATCTTCAGCCCCATTTCGCGGAACTTGTACACGGCGTACATGCCGCCGAAGCCCGCGCCCACGATGGCCACGTCGATGCGCTGCGGCGCGTGGGTGGTGCCCGGGGTGCCGTGCTGTTGCTGGTTTTGCGCTGTCATGTCGTGTCTCCTCTGACGGCGGCACGCCACGGTGCCGCGGATGGTTGCAGATCCGGCCGGGCTGCCGCCAGCGCTGCGTGGGCGCATGGTTCGTTCAGCCGGCCTTGCGGAACATGATGCGTTCGCGGTGCGGGCGCATCAAGCAAACGCGGTGGGCGGGGCGTCAACATCACATCCGTGATTTCCGCTGGCGCTGCGGCCCGGACCGCATGTGTTCAGACGGCCAGCGTGCCGCCGTCCACGGGCAGCGTCGCGCCGTTGACGAAGCTCGCCAGGTCCGAGGCCAGGAACACCGCCGGCCCGGCCAGCTCGTGCGGCTGGCCCAGGCGGCCGGCGGGAATGCGCTGCATGAAGCGTTCGAGCCGCTCGGGGTTGGCGCGCGTGGCCTCCGTCATGGGGGTCTCGATCACGCCGGGCGCCAGCGCGTTGACGCGGATGCCGTCGGGCGCGAGGTCGAGGGCGAGGGTCTGGGTGAACATCCGCACGGCCGCCTTCGACGGCGAATAGCCCAGGGCATTGCCCTGCGCGATGAAGGCCGCGCCCGAGGCCACGTTGATGATGCAGCCGCGCGTGCGCCGCAGCGCGGGCAGCCAGGCATGCACGGTGTGGAACACGCCGAACAGGTTCACGTCCATCGTGCGGCGCAGGTTCTCGGCGGCGCGGGGGCTGTCGATGCCCTCGCGGATGAGCACGCCGGCGTTGTTCACCAGCGTGTCCACGTCGCCGGCGGTCCGCTCCACTTCGGCGGCCAGGTCGCGGCAGGCCCCGGCGTCCGAGACGTCCAGCGCATGGGCCCAGCCTTCGGCGCCGGCGGCGTGTACGGCGCGCAGCGTGTCCGCGCAGCGCTCGGCCTGCAGGTCGGTCACGACCACGCGGGCGCCGGCCCGGGCGAAGGCCACGGCCACGGCCTGGCCGATGCCGCTGGCCGCTCCGGTGACGAGGGCCAGGCGGCCGGCCAGCAGGCCGGGGGTGGCGGGGCAGGCGGGGGGAAGGGCATGGGCGGGCATGGCGGCTCTCCTACAGTGGCGCCGCGCCGCGCTGGCGGCGGCTGGCGAGATACGACTGGAACTGGCCGACGATGCCCTTGCGGAACAGCATGACCACGATGACGAACACCACGCCCTGCAGGATCAGCACCCACTCGGCGAACGAGGCCAGGTAGTTCTCCATGGTCACGATCACCATGGCGCCCACCACCGGGCCCAGCAGGGTCTGCATGCCGCCGACGATGCAGATGAGCAGCGCCTCGCCGGAGGTCGCCCAGTGCACGTCGGTGAGCGTGGCGAGCTGGAAGACCAGCGCCTTCAGCGAGCCCGCGAAGCCGGCGATGGTGGCCGACAGCACGAAGGCCAGCAGCTTGTACCGGTTGACGCGGTAGCCCAGGCTCCCGGCTCGGGGCTCGTTGTCACGGATGGCACGCAGCACCTGTCCGAACGGCGAGTGCACCAGCCGGTAGATGAGCCAGAAGCCGGCGGCGATCATCACGGTGACGAAGTAGTACATCACCAGCGTGTTCTCCAGCGAGAACAGGCCCAGCACGGTGGGCCGGGGGATGTTCTGGATGCCGTCCTCGCCGCCCGTGAACGGCAGGCGCAGCGCCATGAAGTACACCAGCTGGGCGAAGGCCAGCGTGATCATCGAGAAATAGATGCCCTGGCGGCGGATGGCCAGCAGGCCCGTGAGCAGGCCCAGCAGCCCGGCCGCGGCGGCCCCGAAGGCGATGCCGGAGAGGCCTTCCCAGCCCCAGACCTTGACCGCATGGGCCGTGAGGTAGCCGGCGGTGCCGTAGAACATGGCGTGCCCGAAGGACAGCAGGCCCACGTAGCCGACCAGCAGGTTCACCGATGCGGCCAGCAGCGCGAAGCACATCAGCTTCATCAGGAACATGGGGTAGACCACGAAGGGGGCCGCGGCCAGGCAGGCGCCGGCGGCCAGCAGCAGTGCGGTGGAGGTGCGTCGGCTGAGCAATTCCATGGCGGTTCGGTTCCTCAGTGGGCACGGCCGAAGAGGCCATGGGGACGGACGGCGAGCACGAGGATCATCACGACGAAGATGACCACCCCCGCGCCGTCGGGATAGACGAGCTTGGTGAGCCCCTCGATGGCGCCCAGAGCGAAGCCCGTGACGATGGAGCCCAGGATGGATCCCATGCCGCCGATCACCACGACGGCGAAGACGACGATGATCAGGTTCGACCCCATCAGCGGGCTCACCTGGTAGATGGGCGCGGCCATCACGCCGCTCAGGCCCGCCAGGCCGACGCCCAGCCCGTAGGTGAGCATGAGCATGCGCGGCACGTTGATGCCGAAGGTGCGCACCAGGGGCGCGTTCTCGTTGGCCGCGCGCAGGTAGGCGCCGAGCTTGGTCTTCTCGATGAAGAACCAGGTGCCCAGGCAGACCGCCAGCGCGGCGACGATCGCCCACACCCGGTACAGCGGCAGGAAGGTCACGCCCACGTCGATGCCGCCCGACAACGGGTTGGGATAGGGCTGGCCGCTCACGCCGAACTGCAGCCGGAATGCGCCTTCCATGAGCAGCGCCACGCCGAAGGTCAGCAGCAGCGCATAGACGTGGTCCAGCGCGTAGAGGCGCCGCAGCATCAGCCGCTCGAAGGCGATGCCGAAGGCGGCCACCACCAGCGGCGCGATGAGGAGCGCCGGCCAGTAGCCCAGGCCCAGGTACTCCAGCAGCCCCCAGGCCACGAAGGCTCCCAGCATGTACTGGGCGCCGTGGGCGAAGTTGACCACGTGCAGCAGCCCGAAGATGATCGACAGCCCCAGGCTCATCAAGGCATAGAAGGCGCCGTTGATCAGCCCCACGAGGATCTGCCCGATCCATGCCGCCCAGGGAATTCCGAATAGCCCGTCCATCGTCTGGCCCGTCCTGTTGGTAGTGAAGAAGCAGCCGGGCTCACAGGCCCAGCAGCGATTCGATGCGCGGGCGCTGCGTGCCCAGCTCGTCCTGGCGGAAATGGGCAGCCACCTCGCCCTCCTCGATCACGTAGAAGCGGTCGGCCAGCGACGAGGCGAAACGGAAGTTCTGCTCCACCAGCAGCACCGTGAAGCCGCGCTCGCGCAGCATGCGGATGGTCTGGCCGATGCGCTCCACGATCACGGGGGCCAGCCCCTCGGTGGGCTCGTCGAGCAGCAGCAGCTTGGCGCCCGTGCGCAGGATGCGTGCGATGGCCAGCATCTGCTGCTCGCCGCCCGACAGCCGCGTGCCCGGGCTGTGCCGGCGCTGCTGCAGGTTGGGGAACAGCGTGTAGATCTCCTGCACGCTCAGTCCGCCGGGCAGCAGCACCGGCGGCAGCAGCAGGTTCTCTTCTGTCGAAAGGCTGGCGAAGATCCCGCGTTCTTCCGGGCAGTAGGCCATTCCCAGGCGGGCGATGGCCTCGGGCGGAAGTCCTTCGGTCGGGCTTCCGCGCAAGGTGATGTGGCCTTCACGCCGGGCCAGCAGACCCATGATGGCGCGCAGCGTGGTCGTCTTGCCGGCACCGTTGCGGCCCAGCAGGCACACCACTTCGCCTTCGTTCACGTCGAGGTCAATCTGGTGCAGTGCCCGGGTCTCTCCGTACCAGCCGCGCAGGCCGCGTACCCGCAGGATGGTCCGTGCATGGTCTGTGTCAGTCATGCGCCCCTCCCACATAGGCTTCGATGACGCGCGGGTCGCGCGAGACCTCGTCGTAGCTTCCCTCCGCCAGCACCTGGCCGGCCTGCAGCACGGTCACGCGGTCGCACAGCTCGGCGATGACTTTCATGTTGTGCTCCACCATGAGCACCGTCCGCCCGCGGGCCGCCTCGCGGATCAGTTCCACCACGGGGCCGATGTCCTCGTGCCCCAGGCCGGCCATGGGCTCGTCCAGCAGGATCATCTCGGGCTCCATGGCGATGGTGGTGGCCAGCTCCAGGGCGCGCTTGCGCCCGTAGGGCAACTCGCCGGCCGGGGTGTCGCGCCAGCGCCCCAGGCCCACGCGCTCCAGCAGTTCCAGCGCCCGGGCGTCCAGCGTGCGCAGCACCCTGGCGTTGCGCCAGAAGGCGAAGGTGCCGCCGTGGCGCTTCTGCAGTGCCACGCGCACGTTCTCCAGCGCCGTCATCTGCCCGAACACGGCCGAGATCTGGAACGAGCGCACCAGCCCGGCCATGGCCACCGAGGCCGGGTCGCTGCGGGAGATGTCCCGGCCGTTGAACACCACCGTGCCGGACGACGGCCGCAGGAAGGTGGTGAGCAGGTTGAAGCAGGTCGTCTTGCCCGCGCCGTTGGGGCCGATGAGGGCGTGGACCGAATGCCGGCGCACCCGCAGGTCCACGTCCTTCACGGCGTAGAAGCCGCGGAACTGCCGGCTCAGCCCGCGGGCCTCGAGGATGAAGGTGTCGTCCATGGCGTGGCGGCCGCGGTGCGCGTCAGAGGAAGGCATGGGTGACGCCGCCGTCCACGAGCAGCGATTCCCCGGTCACGAAGCTGGCGTCGTCGGAGGCCAGGAAGCAGGCGGCCCTGGCGATGTCCTCCACCTCGCCCAGGCGCTTCATCGGCGTCTTGGCGATGCGGATCTTCGCCTTCTCGGCGTCCACGTTGATCTTCACGCCCTCGGTGAGCACGGAGCCGGGGCAGATGGCGTTGACGCGGATGCCGCGCGGCCCCAGGTCCACCGCGGCGGAACGTGTCAGGCCCAGCACGCCGGCCTTCACGCCGCAGTACAGCATGCCCTCGGGCAGGCCCAGGAAAGCGGCTGACGACGCGATGTTGACGATGCTCCCGCCCGCGTCCATGGCCTCGGCGCCCACCTGGATGCCCCAGACCACGGAGTTGAACCCGGTGCCGACCATGCGGTCGAGCATCTCGGGCGTGATGGCGTCGATGGGGCCGTAGCGCACCCAGATGGCGTTGTTCACCAGCACGTCGAGGCGGCCGTAGTGCTCCTTGAGCGCGCCCACCGCCTCGGTGAAGCTGGAGCGCCGCGCCACGTCGCCGCCGAAGGCCATGGCCCGCAGGCCGCGCGCCTGCAGCTGCTCGGCGGCCTCGTGGGCCATGTCCTCGGCGCGGTCCAGGATGCCGACGGCGGCGCCTTCGGCCGCCATGGCCTCGGCGATCGCGCGGCCGATGCCGCGGGCGCCGCCGGTGATGAGGGCTACCTTGCCTTCGAAACGTCGGGTCGTCATGGAGAAGTCCTTGTCTGTGGGGATCGGGGAAGGTCGGCGAAGCGGGCTTCCTCGAGCCCGCGCACGCCGGTGCCGTGGATGGCGAAGACCGCGCCGGCGTCGGGGTGGTCGCTGCGCAGCAGGTTGCCGCTGTCGCGGATGGAGGTGAGGTAGATCACGTCGAGTTGCGGCCCGCCGAAGCACGGGCAGGTCACGAAGTCCACGGGCAGCTGGATGCGCCGGTCCAGCCGGCCGTCGGGCGTGAAGCGCACGAGCTGGCCGTTCTGCACCAGCGCCACCCACACGCAGCCGTCCGCGTCCACGGCGGCGCCGTCGGGCACCGAGCCCAGCGCCCGGGTGTCCACCCAGGGTTCGGCCGGGCCGGCCATGCCGGTGGCCGGGTCGTAGGAGTGGCGGCGTACCTGGTGCGTGGGGCTGTCGGCGAAGTACAGCCAGCGCCCGTCCGGGCTGAAGCACGTGCCGTTGGCCACGTGGATGCCGCGGTCCAGGATGCGCACGGCCTCCGCCGCGCCCGCGGCATCCGCCGTCTCCGGCGCCTGCAGCTGGTACAGCGCGCCCTCGGGCGCCATCCGGCCCAGTGTCATGGAGCCGACCACGAAGCGGCCGCGGCGGTCGGTGCGGCCGTCGTTCAGGCGCATCCGGTCGGCGGCGTGCGCCACCCGCACGCCCAGCGGCTCCAGGGCGCCGGTCTCCGGTTCCAGGTAGCGGAAGTCCTCCTCCAGCGCCACCAGCAGCCGGCCGCTCTCGCACAGCGCGATGGAGCCGGCGTGGGCGGGCAGCTGCCAATCCACCTCGGCGCCCGTGGCCGGCGTGTGCCGGCGCACCAGGCCGGCCCGGGCGTCGATCCAGTAGAGCGACTGCGTGCGCACGTCCCACAGCGGGCATTCGCCGAGCAGGTCGCGCCGGGGGGAGAGGATGTCGATCTGCAGGTCCATGGGGGCTCTCGCAGGTGCCGGCCGGCGTGCCTTACCTGGCCGCGCTCTTGATGTAGTCGCAGCTGCTCTCGGACAGCGGGCGCCACGTCTGCTCGGGCGGGATCTCGCCGCGCACCGTGTAGAAGTCGTTCGGGCCCCTGGATTCCGAGGGCTTCTTGACCTGGATGGCGTACACCGGGCGCAGCGCCTGGCCGTCCTCGCGGATCTTCACGTCCTTCGAGAAGAAGTCGTTGATGGGCAGCTCGCGCATCCTGACCGCGACCTGGGCGCCGTCGTCCGTGCCGGCGGCCTTCACGGCCTGCAGGTAGTGCCAGGCGGCGCTGTAGGCGCCGGCGTGGATGTAGGTGGGCACCACACCCTTGTTGCGGGCCATGAAGCGCCTGGACCAGGCGCGCGAGGACTCGTCGCGGTCCCAGTAGAAGGGCAGGGTCAGCTGCAGGCCCTGGGCCACGTCCAGGCCCATGGCCGCCACGCTGTTGATCGTCATGCCGAACACGGTCACCACTTGGCCGCCGCGGGTGATCTTGTACTCCGCGGCCTGCTTGAGGGCGTTGGACAGGTCCAGGCCCGCGTTGAGGATGACGATGGCCTGCGCACCGCTGGCCTGGGCCTGCAGCAGGTAGGAGGAGAAGTCCGTGGCGCCCAGCGGGTGCTTGACCGAGCCCACCACCTTGCCGCCGGCGGCCTGGATGAAGCGCGTGGCATCGTCCTGGTAGGCTTGGCCGAAGGCGTAGTCCACGGTGATGAAAAAGAAGCTCTTGATACCCTGCTTGAACAGGCTCTGCACGCCGGCCTTGGGCAGCGCGTAGGTGTCCGTGAGGAACTGGAAGTTCATGGGCGAGCACGACTTGTTGGTCAGCTCCGCACTCACCGTGCCGGCGATCAGGTAGGGCTTCTTGCGCTCCTTCATCAGGCTGGAGATGCCCAGCGCGATGGACGAGGCGGAGCCGCCGACGATGGTGTCCACCTTCTCGGTGTCCAGCCACTTGCGGGCGATGTTCAGGCCCACGTCGGGCTTGTTCTGGTCGTCGGCCACGACCACCTCCACCGGCTTGCCGAGCACGGTGCTGCCGAAGTCCTCCACGGCCATGCGCACGGCCAGCGTCGAGCCCGGCCCGCCGTTGCCGGAGTAGGGGCCGGTCTGGTCGGCCATGACGCCGATGCGCACGACGTCGTCACTGATCTGGGCATGGGCCGCCGCGCCGAAGGCGAGGGCCAGGGCGGCGAGGGCGAGGCGGGAGCGTGGCTGGGGCATGGTGTGTCTCCTTGGTGTGGTGCGTTGTCTTCGGACCGGACGGATGCATTCCAGGGCCCGCCGTCCGCAGGCCGGGTGGCGGGCCGGCGCCTGCAGCGTCCGGGGGGCCGCGTGGCGTCAGCCGGCGTCGGTGGGCAGGCGGTGGTCGCGGAACAGTTCGCGCAGCCGGGTCTTCTGCAGCTTGCCGGTGGCCGTGTGGGGCAGCTCGTCGATGAACACCACGTCGTCGGGCATCCACCAGCGGGCCACGCGGTCCTTCATGAAGTCGAGGATTTCCGCGCCGCTCACCGTCTCGCCGGCCTTGGGCACGACGATCAGCAGGGGGCGTTCCTGCCACTTGCTGTGGTAGGCGCCGATCACTGCGGCTTCCTGCACCTTGGGATGTCCCACGGCCAGGTTCTCCAGGTCGATGGAGGAGATCCATTCGCCGCCGGACTTGATCACGTCCTTGGACCGGTCGGTGATCTGCACGTAGCCCTCGGCGTCGATGAGGGCCACGTCGCCCGTGGCGAACCAGCCGTCCGCATCCAGCGCGGAGCCCGACGTCTGGCCGTAGTAGGCCGATACCACCCAGGGCCCGCGCACCTTGAGGTCGCCGGGGGTGTGGTCGTCCGGCGCGCGCTGCCGCCCGTCGGCGTCGAACACCGCGATTTCCACGCCGTAGATGGCGCGGCCCTGGCGCGCCTGCACGGCGTGGCGCTCCTGCGCGGGCAGGCCGTCGTGGCGGGGCAGCAGGTTGCCGATGGTGGCCAGCGGGCTGGTCTCCGTCATGCCCCAGGCCTGGATCACGAAGGCACCGAAGAGCCGGTCGAACTTCTCGATGATGGCGCGGGGCGCGGCCGACCCGCCCACCACCACGCGCTGCAGCCGCAGCTGCGCCCGCTCAGCGTCGGGGAGGCCCTCGACGTGCTGGAAGAAGCCCAGCCAGACGGTGGGCACGCCGAGCGACAGGGTGCACTGCTCGTCGCGCAGCAGCGCGAAGATGCGCTCACCCGCCAGGTTGGGCCCCGGCAGGACGAGCTTGGCGCCGCTCATGGCAGCGGCATAGGGAATGCCCCAGGCGTTCACGTGGAACATCGGCACGGCCAGCAGCACGCTGTCGCGCGCGCCCAGCCCCAGCCCGTCCGTGGCGCAGGCGGTCCAGGAGTGCAGCACCGTGGAGCGGTGGCTGTAGAGCACGCCCTTGGGATGGCCCGTCGTGCCGGAGGTGTAGCAAAGGGAGGAGGCCGTGTGCTCGTCCAGGGCCGGCCAGGTGAAACCTTCGTCGCCCGCATCCACCAGGTCTTCGTAGCACAGCAGCGGCACGGGCAGGTCCATGGCCGGCAACTGGTCGCGCCGGCACAGCGCCACGCAGGCCCGCACCGAGGCCAGCTGGGGGGCGATCCGCGCCACCAGCGGCGCGAAATCCAGGTCGAAGCACAGGTACTCGTCGGCCGCGTGGTTGACGATGTAGCTGATCTGCTCGGGGAACAGGCGGGGGTTGATCGTGTGCAGGATGGCGCCCATCCCGGACACGGCGTAGTACAGCTCCAGGTGGCGGTGGGTGTTCCAGGCCAGCGTGCCGACACGGGCCCCCGGGGGCAAGCCCCGGCCACGCAGGGCGCCGGCCAGGCGCCGGGCGCGGCGGCCCACTTCGCCCCAGGTCGTGCGCAGGCTGTCGTGCGCGTTCAGGTGGGAGACGATTTCCACCCCGCCATGGTGGCGTACCGCATGCTCCAGCAACGTGGAGATCAGCAGCGCCCCGGATTGCATCAAACCCTGCATTTGTCTTCCTCTTTCTCTTCGGTGCCGCGCGACGGTGGTCCGTGAGCGATCTGCTTTTTACATGCCGGCCGGTAAGTAAATTGATGCTAGCAGAACGCCCCCCAGCCAACAATGGCGCGCGCTGGGTGAAAACCCTTGCGAGCGGGCCGTGGCTTGCCGGGACGCGGAAAGGGGAGAAAAAAGGTGCCGCCGCCGGGCGGACTGCCGGGATCAGCCTTGTGCGGCCTGTCCAGTCCACTGCGCATGCCCGGCCTGCCGCAGCAGGCACGCCGGGCAGGTGCCGCAGCCGTAGCCCCAGGCGTGGAGCGTGTCGCGCACGCCGTGGTAGCAGGTATGGGACTGGCGAACGATGATGTCCACCAGCTCGTCGCCGCCGATCTGCCGGGCCATTTCCCAGGTCTCGGCCTTGTCGATCCACATGAGTGGCGTCTCGATGGTGAAGCGCTGGCCCATGCCCAGGGAGAGGGCCACCTGCAGCGCTTTGAGCGTGTCGTCGCGGCAGTCCGGATAGCCGGAGAAGTCGGTCTCGCACATGCCGCCCACCAGCGTGTGCAGGCCGCGCCGGTAGCCCACGGCGGCGGCCAGCTGGAAGAACAGCAGGTTGCGGCCGGGCACGAAGGTGTTGGGCAGGCCGGCTTCCGTCATCTGGATGGCGGTGTCGCGGGTGAGCGCCGTGTCGCTGATCTGGCCGAGCACGGCCAGGTCGACCATGTGGTCGTCGCCGAGGCGCGCGCTCCAGGCGGGGAAGCGGCCGCGCAGTGCCGCGAGCACGGCGGTGCGGGCCTCCAGCTCCACATGGTGGCGCTGGCCGTAATCGAAGCCGATGGTCTCCACCCGCTCGAAGCGCTCGAGCGCCCAGGCCAGGCAGGTGGTGGAGTCCTGGCCTCCGGAGAAAAGGACGAGGGCGTGGCCGGCTCGCATGGGATGGGTCCTTGGAACGAAGAAGATCAGGAGTGAAAAGAAAAAGCCCCGCATGCGCGGGGCCGGCTGGCGGGGCGGTCCGGAATGGCTTCAGGCCATGTAGATGGCGATGAACGCCAGCAGCAGCATCAGCACGCCGCCCGCGATGGGCAGCACGATGGGCATGTAGGGCACCACGGCCTCCACGCCGTCGGGGGCATGCTGCTCGCCGGCGTGCGGTGTGGTGGTGGTGTCGTGGACCATGGCATTCTCCTCGGAACGGGGTTGCGGATGGGATGGACCATTCTAGCCACAGCCCCGCGGCGCCCGGGCCGCGGTTTCCTCGGTAATAACCTCAGTATCCGTGCCGGGCGGCACGTGGCCGGTCAGGAGAGCCGGCGGTCCGCCGGGGCGGGCGGCACCCACTGGTAGAGCCACGTCTCGGTGAGCGGCGCGCCGTTCTCGCCGCGCAGGAACATGCGGATGGTGATGGGCGCGGTGCTGTCGTCCTCGGGCTTGATGTCGAACATGGCGCGCCAGCCCTGGATGGCGTCCTGCGGCCGTGCGGAGGTGATCTCGATCTTGCCGCGGCTGGCGGTGATCACGGGCTCGACCTTGGCGCCGCGGCCCAGCGCCACGAGGTTCTCCCCGGCGAAATCGACCGCGAAGCGCCAGGAGAAGTACTTGCGCGGCTGGCCGACCACGCCGCCCAGGCCTGTCCAGGTGGCCACGCAGCGCGCCAGCGGGGACTGGGCCGGCGGGTGGGCGCCCCAGAACAGGCGGTAGCCGATCAGCAGTTCCTCGCCGGGCTGCGGCTTGCGGTCGGGGTTCCAGAAGGCGACGATGTTGTCGAAGGTCTCGTCGATGGTGGGAATCTCCACCAGCTGGATGGAGCCCGCGCCCCAGTCGGACTTCGGCTCCACCCAGAGCGAGGGCCGGCGCTCGTAGAAGACGCCGTCGTCCTGGTAGTGGTCGAAATTGCGGTCGCGCTGCACGAGGCCGAAGCCGCGCGGGCCCTGGTCGGCGAAGGCGTTGAACTGCAGCGCCGGCGGATTGGTGAGCGGACGCCAGACCCATTCGCCGTTGCCACGCCACATCTGCAGGCCGTCGGAGTCATGGATCTCGGGGCGCCAGTCGTTGGCCATGCGGCGGTCGTTCTCGCCGTGCTGGAACATGCTGGTGCAGGGCGCGATGCCCAGCCGCTCGATGGCCTTGCGCGGATACAGGGCGGCATCGATCTCCATCACCTGCGTGTCGCCCGGCGTGATCGCGAAGCGGTAGGCGCCGGAGATGCTGGGCGAGTCCAGCAGGGCCAGCACGACGACGGTGTTGGAGCCCGGCGCGGGGCGCTCCAGGTAGAAGGCGGTGAAGTCCGGGAATTCCTCCGGCCGCTGCATGCCGGTATCGATGGCCAGGCCCCGGGCGGAGAGGCCGTACTGCCATTCGCCGCCCACGGCCCGGAAGTAGCTGGCGCCCAGGAAGGCGGCCACGTCGCGCACCGGGTCGGTGTGGAAATTGAGGCGGAAGCCCGCGAAGCCCAGGTCCGGCGGCAGGTCGCCGGGCTTGAGGCCGCTCTTGCCGTAGTCGAACATCTCGGGGTCGTAGGCCAGTTCCTGGGCCTTGCCGTCGGCCAGTTCGAACATGCGCACCGGCTTCTTGAAGAACAGGCCCAGGTGGAAGAACTTGGCCTGGAAGCGCAGCTTCTCGTCGGCCCAGAGGGCGTGGTCTGGCCGGAACTGGATGGACTGGTACTGGTCCCAGTCGAGCTTGGACACCGAGGGGGGGATGGTGTCCTTCGGCGGCTCGTAGGCCTTGGCAGCCAGGGCGCGGGCCTGGCCCTTGAGCGCCGCGAAATCGAAGGGCTGGGGCTGGCCCAGGGGCTTGAGGGCGGCGAAGGCCTGGGTCCAGTTCAGGCCCAGGCCGCCAGCGGTGGCCAGCGCGGCGCCGTGGCCGAGAGTGCGGAGGAAATGGCGTCGTTGGGGTTTCTGCATGGGGCTGCAGTGTGCCGAAAACGACGCGGCGGTGATGCAACGCCGTGTGACTCTGTGGATATTGCCCGCAAAAGCCGCTCCAGTCCTACAACGCGGAGGGGCAAAGGATCACAGGAGTTCGGCTTCCATGGACGCTTCGCGGAGGCGGGCGAGCACCTGCTGCACATGCTCGCGGCCGCGCGTCTGCAGCACGAGTTCGATCTCCACGTTCTGGGCGGCCAGCATGGTGAAGGCGCGCTGGTGGTGGACTTCCTCGATGTTGGCGCCGGCCTCGGCCACCGTGGCGGTGATGCGCGCGAGCACGCCCGGGATGTCGCGCGCGCTCACCTTGACGCGCGCCAGGCGCCCGGAGCGCACCATGCCGCGCTCGATGATGGCCGCCAGCAGCAGGGGATCGATGTTGCCGCCGCACAGCACCAGGCCCACGCGCTTGCCCCGGAAGCGCTCCGGGTGGCGCAGCAGCGCCGCGAGGCCCGCGGCTCCGGCGCCCTCCACGAGGGTCTTCTCGATTTCCAGCAGCATCAGCACGGCCTGCTCGATATCGCCCTCGTCCACGAGCAGCAGGTCGTCCACCAGCCGGGCGATCACCTCGCGGGTGATCTGGCCGGGCGTGCCCACGGCGATCCCTTCGGCGATGGTGGAGGTGCCCTGCGGGTGGTGCGTGCCCTTGACCGCATTGACCATGGCCGGAAAGCGCGAGGTCTGCACGCCGATGATCTCGATGTCCGGCTTCAGAGCCTTGGCGGCGGTGGCGATGCCGGCGATCAGGCCGCCCCCGCCCACGGCGATGGCCAGGCAGTCCAGGTCCGGCACCGCCTGCAGCATCTCCAGGCCGACCGTGCCCTGGCCCGCGGCGACGGCCTCGTCGTCGTAGGGATGCACGAAAGTGAGCCCCCGCTCCTCGGCCAGGGCATAGGCATGGGCGCGTGCTTCTTCCAGGGTGTCGCCGTGGAGCACGACCTCGGCGCCGAAGCCGCGCGTGCGCTCCACCTTCACGCCGGGCGTGAAGCGCGGCATCACGATCACGGCAGCCAGGCCCAGGCGCTGCGCGTGGTAGGCCACGCCCTGGGCATGGTTGCCGGCGCTCATGGCGATCACGCCGCGCCGCTGCTCCTCCGCCGAAAGCTGGCTCAGCTTGTTGCAGGCGCCGCGTTCCTTGAAGGAGGCGGTGAACTGCAGGTTCTCGAACTTGAGGAACACCTGCGCGCCCACGATCTGCGAGAGCGTGCGCGATTCGACGCAAGGGGTGTCGAGCACCTGGCCCTGGAGGCGGGCGGCGGCGGCCTGGATGTCGGGGAGGGTGAGCATGGGCGCCATTGTCATGCAGGCAGGTCCGGCGCCCACGGATTCCTGCCGTTCAGAAATCCACGGAGGCCGACAGCTGCAGGCTCCGTGGCGCGCCGACCAGCAGCGTGCCCCAGGTGGACGCCCCGGCCCAGTAGTCGCGGCCCGTGGCGTTGCGTACCGTGGCGCGCAGCACCGTGCTGCGGCCGGCCACCTGCAGTCGGTAGCGCAGGCCCAGGTCCACGGTCGTCCACGACGGCAGGCGCTGGAGGTTGGCCTGGTCGGCGTACTGGGAGCCGGTGCGGGTGAGCCCTGCCGTGGCCGTCAGGCCGGGCACCAGGGCGAGGTCGTGCTCGGCGTTCAGCGTGAACTGCGTGCGCGGCACGCCCACGGCCATGTTGCCTTGCGTGGCGGCGCTGCTGGTGCGGGTGAGTTCCGCGTCGATCCAGGTCGCGCCGCCGTACAGACGCCAGCCGGCGGCGGGCTCGCCATACGCCGACAGCTCCAGGCCGCGGTTGCGCTGTTCGCCGTCCACCGCGAAGACGTTGTTCTGCAGGAAGCCGCTGGGCTTGCGGATCTGGAAGAGGCTGGCGGTGGTCATGAGCCTGCCGTGATCGATCTTGATGCCCACCTCCCGCTGGCGGGTTTTGTAAGGGGCGAAGACCTCGCCCGCGTTCACGGCGTTGCTGGGCGCGGTGTCGCCCTTGCTGAGGCCCTCGATGTAATTGGCATACAGCGAGACACCCTGCCAGGGCTTGAACACCACGCCGGCCAGGGGCGTGGTGGCGCTCTGGCCGTAGGTTGCTGTGCGCACGCCGCTGGCATCGAAGCTGTCCGAGTCCACCTGCTGGTGGCGCATGCCCAGGGTGAGCAGCAGCCGTTCGTCCCACAGGCCGAGGGTGTCCGACAGTGCGATGCCGCTCAGCGCCGTGGCGGACCGCTTCGGACGGGTGGCCGGAGCCTCCACGGCCTGGGCGGGCCGCTCGATCGGCGCATAGAGATTGGAGGTATAGGCCGTGCCCGACACCGAGCCCATGCGGTAGCGGTCTTCGTACCGGCTCCACTGCAGCGTGGCCTGGTGACTGGCCGCGCCGGTGGTGAAGCGGCCGCGCAGGCCGGCCTCCATCACCGCGCGCTCCACGTCGAACCGGGCCCGCGTGGGCGTCACGCGCGTATCGCCGGCGGCCGAGGTGATGGTGGGAGTGTTGAAGAGCCGGTCCACCTGTGACCGGGCTGCGCCCGCGCTGGCGAAGACAGACCAGCGGTCCGTGAGTTCGTGCCGCGCCTTGAGCAGGGCGGATTCCTCGGTGCTTTCGTACCACTCCCAGCGCTGCGTGATGTTGCGGCGCCCGTCCGGCGCGGCGGGCACGGCCAGGCCCGCGGCCAGGGACGGCCGGCGCGTGGGGGCATCCACGTCCTCGCGCTGGCGGATCAGGTCCAGCGTGGCCTGGGTGCGCTCCGTGGTGTAGTCCAGCGCCAGGGCCCCCAGCGAAGACTCCCGGCGTTGATGGTCCATGGGCGTGCGGCCGTCGCGGTAGCTGCCGTTGAAGCGCACGCCGAACTGGCGCGCATCGCCCCAGCGCCGCGCCACGTCGATGTGGCCGCCGCCCTGCGTGCGGGTGCCGTAGTCGGCGCGCAAGCGGGTCAGGTCCTGCGTGGCGCGCTTGGGCACCACGTTGATGCCGCCGCCCACGCCGCTGTTGGGCGACATGCCGTACACCATGGCCGTGGGGCCCTTGAGCACCTCCACGCGCTCGGCGTAGTCGGTCAGCAAGCGGTAGTTGGGTGCCACGCCGTACAGGCCGTCGAAGGCGATTTCGCCGATGTTGTTGTCCCCGATGGCGAAGCCGCGGATGAAGAAGGCATCGGCGACGTCGCCGCTGGGCGCCGTGCTGCGCACCGACGGGTCCACCGCCAGCGCGTCGGCCAGCGTGGTCGCCTGGCGGTCCTCGATGGCCTGGGCGGTGTAGCTGGTGATGTGGAAAGGCGCATCCATGGCGTCCGCCTGGCCCAGGAGGCCCAGCCGCCCGCCGCGGGCGATCTGGCCGCCGGCGTACGCGCCGGGCAGCAGGTCGGGCTGCACCGGTGCGGCGGCCGTCACGCGCACCTCCGGCAGGGCCGAGGTGGCGGCGCCCGGTGCGTGCGAGGCTTCCGGCAGGCGGCGCAGCGTGTAGGCGCCGCCCGCACCGGCCACGGGCTCCAGCCCGGTGCCGGCCAGGAGTTGGGCCAGGGCATGCGCGACCGTCGGCGCGCCCTGCACGCCGTCCGTCCGCAGGCCGGCCACCAGATCGGGTGCGAAGGTGATCAGCGCACCCGACTCCCGGCCCAGCCGGTTGAGCGCCGGACCCAGCGGGCCGGCGGGGATGGCATAGCTGCGCGGTGCAGACTCGGCGGCTGCCGGCTGGGCCTGCGCATGGGAAGGCGATGCCAGCAGGGCCGCGCCACAGGCTGCCGCCAGGCTGGCGCACAGCACGTGCGCCGCGGTGGCAGTGCTGCGGCGGGGAAGGGGCCGGGTGTGAGAGGCTGAGAGATGGGCGCGGTACATGCTGCGGGTCTTTCGGGCGATAGAGCGGAGGGAGGTCGTGCGCCCCGCTGCGGGCAGGGCTTCCCAATGCTTGACACCCATTCGGGCCGAAATGGCCGCATTTCCGTGGCGCATCGGCACGAAGTGCGCAGATGGCCCGGTCCATCCTGCAGATGAAGCTATGAAAATGTAGCTAACCGCGCAGCTCCACCGTCACCCACCAGGGCGTGCGGCTGCGGATCTGCACCGGCAGCGACAGCGTGAGCGCCGCCAGTACCCGGTCGGTGTCGGCCAGCGGGTACGAGCCCGAGACACGCAGCCCGGAGGTCTCGGGCGCGCAGCGCAGCACGCCGGGCCGATAGCGCGACAGCTCGGCGATGAAGTCGCCCAGCGGCATGCCGTCGGCGACCAGCATGCCTTCGGCCCAGGCGCTGGCGCCGTCCTGCAGGGGCTCTGCGGCGCTGGCCGCCTCGCGGCTGAAACGGCCCTGCTCACCCGCCGCCAGGCGCAAGGCCGGCCGGCCCAGCCGGGCAGGCATGAGTTCCACGGCACCCTGCATCACGCCGACAGCGGTGTGGCCGCCATGCTGGCGCACGGTAAAGCGCGTGCCGACAGCGTGCACCAGCCCTTCGGCGGTGCGCACGCGCAGGGGGCGGACGGTACCGGTGGCGGCATCCGGGGCGTTGTCGGGAGCGCTCTGCACCAGGATCTCGCCAGCACGCAGCACGATGAGACGCTCGGTGGTGGCGTAGCGCACGTCCACGGCCGAGGCGGTGTTCAGCCACACGCAGGTGCCGTCGGGCAGCCGCGCCTCGTGCCGCTCCCCGGTGCCAGTGGCCAGGTCCGCCGCCAGCCGCTGCCACACCTGGTCGCCCAGGCCCGTCTGCCGCGCAGCCAGCAGTCCGCCGGTCCCGGCGGTGAGCAGCACGGCCAGATGCACCGCATGGCGGCGCCGCAGGCCGGGTGCAGCCAGTGTCTGCAGGGCGACGGAGGGCGGCACGCCGCGCAGCTGGGCATCCACCTCGGCAATGCGCTGCCAGGCGCGGGCGTGCAGCGGGTCGGCGTCCAGCCAGGCCTGCCATCGCTGGCGCGTGTGCCGTGCGGCCCCGGGCGCGTCGTCTTCCGGCTGCAGCTCCAACAGCCAGTGCACGGCCTGGCGAGCGACGGCGGGAGGGATGTCCGTGGAATCCATGCCAGGTTGCGGAGGCGCCAAGCCGCGCTGGGGCTCAGCGGATGGGCGCTGCATCGCCGAAGTAGCAGCGCTCGGCCGCGGCTGCCAGGTGCCGGCGCACGGTGGTGCGCGAGAGTCCCAGTTGCGCGGCGATCTGCTCCTGCGTCAGTTCCTCCAGCCGCCACAGCAGGAAAGCCTTGCGCGCCACGGCGGGCAGGCCGTCCAGCAGGCGGTCGATGGCGACCAGGGTCTCCAGCACCATCAGGCGCACGTCGGGCGGCGGTGCCACGGGTTCGGGCAGCAGGGCCAGCGCATCGAGATAGGCGCGCTCGATCTGCCGGCGCCGCAGGTGGTTGGCCAGCAGGCGCTGGGCGATGGTGGTCAGGTAGGCTCGGGGCTCGGCCACTTCGTCCAGCCTCTGGCCGGTGGCGGTGAGCACGCGCACGAAGGTGGTCTGCGCCAGGTCCGCCGCATCCCAGGCGCAGCCCAGCTTGTGTTGCAGGCGGCCCACCAGCCAGCCGTGGTGCTGCAGGTACAGGGCCTGGGTGGCTTCGGCATGGAGGGAGTGGGCGGGCGCAGGCATGGCAGGCATTACAAATGCGAATCGATCGCATTCTATTCCTTCTCATCTGTCCGGAGGGCCGGCCTGCCCTGTGCCCCGTCCGGATCAGCCGGTGAAGACCCGCGCCAATATTGCCGCTACGTCCGCCCTGCGCAGGTCCAGGGCGCCTGCCACGCGCCCTGCGCTCCCGACGCGTTCCGAGGCCAGCCGCGTGGCGATGAACGCATCCGCCACGGCGGCGGGCGCATGCCGGCGCAGCAGGCAGGCCTGGGCCAGCAGCACCAGCCGCTGCACCAGCAGGCGGCCCAGGGCCTCGAGGGCTTCCGGCGGCCCGGCCAGCAGCGACTGCAGTTCGCGCAGCGCGGCGGCGATGCGCGGCTCACCCTGCGCGGCGGGCGCGAACTCTTCCAGCAATGCACGGGCGGCCTCGGGATCGCGGGCCAGTGCCCGCAGCACGTCCAGGCACATCACGTTGCCCGACCCCTCCCAGATGGAGTTGACGGGCGCTTCGAGGAACAGGCGGGCCATCACGCCCTCCTGCACGTAACCGTTGCCGCCGAACACTTCCATCGCCTCGCCCGCCATCTCCACGCCGCGCTTGCAGACCCAGAACTTGGCGGCGGGCGTCATCACGCGCTTCCAGGCGTGGTCGGCCGGGCTGGCGGTGCCGCCGTCGTCGCGCTCGAAGGCTTCGGCCAGGCGCATCAGCAGGGCGAGCGCGGCCTCGCTCTCCAGCGCCAGGTCGGCGAGCACGGTGCGCATCAGGGGCTGCTCGGCCAGGGCCTTGCCGAAGGCGTGGCGCCGGCGCGCGTACGCGATGGCCTGCACGGTGGCCTGCCGCAGGATGGCGGCGCTGCCGGCCACGCAGTTGAGGCGGGTATGGGTGGCCATCTCGATGATGGTGGGAATGCCGCGGCCCTCTTCGCCCATGAGCACGCCCCAGGCGTCGTCGAACTCGACTTCGCCGCTGGCGTTGCTGCGGTTGCCGACCTTGTCCTTGAGGCGCTGCACGTGCACGCCGTTGAGCGTGCCGTCCTGCAGGCGGCGCGGTACGTAGAAGCAGGCGAAGGGGCCGCCTTCGCCCGTGCGCGCCACCACGAGGTGCGCGTCGCTCTGCGGGGTGGAGAAGAACCACTTGTGGCCGCGCAGCCGGTATTCGCCGCCGCGCCCGCCCGCACCGATGGGCGTGGCCACGGTGGTGTTGGCGCGCACGTCGGAGCCGCCCTGTTTTTCCGTCATGCCCATGCCCAGCCAGACGCCGGCCTTTTCATGCGCGGGCACCTCGCGCGGGTCATGGACGCGGCTGTGGAGCCTGTCGCCCAGCTGCGCCCAGAGGGCGGGCTCCTTGCGCAGCAGCGGGATGGCGGCCTGCGTCATCGTGGCGGGGCAGAGCGTGCCCTGCTCCACCTGCCCGTGCAGGTAGAAGCCGGCCGCCCAGGCGGACCAGCGGCCGGGCCGGTCGCTGTCGAAGGGCATGGAGACCAGGCCTTCGCCGCGGTAGAGGGCCATGAGCGCATCCCATGCGGGGTGGAACTCGACCCGGTCGATGCGGCGGCCCCGGCTGTCGAAGCGGTGCAGTTCCGGCGTGTGGCGATTGGCCAGCTGCGCCAGGGCACAGGTTTGGGCGCTGCTGAGCCGGCGGGCGTAGTCGCCCAGCGCGGGCAGGGCGTGGGCGGCGCCCGCGCGCTGCAGTGCCTCCTGCAGGGCGGCATCGGTGCCGAGCAGGTCGTAGTCGGTGAGTTCCGCGAACTGGTTGAAAACCTCGTGGGTGGCCTGGGCCATGGTTGTCTCCTCCACAGGGATGCGGCGGCGTGCGCCGAAACCCGCATGGTGCCCGCACTCGCCCGGGCATGCACGCGCCTTCAGGACACGGGCGAGGACGACACTTCGCGCAGGGCGCGCAGCATGCTGTCCACCGCCGTGCGGTCGGTGGTGTTCTCGCGCCAGTACATCGACACCGAGCCGAAGCCCGCCAGCCGCACCGGCAGCACGCGCAGGGCACCCATGTGCGAGAAGCGCAGAGCGGCCCGGTGCGAGGCCAGCCCGATCATGTCGCTGTGGCCCAGCAGGGTGAGGTTGAGCGTGACGGAGTTGGATTCCACGCTGCCCGGCGGCAGGGCGTGGCCGGCGGCGACGAGCGCGTTCTCCAGCGCGTTGCGGATGGGCGTGCCGCGCGGCCAGACCAGCCAGCGCCAGGCCATCAGGTCGGGCCAGTCGATCGGGCCGTCCGTGCGCTGCAGCAGCGGGTGCTGCGGGCGCGCCACCAGGTGGATGGGCTCCATGTAGAGCGTCTCGGCGTGGATGTGGGTGTCGTGCAGTTCGGGGGCGGAGCGGCCCACCACCACGTCCAGCTCGCCCATGGCCAGCTGCTGCATGAGCACGTTCATGGTGCTTTCGGCCAGCCGGATCTGCGCGCGCGGCAGCCATTCCAGCAGGCGCAGCACGGCCATGGGCACCACGTCGGAGGCGGATGCGCCCGAGGTGCCCACCGCCACCAGGCCGCTGCCGCCGTCGCGCAGGGCCTGCATGTCGTCGCGGGCGCTGTCCAGGTGGGCTTCGATGCGGCGGGCATGGGCGATCAGCGCCTCGCCCTGCGGGGTGGGGCGCAGGCCGCGCGCATGGCGCTCGAACAGCACCATGCCGAGGTCGTCCTCCAGTTCCCTGAGCCACTTGGAGAGCGCGGGCTGCGCGGTATGCAGTTGCTGGGCCGACTGGCTCATGTTGCCGGTCTGCGCGAGGCTCAGGAGCATCTGCAGCTGGCGCAGCCGCAGGCGGTGGGTCCAGTCCATGGCGGCGGTCCTTGGCGTCGAGGTATATCCAAAAGATTATGAATAAGACCAATAAATGATTTTACGGACTATCGCTGGCGCCGAATAATTTCCGCAGATACAGGAGACAACGCATGGACACCAACACCCTCGCCTGGCCCGCCGCGGAAGGCGCCGGGACGCCCGGACGCCAGGCCTATTACGACCGCATCGCCCGCCATGGCATGGCGCCCCTGTGGGAATCTCTGCACAGCCTGGTGCCGCGCGAGCCGCGCCCGCAGGCCGTGCCGGCCTTCTGGCGCTACGAGGAGGTGCGGCCGCTGGTCATGCAGGCCGGCGAGGTCATCAGCGCCGAGGAGGCCGTGCGGCGCGTGCTCATCCTGGAGAACCCGGGCCTGCCGGGCCGCGCCAGCATCACGTCCACGCTCTACGCGGGGCTGCAGCTGATCCTGCCCGGCGAGGTGGCGCCCAGCCACCGCCACACGCAATCGGCGCTGCGCTTCATCGTGGAAGGCAAGGGCGCCTACACGGCCGTCAACGGCGAGCGCACCACCATGCACCCGGGCGACTTCATCATCACCCCCTCGTGGACGTGGCACGACCACGGCAACCCCGCGGTGGACGAGGGGGGCGAGCCCGTGGTGTGGCTGGACGGCCTGGACATTCCCCTCATCGGCCACCTGGACGCCGGCTTCGCCGAGAACTATCCCGAGGCCGTGCAGCCCGTGAACCGCGCCGAAGGCCACAGCTTCGCCGCCTTCGGCCACAACATGGCCCCGGTGCGCCACCGCGCGGCGGACCCGACTTCGCCCATCTTCAGCTACCCCTACGACCGCAGCCGCGAGGCGCTGGACCAGCTGTTCCGCCAGGGCGAGCTGGACGCCTGGGACGGCGTGAAGCTGCGCTACGTGAACCCCGCCACCGGCGGCTGGCCCATGCCCACCATGGCCACCTTCCTGCAGTTTCTGCCCGCGGGCTTCCAGGGGCGTACCTACCGCGGCACCGACGCCACCGTGTTCAGCGTGGTCGAAGGACAGGGCACGGCGCGCATCGGCGGCAGCACCTTCCAGTTCGGCCCGCGCGACACCTTCGTCGCGCCCTCGTGGGCGCCGGTGCAGCTGGCCGCCACGCAGGACGCGGTGCTGTTCAGCTATTCCGACCGCCCGGTGCAGGACGCACTTCACCTCCACCGCGAACACCGCATGTGACGGGGCGCGGTCCACAGAGCCTCCCTGGCGGCGTTGCCGCATCTTGCCGTGGCGCTGCCACTGTCTGCGATGCGGCGCCTTGCCAGAGAGGCTCTGTGGACCGCTCACGAGCGTGACCCGCCTTCCCTCTTTGAACGATCCATTTCTCCGAAAGAAAAAACACCATGGCTTTCGTGTTTCCTGTTCCTCCTACCGTGGCCGTGCCTGTCGTGGGCACATCGGATGCCTTCGCCGTGCGGCGCGTCTATTGCGTGGGGCGCAATTACGCGGCCCATGCGCGGGAGATGGGGTTCGATCCGGACCGCGAGCCGCCGTTCTTCTTCTGCAAGCCGGCCGATGCGGTGATTCCCGTGGCCTATGGCGAGACGCTGCGGCTGCCGTATCCGGTGCGCACCGACAACTTCCATTACGAAGCGGAACTGGTCGTCGCCATCGGCAAGGCCGGCAGCGACATCCCGCGCGAGAAGGCGCTGGAGCACGCCTGGGGCTATGCCGTGGGCCTGGACATGACCCGCCGCGACCGGCAGATGGAGATGCGCCAGATGGGCCGCCCCTGGGAGATCGGCAAGGCCTTCGATGCCTCCGCGCCCATCGGCCCCATCCACCGCGCGAGCGACGTCGGCCACTTCGAGCAGGCCGGCCTCTGGCTCACCGTGAACGGCGCGGACCGCCAGCGCAGCGACGTGTCGCACCTGATCTGGTCGGTGGCCGAGACCATCGCGGATCTTTCCACGTATTTCCGCCTGGAGCCCGGCGACCTGATCTACACCGGCACGCCCGAAGGCGTGGGCCCGGTGGTGCGCGGCGACCGCATGGTGGTGGGCGTGGAGCGCCTGGGCGAACTGGCGGTGGACGTGTTCTGAAGCGACGGCGACACCATGCAGCTCTACAGTTTCTTCAACAGCTCCACCTCGTACCGGGTGCGCATCGCCCTGGCGCTCAAGGGACTGCCGGCCGATTACCACGGCGTGAACATCCGCACCGGCGAGCACCGCGCGCCGGGCTATGCCGAACTGAACGCTGCGCGCGTGGTGCCCACGCTGGTGGACGGCGACTTCACCCTGGGCCAGTCCATGGCCATCCTGGACTACCTGGACCAGCGCCACCCCGAGCCGCGCCTGATCCCGCTCGAACCCCGCCTGCGCGCCCGCGTGCTGGAGCTGGCGAATGTCGTCGCCTGCGACATGCACCCGGTGAACAACCTGCGCATCCTGAAATACCTGCAGGGCCCGCTGGGCTTGAGTGCGGCGCAGAAGGACGCCTGGTACGCCCACTGGGCGGCGGAGGGCTTCGCTGCCGTGGAGCAGTTGCTGGTGCGGCATGGCGGCACAGGCCCCTGGTGCTTCGGCGACGCGCCCACGCTGGCCGATGTGTGCCTGGTGCCGCAGGTGGCGAATGCCCTGCGCGCGGGCTGCGACCTCGCGCCCCATGCGCGCGTGATGGCCGTGCACGCGCATGCGGAGCAGCACCCCGCCTTCATCGCCGCGCGGCCGCAGGCGCAGCCGGATTACCAGCCATGAGTTGACAGGCCGCCACCCCACGGGCCCAGGCCACAGGCCGGGCTTCCATCCACAAGAACGGAGCGAGACAAAATGACCCCATCCATGGCCGCCGGCATCCCGGCGGCAGACCGCGCCGCCTTCGGGCCGCTGCAGCTGCGCGTGACGCTGCTGTGCGCCATCGTCGCCATGCTCGATGGCTTCGACACCCAGTCCATCGCCTACGTGGCGCCGCGCATCGCGGAAGACTGGGGCCTCAAGGCCTCCGAGTTCGGCCCGATCTTCGCAGCGGGCCTGTTCGGCCTCATGGCCGGCGCCTTCCTGCTCAGCCCGGCGGCGGACCGCTGGGGCCGCAAGAAGGTGATCCTGCTGTCCACCTGCATCTTCGGCCTGTTCGCGCTGCTCACCGCCTGGGCCACCAGCATGAACGAGCTGCTGGCCTACCGCTTCATCACCGGCGTGGGCCTGGGCGCCGCCATGCCCAACATCATCGCGCTGACCAGCGAATACGCGCCGCAGCGCCTGCGCGCCACGCTGGTCACGGTGATGTTCTGCGGCTTCCCGCTGGGCTCCACGCTGGGCGGGCTGGTCTCCAGCTGGCTCATCGCGCATTTCGACTGGCACTCGGTCTTCGTGCTGGGCGGCGTGCTGCCGCTGCTGCTCCTGCCGGTGCTGGCCGCGCTGCTGCCCGAATCGCTGCGCTACCTGGCCGCCAGCGGTGCCGCGCCCGCGCGCTACGAGCCGATCGTGCAGAGCGCCTACCCGGGCGAGGACCCTGCCACGGTGATGGCCGGGCTGCGCGGCGAGGCCGCGGGCGTGCAGGGCGGTTTCTCGGTGTTCGAGCTGTTCCGCCACGGCCGCCTGCCCACCACCGTGCTGCTGTGGCTGGCCTTCTTCATGAACCTGCTGGTCATGTACTTCCTGGTCAACTGGCTGCCCACGCTGCTCAAGAGCGCCGGCCTGCCGCTGGAAAAAGCCATTCTCTCCACCGCCATGCTCAACCTGGGCGGCGTGGTGGGCGCGCTCGCGCTGGGCCGGCTCATCGACCGGTTCAGTGCCTATACGGTGCTGGGTGCCGCCTATGCGGCCTCGGCTGCGTTCATCGGCCTTATCGCCTTCAGCGGGCAGAACCTCACGGGCCTGCTGGCGGGCGCCGCGCTCTCGGGCTTCGGCGTGGTGGGCGCGCAAATCGGCTGCAACGCACTGGCCGCCGCCATCTACCCCACCCACATCCGCGCCACCGGCGTGGGCTGGGCGCTGGGCGTGGGGCGCATCGGCGCCATCGTCGGCCCGCTGGCCGGCGGCGCGCTGCTGGCCGCGGCATGGACGCCGTCGTCCATCATCCTCGTGGCCGCCGTGCCGGCGGTACTGGCGGCCGTGGCCGTGGTGCTGCTCGGGCGCGTGCGGCGGGGCGCCTGACAGGGATTGTCCGGGCCCGCCCACTGCCGGGCCGGCATGGCATCGCAGCTGGAGACAAGCACCCAAGAAAGGCAGCCCATGGACGACGGCCTTCGCACCTGGACCACCGATTCCGTTCCCCCCGCGCAGCGGGCCGACTACTGGGTCGGCGCCGTCTGCGACTGCTTCCTCGACATGGAGGTGCAGCCCGGCCAGCGCGACGCGTTCTCCGCCACGCTCACCTCCGTGCCCTGCGGGGGGCTGCGCGTCAACCGCGTGAGCGGCGGGGCGCAGCGCGTGCGCCGCACGCAGCAGGCCATCCGCCGCGGCGCGGGCGACAACTTCTACTACCTGCTCTGCAAGGAGTCCGCGCCCTGCCATGTCGCGCAGGACGATGCCGGCGCCGCGCGCCTGCTGCCGGGCGACCTGGCGCTGATCGACTCGCGGCGCCGCTACCTGCTGGAGTTTCCGGAGGCGGTGGACACCGCCTCCATCCAGATCCCGATCGGCTGGCTGGACACCTGGCTGCCCGCCGCCGACCGCTGGCTGGGCCGCCGCGTGGACGGCGCCACGGGCTGGGGGAGGGTGCTGAGCGCCTACGTGGGCCAGCTGTGCGCCGAGCGGCCGGAACGGCTGGCCGCGCTGCAGGCCGAGCACCTGGGCGGCCTGCTGTCCCTGGCCTGCGGCCCCGTGCCCGAGGCGCCGCCGCGCACCGGCCTGCTGCCGCGCATCGAACAGTGCGTGCGCGAGCGCTGCTGCGAGCCCGGGCTCACCGCCGCCCACGTGGCCGATGATGTCGGCGTGTCGCTGCGCACGCTGCACCGCGCGCTGTCGTCGGGTGGCACCACCTTCGCGGTGCTGCTCATGCGCGAGCGCATGGCCGTGGCGCAGCGCATGCTGCACGCACCCTCGCACAGGCACCTGACGGTGGCCGAGATCGGACGGCGCGCGGGCTTCCTGGACCCGTCGCACTTCGCGCGCGCCTGCCGGCAGTGGTGCGGCAGGACGCCCGCGCAGGAGCGCGCCCGGGCTGCGTGAATGGAAGAGGCGATGCCATTGCGGGGCGTGAACGTCACCAGGGCCAGGCCACCGGCAGCCCGAGCCCGGCGGCGTCCGCCTGCTGCTGCACCAGCCGGGCCACGGTCAGGTCCTGCAGGGCCAGGCCCGTCATGTCGAACAGCGTGATGTCTTCGGGCTGCCGATCCACGGAGGCGCTACCCCGCATCACATCGCCGATTTCCGTGCATGCGGTCCCGGGGGCCCATTGCATCTCGCCGATCTGGCGGGCCTGGGCCTCGTCATCGACGTAGATCCGGGCCTTGTCCAGCAGGCCTTGCGGCGCTTCGCGCTTGCCACGGGTGTCGGCGCCCACGCAGTTCAGGTGCGTGCCGGGGCGCACGGCGTCCAGGTCGAAGAGCGGCCCGCCGCCCGGCGTCGCGGTGATCACCACGTCGCTCGCGGCCACGTCCGCGTTGCGGTCGGTCGAATGGCGCAGCAGGCATTGCCTCGCGAACCGCTGCTCGAATGCCGGGTCGGGCCGGCCGTCGGCCGTCACGTACCGCACGTCCCGCAACTGCGGCAGCAACCGCAGGGCGTAGGTGAGCTGCACGCCGGCCTGCACGCCCGTCCCGAACAGGCACAGCCGCCGGCTGTCCGGGCGCGCCAGCAGCGCCAGGCCGTGGCCGCCCGCGGCACCGGTGCGCGCCGTGGTGATGGCGTTGCCGTCGATCAGGCAGGTGGGCCGGCCGGTGGCGGGGTCGATCAACAGGATCGTGGCCTGGTGCGGCTCGCCGCCGAGCGCACGGTTGGAAGGCCAGAACCCCGCCGCCTTGAAGCCGAGCAGCCCCTGCGAGGGCACGTCGCCGGACTTGATGCCGAAGATGCCGCCCGTCTCCAGGCGCTCGCGCACCACCGGGAACACCCGGCCGGCCCGCTCGCTGTGCAGGACGAAGGCCTCGCGCACGGCGGCCAGCACGCCCTCCGGCTGCAGCAGCTGTTCCACGTGGTCCTTCGTGAGCAGCAGCAGCCGCGCATCCCGTGTGGTGGAGGCCGTCATGCGAACATCTCCGCGATGGCATCGGCATTCTTGATGCCGGTGGCCGTCAGGATCACCACCGTCTCCTCGCTCTCGCGGACCGTGCCGGCCTGGATCAGGTGGTCGAGCCCGGCGATCGCCGTGGCAGACGTGAGTTCGGGCAGCAGGCCCGTGCGCGCCGCCTTCCCGAGCGCATCGACGATGGCCTGCTCCTGCAGCGCCACGGTGGCGCCGCCGGTGGCCTGCACCGCCGAGACGAGCTCCCGCAGCCGCAGGGGGTGCGCAATCGCCGTTCCCTCGGCCACCGTCTTGCGCACCTCGCGCGCCACCGGCGTCGTCACGCCCGCCTGGAAGCTCGCGTCGATCGGCGAGCAGTTCAGCGGCTGGCAGACGTACAGGCGCGGCATCTTCGCGATCTGGCCCGCGCGCAGCAGTTCCGAGAACGCCATGAAGCACCCCAGCACGTTGCTGCCGGCGCCGGCGGGCATGACGATGTTGTCCGGCGCGCGGAAGTTCAGGTCTTCCCAGATTTCGTAGCCGATCGCCTTCGTGCCTTCGAGGAAGAAGGGCTGCCAGTTGTGGCTCGAATAGAAGATGTGGGCCGATTGCCGCACCGCCTCGTCCTCGCAGGCCTGGCGCGGCCCCTCCACCAATTGCACTTCCGCCCCGTAGGCACGCATTTGCGCGATCTTCGGCTTCGAGGCATAGGCCGGCGCGAGGATCTTCACCCGCATGCCGCCCGCGGCACCGTACGCGGACACCGACGCACCGCCGTTGCCCGAGCTGTCCTCCAGCACCGCATCGACGCCCTGCTGGCGCAGCACGGAGAGCATCACCGTGGTGCCGCGGTCCTTGAAGCTGCTGGTCGGGTGGAACCATTCGAGCTTGAAATGTGGCCGGTGGGCACCCCATTCCTTCTGCACGAGGGGCGTGCAGCCCTCGCCCATGGAGATCGGGCGCGCGACGTCCAGCGGCAGCGATGCCCGGTAGCGCCACTGGGAGCGGCAGGTGCGGTCGATGTCGTCGCGCGACATGCCGGGCTGCGGCGTGATCAGCAGCGGCTTGCGGTCTTCGGAGCACCACCGCGGCACGTCCAGGGGGTAGGTCCGGCCGCTGGCCGGGTCGATGTAGAGCGAAGTCGTCATGTCTCGGTTCTCCTGCAATCGGATGTGGATGATAAATCCAGAATTAGACAATATGTTTGGGATCCCGATCAACTGACCAATGCTGGATAAAATGTCCAGATGAAGAAGAAGGCGCACACCGCGGAGCAGCAGGCCATCCTCGAACAGGTCCAGCACATCGCCTCCGCGCTGGGAGAGACGTTCGCGCCGTTCACCGAGGTCGTGCTGCACGACCTGCGGTCGCCCCGGCACGCGATCCTCGCCATCCACAACAACCTGTCCGGCCGGAAGGTCGGTGATCCCGCGACGGAACTGGGCCTGGCCCGCATCGCGGACGACCAGTACCCCCAGGTGCTGGCCAACTACGCCAACCAGTTCGCCGACGGCCGCCGCGCCAAGAGCACCTCGATCGGCATCAAGGATTCCGAAGGGCACTACTTCGCCGCGCTGTGCCTGAACGTGGACATGACCGTCTTCCGCGGGATCGCCACCATGATCGAGCAGTTCTCCGCCATCGGCGAAGACGGCCGCAAGGAGACGCTCGACACGGGCAATGCCGACGCGCTGCGCGACCGCATCGACCGATTCGCGATGACGCTCGCCACCACGCCCCGCGCGCTGCGCACCGAGCAGCGGCGCGAACTGCTGCAGACGCTCAAGGGCGAAGGCTTCCTGGAGATCAAGCGCTCCATGGACACGGTGGCCCAGCACCTGGGCGTGTCCCGGGCCACGGTGTACAACGACATCCGGTAGCCGCCTGGCACCTTGCGTCCGCCGGCCTGGCACGCAGCGGCCATCCGCGGCCCTGCCGCCGGGCCACCATGGGTCTCCCACAACACAAGGAGACAACGACATGGCGGACACCTATGTACTGGTCCACGGCGCCTGGCACACGGGCGAAACCCTGGCGGCGACGGCGAAATACCTGCGCGCGCGCGGCCACACCGTGCACTGCCCCACGCTGCCGGGCAACCGCCCCGGCGACGGCACGGCCCCGCTGGGCCTGCAGGACGCGATCGACGGGCTGGTGCAGTTCCTGGAATCGAACGACCTGAAGGACGTGCGCCTGGTCGGCCACAGCTATGGCGGCATGCTGCTCTCGGGCGCGGCCGACCGCGTGCCCGAACGCATCCGGCGGCTGGTGTACGTGAACGCCTTCGTGCCGCTGCCCGGTGAATCCCTGGCCGACATGGCGCCGCCTTACTACCGCGCGATGTTCGAAGGCATCGCGGCCGCCAGCGGCGGAGGGGTGCAACTGCCCTACGAGGTCTGGCGCGAATCCTTCATCAACGACGCCGATGCGGACCTGGCGCGCACCACCTATGCGCTGCTGCACCCGCAGCCGCTGCGCTGCCTGACCGACCCCATCACCCTGTCGCAACCCACTGCGGCGCTGGCGCTGGGCAAGTCGTACCTGAACTGCCGTGAGGACACCGCGCTGCCCCACAGCCTGGCCTGGCATCCGCGCCTGTCGGAGCGGCTCGGCCTGTTCCGCTACGTGGAGGCCAGCGGCAGCCACGAGGCGCTGTTCACCGACCCGGAAGGCTTCGCGCGCGGCATCGAGCGCGCCGGGCGGGATTGATCTGCAAGGCCGGCACACGGACATCCATTCAGGAGACGACACCATGCAAGCCATCGCACGCCACACGCACGCCGCCGCTGCCTTCGCAGCCGCCGTCGGCTGCCTCATCGTTGCGCAGCCCGCCCAGGCCCAGACACAGACGCAGCCACAACAAACCACACAGGCCATAGCGCGAACGCCATCGGCGGACCTGTCTGCGCCATCCCCCTGGCGCATCTACGCCGGTGCTGCGCACATCGGCTTCAGCACCTCGGCCGAGGTGCGTGCCGGCGGCCAGCTCGTGCCCGGCGCAAATGCCGAAGCGGATTCCAACACCAGCCTCGGCTTCGGCGCCATCTACGACTTCCACCCCGGCTGGAGCGCCGAAATCGCCCTGGGCCTGCCGCCCACCACCGCCCTCAAGGGCACCGGTACCCTGAGCAGCGCGGGCACGCTCGGCAAGGTGAAATACGGCCCCGCCGTGCTCTCCGTGCGCCGCCACCTGTGGGAAGACGGCCCCGTGCGCCCCTACATCGGCGCGGGCATCAACTACACCCTGGTGCTGGAGTCGCGCGATGGCTTCGTGTCGAACCTTCACGTCAAGAACGGCGTGGGCCCGGTGCTGCAGGCCGGCTTCGAAGTGCCGATCGACCGGCGCTGGAGCTTCTTCGTCGATGCGAAGAAGATCTGGCTGAAGACCACGGCGACCGGCACGCTGCCCGCGCTGGGCGGGGCGCCGGCGCATGCGAAGGTGCGGCTGGATCCGCTGGTGGTGACGGCGGGGGTGAGTTATCGGTTCTGAGAGTCGGGCTGCGATACGCCTTTTGCTTTTCTGTTCCGTGCAGGACTAGAAACTGGCCCGCGGGAGATCTTTCTCGGTGAAGACCAGGTAGGCGCGGGCATCTTCCGGAATGGGGGGCAGGGAGTCGTTCCATCGCTCCCAGGAAGTCTTGAGCTCCTGGAAGATGTCCGGATACCGGGAGCGCAGGTTGGCACGTTCCCGAGCGTCTTCCCCGAGGTTGAAGAGGTACTCGTTCTCTTCGACCTGCAGATACTTCCAGTCCCCCCGCACCACCGCCTTCTGCCGCAGGTGGGTCATGCGCCAGAACAGGTCCCGTGTCTTTGCGGGCTCTCCGTCGCACAGTGCCGGTAACAGGCTGACCCCGTCCAGGGGATAGTCGTCGTGGCAGCGGGCGCCGGCCGCATCCAGCAGGGTGGCTGTCCAGTCCATGGTCATGTTGGGAATGTCGCTCACACTCCCCGCCGGCATCCGCGCGGGCCATCTGGCGATGAGCGGAACCCTGATGCCGCCCTCGAGGAGATCCATCTTCTGCCCGACCAGCGGCCAGTTGTTGGAAAACCGTTCGCCGCCGTTGTCGCTGGTGAATACCACCAGGGTGTTCTCGTCCATGCCGCGCCGCTGGAGTGCCTCCATCACCCACCCGATGCCTTCGTCCATGTGGTGGATCATCCGCTGGTAGGTCTCGATGGAGCCACCGTCCAGGTGCTTGCCGACACCCGCGATCCGCCGGGACTCGGCTGCGTCGTCCCGGGTCAGCCAGGGCCAGTGGGGAGCGCTGTAGTGCAGGCTGAGCAGGAATGGACGATCGGCGGGTTGCTGTTCGATGAATGCGACGGCCCGCTGGCTCAGGATGTCCGTGAGATAGCCTTCCTCCCTGATCTCGGTTTCGTTTTCCCAGAGATCGGGCTGCCCTTTGGGATTGCAGTGGGCAAAATAGTCGTTGCCACCCGCGTGGAAGCCATAGAAGTGCTGGTACCCCGAGCGCCGGGGCGAGAAATGGGGTGGATAGCCGAGATGCCACTTCCCTATCAACGCCGTGGTGTAGCCCGTGTCCCGCAGCAGGGAAGGCAGCGTCGGGTGCTCCGGGGGCAGGCCCAGGACCTTGTCCTGCGAGACGGTGGGAATGGGCTCCTCTGCCCCTCCGCGCAGCCGGTACTGCCAGCGGCCTGTCGCCAGCGCGAATCGCGTGGGGGAGCAAACGGAGGAGTTCGAATAGCCTCTCGTGAAGCGCACACCGCCTGACGCGATCCTGTCGAGATGGGGGGTGATATCTGCCGGCCGCCCCTCGGCATCCCGGGCTCCGGTGCATCCCAGGTCCGCATAACCCAGGTCGTCGGCAAGGATGAAGATGAGGTTGGGACGCTTCTCCTGGGACATATGCGCTTTCTCCGTGCTCAGTTCAGTGGGATCTTCGCGGTATGGACCAGCGCATTGAACTTCGCAAGGCTGTTGACGACGAAGTCCTGCGTCGCAGCAGGCGACAGATGGCCTCCGACCTGTCCGGAAGCCTCCAGCGCGAGTTTCACTTCAGGATTCTGAAGGGCCTCGGCGATGGTCGCGTTGAGCTTCGCCACGATGGCAGGATCGATGCCCCTGGGTGCGGCAGCCACGAAGAACTGGGTGGCGTCGTAGCCTTTGAGGCCCGCTTCTTCCATCGTGGGCACGTCGGGCAGGCTGGGAATACGGAACCGGGTGGTCACGGCATAGGCCTTCAGCTGCCCCGCCTTGATCTGGGACAGCACCGGAGTCACCCCGAGCATGCCCAGGGTCACCTGGCCGCCGACGATGTCGGTGACGGCCTGGCCACCGCCTTTGTAGGGAACATGGACCATTGCGGTGCCTGCCATCGTGTTGAAGAGTTCACCGGCAAGGTGCTGGCCGGTGCCCGTGCCGGAACTGGCGAAGCTCCAGCGGTCGGGATGCTGCTTCATGGCGGCGATCAGGGCACGGAGGTCCGACGGCGCATTGGCCATGGTCCCCACCATCACGATAGGGCCCTGCGACATCAGGGCGACCGCCGCCAGCTCCCGACCGATCTCCGGTTGCCGCTGCGTGTGGATGATGGGGCCAGGCACGGTGAGCAGGGTGTAGCCATCATTGGGAGCCCGGGACACGTACTGCAGGGCGAGTGCGCCTGAAGCCCCCGGCCGGTTGTCGATCACGATGCTCTGCCCTATTTTTTCGGAGACGACCTTGGCAATCGCCCGGGTCAATACATCGACGGAGCCTCCTGGCACGTAGCCCACGACCCAGGTGATAGGCTTCGCCGTCGGCCAGGGCCTGGGGACATCCGCGGCACCGGCAAAAAGGGCACTGCAGCATGCAGCGAGAGCGGCAACGGAACGAACGACACGCAGCAGAGAGGGTTTCATCTTTGGCTTCCGAAGAGTGGGGAGTGGAGTAATGAACTATCGGAGGGCAGCTTCGGGGTCCTTCGCCCCGGGCTTGGTGTTGGGATGCACTTCCACGCTATCGTTGAAAGCCTTCACCATGCGCAGCATGGGCCCCATCACCCAGGTATTGAAGACGAGCACATCCGTCTCTTCCTTCGGGTCTCGCGTCAGATTGAACAGGTAGGGCGATTCCAGCTTGCCCTTGCCTTCGTTCACTTCCGGCTCCCAGTAGAAGTGCAGCTTCCAGTCGCGCCACTTCAATGCCCGCATTTCCTGCTTGATATAGAAGATGAATCCCTCCCGCGCCGACTTCTCCTCGTTTTCCAGCAGGAATCGCCGCTGGTCCATCCCGTCGATGGGGCGGTCGGCCGGCACCGCCGCGCCAGCGACATGCGCCAGCGTCGTGAAGATGTCCGTGACATGGAAGATTTCATTGCTGACGCGTCCCGGCCGTATGCGGCCGGGCCAGCGAGCGATGAAGGGAACCCGCAGGCTTCCTTCCATCGCGGTGTGGTACGTGCCCCGCCAGGGACCGGCGGTCCCGCGGTAGGGTGCACGAAACTCCGGACCGTTGTCGCTGCAGAAAATGAACAGCGTGTCGTCGGAGATGCCCAGGCGTTCGATCTCGTCGATCACCTGGCCGACGCGATGGTCCATTTCCACCATCGAATCGGCAAAGTCCCCGTTCCCCGTCCGTCCGGAAAATTCCGGGTGAGGGAGCGTGGGGAAATGCAGATGGACCAGCGGCAGATACAGGAAGAACGGTTTTCTGGCAGCCGCGTGCCGCTGCATGAATTCACAACTCTTGTCGACCAGGTCGGCGTCGATCTCCCGACGCGATTCCAGGTCGTACAACTTGACTTCCTTCGTCGGCTCGCCGGACTTGCCTTCCATGATGTAGGGCAGATCGGCCGCCGAGGGGTCGAAGCCGATGGACGATGTGAACTGGCTCTCATCGGTCGTTCGCGGGATGCCGTACCACTCGTCGAACCCGCGGTCCGAGGGATACCGGCCATGGACGTCGCCGAGGTGCCATTTCCCGAAATGGGCGGTGGCGTAGCCGGCCTCGGACAGCAGTTGTGCCAGCGTGCGCTCCCATCGGGTGAGGCCCTGGGGCAGGCCTGGCGGGACCGATTGCAGGCTGCCCGTGCGGATCGGATGGCGTCCCGTCATCAGGGCCGAGCGGGTCGGGACGCAGTCGCTTTCGACGTTGAAGTTCTGAAGCAGGACACCTTCGCTTGCAAGCCGGTCGATGCGGGGCGTGGGCGCCCCGCGCAGAGCCCCGCCGCCGTAACAGCCGAGCTCGCCCCATCCCAGGTTGTCCGCCACGACGAGAACGATATTGGGTTGTCCCATGGCAATGGCCTCTCAAGTTCTGAATGTTGGAGAGGTTCATGCCAAAAGGGTGCCCGATGCATTCCCTGGCGAATGCATTCGCATTCCATGCGGGAATGCCTCAAGCCCTTATTCCTGCCGAGGGTCGCGGTACGAGAGGAGCAGGTCCCTCAAGTCGGTCATCAACGCAGACCAGGTCGCCTGGGGCCGTGAAAGCAGTACCTGGGTACGGTGGATCTGCAGTTCGGGCACCGACAGGGGTGTCACCCTGCCCAGCCAGTTGCGCAGTACCGACGCAGGGACCATGGAAAGCAGGTCGGTCCTGGTGATGATTCCCATGACGGCCTCCGAGACGTAATCCGGCTCCAGTGCGACATGGGGAGCCGGTGCCCCGTTCTGCTGCAAGGCCCGCTGCAGCGCCTGGAGTGCAGCGCTTTGCTGGGAGGGCATGACCCATGCGAAAGGTGTCAGGTGCTGCAGGCCGACGGACGCCAGCTGGGCCAGCGGGTGGCCCGCTCGGACGACCAGGCGCATCTCTTCCTGGCTGAGAGCGATTTGGGAACAACTCAGCGATTGCCCCTGGTAGGAAGGCACCACGGCGAGGTCCAGTTCGCCATCCTCCACTTTGGCATTGAGTTCATCCGATTTGCCGATGTGCATCCGGAGCCTCATCCCGGGGCGCCTGCGCACCAGGTCGGACACGGCGAGCACCGCAATGGAATCGCTCGAAGGGCTCGTGATGCCCAGCCGCAGCAGCCCCGAGTGCCTGGCCCTCAATTCGGACGAGAGACGACCCAGTTCCAGGTGCTGCGCCTCCAGCCGTTTGGCCGCTTCCAGGAAGAGCTGCCCTTCGCTGGTCAGCCGAACCCCATGCACGCCGCGCTCGAGAAGGGAGACGCCCACGGAGTCCTCGAGCCTGCGCAGTGCCTTGGATACGGAAGGCTGCGTCACCCCGAGGTTGATGGCTGCGCGACTGAAGCCGCCACTGCGCACGACCTCGATGAAGGCAGCGATGTCTGAACGTGAAAGATCCATGCCCGAGAGTAATGTCTATCGCGCCGTCGTGGAATGGAAGGAATTTTCTCGTCCAGGGCGGCGGACATCCCCGCAGGTGCATGCCGTGGGGGCCGCCGGTGGCTCAGGCGGAAGCCATCATCCAGGTCTGGTGTATCGACGCGCCTGTCCCATCGACGGCCACGGTGACGGGAAAGTCCTCCAGCACGAATTCGTGGATCGCCTCCATGCCCAGATCCTCGAACGCCAGTACCCGTGCCCCGACCACGGCTCGGGAGAGCAGGTACGCGGCGCCGCCCACGGCGATCAGCGATGCCGAGCCGTGGCGACGGATGGCATCCACGGCTGCGGTGCCGCGCTCGGCCTTGCCGATCATGGCCAGCAGCCCCGTGCGGGCCAGCAACGGCTCGACGAATGCGTCCATGCGCGTGGCGGTGGTCGGTCCCGCCGGTCCCACGGCTTCCCCGGGCACCGCATCGACCGGGCCCACGTAGTAGACGACGCGGTCGCGCAGGTCGACCGGCAGCGGCTGGCCGGCATCGAGCATCGCCACCAGGCGGCGGTGGGCTGCATCGCGCGCGGTGAGCAGCCGGCCCGACAGCAGCAGCGTCTGGCCGACGCGCCAGCCCGCCACCTGATCGCGATCCAGCGTGTCGAGGTCGACACGCAGCGCGCCCCCGCTCTCGAAGCGGTCCGGAATGCCATCCCATAGCGAGGCCGGTGGTGGTTGCAGCCGCAAAGGTCCACGGCCGTCCAGCGTGAAGCGCAGCCAGCGGGTGGCGGCGCAATTGGGCACCAGCGCCACCGGCAGCGCCGCGGCGTGCGCGGGTACGGTGGCCACCTTGACGTCCAGCACCGTGGCCAGCCCGCCCAGGCCCTGGGCACCGATGCCCAGCGCGTTGGCGCGGGCATGCACTTCCAGCCGCAGGGCTTCCTCCGGCGTGGCGGCGCCACGTGACTGCAGCGCGCAGATGTCGATCGGCGCGAACAGGCTCTGCTTGGCCAGCAGCATCGCCTGCTCGGGCGTGCCGCCGATCCCGATGCCGAGCGTGCCCGGCGGGCACCAGCCGGCGCCCATGCCCGGCAATTCGCGGATCACCCAGTCGGCGATGCTGTCGCCGGGCAGCAGCGTCGCGAAGCGGGCCTTGAGGTCCCCGCCGCCGCCTTTGGCCGCGACCAGGACCTCGACCGTATCGCCTTCCACGATGTCGCAATGCACCACCGCCGGCGTGTTGTCGCGCGTGTTGCGCCGTGCGCCCAGCGGGTCGGAGACTACCGTGGCGCGCAACGGGTTGGCTGCGTCGGAATAGGCACGCCGGGTGGCGGAGTCGGCGATGGCCTGGGGCGTTCGCAGCGCACCGCCGTCGCGCCGATGGAAGCACGCACCCACGCCGATGCGCAGGAACACCTGGGCGAGCCCCGTGTCCTGGCAGACCGGACGCCGCCCCTGTGCGGCCAGGCGGCTGTTGACGAGCAGCTGCAGCAGCGCATCGCGGGCCGGCGGATGCGTCTCCGACTCCCACGCCGCGCGCAGGGCCTGCACGAAATCCGGCGGGTGGAAGCAGCTGACGTACTGCAGCGCATCGGCGATGCCGTCTTCGAGGTCTTCCTGTGCGATGGATGGCATGGTGGGGGTGCGTGGGCTGTCTTGCGCCGCCGCTCAGTCCAGCGAGATTTTCGCGTCCGCCGCGACCTTGCGCCAGGTCTGCACCTCGGCGGCGGTGTATTTGCGGAAGGCTTCGGGGGCGTATTGCGCCTCGGGCAGCAGGCGGATGCCCTGGTCGGTCATCTTCTTCTTCCAGGCGGCGCTCTCCATCGCCTTGGCGTAGGCCTGGTAGACCTTCTGCACCACTTCCACGGGCGTGCCCCGTGGCGCGTAGATCCCATACCAGGTGGCCGTCTCGAAGCCGGGTATGACCTTCTGGCCGAGTGCCGGCACGCCGGGGAATTGGGGCATTTCCTTGTCGGAGGTCAGGCCGATGGCCTGAATGCGGCCGCCGGCGAGCTGCGGCAGCGCCGTGTTGGTCTGGTCGAACATCGCGTCGAGCTGGCCGGCGATCAGGTCGGTCATGGCGGGGGCGGCCCCTTTGTACGACACCGAGGTGATCTCGATGCCCGCCCGGCTGGCGAACAGGGCCGCCACCAGGTGCGAGGTGGAGCCGACACCGGCGTTGCCGAAGTTCAGCGCGCCCGGGTTCTTCTTGCCGAAGGCGATCAGCTCCTCCGCGCTGCGGTAGGGCGAATTCTTGCCGACGAGCAGCACCAGCGGCGTGTCCGGGAAGCGGAGCACGGGTTCGAAATCCTTGACCGGGTCGTAGGCGAGCTTCTTGTAGAGGGCCGGTGCCGCGCCCATGTAGCCCATGTGGCCCACCAGCATGGTGTATCCATCGGGCGCGGCGCGTGCCACCCTGGTCGCGCCGATGGTGCCGCCGGCACCGGCCGCGTTCTCGATCAGGATGGTCTGGCCCAGCTGCCGGGAGACGTTGTCCGCCACGTCGCGCGCCATGGCGTCGGTCGGGCCGCCCGCGGCGAAAGGCACGACCCACGTGATGGGGCGCGAGGGATAGCCCTGGGCGTGGGCGGCGGCGAAGGCGGCCGTGAGGGCGAATGCGAGGACGGTGCGGCGCAGCAGGGCCATGGGAGTCTCCGGGTGTGAGTAATTCTGGAATCGGCGAACGGGGTGGTCGGCGGTGCGCGCGGCCGTCATGCGATGCGCGCCGACAGCGCGAGGGCGCGGTCGACCATCTGCGGCGCGAGGCCGAGATAGTTCGCGGGATCGGTCAGGCGGTCGATGGCGGCCCGATCGAGGTACTGCGTGACTGCAGGCAGCGCGGCGAGCGCCTCGGCCAGCGTGCCGCCGCGCTCGTTGACGGTGCGGCAGGCGTCGTAGACCACGTCGTGCGCGTGCTGGCGGCCTAGCGCGGGCGCCAGGCCCATCATCACGGCCTCGGCCACGATCAGGCCGCGGCTCAGGCCCAGGTTGTGCCGCATCCGGTCCTCGTCGACGATCAGGCCGCCGAGCGCGAATTTCGCCTGGTGCAGGGCACCGGCGGTGAGGATGAAGCTCTCGGGGATGGCGATCCACTCCGCATGCCATGGCCCCGTGGCGCGCTCGAAATCCTGCACCATGGCGTCGACCATCAGGCCCGCGTGCTGGCGCACCGCCTTGGAGGCCGCCAGCATCAGTTCGCTGGAGATCGGGTTGCGCTTCTGCGGCATGGTGCTGCTGGCGCCGCGGCCCTTGACGAAGGGCTCGTACACCTCGGCGAACTCGGTGCTGGCCATGATCATGATGTCCAGCGCGATCTTGCCGAGCGATCCGGTGACGAGCGCGAGCAGGTTCACTGCTTCCGCGAAACCGTCGCGCGCCACATGCCAGGTGGTGGCGGGGATGCCCAGGCCCAGCTCCTCCGCCATGGCGGCCTGCACTTCCAGGCCCTTGCCGCCCAGCGATGCCAGCGTGCCGGCCGCGCCGGCGAACTCGACCACCGCGACCCGCGGCCGCAGCTCGGCGATGCGCTGCTGGTGGCGGTCGAACATCGCCAGCCAGATCGCTGCCTTGTAGCCGAAGGTCACCGGAAGCGCCTGCTGCAGGTGCGTGCGGCCGGCCATGGGCGTGTCGCGGTGCTTCTTCGCGAGGCCGGCCAGGATGGCGCGCAACGCGCGGACATCGGCATCGATGGCGTCGAGCGCGTCACGCACCTGCAGCGCCACGGCCGTGTCCATGATGTCCTGGGTGGTCGCGCCCCAGTGCACGTAGCGGCCGGCCTCGCCGCACATCTGCGCGAGCTGGTGGACCAGGGGCAGGATGGGATAGCCGACGATGTCGGTTTCTTCCCGCATGTGGTCGAAGTCGATGCGGTCCAGGCGCGACTGCCGGGCGATCGCCTCGGCCGCCTCGACCGGTATCACGCCGCAGCGGGCCTCGGCGCGGGCCAGCGCGATCTCCGCATCGATATAGCGCTGCACCAGCGCGCGGTCGGAAAACAACCCGCGCATCGCGGCGGTTCCGAAGGCGTCGCGGAACAGGATGGAATCGACCACCGTGCTGGCGGCGGGAAAGAGCGTGGCGGACGGATCGGACGGGTGCATCGGGCAGGCCATTCATTCATTCATATGTTCGGACATAAAGACTTTATATGTTCGGACATATTGGAGGCTCAGGGATTACCCTGTCGGGGATAATCGAGGGGCATGAAGAGGCCTCACTACACGGACATCGCCCGCCACCTGACCGAGTCCATCACCACCGGCCATTTCGCGGTGGGCAGCCTGCTGCCCACCGAACTCGAGCTGTGTGCCCATTACGGGACCAGCCGCCACACCATCCGGGCGGCGCTGGCCGAACTGCAGGCGCAGGGGCTGGTCTCGCGGCGCAAGAATGTCGGCACCCGGGTGGAGTCGGCGCAGGCGCGATCGGGCTTTCGTCCGACGCTGGCGTCGGTGGACGACCTGGTGCAGTTCGGCGCGACCCACATTCGCCAGGTGCAGTCGGTGGGCGAGGTGGAGCTGGGGGCGGGAAAGGCGCGCGAACTGGGCTGCGCGCCGGGCTCGCGCTGGCTGCGCATTTCCAGCCTCCGGCTGGAGGCCGGCGGCCTTCCGGTAGGCTGGACCGATGTCTATGTGGACCCTGCCTATGAGGCGGTCGGCACGATGGTGCGCCAGGAGCCCGGCACGCTGATCTGCGCGCTGATCGAATCACGCTACGGCCGGTCCATCGCCGAGATCCGGCAGGAAATCCATGCGGCGACCGTCACCGGCACGTTGGCAGAGAAACTGCAACTCGACCCGGGCGCCGTGGTGCTCAAGGTGATCCGGCACTATCTCGACGCCGACGGCGTGGCCTTCGAAATCTCGGTGTCGGTCCATCCCGCCGAGCGGTTCTCGGTGTCGATGCGATTGCGGCAGTCGGAGCCGCTGCATCCGTAGCATCGAAAGAAAGGCTGGCGGGCACCGGCCTGCCCGGGCATTCAGTCCCCGCTCAGTCCCCTTCCGCGAACATCTCCACCACCACCCCCCGCAACCACTGGTTCCCCGGATCCCGGTGGTACTTCGTGTGCCAGAACAGGTTGATCGCCACCTGCGGCAATTTGGCGGGGTGGGGCGCATAGGCCAGCCCGAAGGGCTCGGCCATGCTCCGGGCCATCTTCTCGGGCACGGTGGCGACCATCTGCGTGGCCTGCAGGATGTGGCCGATGGCGACGAAGTGCGGCACGGTGAGGCGCACATCGCGGGCCACGCCCATGCGCTCGAGCAGTTCGTCCACCTTGCCGTGGCCCGTGCCTTCGGAGACGACCACCACGTGCTGCGCCTTCGCGAAATCCTCCAGCCCGATGCGGCGGCGCCTGTGCAGCGGGTGGCCCTGGCGGAAGAGGCACACGTAGGGCTGGCGGAACAGCCGGCGCTGGAAGAAGCCGGCTTTGAGCTGCGGCAGCAGGCCCACGGCGAGGTCCACCTTGCCGGCTTCCATGGCGTCCTTCAGATCCGTCGCTGAATTGCGCACGGTGGTCAGGCGCACGCCCGGCGCCACCTGGGCCAGGCGCTCCAGCAGGCGCGGCAGGAAGTAGATCTCGCCGATGTCCGTCATGCCCACCTTGAACACGCGCCGGCTGGTGGCCGGGTCGAACCCCAGCTTGTGGTTCAGGGCGCCGTGGATCATCGCCAGCGCGTACGACACCGATTCGGCGAGCTGGTCGGCGTAGGGCGTGGGCTGCATGCCGTGGGCCGTGCGCAGGAACAGCTCGTCGCCCAGCAGGCGCCGCAGCCGCGCAAGGGCGTTGCTTACGGCCGGCTGCGTGAGGCCCAGGTTCTCCGCGGCCTGCGACACCTTGCGCGTGACCAGCAGCTGCTGGAAGACCACGAGCAGGTTCAGGTCGATGTCTTCCAGTTCCATCGCCAACCTTTATTCATCAGGGTGATGCTCTGTATTCATGCCATTCTATTGGCTGATGAATGAATCGCGGGAATGATCGGGGCCATAACGAAACCCTGGAGACAGTCCCCGATGGAGTTGCATATCGAGCCGCTGGGCCGCGTGCTGCCCGTGGCGCCCGGCGCCAATCTGCTGGAAGTGCTGCGCGCGCACCAGATCCCCGTGTCGTACAGCTGCATGGCCGGGCGTTGCGGCACCTGCCGCTGCAAGGTGATCGCGGGCGAGGTGCTGGATTCCGGCCAGGCGCTGCGCATGCCGCCGCTGGGCTGCGATGGCGAGGCGCAGTACGTGATGGCCTGCCAGACGGTGCTGAGCGAGTCCTGCACCATCGAGATTCCCGAGCCCGACGAGGTGGTCGTCCACACGGCCCGCACGATCAAGGCCACGGTGGCGGCCGTGGAAACGCTCACGCACGACATCCGCCGCCTGCTTCTGAAGCCGGCCAAGCCGCTGGATTTCTCGCCGGGGCAGTATGCGCAGCTGCAGTTCGGCCCGGGCCTGGCGCGGCCCTACTCGATGGCCGGCCTGCCCCACGACGACGGGCTCGAATTCCATGTGCGCCTGGTCGAGGGCGGGCTGGTGTCCACCCACGTGGCGAACGTGCTGGCCGTGGGCGATGCGGTGCGCGTGAGCGGGCCGCTGGGTTCGGCCTATCTGCGCCGCAAGTACGAAGGCCCGATGCTCTGCGTGGCGGGCGGCACGGGGCTGGCGCCGATCCTCTCCATCGTGCGCGGCGCGCTGGAAGCCGACATGCCCAACCCGATCCACGTCTATGCCGGTGCGCGTTCCGCGCGCGACGTCTATGGCCTGCAGTGGCTCGCCGACCTGCAGCGCCGCCATCCGCAGTTGCAGGTGCATGCCGTGGTGGCCGCGGCCGATGCGGCGCCGGGCCAGCGCACGGGCCTCGTCACCGACGCCATCGCGCAGGACTGGCCCTCGCTGGAAGGCTGGCGCGCCTACCTGTGCGGATCGCCGCCGATGGTGGAGGCGGTATCGCTGCTGGCGCGCCAGCGCGGCATCGCGCCCGAACATTTGTATGCCGACGCTTTTTATGCGAGCACCCCCTGAGCGGCTGCGCCGCTACGTGCTGCCGCCAGAGGCGGGCGCTCTTCATGCGCGTCCAAGCCTGCGCGGGCAGGCTTGGAGCCGCGGCACTCAGCCCCTTCCAGGGGGACGACGCCAGCGGCCGGGCCAAGCCCGTTCCGCGGCGTCCGCTGGCATGGCCTGCTCCGCGGCCTTTCGATCGTTACGCGCCGTGCATGGATTGCACAACTACCCGAAGGAGACAACGACATGAGTAGTACGCCCCACCCCGTCTTCCCATTGCAGCCCGTCTGGGAGGGCCCCGGCACCCACCGCGTGCCGTTCGCGGCCTACACCAGCGAAGATATTTACCGCCGCGAGCTGGAGCGGTTTTTCTACCGCGGCCACTGGTGCTACGTGGGTCTGGAGGCCGAGGTGCCCAACCCCGGCGACTTCAAGCGCACGGCGATCGGCGAGCGCTCGGTGATCCTCACGCGCGGCGAGGACATGCAGCTGCACGTGGTGGAGAACGTCTGCGCGCACCGCGGCATGCGCTTTTGCCGCGAGCGGCACGGCAACCGCAAGGAGTTCGTCTGCCCCTACCACCAGTGGAACTACAGGCTCGATGGGGCGCTGCAGGGCGTGCCTTTCCGGCGCGGGGTGAAGCAGGACGGCAAGGTGCACGGCGGCATGCCGGCGGATTTCAAGCTTGAGGAGCACAGCCTCACGCGGCTCAAGGTGGCCGTGCGCGGCGGCGTCGTGTTCGCCTCGTTCGACCAGAATGTGGAGTCGCTCGAGGACTTCATGGGCCCGGTCATACTGGGCTACTTCGACCGCATGTTCAATGGCCGCAAGCTGAAGATCCTCGGCTACAACCGCCAGCGCATTCCGGGCAACTGGAAGCTGATGCAGGAGAACATCAAGGACCCGTACCACCCCGGGCTGCTGCACACCTGGTTCGTCACCTTCGGCCTCTGGCGCGCGGACAACAAGTCGGAATTGAAGATGGACGCGCGCCACCGCCATGCGGCCATGGTGTCCACGCGCGGCGAGGCCAAGAAGCAGTCGGACGTGTCCAACGTCTCCAGCTTCAAGGCCGGCATGCAGCTGGAAGACCCGCGCTTTCTCGACATCGTGCCCGAGCCCTGGTGGGGCGGCCCCACGGCGGTGATGACCACGCTGTTCCCGAGCGTGATCCTGCAGCAGCAGGTCAACAGCGTCTCCACGCGCCACATCCAGCCCGTGGGCCACGACGCCTTCGATTTCGTGTGGACGCATTTCGGTTATGAGGACGACACCGACGAGATGACCGAACGCCGCCTGCGCCAGTCCAACCTGTTCGGCCCGGCGGGCTTCGTCTCGGCCGACGACGGCGAGGTGATCGAGTTCTCGCAGCAGGGCTTCGAGCAGAAGCCCTTCCACCGCGCGCTGGTGGAGCTGGGCGGCCACGACGTGGGCGACACCGACCACATGGTGACCGAGACGCTGATCCGCGGCATGTACGAATACTGGCGCGGCGTGATGGAGAAGGAGGACTGAAGCCATGCGCACGACCACCACCACCGCGACCACCGTCACGCCCGCCATCGACTTCGCCGACTGGTTCGCGCTGCAGCAGCTCTATGCCGACTATGCCTCGGCGCTGGATGCCGCCGACTGGGACCGCTGGCCGGGCTTTTTCACGGAAGACTGCGTGTACCGCCTGCAGCCGCGCGAGAACCACGAGCGCGGCCTGCCGCTGGCTACGCTCTCGTTCGACAGCCAGGGCATGCTGAAGGACCGGGTCTATGGCATCCGCGAGACGCTGTTCCACGACCCCTACTACCAGCGCCATGTGATCGGCACGCCCCGCGTGCGCGCGGCTGGCGAGGGCCGCTGGGAATGCGAGGTGAACTACGCCGTGTTCCGCACCAAGCTGTCGGAGCCTTCCACGGTGTTCAACGTGGGCCGCTACCTCGACGTGGTGGTGCGCACGCCCCAGGGGCTGCGCTTCGCCCGCAAGGAATGCATCTACGACAGCGAAATGATCCTGAATTCCATCATCTACCCCATCTGAGGAGACATTCCATGACCGCCATCGATACCGCATGGACCGAGGCCGCCGCGCTGGACGATGTGCCCGAAGACGACGTGATCGGCGTGAACGTCGGCGGGCGCGACGTGGCGCTCTATTCGGTGGAGGGCGAAGTATTCGCCACCGACAACCTCTGCACCCACGGCAATGCGCGGCTGTGCGACGGCTTCCTGGAGGGGCACGAGATCGAATGCCCGCTGCACCAGGGCCGCTTCGACGTGCGCGACGGCAGCGCGCTGTGCGCGCCGCTCACGCAGGGCCTGCGCACCTACCCCGTGCGGATCGAGCAGGGCAAGGTGTACCTGCAGATCGAAGGGGCCTGAGCCGGACCGTGGCACCGCGGTCCGGCGTGGATTCAGCGCGCTGAAGCGAGCAGGCGTTCGGGCTGGAACTGGAAGCCGTCCACCACGCTCCTGAGCCGGCCGGCCTGCTCCAGCAGGCTGGCGGCGGCAGCCGAGGACTGCTCGACCAGCGCCGCGTTCTGCTGGGTCATGTGGTCGAGTTCGGTCACCGAGGCGTTGACGCGGCCCAGTTCGCCCGATTGCCCTTCGACCGACGTGCTGATGGCACCCACCACTTCCGAGGCCCGGCGTGCGCAGTCCACCACGTTCTGCATGTGCTCGCCGGCATCCGTCGCCAGCCGGCTGCCGCGCTCGGCCTTGTCCACGGATGCGGCGATCAGCGCGCGGACTTCGCGGGCGGCTTCGGCGCTGCGGCCGGCCAGCGAGCGCACCTCGCTCGCCACCACCGCGAAACCCCGGCCCTGTTCGCCGGCGCGGGCCGCTTCCACCGCGGCGTTGAGCGCCAGGATGTTCGTCTGGAAGGCGATGCCGTCGATCACGCCCACGATGTCGGCGATGCGCCCGGCGCTGGAGTGGATGTCCTGCACGGTGGCGACGACTTCGGTCACCACGCTGCCGCAGTGCTCGGCCACCTGGGTGGCCTCCTGCGTCAGCCGGCGCGCGGCCACCGCCTCCTGCACGCTGTGCTGCACGGCGCCGTCCAATTGGCCCATGGATGCCGCTGCGTCCTGCAGATGGGAGGCGGTGCGCTCGGTGCGCTGGCTGAGGTCGCGGTTGCCCGTGGCGATCTCGCCCGCCGCCGCTGCCAGGCCCGCCGCGGCCTGGTGGACATCGGTCACCACCCCGTTGAGCCGCAGCAGCGCTGCCTGCAGGGCCTGGGCCGAGGTGCTGTTCACCGGCACGCCGCGCACGTCCAGCGACAGCTGGCCGTCCGCCTGGGGGCGGCACAGGTACTGGAGTTCAGCCGATTCGATCGCATCGGCGCGGGTGCGGAAGGTGATGGCCACCTCCACCGCGGTCTGCACGACCACGAACGCGGCATGTACCAGGATGCGCCCGAAGTCGGGTTCGGTGAGGCAGTACACCGGGCCCCCGGCCAGTTGCAGGCGATCGAACGCGATGTGGTGCACGGCGATCAGCAGCGCCGCGAAGACAACGGGCCGCCAGTCGCGGTAGGCCAGCACGAAGGCCAGGAAGACGAAGACGCCGAAATGCATCTCGGTGGCGCCCAGGCTGAGCTGGATGTGCAGCGCCACCAGCCCGATGCCGGCGGTCACGAGCGCCAGCCGGCCCAGCAGGCTGCCGCGCACCGCCAGATACGCCCATGCGGCCAGCGCCAGCAGGCCGCCGCCCCAGATGGCGGCGGTACCGGGCCGGCCATGTATGAAACCGATCCACAGCGCGACGACCGCGCCGAGGACGCAGATGGCCAGCAGAAGGCCATCCGCCCGGCAGCCGATGGCCTGCAGGGCCTGCTGGGCGCTGGGAGAAAGATCGCGGCGTCGTTTCGCTTCGTCCATGGCAGGCTTCCGGTGAGGGTGGTCATCACGTGACTCAGAATAATGCGAAACGCAACAAAAAGAGACTTTTTGTAATGCGAATGAAATTGCCGAGTCAATCCGGCAGGATGCTCCCGGGAAAGGTGTGGGGTATCCGCATCGCCTCCAGCCACGCGCAGGCCTGGCGTGCCCGCAGGTGTCAGGGCGCCAGCAGTCCGGTTTTCGCGACGAATCCGTTCAGCGGATCCCGCCAGTAGCGGCCTCCCACCCGCAGCAGGTTGTGCCCGTCGGCACCCTCCAGCGCGGGCGCCGCGATGAACTGCGCATCGTCGCCGCCTTCGCGGAAGGCGCCGAACCACTGGCGGGGCATGTCCGGGCCCCAGTACTGGTCGTTCTGGGCATACAGCCACAGGGTGGGCACGCGCACCTGCGTGCCCAGCTGGCGGTAGAGCCCGGTGAGCACGTCGGGCCGGCAGCTGTGGCCCGGGGCCGTGTCGGGCTTGCCCCCCGCGCCGCCGGAGAAATTGACCGCGCCGACCACGCCGGGCAGGCGGCCCGCCGCCGCGGCGATGGTGGCCATGCCGCCCACCGACTGTCCTTCGAGCAGGATGCGGTCGCGCCGCACCCAGGGTTGCTGCAGGGCCCAGCCGTGGACGGCCTGGACGGCGGCCGCGGCGTGCCCCGCCACCTGGGCATAGTCGGGCAGGCCCGTGCAGCCGGTGCCGCCGGCCGGCCAGCGGGCACCGGAATTCTCGCGGTCCGGGCCCCCCGTGGCGCCATAGCCGGGCCGGACCGGTGCGACCACGGCCACGCCCTGGCGCAGCCAGTAGGCCACGTGGCCCAGGGGAACGGGATATTGCAGGGCGGCGCGCACGGCGGGATCGGCCGAGCGGCCGTGCGAGAAGATCACCAGGGGGAAGGGGCCCGGCCCGTCCGGGCGGAAGACCTGGGTCGCCATGTCCACCTCGCGGCCATCGATGGACAGGTGCAGCACCTGCGTGTCGGGCTGGGGCAGGGGCGCGGCGGCACCGGCCGGGCCCGCGGCCAGCAGGGCCGCCAGCAGCGCACCCGGTGGCATGGGCAGGGAGCAGCGGCGCATCGATCGGAACAGGAAGGGCATGCGGACCTCGCATTGCCCGTGGCCGTGGGCAACGCGGCCATTATGGCGCTGCTCTGCAGTAAGGGGCCGCTGCAGGCCCGTGCCCGCCGCCGCTAGGCGGTGGCCGGTACCGGGTGCAGGGCGGCCTGCCGCTGCGCCAGCCAGAACACGGGCAGCGCGAGGACGGCGCAACCCGCCAGCAGCGCGAAGGCGAGGCCGAACCGGCCCTGCGCGCCCACCACGCTGTTGGCGATGGCCGGGCTCAGCGAGGCACCGACGCCCTGCAGGGTCATGACCAGCCCGAGGGCGGTGTTGTAGCGGCCGCTGCCGCGCACGTAGCGCTCCACCATCAGGGGGGTGGCCACGCCCAGGGCGCCGGCCGCGACGCCGTCGAGGATCTGCACGGGAATGTTGGCCCAGGCATCGGGAATCGCCCAGGCCAGGATGCCGCGCACGGGCAGCGCGAGGATGGCGATGTAGATGAACACCTGCAGGTCGAGGCGGCGGCTGCGCGACACCCACAGCGCCACCGGCACCATGGTGAGCTGCGCGACGACGATGGCGATGCCGGTCCACAGCAGTGGAGCGGAATCGGGCACCGTGGCCGCCAGCCGCTGGTTGAGCAGCGGCAGCATGGCCGCGTTGCCCAGGTGGAAGAGCGCGCAGGCCAGCCCGAACAGCCAGAGCGCGCGGTGCGACAGGAAGGCGCGCCAGCCTTCTGGGGCGGCCGTGGCGCCGGCGGATGCGGCGGCCGGGGCCGCCTGTGCCGTGTCCATGCGCGCGGCCTCCGGGGCCGGCTCGCCGCCGCGGGCCGCCACATGGTCGATGTCGCGGTCGCGGATGGCCATCAGGCAGGCCAGCGCGCCCACGGCCATGGCCGTCATGACGACCAGCATCCAGGGCGCACCGAGCCAGTGTGCGAAGGCCGCCGCGCCCAGCGCGGAAACGATGTTGCCGGCATGGCTGTAGGCCTCGTTGCGGCCGGTCTGGTGGCGCAGGCCCTGGCTGCGTGCCAGGCCCAGCGTCAGGGCCGCGAGCCCGGCGGCCAGCAGCGCGCCGGCCACGCCGGTGAGCACCTGCGACAGCACCAGCATGGCCGGCGACCGCGTGCCGAAGGCGATCGCGCTCGCGGCCAGGATGGCCAGCGCGGCGATGGCGACCAGCATCCGCTTGGCGTGGATGCGGTCCGCCCAGGCGCCGGCCAGGGGCGTGGCCAGCATGCCGGCCAGCCCACCGGCCGACATCACGATGCCGATCATGGTCTGGTCGATGCGCTGGGTCTGCAGGTAGGTGGCGAGGAACGGACCGAGCCCGTCGCGCACGTCCGCCATGAAGAACGCCATCCAGGCCAGGGCCGTGAGGGAGGCCCCGGCGGCCACCGGCGCGTTCCCGCCGGCAGACCGTTTTTCCTGGGGGGCCGGGCCTCCGAACAGCGGGGAGGGGGCGGTGTCTGCGATGGCGGGGTGCGCGGCGGTGGTCATGGTGTCACCCGTGGCGGGGTTGGGCGGGAAGGGGCTTGCCGTTGACGGTGCGGGCCTCGATCACATGGCCCTGCGCGCCGCGCAGCGGCCGGGCGGGACCGGTGGCATCGACCGCGTCGCCGGGCTGCAGCTGCAGCGCCGCATAGCCTTCGGGGCGCAGGTGGATGAAGTCGCCGGTGTCCAGCACCACGCCGTTGGGCTCGCCGTGGCGGGCGTGGTGGATGCGCGCCACGCGGCCTTCGGCGCGGCGCACGGCCTCTTCCGGCGCGGCGGGCTCGCCGTCGATCGACACCAGCCGCTCGAAGACATAGATCTCGTGCGCAGCCTCGCCGTGCCGCGGGGGCGCGGCCACGCTGCCCTCGAGCACGATGGCCTGGCCGGGCTTCAGGGCTTCGGCGGCACGCACGGCGCGCTCGTCATGCTTGCCGAAGGTGAACTGCGCGGGGACGCCGTCCACGTCGATGAGCACGCCTTCCACCTCGCCGCGAGGGCTGTGGAGCAGGTGCTGGAAGCGGCCCTCGAGGGACCAGACTTCCACGGTTTCATGGGGTTGGGTCATACGGGTTTCCTGTGGGTGAAAAAGAGAGGGATCAGGGCATGCGCGGCGGGCCGCCGGCCGGGCCGCGGAACACTTCCTGCAGCGTGCTGGCGGAGGAGCCGAGCTGCGTGGCTTCCAGCGCCGTGCCCAGCGTGTTGCGCGTGCCCCAGCCGCGGGCCGAGACGGTGGCGCCGGTCTGCAGCAGGTTGCCGATGGACGCGGCCACGTGCGGCGGGAAGCGGACGATCACGCCGTTGTCGAGCAGCAGGCCGTGCGCGTCGCCGCGGGTGTTGAGCAGGACGGCGGCCACGCGGCCGTCGGTCTGCAGTTCGACCAGGGCCGGGCGCTGCGGCGGGGCAGGGGGCATCTGGCCCGGGGACGGCGGCGTGTCCTGGACGGTGCGGCCCTGCGAACTGATCGCGCTGATGCGCAGCACGGGCACGCCGGAATAGTGCCAGCCGGCCACGTCCACGGCGTCGCCTGCGCGCAGCCAGGATGTCAGGGTATCGGACAGGTGCGGCGGGAAAGCGACCTGCGTGCCGTCCTGCAGCAGCAGGCCGTCGGCTTCGCCGTTGGGGTTGAGCAGCCAGCGCTGAACGGCGCCGCTGTGCGAGGCCTGCTCCACGGCGGCCGGCTGGCCGATCGGGCCGGGTGGCTGGCCTGCCACGGGGGGCGGCGGAACGGCGCCGGGGGCCGGGGGGGCGGGCTGGGCCTGTGCTCCGGCACAGGCGAGCAGGAGGGCGGCGAGGCCGGCGCGGGTCAGGGTATTCAGTCGCATGGCAGAACTCCTTCTGGTGGTGGAGTCCTGGTATCTCAAGAGACGTGCCAGCATGGAATGCCTTATGAATCAACGGCTTGCATGAATTCTGCGGGCCGCCGCGTGCATGGCGGGACGACACCTTGTCCGGATTCGCGACATCGCCGGTGCCTCCATCCGTCTCATTCCATGCCGTACTGGGCCAGCTTGCTGTAGAGCAGCTGCCGGTGGATGCCCAGGCGCCGGGCGGCGAGCGAGCGGTTGCCGCGGGCCTGCTCGAGCGCATGGGCGATCAACAGCCGCTCCAGCCGCTCCACGGCCTCGGGCAACGGAATTTCGAGCCAGTCCTGGGGCAGGTCGCCGCCGGCGGAGCCCGCCATTGCCGCCGAGCCCGTGGAGGGGCCCAGGTCGAGGTCGGCCGCGCCCACCACGGGGCCGCGCTGCAGGGCCTGCACGCGCTCCATGGCGTTGCGCAGTTCGCGCACGTTGCCCGGCCAGCCATGGGCGAGCAGGGCACGCGCGGCATCAGGCGCCAGGCGCTTGGCAGGCTGCGGTGCCGCGGCGCGGCGCAGAAAATGCTCGGCCAGCGGCACGATGTCGGCCAGCCGCTCGCGCAGCGGGGGCAGGGCGATCTGCAGCACGTCGAGCCGGTAGCGCAGGTCCTCGCGGAAGCGCCCCTCGCGCACGGCGGCGGCCAGGTCGCGGTGCGTGGCGGCCACCACGCGCACATCCACTTTCACCGGCCGGTGGCTGCCCAGGGGCGTGACCTCGCCTTCCTGCAGCGCGCGCAGCAGCTTGGCCTGCACGTCCGGCGCCATGTCGCCGATCTCGTCGAGCAGCAGTACGCCGCCATCGGCCGCGCGAAAGCACCCGGGCCGGTCGGTGGCGGCGCCGGTGAAGGCGCCTTTCACGTGGCCGAAAAGCTCGCTTTCCAGCAGTTCCTTCGGGATGGCCGCGCAATTGAGCGCCACGAACGGGCCGGCGCTGCGGGCCGAGTGCCGGTGCAGCGCGCGCGCCACCAGCTCCTTGCCCGTGCCGGTCTCGCCCTGCACCAGCACCGGTGCCTCGCTCGCGGCGGCCAGGCCGATGCGCTTGTGGACTTCGCGCATGGCCTCGCTCACGCCGATGAGCTCGCCGTCCGCCTCGTCCGCGCCGGACTGCGCCGCCGGGATGGGTGGGGTGGCATCCGCTTCGGCGCGGGAGCGCAGGGCGCGCTCCAGCACCTCGATCACCGCGGCGCGGCCCACCGGCTTGGTCAGGTGGTCGAAGGCGCCGAGGCGCATCGCCTCGATGGTGCCGGAGCCGCTGGCGTAGGCGGTGAGCACCACCACCGGGGGCAACTCGGGCACGCGGGCAGCGAGCGCGGCCAGGGTTTCCAGCCCGTCCATGCCGGGCATGCGGTGGTCCAGGAAGATGGCGGCGTAGCGGTGGCGTCCGGCCTGCTGCAGCGCTTCGTCGCCGCTCGCGGCCTCGTGCACCTCGTGCCCCAGGCCCTGCAGGGTTTCGACCAGCGATTCGCGGAAGGCCGCGTCGTCATCGACGGCTAGGATGCGTGCCATGGCAGCTCCAGGAGGAAGCGGGCGCCGCCGCCTTCGCGCGGCGCGTAGTGCAGGTCTCCCCCGTGCGCCAGCGCCACCTCGCGCGCCAGGGCCAGGCCCAGGCCGTTGCCGTCGGTGCGGCCGGTGGCGAAGGGCTCGAAGAGCTGGGCGCGCAATGCTTCGGGCACGCCCGGGCCGTCGTCCTCCACGGCGATCACGCACAGGGAACGGGCGGCATCCACCTGGGCCGAGAGCACGGCCTCGCCCCCCTGCGGCGCATGGCGCACGGCGTTGTCCAGCAGGTTGTCGATGGCGCGTGCCGCGTGCACGGGGTCGAAGACGGCCGTGGCCGGCGCATCGCCGCGCAGCGACAGGCGCACGCCCCGGGCCTCGGCCGCGGCCCGGGCGGTGTCCAGCCGCTCCTGCAGCCAGGCGGGCAGGTCCACCGGGTGGGGTTCGAGCTGCAGGGGCTGCACCAGGGTCAGCAGGCTTTGCACCAGGCCTTCCAGCCGGTCGATCTGCGTGCCGATGGCGGCCAGGGCGTCGGCATGGCGGGCGGGAGGCGCCGCCAGGGCGTTGTCGGCCTTCAGCCGCATGGCGGCGATGGGGTTGCGGATTTCGTGCGCCACCGAGGCCGTCATGCGGCCCAGGGCCGTGAGGCGCATGTCGCGGTGCTGCTGGGCGAGCGCTTCGCGCAGGCGCTCGCGCGCTTCCTGCAGCCGGGTGCCGAAGCTGTTGAAGCCATCCACGATGCGGTCGAGTTCCCGGATGCCGGTGCGCTCCAGCACGGGGACGGTGTCGCCCCCGGCCTGCGCCAGGGCGTCCTCCATGCGCTGCACCTGCCGCAGGCCGCGCTGCAGCATCCAACCGAGCCAGGCGCCCGACACCACCACCAGCAGGGCCAGGATGGCGATGCCCGCGCGCAGGCTGTCCTGCGCGGCGATGGCGCCGGCATGCACGCGGGTCATGGTCCAGACGGCCGTGTCCGGATGCGCGGACAGCGGGCAGGCCGCCACGATGAGCACCTCGCGGCTGCCGCGCACCAGGTTCACCAGCGGCTGGCGCCCGGCGCTGGACTGCCGCGCCATCTCCACGATGAGCGGCTCCTCGGCGGAGGGCACGTCGCTCTTCACGCCGCTGCCCTCGTAGGTGGGGTAGGCATAAGCCAGCATGCCGCCGGCGGCGCTCCAGACGCCGCCTTCGACGCGCGGCGCCTCCAGCAGCACCATGTGCAGCAGCACCCGCAGCAGGTCCTCGCGCGGGGCGTCGGCCGCCACGTCGGGCACGGACTGGGCGTAGCGGGCGGCGACGTCGGCGCAGGCCTGGGCCACGCGGGTGCGCCCGGCGGCGACCTGCGCGCCCGAGCCCGACTGGTAGAGCACCGTGAGAACGACCGCCACCAGGGCGCAGGCGCCCAGCAGCAGGGTCCAGAAAAGGGTGAGTTGGATACGCAGGGAGCGCACGGGGGATCCGCGGGTGGGAGACGTGCGCATCCTACGGTGCCACGGATGAGCCGGCGGTAGGAGAGCAGCCCATCCGTCCGCCCCGGAGCCGGGCCGGTCCGGGCGGGATCAGGCCGCTTCGGGGTAGAACAGCTTGCGCGTGGGCACCGGCGCCACGGCGCGGCCGATGGCGGCGATGTGGTCCGGCGTGGTGCCGCAGCAGCCGCCCACGATGTTCACCAGGCCCTCGGCGGCGAACTCGTGCACCAGGCGGCTGGTGACCTCGGGCGTCTCGTCGAAGCCGGTGTCGCTCATGGGGTTGGGCAGGCCGGCGTTGGGGTAGCAGCTGATGAAGGTGTCTTCCGCCACCCGGTTCAGTTCCTGGATGTAGGGGCGCATCAGCGTGGCACCCAGGGCGCAGTTCAGGCCGATGGCCAGCGGCCGGGCGTGGCGCACGCTGTGCCAGAAGGCCGTCACGGTCTGGCCGGAGAGGATGCGGCCGGAGGCATCGGTGACGGTGCCGCTGATGATGAGCGGCAGGCGCTCGCCGCTCGCCTCGAAGTATTCGTCGATGGCGAAGAGCGCGGCCTTGGCGTTGAGCGTGTCGAAGATGGTTTCCACCAGCAGCACGTCGGCCCCGCCCTCGACCAGCGCCTGGGTCTGCTCGTAGTACGCGGCACGTAGTTGCTCGAAATCGACGTTGCGTGCGCCGGGGTCGTTCACGTCCGGGCTGATGCTCGCTGTCTTGGGCGTGGGCCCGAGCGCACCGGCCACGAAACGCGGCTTGTCGGGCGTGGAATATTTGTCGCAGGCGGCGCGCGCCAGCCGGGCCGAGGCGAGGTTCATCTCGCGCGCCAGGTCGGCCATGTGGTAGTCCTCCTGCGCGATCGTGGTGGCGCCGAAGGTGTTGGTTTCGATCAGGTCGGCGCCTGCGGCCAGGTAGCGCTCGTGGATGTCGCGGATCACGTCGGGCCGCGTGAGCGACAGCAGCTCGTTGTTGCCTTTCACGTCCCGCGGGAAATCCTTGAACCGCTCGCCCGCGCCGTCGGGGCCGCTGTAGCCCTCGCCGCGGTACTGGGCCTCGCCCAGCTTGAAGCGCTGGATCATGGTGCCCATGGCGCCGTCGAGGATGGCGATGCGTTCGGCCAGGATGCCAGGCAGTTGCCGGGCGCGGGTGTAGTGGAGCGGTTGCATAAGCCTCCATTGTAGAAAGTGCGCTCCGCAACCCGGCCTGTCCGGGCCGGTTCTGCCCCTTGCCCTTTATTCCGCCATGGCTTTGCACAGGGCCGCCATGCTCTTCTGGCCTTCGGGTTTCCTGGCTTCCTGCATCTGGTCGCGCCGGGCGTCTGCCACGGCGGAGGCAAACGCCGGACTCTTGCGGTATTCGGTCACCTGGGGCGGCAGCGATGCCAGATTGGCCTGCCAGTTCTTGTCGATCTTCCTGGCAAGGTCCGGGTGCAGCGATGCGCAGTTGGCGACGGTGGCCGCATCGGTCACATGCAGCTGGCGCTCCATCGCTGCCTGCATGTCTTTCTGGGTGATCTGGTTCGCGGGCTTGGGTTGCGCGAGTACCGGCACGCTGAAGACGACAGCGGCGAAAGCGATGAAGGGTGCGATTTTCATGGCTGGCATTTGGGTGGGAGGGGACGCCGTCTGTCAGGAATCCTCGGAGGCCGGACGGTGCTGCTGCGAAGCGGCGGATGCCACGTCCAGAAACGCCTGCAGCGCCGGATTCGTGCCCTCTTCATGCCAGGCCAGCACCCCCACCGTGGGGTGCTCCAGGTGGGCGATGGGCATGAAGCGCACGCCCTGCACGGCGGCCTGCGCCATCGAGGCCGGCACCAGTGCCACGCCCATGCGCATGGCGACCAGCGCCACCACCGTCAGCCACTGGCGCGCGGCGTGGCGCGTGTGCGGATGGATGCCGGCGCGGTGGAAGAGGGCGATCACGTTGTCGTGGTTGGCCGGCGCCACGTCGCGCGCGAACATCACGAAGGTTTCCCCGGCCAGGGCGTGCAGGTCCACCGGCGCCGTGCCGGCCAGGGCGTGCCCCTGGGGCAGGCAGGCCACGAAGTGGTCGTGCGCCAGCGGCAGGCAGCGCAGGGGCGCGGGCACCACGCTGGCGTTGATGAAGCCGGCATGCAGTTGCCGGTGCAGCAATGCTTCGGTCTGCTCGCCCGAGGACATCTCGCGCAGGTGCACCTCGATGCCCGGCGCTCGCTCGCCGAAGGCCCGCACGATGGCCGGCATGTCGCGATAGACCATGGAGCCGGTGAAGCCGATGTCCAGCCGGCCGCGCCGGCCGGCGGCGACGGCCCGCGCCGTGTCGCCCGCCCGCGCCACGCGGTCCAGCACCACGCGCGCCTCCGCGAGGTAGGCCGCGCCCGCGGGCGTGAGCGCCACGTGCTTGCTGCTGCGGTCGAAGAGCTTCACGCCCAGCTCGTCCTCCAGTGCCTTGATGCCCGAGCTGAGCGGCGGCTGCGTGATGGCCAGCCGCTCCGCCGCGCGGCCGAAATGCAGCTCTTCGGCCAGCACGGTGAAGTAGCGCAGCAGGTGCAGTTTCATGCGGGGCATCATGCCAGCCGCCGCGGGCCCGGCGATCCGGTGCGCGGAAGCGGCGCAGCCGCTCATACGGATTCGCCTTCAACCGTATAACGTCGTTGGTTCGCCTCGCCGTGCCATAGCATTGTCTTCGGCTTCCCGCCTAGTTATCCGATTGAAGGCAAACCCGTATCAGGGGATGTCAATACGACTTCGGCAGGCCCAGCACCTTCTCGGCGATGAAGCACAGGATCAGTTGCGGGCTCACGGGCGCGAGGCGCGGGATCCACGATTCGCGCAGGTAGCGCTCCACGTGGTATTCCCTGGCGTAGCCCATGCCGCCATGGGTGAGGATGGCGCGCTCGCAGGCGTGGTAGCAGGCCTCGGCCGAGAGGTATTTGGCGGCGTTGGCCTCGGCGCCGCAGGGCTGGTGCCGGTCGTAGAGCCAGGCGGCCTTCTGCACCATGAGGTGCGCGGCCTCCAGCTCCATCCACGACTGCGCCAGCGGATGCTGGATGCCCTGGTTCTGCCCGATGGGGCGGCCGAACACCTCGCGCTCCTGCGCGTAGCCGGCCGCGCGCGCCAGGGCTGCACGGCCCAGGCCCACGGCCTCGCTGGCGATCAGGATGCGCTCGGGGTTGAGGCCGTGCAGGATGTACTGGAAGCCCTTGCCTTCCTCGCCCACGCGGTCTTCCACGGGGATGCGCAGGCCGTCGATGAACACCTGGTTGGAGTCCACGCACTTGCGGCCGAGCTTCTCGATCTCGCGCACTTCCACCGTGCTGCGGTCCAGGTCGGTGTAGAAGAGGCTCAGGCCCTCGGTGCCGCTGCATTCCTCCACCGGCGTGGTGCGCGCCAGCAGCAGGATCTTGCTGGCCACCTGCGCGGTGCTGATCCAGACCTTCTGGCCGTGCACCACGTAGTGGTCGCCCTGCCGCACGGCGCGGGTCTTGAGCTTGAGTGTGTTCAGGCCCGTATTGGGCTCGGTCACGCCGAAGCAGGCCTTGTCGCGGCCCTGGATCAGCGGCGGCAGCCAGCGCGCCTTCTGCTCTTCGGTGCCGAATACCACCACCGGGTGCAGCCCGAAGATGTTCATGTGCACGGCCGACGCACCCGACAGGCCCGCGCCGGTGGCCGAGATGGTGTGCATCATCAGCGCAGCCTCGCTGATGCCCAGGCCGGCGCCGCCATAGGCTTCGGGCATGGCGATGCCCAGCCAGCCGGCATCGGCGAGTGCCTGGTGGAAGTCGTGCGGGAAGCCGCCTTCGCGGTCCTTCGCGAGCCAGTAGTCGGCATCGAACGGTGCGCAGACGCGCTCGATGGCATGGCGGATCTGCTCCTGTTCCGGCGGGAGGGCGAAGTCCATCATGCGCCTTTCGCGGCCGGGCGGATCACCTTGTCGGGCGATTCGCCATAGGGCGGGCTGTAGATCACCAGCAGCTTGACGGGGGTGTCGCTGGTCACGGTGAACACGTGCATGCGGTCGGCCGGGAAGAAGCACATGTCGCCCGGCACCATGTCGAAGGCCTCGCCCTCCACCTCGGCACGGGCCGTGCCTTCCAGCAGGTAGCAGGCCTGCTCGATGCCCGGGTGCGCGTGCGGCAGCGCGCCGCCGCCCTTGTGCAGCGTGCCGAGCAGCACTTCCATCTGGCGCGCACCCACCGTCTCGGGGCCGATGAGGCGCTGGTTCACGGTGTGGTGGTGGTTGGCGGGCTGGTAGCCGGGCACCTGGGCGGCGCGCACCAGGTAGCGGGAGGGGGCGTCGGGAGTGGTCATGGCGGTCGTCGTGGGGACTGTCGTGGTGGGAGTCATGCGGTGTCTCCGGCAGCGCGGCACGCGCCCTGTGCCAGCAGGGCGTCGATCTGAACGGGCGTGTAGCCGGCATCGGCCAGCAGGCTGCGCGTGTGTTCGCCCAGGCGCGGCGCGGGCGGCAGATCGCGCTCCGGGGGCGTGGCGGACCAGCGCGTGGGATGCGCCATGGCGCGCATCGGTCCCTCGCTGGGGTGTTCCGTGTCGTGCAGGAAGCCGGTCGCGCGCAGTTGCGCGTTGCCGAGCAGGTCGGCCGGGGAATTCATGGGCATGTTGGGCACGTCGGCCGCGTCCAGCAGCGCCTGCCATGCGGCCGTGGTGCGCGTGCGCAGGATGCGCGCCACCTCGGCATACACGGCGTCGATGTGCGCGGCGCGCGCGCCATGCGTGGCGAAGCGCGGGTCGTGCGCCAGGCCTCCACCGCCATCCTCGCCGATCGCCGCGAAGAAACTGCGCCAGTGCTTGTCGTTGTAGATCAGCACGCAGAGCATGCCGTCGGCCGTGGCATAGGGCTTGCGGTGGGCCGTGAGCAGGCGCGCGTAGCCGGGCTCGCCCAGCGGCGGCTCGAAGGTGAGGCCCGCCATGTGGTCGCCCAGCACGAACTGCGCCATGGCCTCGAACATCGGCACGACGACGGCCTGGCCCCGGCCGGTCTTCTCGCGGGCGTAGAGCGCCGCCGTCACGGCATACACCGCGTGCAGCCCGGTCACCCGGTCCGACAGCGTGGTGGGCGCGTACGACGGCTCGGGCGCGCCGTAGCGCTGCATGAGCCAGGGAATGCCGGTGGCGCCCTGGATCAGGTCGTCGTAGGCAGGGCGCGCGGCGTCCGGCCCGTCCTGGTCGAAGCCGCAGCAGCTCACGTGGATGATGCGCGGGTTGCGCGCACTCACCTCCGCGTAATCCAGCCCCAGCCGGGCCAGCGCCTGTGGCCGCACGTTACTGATGAGCACGTCGCAGCCCTCGGCCAGCCGCAGCGCCGCCTCGCGCCCCTCCGGGTGCTTCAGGTCGAGCGCGATGCTCTGCTTGCCCGCGTTCGCATGCAGAAAAATGTGCCCCATGCCCGCATGCCGCATCGGCCCCACGTGCCGCATGTTGTCCCCCTCGGGCGTCTCCACCTTCACCACCTCCGCGCCCAGCTGCGCGAGGATCTGCGTGGCGAACGGCCCCATGATCACCGAGGTGAGATCGAGCACCCGCACCCCCGCCAGCGGGCCGGTGCGTTGTGGGGAGGCAGCGAAAGAAGAAGCGTCTGTCATCTCGTGTTCCGTTGAACAGGTCCGTTCGGCAACGTCGCCCATGCCTATGCCCGAGTCCACGGCTTTTGCACTAGCGCGGCCCAGGCCAGCAGACGCCGTGGAACTGGCTCTGCCAGGCCACCGGCGTCGTCCCCCTTCCCGCCGCGCGCAGCGCGGCGAGAGAAGGGGGAAGCGGCGCAGCCGCTCAGGGGGTTGGTTCAATACCGGCTTGCTGGATCAAAGTGCGCCAGTGCGCCAGCTGCTGCGCCACGTACTGCGCGAATTCCTCCGGCGTCTTGCTGGGCCAGACCTGGAAGCCGATCTGCGCGAGCTTGTCCTGCGTGTCCCTGTCGGCCAGCACGGCCTGCAGCTCGGTGTTCAGGCGCTGCACCACGGCGGGCGGCATGCCGGCCGGGCCGAAGATGCCGTTCCACGATGTCAGGTCGAAACCCTTCACCGTCTGGCCGATGGGCGGCACGCCCGGCAGCAGGGGCGAGGGCTGGGCGGTGGTGATGCCCAGGGTGCGCACCTTGTCGCCCGTGAGCATGGTCTTGCCCGAACCCAGGTCCACCACGTAGGCCTGCACCTGCCCGCCCAGCAGGTCGGTGAGCGCCTGCGGGCTGGACTTGTAGGGCACGCCCAGGATGTCCACCTTCGCGATGTGCTTGATGCTTTCCATCGCCACCAGCGAGGTGCTGTTGGGCGTGGCGTAGCTCAGCGTGCCGGGGTGGGCGCGGGCATAGTCGAGGAACTCGGGCAGGGATTTCACCGGCAGGGCCGGGCTCACCACGAGCGCGAAGGGCAGTTCGCCCACGCGGGCCACGGGCGTGAAATCCTTGATGGGGTCGTACTTGAGGCTGGCGTAGAGCGCCGGATTGGCCGAGTGCGAGGTGTTCGTCGTCATGAACAGCGTGTAGCCGTCGGGCTTGGCCCGGGCCGCCAGCTGGGCGCCCACCTGGGCGTTGGCGCCGGGCTTGTTGTCCACCAGCACCGGCTGCTTCAGGCGTTCGGCCAGCTTCTGGCCCACGGTGCGCGCGACCGCGTCCGTGCCGCTGCCGGCGGCGAAGGGCACGATGAGGGTGATGGGGGCGTTCGGATAGGCGGGCGCCTGGGCCAGGGCCGCCGTGGCGGCCAGCGCTGCTGCGGCGCCGCAGGCCCGCCGCAGGGCGCGGGGAAGGAAAAAGCGCATGGTGTTGTCTCCTGAATGGCGGCCTCTGTAGCCGGGCCTGGAGGGCATCTTGGGGGCGCCATCCATTCGCGTCCAATTCAATCGTTGAAGCGTGCGATAGCTTTTGCGAATGGTTGCCGCGCTTCCAGCCTGCGGGACGGAGCACAATAGGCACCTTGCCTGCGTGCAGCGCAGCGGCTCCGCCGGGACGCCGTCCTGCCCTGCACCCGCCCAGCGCCGCTGCCGCGCGGGCACCCCGACGCCATCGACCAGAGAGTTCCACCGCCTTGTCCCCCGCGCATTTCGTCCTGCACGACGTTTTTGGCTACGAGCATTTCCGCGGCCCGCAGCAGGCCATCGTCGAACACGTGATCGCCGGTGGCGACGCGCTGGTGCTCATGCCCACGGGCGGCGGCAAGTCGCTGTGCTACCAGGTGCCGGCCATCGTGCGGCGCGATGCGGGCAAGGGCGTTGCCATCGTCGTGTCGCCGCTCATCGCGCTCATGCACGACCAGGTGGGCGCGCTGCACGAGGCGGGGGTGGATGCGGCCTATCTCAATTCCACGCTCGACTGGCAGCAGACGCAGGAACTGGAGCGGCGCGTGGCGCGCGGCGACATCACCATGCTGTACGCCGCGCCCGAGCGCCTGACCACGCCCCGCTTCCTGGAATTGCTCGACGGCCTGCACCAGCGCGGGCAGCTGTCGATGTTCGCCATCGACGAGGCGCATTGCGTGAGCCAGTGGGGCCACGACTTCCGCCCCGAATACCGCGCGCTCACCGTGCTGCACGAGCGCTACCCGGGCGTGCCGCGCATCGCGCTCACCGCCACGGCCGACGCGCTCACGCGCGAGGACATCGTGGAGCGGCTGCAGCTCGAGGGCGCGCAGCACTTCGTCTCCAGCTTCGACCGGCCGAACATCCGCTACACGATCGTCGAGAAGAAGGAGCCGCTCGCGCAGCTGCTGCGCTTCATCGAGCGCGAGCACCCGGAGGATGCGGGCGTGGTCTATTGCCAGTCGCGCAAGCGCGTGGAGGAGATGTCGGCCGCGCTGGTCGATGCGGGCCTCAAATCGCTGCCCTACCACGCCGGCTTGGCCGCAGAGGTGCGCCAGGAGAACCAGGACCGCTTCCTGCGCGAGGAAGGCATCGTCATGGTGGCGACCATCGCCTTCGGCATGGGCATCGACAAGCCGGACGTGCGCTTCGTGGCCCACGTGGACATGCCCAAGAACATCGAGGGCTACTACCAGGAAACCGGCCGCGCGGGCCGCGACGGCCTGCCCGCCGATGCCTGGATGGCCTACGGCCTGCAGGACGTGGTGAACCAGCGCCGCATGATCGACGAGAGTCCCGCGGGCGAGGAATTCAAGCAGGTCATGCGCGGCAAGCTCGACGCGCTGCTGGGCCTGGCCGAGGCCACGGATTGCCGGCGCGTGCGGCTGCTGGGCTACTTCGGCGAGCCGTCCGAGCCCTGCGGCAATTGCGACAACTGCCTGAATCCGCCGGCCGTCTGGGACGGCACGGACGCCGCGCGCAAGCTGCTGTCCACCATCTACCGGGTGCACGAGGCCAGCGGCCTCACTTTCGGCACCGGGCACATCATGGACATCGTGCGCGGCAAGGACACCGAGAAGGTGAAGCAGTTCGGCCACGACAGGCTATCCACCTTCGGCGTCGGCAAGGACTACACCGAGCCGCAGCTGCGCGGCGTGCTGCGGCAACTGCTGGCCACGGGTGCGGTCGGCCTGCACAAGGTGATGCTCGAGAGCGGCCACAGCTTCGACACGCTGAGCCTCACCGAAGGCTCGCGCCCGGTGCTCAAGGGGCAGGTGCCGGTGAAGCTGCGCGAGTCGGCCGCCGCGGCGCCGGCCCGGCGCACGCGGCGTGCCGCAGCCCCGCCCGTGGCCGCGGCCAACCTCGATCCGGATGCGCAGGTGCGGTTCATCAATCTCAAGGCCTGGCGCGCCGAAGTGGCGCGCGAGCACAACCTGCCGGCCTACGTCATCTTCCACGATGCCACGCTGGCGGCCATCGCCGAGCGGCACCCCGCGTCGCTGGCCGACCTGCAGGGCATCAGCGGCATGGGCGCCAAGAAGCTGGAGGCCTACGGCGAGGATGTGCTGCGCGTGTGCCGCCAGGGCGCCGCGGTATCCTGACGCCGCACCAGGCGCAGTGCGCCAGCGTCAACCGCTGGCCTGCGCCGCGCCCGGTCCGGTGGCCGGCCGGTCCTTCAGCAGCGTGCGCGTGATCGCGCGGCCGATCTGCTCGAACAGCCGGCCCGCCTGCCGCATCTCGTCCATGCCCTCGGCGCAGGTGGCCACCACGATCGCACGCGCGCCGCCATCCTGCGGATCGATCACGCCCATGTGGCAGGCCCGGTGGTACTGCGTGCCGGTCTTGTGGATGAAGCGCACGGTGCGCGGCAGCCCGGCTTCCAGCCGGTAGGCGTCGTAGGTGTCGAACTTCAGGTCCTTGTAGAGCATCTGCTGGTGCGGCGGCGTCAGCAGCTGGTCGCGCACCAGCTTTTCCAGCATTGCGCCGTAGCCCGCGAGCGTGGCGGTGTTGGCGCCGCGCGCGTAGTAGCGGCCGTAGGCCTCCTCCATGGTCTTCACCTGCAGATCGGCCGTCTTGAGGTCCAGCGTGCGGGCCAGTGCCTGCACGCGCTGCGCGCCCATGGGCGCGGCGGCCACGCGCACCAGGTCCATCGGCGCGATCTCGCGTGCGCGGGGATGCAGCTCGGCGTACACATCCTGGCGCACCTGGGTGAAGTTGGTGAGCGGGCCGACGTTGCGCGCACCCATCAACGCCTGGGCGCGCGTGTTGAACGTCTCCAGCCCGATGGTGCGTATCAGCAGGTTCGCCGCGGTGTTGTCGCTGTCCATCAGCATGCGGCGCAGCAGCGTCTCGACGCTGTGCTGCGTGCCCACGGGTTGCCAGACCAGCGCGCCGGAGCCGTCGATCTTGTCGCGCTCTTCCACGCGCAGTTCCTGGTCCAGCCGCAGGCGGCCCTGCTGCACCTCCTGCAGCACCGCGATGGCCAGGGGCAGCTTCGCGGAAGAGGCCAGGTACCACCGCCGGTCGGCCTGCCAGGCGAAGGTCTCGCCGTTGTCCAGGCGCTTCACGTACAGGCCGAACTCGCCGGGCGTCTCGCGTTCGAGCTTCTGCACCTGGCTGCCCAGGGCCTCGGCCCATGCCGGGGCGGCGAGGGCCCGCTCAGGCGCCGTCGTCCACAGCGCCGTCAGCAGGGGCAGTGCCGCCACCAGCACCGGGCGGGCGAGCCGCCGGCGCATCGCCCGATGGCGTGGTGCCGGTGGAGCGGGAGGGCAGGGTGGGGCAGCGTGGTTCATGCGGTCTCCCGTCGGACAGCAGGCCCGACTGGCAGAGGGCGATACCCACCTGCCGGAGCGCGCGATCGGACCGGGCCGTGGAAGGTTCGCCGCGCGTGCAGGCCACCACCAGCAAGCGCGGCCCCGGGTGGGAGCGCGGCATGGTGACGAGCCCGGAATCGCATGTTCGTGCGCGCTGCGTTCCGGTCTTGTGGGCGAAGCGCGCACCCGGCGGTAGTCCCGCCTTGATGCGCTGGGTGCCGGTCTTCACGCGCTCCATCACGGACAGCAGGTAGGCCGTGTGCCGGGCATCGAGCGCCCGGCCCTCGACGAGTGCCTGCAGCAGGTCGGCGTAGGCGTCGAGCCGGCCGCTGTTGAGGCCGGTGGCGTAGTAGGTCTCGTAGGCGGAGGCCAGGTCCGTGGGCGCGAGGGAGCGCTCGGGCACGCGCAGCAGCGTGGCCAGCGCAGACCGCGCCGCAGCATCGCCATGCAGCCGCTGCTGCTGCCGCAGCGCCAGGAAGTCGGTGCCGGACAGGTGCGATGCCGCGGGCGTGAGCACGCCGTACACGTGGCGGCGCACGTCGGCCAGCGTGGTGATGCGCCCGAAGCCCCGGGGCACCAGCGATTGCACTACCGCGTTCACCGTTCCGATGCCGACCAGGCCGATGAGCATGTCGGTGGCGGTGTTGTCGCTGTAGATGATCATCTGCTCCAGCAGGTAACGCACGGTGAGCGGCGCGCCCACGGCACGTCCGTTGGTGGGGCCCGCGCCGTCCACGTAGTCGGCCGCACGCAGGGTGAGGGGCGTCTCCAGCGTGAAATCTCCACGCTCCACGCCGCGCAGCACCGCGATCGCCACCGGCACCTTGACGGACGAGGCCAGGTACCACGGCTCCGTGCCGTGCAGCGAGGCGGAGGCGCCCGTGTCCAGGTCGCGCACATACACGCCGGTGCGCACGCCGCTGTCCGCCTCCACCCGCGCCAGCGCGCGCTCCAGCGGCTGTACCCAGGCCGGCGTGGACGCTGGAACAGGGAGCGTGGCGGATGGTGCATCCGCGCCCTGCGCATGCACCGTGCCCGTGGCGATGTGCCACAGCGCGGACGTGGCGCAGGCCAGGAACCGGAGCCTGCGCAAGGGATGGGCCGGGTGGAAGCGAGATGGCGTGGATGCGGGAGTCTGGGGCATGCGGACGGTCTCGGAACGGGGACGACGGGCCCACCCTAGCGCCCTCGCGCGCGCGGCGCCGTAGGGCAATGTCCCTTGCAGCCTGCCGGGTGGCACGGGGTGTGCCATGCACTGTATTTACAATCAGTGTTCCAATCGCGCCATGCCGGACATCGCCCTCCAACGCATCCATCGCACCCGCCTGCTGCAGATCTGGCGGTCCGCAGGCTGGCCTTGCCGCGATACGGTCGAGATCGACCTGCTCGCCGCCGGCATGCTGCGCATGGTGCCGGAGCCGGGCGGGCATGAGGTGCTCCGCCTGACCGACGCGGGCATCGCCTGCCTGGCCCAGGCGCGGCAGCGCAATGCGCGGGCGCTGAGCGCCCACGACCGGCTGGCGATGCGCTTCGCGGAGCAACTGCTCTCGGCCGGCCGCATCGTCTGGCGGGAGCTGTCGCTGCGCGCCGCCGTGGAAGCTCTGCCTCCGCCGGCCCCCGCGCCGCAGCCGCCGCTGTCTCCGGCGGCGCCCGGTCGCGGCGCGCCGGCCGGCCTGTGGGACGGGGAGGAGGCCCAGGGCGGCGCCTGCCTGCCGCCGCCCGCGGTGGCCCGCGTGTGGCGCATGGCCCGGCCCGACCTGTTCTCGATCCGCCACACCAGCGTGCCCGCCTACCTGCAGCCCATGGTGCACGAGGTCAAGGCGAGCCGCGCCGACCTGCTCTCCGATCTGCGGCATGCGGCCAAGCGCGAGGCCTACCAGTGGCTGTGCGAGGAGTGCTACTACGTCTTCCCGGCGGGCATCGCCGAGCCTGAGGAGATCCCCGAACCCTTCGGCGTGTGGGTGCTGCACGGTGCGATCGAATCGGGCCGCTTCGAGCTGCTGCGCCCCGCGCGCCATGCCCGTTGTCCGCTGCCTTTCGCCGTCTGGATGGCGCTGTGCCGCGCCACGCCCCTGCACGGCGAAGGCGAGCCTGCACAGGCGCTGCTGGGCGAGGAGGGCGGCGCGCCGGCCTCCGGCGTGTCCGCCGACGTGCGGCCGGAGGCGCCTGCGCCGGCGCCCTCCGCAGCTCCCTGACGCGCCAGCCCATGCAGACGGCAACGCAACCGGCCACGGAGCCCGCGGACCCTGGCGCGCCCGGCGCGGAGAGCGCGCAGCCGTGGAGCTACACCATCGCCGTGCGCGAGCTGTGCGAGTTCACCGCCAAGCAGGGCGACCTCGACCTGCGCTTCACCCCGGCGCCCACGGCGCGGGAGGGCATGGCGGGCCATGCCGCGGTGGCGGCCCGGCGGGCGGCCGAGGCCCCGGGCTACGAGGCCGAGGTGCCGCTGGAAGGCGTGTGCGGCCTGCTGCGCGTGCGGGGCCGCGCCGACGGATTCGATGCCGCGGCGGGCCGCGTGGACGAGGTCAAGACCTTCAAGGGCCGGCTCGACCGCCAGCCCGCCGCCCACCGTGCGCTGCACTGGGCGCAGGCCCGGGTGTACGGATGGCTGCTGTGCACCTCGCGCGGCCTGCCGGGGCTCACCGTCTCTCTGGTGTACCTGGACGTCGGCACCCAGAAGGAAACCGTGCTGTCCGAAGACTGGACGGCGCCGGCGCTGCAGGCGCATTTCGAGGCGCTGTGCGGCCGCTTCGTGGACTGGGCCGCGCAGGAGGTGGCCCACCGGGCGGCGCGCGACGCTGCGCTGCGCCGCCTGGCCTTTCCGTTCGCGGGGGGCTTCCGCGCAGGCCAGCGGCCCCTGGCCGAAGCCGTGTACCGGACCGCCGTTGCCGGCAGATGCCTGCTCGCGCAGGCACCCACGGGCATCGGCAAGACGGTGGGCACGCTGTTCCCGCTGCTCAAGGCCGCGCCGGGCGCGGGCATCGACAAGGTGTTCTTCCTCGCGGCCAAGACCTCCGGGCGGCAGGTCGCCCTGGACGCGCTCGCCCGCATCGCGGTGCCTCTGCCCCTGCCCGTGCGCGTGCTGGAACTGGTGGCGCGCGAGAAGTCCTGCGAATACCCGGGCAGCGCCTGCCACGGCGACGCCTGCCCGCTCGCGCGCGGCTTCTACGACCGGCTGCCGGCCGCGCGGGCCGATGCGCTGCGCCCGCCGGAGGGCGGGGCGCCGGCACCGCTGGACCAGGCCCGCGTGCGCGATGCCGCCCTGCGCCACGGGGTGTGTCCCTACTACCTGGGCCAGGAGCTGGCGCGCTGGGCCGACGTGGTGGTGGGTGATTACCACTACTACTTCGACATGGGCGGCCTGCTGCACGGCCTGGCGCAGGCCAGCCAGTGGCGCGTGGCCCTGCTGGTGGACGAAGCGCACAACCTGGTGGAGCGCGGCCGGCGCATGTACAGCGCGGAACTGCTGCCGGATTCGCTCTTCCAGGCCCGCCGCTCGGCCATCGCCGCCACCGTGCCGGCCGTGAAGAAAGCCCTGGACCGCGTGCGGCGCTGCTGGGTGGCGCTCGACAGGGAGCAGCCGGCCGACTACGCCGTGCTGGAGGCCTTCCCCGGCAAGCTGCTCGCGGCGCTGCAGCAGTGCTCGGTCACGCTGGGCGAGCACTTCGCCGAGCATCCGGAGCAGATGGACGCCGCGCTGCAGGCCTTCCATCTGGAAGTGCTGCAGCTGCTGCGCATGGCCGAACTGCTGGATGCGCATTCCATCGTGGACGTGAGCCGTCCTGCGCAGGGCGCCGCCGGCAGTTCCGTGGTCTGCGTGCGCAACCTGGTGCCCGCGCCTTTCCTGGGGCCGCGCCTGCAGGCCGCGCAGTCGGGCACGCTGTTTTCCGCCACGCTGCAGCCCATGGACTACTACGCCGACCTGCTGGGCCTGCCGCAGGACCATGCCCGCACCGACGTGGCCTCGCCCTTCCAGGCGGCACAGCTGCAGGTGCACATCGCGCGCCACATCTCCACGCGCTATGCCCATCGCGCAGCCTCGGTGCAGCCCATCGCCGACCTCATGGCGCGGCAGTTCGCGGGCCGGCCCGGCAACTACCTGGCCTTTTTCAGCAGCTACGACTACCTGCAGCAGGTGGCGGAGGTGTTCGCGCAGCGCCATCCCGGCGTGCCGCACTGGTGCCAGTCGCGCCGCATGCAGGAGGCCGGGCAGCGCGCGTTCCTGGAGCGTTTCACCGACGATGGCCAGGGCATCGGCTTCGCGGTGCTGGGCGGCGCCTTCGCCGAGGGCATCGACCTGCCCGGCCGCCGGCTGATCGGGGCCTTCCTCTCCACGCTGGGGCTGCCGCAGGTGAACCCGGTGAACGAGCAGGTGCGCGAGCGCATGGACCAGCTCTTCGGAGCGGGCTACGACTACACCTACCTCTACCCGGGCCTGCAGAAGGTCGTGCAGGCCGCGGGCCGGGTGATCCGCACGCCCGAGGACGAGGGCGTGGTGCACCTCATCGATGACCGCTTCGGGCGCGCGCAGGTGCGGCGGCTGCTGCCTGCGTGGTGGCGTGTCTGAGCCGGACGGCAGGCAGAGCCGGTGGTTACACTGAATTGACATACGCTCCGTATGCCAATTAGCATACGTGCCGTATGTCAACCAGGACACCCATCCAGCAGCGCCGCACACGGGCGGAAATGATCGAGGCCACCCGCGCCCGGCTCCTGGCCGCGGCGCGCGGTGCGTTTGCGGCCCAGGGCTATGCGCAGACGTCGATGGACGATTTCACGGGCGAGGCCGGCCTGACGCGCGGGGCGCTCTACCACCACTTCGGCAGCAAGGAGGGCCTGCTGGCCGCGGTCATCGAGCAGATCGAAGCCGAGGTCGGCGAGCGCCTGCGTGCCGTCTCCGGGGCGGCGCCCACGCCGTGGGAGGGGCTCCGGCGCCGCTGCCGTACCTACCTGGAACTGGCGCTGGAGCCCGAGATCCGCCGCATCGTCCTGCAGGATGCCCGGGCCGTTTTCGGCGACGTACCCCAGGCCGCGCAGTCGGCCGGCGTCGCCGCGCTCGAATCCGCGCTGCAGGGCCTGATCGACCAGGGCACGGTGGCCCCGCTGCATGCCGGCGCCATGGCCCGCATGCTCTACGGCGTGGTCACCGAAGCCTCGTTCTGGATCGCCGAGCCGGACGGGGACCAGTCCCAGCGTCTCGCGCAGGCCCTGGATGGCCTGGACCGGCTGCTGGACGGCCTTCTTGCCCACCCCTGACCTCTTCTTCGCCCACCCAGGAACACCCCATGCAGTGGACCAGCACCGCGACCCGTTTCGGGGCGCTCGCCAAATTCTTTCACTGGACGAGTGCCGCCGCATTCATCGGCGCCTACGCCGTCGTCTATTACGTCATCTGGTTCATGGACGACACCTCGGACGCATCCCTGCCCGTGCTCAACATCCACTGGGTGCTGGGCCTGATCGTGGGCTTCCTGGTGCTGCCGCGGCTGATCTGGCGGCTGCTGGACGTGCAGCCCGAGGATCCGCCCGGCACGCCCCTGGAGCATGCCCTGGCCCATGCCGCGCACTGGGGCCTCTACGGCCTGCTGGTCGCCATGCCGCTCACGGGCTATATCGGCACCGGGGCGCCCACGGATTTCGGGCTGTTCACCGTGACGGGATTCAACGACACCGCGCTCTTCGCCTGGATCAGCCGTACCTTCCAGGTGGGCTGGGAGGCGTTCGAGGCGCCGGTCGATGCCGTCCACCACTTCCTGGGCCAGTTCGTGGCCTGGGCCGTCGTGCTGCTGCACGTGGGGGCGGCGCTCTTCCACCACCGTGTGCGGCGCGACGACGTGCTCACCCGCATGCTGCCGGGACGGCGCTAGGGCGTTACGCTTACGCATTGCTGACAAATCAAGTGACCGAGCGTCACCCAGGGTGAATGGATTACAAATATTCACGTTTCCTCCCGGGTTCGGTATAACCGCGTGAACTTTCTGTGGAGGAGAGCGCTTTGGTTTTCAAGCAATGGGCAGCGGCCGCGCTGCTGGCGTGCACCGCGGGTGCCCACGCCTACGAGCCCCAGGCCGGCACCTGGGTCGTGTCGTCGGAGGTGGACGGCAAACCGGGCCGGGGCCTGTCGGTGGATGTCCAGAACGGCACGCTCGCCCTGCAGATGTATGCCTACGAGAACAGCGGCCAGCCCACGTTCTACCTCGCCGTGGGCTCCGTGGCGGACAACAGGGTCACGGCACGGCTGAACCGCTACACCGGCGGCCGCTATTTCGGCAGCCCGGCGCAGTCGGGCACCGAGGCCGGCAGCCCCGGCAACGTGACCATCCGCTTCACCAGCGGGACGACCGGTTTCATCACCTTCCCGAACGAGCCGGAAAAGCCCATCTCCCGTTTCAACTTCGGCTATCCGCAGAAGCCTTCCAGCCTGGCGGGCATCTGGACCTTCACCTCGGTAGGTTCCGAAGGGACCCGGGCCGATGCCGCTTTGCTGGACACGCCGCTTTCGGGCACCAGCAATGGCAATGGCCTGCTGGCAAGCAGCGACGGCCTGTTCGGCTGCGAGCACCAGGTGTCCGGCACCCTGGCAGGCAGCGTGCTGTGCGTGCGCGTCAACAGCAGCGGCACGCTGCAGCGCGTCTACGTGATGAACTACAGCATCCATGACGGCGAGGGCTACTCGCAAGGGGCGAGCAGCAACACCCAGCAGTTCCTGGTCGCACGCCGCGTCGCCACGGCCAAGGGCGACGGCACGGGCATCGCCCTGAAGTCGGCCGGCTCCGCGGAAGGCTCCGCGCCTCCGTCCTCCCTGCAGGCGGCATTGCGCTCCCACCTGGAGGCCGTGGCCCTGCAGGCTCCCGCGCCCTGAGGCTGCGCGGCCTGGCTGGTGCGTTGCCGCGGGCACGCGCCGGCAGGCATGGCGCTCGCGGCCGCCAGGCCGCAGAATCCGGTCAGGCGGCCGTGCGCGGCGGCCTTCCGGAAACGCCATGCCCCCTTCATCCATCGATCCGCCGCTCCCGCCGCAGGGCGCCCTGGCGCGCCTGTTCGCGGAGGCCGCGCTGCAGCGGCAGGGCATGCTGCTCGGCACCGACCGTGGCAGCGATACCGCCCCCTCGGCCCCGGCCCTGCCGCATGCGCCCGGAACTGCCGCACCGTCCCAGCCCCCGCCGTCCACCGAACGCGTGAGTGTGTCGCCCGAGGCCCGCGCACGCGCGGATGCTGCGCTGGGACCGGGCCCGGCCGCGGCCCCACGCCCCGGCGCTGGAGTGCCCGGCACCACGGGACAGGGTGCGCCGGGGGCGGGCCGGCCTCCAGCCGGGCTGCCTGGCCTGGCCGTACCTGCGCCGGCCGCGGGTGCGGCCCCGGTGGATGGCCCGGGCGAGGCCTGGCCCGCCGGCGGGGTCGACGGCCCCATGCGTTCCCTGCTCGGCATGCTGGTGCACCGCCTCGCGGAAGCCGGTGGCCCGGCCCTGCGCGTGGTGGCGGCCCAGCCCTGGACGGCGGACATGGCGCGGGCCTTGCGGGCTGCCGTTTCGGCCCAGGGCGGCCCGGCCGCCCTGCAGACCTGGCGCGTGGGGCAGGGCCGCGTGCAGGCGGAAGACGGCGAGCGGGGATTCGCCTTCACGCTCCAGGTGCCGTCGGCCTGGGCGGAGCGCGGCGCGGCCGCCGGGGCGTCCGCGGGCATGGCGGCATCCGCGGGCGCACAGGCCCTGGCCGTACCGTTCCCCGGGCGGCAGGCACGGCTGGACCCGGGCGTGTTCGCGCTGGTGCTGCAGCCGGCCCGGGACGACGCAGGCGCGCCGGGCAGGACGAGCGCGCTCCTGTCCCTGGAGTTCCAGCCGCCGCCCCAGCAGGGCCTGTACGGGCGCGAGTGGATGCAGCCCGCCCTGCGCCCCGATCCCTGGCTGCAGATGGCAGCGCTGCAGGCCAGCGGCTGGCGCCGCGAGGACGAGGAGGCCGAGGCCGCCGCGCGCCGGGGCGCGGTGCCGCCCTGCGACCAGCCGGGCTGCCCCTACGAGGGCCGGTCGCCCTGCGAGCAGCCCTTTTGCCTGGCGCTGCGGGTGGAGCCGCCCCGCCGCCCGGCCTGACCGGCCCATTGGCATGCCCGTAAAAAAGCCGCCAGGCCCGGGTAGGGCGCTGGCGGCTTCTTCCTGACGCGCACGCTCGATGGGCGCGCGCGGCAGGCGGCAGTCGGTCTTGCCGATGTCAGTGCATCAGGGGTACAGGCCGCGCATTTCGCGGGCGTGCAGGATGCGCTGGCAGGCCACGATGAAGGTGGCGGTGCGCAGCGTCACCTTGTGCTCCTGCGCCACATGCCAGATGCCGGCGAAGGCTTCCTGCATGATGCGCACCAGGCGGGCGTTGATCTCGTCCTCGCTCCAGAAGAAGCTGGAGAAGTCCTGCACCCACTCGAAGTAGCTCACCGTCACGCCGCCGGCGTTGGCGATCACGTCGGGCAGCACCAGCACGCCCTTGTCGGCCAGGATGTCGTCGGCCTCGGTGGTGGTGGGGCCGTTGGCACCCTCGATCACCAGCTTGGCCTTGATCTGGCCGGCGTTGTCCTTGGTGATCTGGTTTTCCAGCGCGGCGGGGATGAGGATCTCGCAGTCCACGCCCCAGAAGTCTTCCTTCGCCATCGCTTCGGCGCCGGCGAAGCCGCCCACGCCGCCGGTCTGCTTGACGTGCGCCAGCAGGGCGGGCACGTCCAGGCCGTTCTTGTTCAGGATGGTGCCCGTGTGGTCCTGCACGGCCACGACCTTGGCGCCCGCTTCGGCGAAGAGCTTGCCGGCGATGCCGCCCACGTTGCCGAAGCCCTGCACGGCCACGCGTGCGCCCTCGATGGGCAGGCCGGTGAGCTTGGCAGCTTCCACGCCCACGGTGTACACGCCGCGACCGGTGGCTTCCACGCGGCCCAGCGAGCCGCCCAGGTCCACGGGCTTGCCGGTGACCACGCCGGTGGCGGTGGCGCCCACGTTCATCGAGTACGTGTCCATCATCCAGGCCATGACCTGGCCGTTGGTGTTCACGTCAGGGGCGGGGATGTCCTTGGAGGGGCCGATGAGCAGGCCGATCTCGCTGGTGTAGCGGCGCGTCAGGCGTTCCAGTTCACCGCGCGAGAGCTTCTTGGGATCGACGCGGATGCCGCCCTTGGCACCGCCGTAGGGCACGTTCACCGCGGCGTTCTTCACCGACATCCAGGCCGACAGGGCCATCACTTCGGAGAGCGTCACGTCCTGGTGGAAGCGCACGCCGCCCTTGCCGGGGCCGCGGCTCAGGTTGTGCTGCACGCGGTAACCCTCGTAGTGGGCGATGGTGCCGTTGTCCAGTTCGATGGGCACGTCCACGACCAGGATGCGCTTGGGACGCTTCAGGGTTTCCACCCAGCGCGCCAGGTTGCCGAGGTACGGCGTGACGCGGTCCACCTGCTGCAGGTAGTTGCCCCAGGGGCCGAGGTGGTCGGCCTGGAGGTAGGAAGGCACGGGATGTTGGACGAGGGTGCCGGCGGTGTTCGACATGCGGATGTTTCCCTTGGGTGTAGGAGGTAGGGTCAGGCCAGCGACTGTATGCCTCGCTCCCCGGACTGTCCAAGGCCTGAGTGTTTCCGGGTTATGCGGCGGATGCATAACCGGGGTCCGCATCCCGGGGCGCCTGCCCGGATCACTGCTGCACGAAGCTCTTGAGCCAGTCCAGGGTGGGATTGAGTTCCCAGCCGCTGTTGCCATACAGGTAGCCGGAGTCCACCAGCAGGCCGGTGCACTGGGTGCCGTAGTAGCCGCCATAGCCCATGAAGCAATGGTCGGCATACCCATCCTGCACTTCGCTGTCCTTGACGATGTACCAGCCGCTGCCGTTCCCGCCGCCGCAGGACTGCGCGCCGGGGCAGTTCAAGCCGGTCACCAGCGTGGCCGAGTCGCGGGCGATGCTCTCGTTGCCGCCGACGAACATGTCGCGCTCGCCATTGATGATGCGCAACCGGTTGCCGGGCAGCGAGTGGTTGCCATTGGCGATGCAGCTGCCGAGGTTGTAGTAGGGGGTATAGGTCGCGCCGGTGCCCTGGCCGAAGGAAGCCACGACCCGGCTGTCATAGTCGTGCGCAAGCACCGAAATGATGGAGCCCTGGCTCAGGCCGCCGGTCACCACGCCCCTGGAGCAGTCTGCCTTGCCGCGCGAACAGACCTGGGCGATGGCGCTCTGGAGATTCCGGGCATCGAAGATGGCCCGGGCCCGGTTGCCGATGACGCCGCAGTCGCCGAAGCTGCTGTTGTCGTACTGGACGGACGCGGCCACGAAACCCTTGGCGGCCGCCGTGTTCACCGCGGCGAGAGACCAATTGCTCTGGTAGGGCTCGCCGGTGCCGCCGATGTGGATGTACACCGGGTACCTGCCTGCGGCGTTCGGCTCCCGGCCGCTGATGCCATAGGTGGTGCCATGGCTGCTGTAGGACATGCTGAAACCGGTGGTGTCCGCCGCCGAAGCGGGGCCGCCGATCGAGCCTGCAATGAGCAGGCCCAGCCATGGCAGGAGCGAGCGGGACAGGGCCTTGCGTGCACGACGTTGCATGGTGGATACCTCCGGTGTTGCCGATGCGTGGTTGGACGGATAGCGTGGGTCGTATGGATGAGTTGCCTATGAAAATATCCAACAACAATGCGGAGGTGTGATTATTTTTGTTTATGCAAACAAGTGCTTCCGGCCGAATCATTCGATCGTGAAATGGGCCAGCGCCGGATCGCCCTCGGGGTAGCGCAGGTCGAGATTGCACAGCACCTCGCGCAGCACGGTGGCGATCATCAGGTTGCGGTGGGTCTTGGAGTCGGCCGGCACGATGGTCCACGGCGCCCAGGGCGTGTGCGTGGCGGCCAGCAGGGTGGCGTAGGCGCGCTGGTAGTCGTCCCACTGCTTGCGGGCCGCGATGTCGCCCATCTCGAATTTCCAGTGCTTGGCCGGATCGTCCAGCCGGGCCTGCAGGCGCTTGCGCTGCTCGTCCTTGCTGATGTGCAGCATGAACTTGACGATCACCGTGCCGGTCTCGGCCAGCATGCGCTCGAAGTCGTTGATGTGCGCCAGGCGCTGGGCGTGCTGCTCCGGCGTGATCCATCCCTGCACCACGGGCACCAGTACGTCCTCGTAGTGGCTGCGGTTGAAGACCACGGTCTCGCCGGCCGCCGGCACCTGGGCATGGATGCGCCAGAGGTAGTCGTGCGCGCGCTCGGTCTCGGTCGGGGCTTTCCAGCCCACTGCGCGCACGCCCAGTGGACTGGTCTGGCCGAACACGCCGCGCACCGTGCCGTCCTTGCCGGAGGTGTCGGTGCCCTGCAGCAGCACCAGCAGCTTGAAGCGGCGGTCGGCGTAGAAGAGGTTCTGCAGGCCGTCCAGTTCGGCGGCCAGGTCCTGCACGGCGGCCTTGTCGGTGGCCTTGTCGCCGAGGGAGAAAGGCTTCTTGCCGGGATCGAAATCCGCGAGCGAGAAGGCGGGCGCGTCTTTGTTGTTGTCTTTCCTGCCGATCCCGGCTGCGGGCGGCTGCCAGTCGCGCCACCGTGCGGCCAGGGCCTTGTCGCGGATGTCGAAGGGGGGCTCCATGCGGTTCTCCAGGGGAATGGGACAGCCATTGTGGCCTGCCACTGCCGGGCGGGCACGGCACCGGCGGAGGCAGGAACGGGCTGTGTCACATGGGAAGCGGGAATGCGTGTCAGCACTTATTCAATGGGCCTGGCGCCAAACCAATCAGACAACAGCAGGCGATAGTTCACACTTGCTTGCATTTGATACCGTCAGATAAGATGGTTGCTCATCCATTCGGACATCCGTCACCTGCCGAGCGAGAGCCGCCATACCATGCGTCACAAATACACCCCATCCGTTTTTGCCCTCTGGCTGCAGAGATGGTGCGCTTATGTTATCTGTGCGCTGGCGCTCGGAACCGGAGGCTCGGCCCTGGCGCAGACGCTGGGGTGGAGCAGCGGGCCCGACATGGGCGCGGCTCGCTACGACCACACGGCGACGCTGCTGGCCAATGGCAAGGTGCTGATCGCAGGGGGCGAAGACACCAACGGACGCCTTGCTGGTGTGAAGTTGTACGACCCGACATCGAATAGCTGGAGCAGCGCGAGCAGCCTGGCCGCCGCACGCACCCTGCACGCGGCCGTGCTGCTGCCCAGCGGCAAGGTGCTGGTCGTCGGGGGAAACGCCGGCAGTGGCGGCTACCTCACCAGCGCGGAGTTGTACGACCCGGTCGCCAATAGCTGGAGCAGCGCGGGCAGCCTGGGTACCGGACGCAGCGGCCCCACGGCCACGCTGCTGCCCAGCGGCAAGGTGCTGGTCGCAGGGGGGAGGGACCGCGATGGCTACCTCGCCAGCGCGGAGCTGTACGATCCGGCCACCAACAGCTGGAGTAGCGCGGGCAACCTGACCGTCGGGCGCGGCCTGCACACGGCCACGCTGCTGTCCGGCGGCAAGGTGCTCATAGCAGGGGGCATCAGCAGTGTCTACCTCGCCAGCGCGGAACTGTATGACCCGGCCACCAACAGCTGGAGCAGCGCGGGCAGCCTGGGCGCCGCGCGCGGCAGCCACACCGCTACGCTGCTGTCCAGCGGCAAGGTGCTGGTCGCGGGAGGACGCAACCCCGACGGCATCGCCAGCGCGGAGCTGTACGACCCGGCCGCCAACAGCTGGAGCGGCACGGCCAGCCTGGCGGCCGCGCGCTACGGGCACACGGCCACGCCGCTGTCCAGCGGCAAGGTGCTGGTCGCGGGGGGATACGGCAACAATACTCTGGCCAGCGCGGAACAGTACGACCCGGCCACCGGCAGCTGGAGCAGCGCGGGCAGCATGGGCACCGCGCGCTACTTCCATACGGCCACGCGGCTGTCCAGCGGCAAGGTGCTGGCCGTGGCGGGATACGGCAACACCTACCTCTCCAGCACGGCGCTGTACGATGCGCCGGCCCCCACCGTGCCGGGTGCTCCCACGGGTCTCGTGGCCAGCACGGGCGATGGCGTCGTGGCTTTGAGTTGGACGGCCCCCTCCGACAACGGCGGCAGCGCCATCACCGGCTACACCGTGCTCGTGACGCCGGTGGCCGGCGGCTCCAGCTCAGTGGCGTGCAGCACGAACGGCACGCTGGGCTGCACGGCATCGGGGCTGACCAATGGCCAGGCGTATTCCTTCACCGTGCGCGCCACCAATGCCGTGGGCGACGGCAGCGTGTCGGCTGCGGTGCAGGCCACGCCGCAGCAGATCACCAGCCCGAGCGTGCCCATGACGGGCGTCACCGGCGGCGGCAACGCGGCCGTGCGGATCAGCGGCGCGCCTGCGGGGTGTACGGTCAATTCCCTGACCATCGACAGCAACGCGCCCGCCGAGGCGCCCCGCAATGCCACCTTCCCGTTGGGGGTGCTGCGTTTCACCGTCACAGGGTGCCCCGGGGCGACGCTGACGGTGAGCATCACCTACCCCAGCGCCATCCCCGCCGCGGCCCGGTTGCAAAAGTACGGCCCGAAGACGGCCGGGGCGCCCAACAGCTGGTTCACCCCCAGCGTTTCCAGCATCAGCAGCGACCGGCTGACGGCCACCTACCAGGTGACGGACAACGGCGAGGGCGACAGCGACGCCACGCCGGGCGCCATCAGCGATCCGTTCGCTCCCTTGGTGGTGCCTGCGGACCCGCAGTCCGTGGCCGGGATTCCCACCCTCAGCCAGTGGGGCCTGGTGCTGCTGTCGCTGATCGCGGCGGCCATGGGAATGCTGGTGGTGCGCCGGCGCGGCTGATCCGTCCCGGGTCGCGGCAGGGGCGGCTTCGGTGTCTGCCGTGCCAGGACGCTATCGCGTCACATGCACGTCCGGGCGCCGCCCGCCGTTCCAGCGCCCGCCGAGCGCCCGCTCGATCTGCGCGGCCAGCTGCAGCAGCAGGCCGTCGTGCCCTTGCCGCGCCTGGGCGTGGATACCGAAGGGCAGGCCGTGGTCCTGCGCGCCCATGGGCAGCGAGATGGCCGGAATGCCGCAGAGGTTGGACAGCGGCGTGTACGCGAAGAACTGCCAGAGGTTGTCGAACCAGTCCAGCACGTCGGGGTTGTCGCTGGTGGTGAGGTATTCGGTGGTGCCCACGGGCGGCGTGGGCCGCGCGGTGATGGGGGTGAGGATGATGTCCCAGTCCTCGAAGAATGCGCCGAAGCCGCGTGCCGTGGTGTTGAACACGGTCTGCATGCGGTGGCGCTCGGCATAGGGCAGGTCGCGGCCGGCCTCCCAGATGCGGATGTTGACGGGCTCGATCAGGCCGGCGGGCGGGCGCTCCAGACCGCGCCGCTCCAGCAGGCCGTTGATGACCTGGGCGAAGTTGCTGATGTAGCAGGTGGTCTGGGCGCGGAAGGCGGCGCGCAGGTCCACCTGCGGCAGCGCCCATTCGACGTGGTGGCCCAGGCCTTCGAGGAAGCGGCCGGCCTTTTCCAGTTCGGCCACGATGGCCGGCGTGGCGCGGTAGTCGCCCCATTCGTGCGAGAGCGCGATGCGCAGGCGGGCCGGGTCGCGGCGGATCAGTTCGGCGTAGGGCTCGGGCGCCGTCCAGTAGGGCATGAACTCGCCCGGCGCGCCGCCCCGGCAGGCATCGACGAAGGCGGCCGTATCGCGCACCGTGCGGCTGTGGCAGCCCTGGGTGGAGACGTAGCCCGTGATGTCCGAGGCATGGGGCGCGATGGAGAACACGCCGCGCGAGGGCTTCAGGCCGATGTTGCCGTTGAAGCCTGCGGGGATGCGGATGGAGCCGCCCCCGTCGGTGGCGTGCGACATGGGCACCACGCCCGCCGCCACGATGGCGGACGTGCCGGCGGACGATCCGCAGGTGGTGTAGCCAGTGTTCCAGGGGTTGCGCGTGACATAGACGGCCGGGTTCTCGGCCGAGCTGCAGACGCCGAATTCCGGCGTGGTGGTGCGGCCCATCAGGTTCAGGCCCGCACGGCGCATCTGCTGCACGAGCCAGGCGTCTTCGGTGGGGCGGTTGCCGCGCATGAAGAGCGATCCCTGCTCCTGCAGCCGCCCGGCCAGGGTGGGGCCCAGGTCCTTCATGAAGAAGGGCACGCCGGCCAGCGGGCCGCCGGGCCGCATGCCGGCCTGCTGCGGGTCGGCCACCGCATCGGCGAAGACCTCGACCACCGCGCTCAGGGCGGGGTTCACCTTCGCCACGCCGGCTGCCGCCTGGGCGGCCAGTTCGGCGGGGGTCACCTCGCCGCGGCGCACCAGTCCGGCCAGCCCCACCGCGTCGTGCGCGGCCCATTCGTTCCAACCCATTGCCAAGCCCATGTGGATGCCTTCCGTTTCATGTGGTCGCCGCAAACGCCAAGACTGCCACAGCAACCGGCGATGGACTCAGAAGCTGTGCTGGAGCCCCGCCACCACCTGCCTGCCCAGGCCCGGCATGGCGGTGAGCGCGCCCCATGACGTGGCGGCGTAGTGCTTGTCGAAGAGGTTGTGTACGTCCAGCGTCAGGCGTGTGCGCGGGTCGATCTGCCAGTAGGCGGTCACGCGTGCCGTGGTGTAGCCCGGCAGACGGTAGGTATCGTTGGCCGTGGCGGTGCGCTCGCCCACATAGACCAGGCCGCCGCCCACGCCGTAGCGGCCGCCCGAGGCCAGGCGGTCTTCGCGGATGGCGAACAGGCCGCCGCTCACGCGCGGGATGCCCAGCAGGCGCTTGCCCAGCAGGGTCTTGTCGTTGTCGCGCAGCACCTCGGTGTCGGTGTAGGCCGCGTTGGCCGTCAGTCGCCAATGAGCGTCGAGCTTGCCGGACACATCGGCCTCGACGCCACGGCTGCGTACCTCGCCCGCCGCCACGTTGAAGTTGGCGTTGTTCGGATCAGGCGTGAGCACGTTGGTCTTGCGGATGTCGAACACGGCCATGGAGGCGACCAGGCGCTGGTCGGGCGACTGCCACTTGGCGCCGGCTTCGAAGGCCTTGCCCTTGGTCGGCGCGAAGGCGTTGCCCGACGCGTCGCCGCCGGCGTTGGGCCGGAACGAACGGCCGTAGGAGACATAGACCGAGCTGTCCGGCGTGAGCAGATAGCTCAGGCCCACGCGCGGCGAGGTGGAGGAATGGTCCTGCGTGGTGTTGGTCTTGGCCAGCCGGTCCTCCAGGCTCTGGTGGAAGCGGTCGAAGCGTACGCCGGCCAGCAGCTTCCAGCGCGCAGTCAGGTCGATCTGGTCCTGCAGGAAGAGGCCCGTGGCGCGCTGGTGGTCCTGGCTGCTGAAATACGGCGTCATCGGAGCCGTTCGGGGCCGGCCGTAGGTGGGCTGGTAGATGTCGATGGCGTACAGGCTGGAGCCTCGGGGCGAGGCCTCGCCGTACTGGCCCACGAAGAGCCGCCACGACTCCACACCCGCCAGCAGCGTGTGGCGCAGGCTGCCGGTGCTGACCTTGCCCTCCACCTCCGCCTGCACCGAGGTGTCGCGCGAAGGCAGGCTGCGCCAGGTGTCGCTGCGGTACAGCGTGCGGCCATCGCTCTGCAGCAGGCCCAGCCGTCCGTTGCCGAAGTCCATGGCGTCGCCGTAGTACTCCGTCTCGCGGTACGACGCGCCCAGGCGGGTGCGCCAGCCCTGGCCCAAGTCGTGGTCCAGCGTGAGTTGGTGCGTGTCGCCCGTCACGTGCAGCTTGCCGCGGTTGGGCTCGCCCAGGAAGCGGTCGCCGGGCAGCGCCAGGGCGTTGCCACCCACCTGGACGGTGCCGCGGTCCAGCGGCGTGCGGATGCGGATGAACTCGGCCTCGTACTGCAGCACCGTGTCGGCGCCCAGCGTCCAGGCGAAGGCGGGGGCGACCACGTACTTGTGGTTGTCCACCAGGCTGGTGCGGCTGGCGCCGTCCTCGGCCGCCACGTTCAGGCGGTAGGCCAGGTTCTGCGTGATGGGGCCGGTGGTGTCCAGCGTGGCGCGGCGCATGCCCAGCGTGCCCACGTCCAGCCCCACCTTGTGCGCGGCGGTGAACTGCGGCTTCTTGGTGACGATGTTGAGCGTGCCGCCGGGCTCGCTGCTGCCGTAGAGCGCTGCCGCAGGGCCCTTGAGGAATTCCACCCGCTCCACCGTCGCCATGTCGCGCATGGGGCCGTAACCCCGGCTGGAGGCGAAGCCGTTGAGCAGCGAACCGCCGTCGGTGTTGCTGAAGCCGCGGATGGCGTAGTTGTCCCAGGTGCCGCCGAAGTCGTTCAGGCGGGTGACGCCGCTCACGAAGTCCACCGTGTCCGCCAGGCGCGTGGCGCCCAGGTCCTGGATGAGCTGCTGCGATACCACGCGCACCGCCTGCGGGGTTTCGACCAGGGGCGTGTCGGTGCGGGTGGCGGCGGTGTTGCGCTGCGCGCCCTGGTAGCCGGTGGTGGCGTCGGCCGCGTCCTGCACGCGCACTTCCTGCAGCGTGACGGCGGGCGCGGCGGTCTCCTGGGCATGGGCCTGGTTCTGGGCGGAGAGGGCGGCGGCGAGCACCAGCACGGCCTGCGCCAGCGGGGCGCGGCGGGGAGAGAACGAGCGGGAGGACGCCGCGGCGACGGCGGCCAGGTCGGGAGACAGGCGGAAGGCAGGCATGGACGGCAGGCCGGAGAAGGCTCCGGCGCGAAAAAAGGAATGCGGTGGAGTTCGGTGAGCGAGCCTTCAGGCTCCGCAGCTCGGCCGTGAAGGCGCCGAACTGTAGCACCAAGTTGAGAACAACTCTCATTCCCTGTCGCGTCGCCGCGACGCTGCGGCCGGGGGCTTCGGGCTGCCGCCCCCAGCCTGCCCGTGCCGGCCTGCTACTTGAGCGGGTTCTCCGGCTCCTTGCCCGTCAGCGCCTTGTCCTTGCGGCAGACCGACAGGGGCTGGGTGCGTGACGAGAAGATGTGCGTCACTTCCTGCGTATCGGCGCGCGCGCTGACTTTCAGGCAGGCGCAGCCGTAGCCCGCGCTGCCGGTGCCGGTCGCCACCCAGCGCGCCTTGGGGAACGTCGGCCAGTCGCCTTCGGCCTGGTGGCCTCCCTGCATGCCGATGGTCCATTCCCCGTCCTTGTCCACCAGCGTTGCATTGCCCGGCGTCGGGTTGTCGAACCAGCCGCAGCGCGTGGTCGTGTCGGGCGGCATCGCGGCGGCCGCGAACTGGCAGGCACCCAGCCACAGCAGGGCATGGAGGATGCGGGCCGTCTTCTGGCCGCGCGAGGTCGGGGCATTGCAGCGTGTCATGGCGTGGCGGTGGCGGGTGTGGGTGGGGTGATGGCGTTCGGCCGGGCCTTCAGCAGGACCGCCTCGAATTTCCGGGCGATCTTGGCGATGTCTTCGGCGTGATCGCTGCCGTTGACCATTTTCCGGGCCGACACGTAATCGGTCGCGTCCCCCGAGAAGTAGAGCGAGAACTTGCGTCCGTTCGCGAAGATGCCGCCCGTGCGCATGCCATGGGACATCAGCGCATAGGCGGTCTCGGGCGTCTTGACCTGCTCCGGGTCCGTGAGCAATCCCAGTCCGCGGCCGAGCGCGACGCCCGCCTTGGCGTAGTTGGACCACCAGGTCAGCTGCACATAGCCGCGCCCGTAATACGCCTGCTCGATGCCGTCGTCGGCGTCGTAGGACTTGGTGGCGGCGCCGCCATCCTTGGTGCCCATCCTGGCACCCTTGGTGAGCGGCGAGATGTCGCCGGCCGCCGTGACCGAGAACTGGTCGCCGTCCTGCTCGGTGATGCGCGCACCGCCATCCGGCAGCAGCTTGACCTTGACGGACTCGTGGTACTGCCGTCCCTTGCCGTGGCCGATCTCGGCCACCGGGGCCATGGTCATCAGCCACTTCTTCTGCTTGAGGACGACGGGCTGCCCGTGCTTGTCCACCAGCGGCTGCCCCTTCTTGTTCGTCGCCACCTTGGTGACGGTGACCGGAGAGGTGGTTTCCCACATCACGGTCGCGAGCATGTAGGCAGCCTGGCGCACGTCGTTGATGGCCGTGTCGCGCTCGATCATGCCCAGCAGGGACAGCATGTCGGGAATGGCTGCGGCGTTGTACCTGCCGCTGGTGCCGAACTGCTGGGTGAATTGTTCCTGGAAAACGACCCGGTCGTAGGGGCCGGTGTGTTGGTAGTTGATTTTCTGCGGCGCAGGCATGGGCCCATCCGTGGAATGGAAACGCACCAGTCTAGGGCGCTCGTCCGTGGCTTTGTTTTGCCGGATGTAATTTCTGCAAACCGGTATCACCTCCGACGCCGCGGGTCGCGAGCGCCTGCGCGGAGTGCCGCAACCGCTCCACGAAGCGCCGTGCGCCCAGGCCCTGCGGTCGCTCCCTGGACCACACCACATCCACCCACAGCTCCACGCCATTGCTGAGATTGTCGAACGGCATTTCCACCAGAGTGCCGGCCTGGATGCGGGGATCCACCAGTTCGCGCGGCTGCCAGCCCCAGCCCAGGCCGGCCTCGATGAGGCTGAGCGCGGCCAGGTGGTTGTCGGTGCGCCAGTGGTGGCGCGCGAACACGAAGCGCGGGTCGGTCTGCGCGAGATCGCGCCCGGCCACGACGATCTGGCGGGTGGTGGTCAGGTGGACTTCGCTCAGCGGCGCGCCGGCGGCGGCCTGCATCACGGGGTGCTGCGGCGCGATGACCGCCACCAGCGTCTCGCTGCCCACTTCCTGGAAGCCTTCGCGCCCGTCCAGGCTGGACCGCTCGAACACCAGCGCCAGCTGGGCGCGGCCCGCATGCACCAGCGCCATGGCGTCGGCCTGCGGGGCGGCCAGCACTTCCACCTGCAACTGGGGGTATTCGGCGGTGAGGGCAGCCAGCGCCTCGGTCCAGGGGCCGGCCAGCAGTTCGGGCGCGATGGCGATGGTCAGGCGCTCTTCCAGTCCCTGCGTGAGGGCCAGGGCCTGCGCGTTGAGCTGGCGCAGTTGCGCGCCCAGCAGCCGTGCCTGCGGCTCCAGGGCCCGCGCGGCGGCCGTGGGCTGCGGCTCGCGCCCGCGGCGGTCGAAGAGCTGCACGTCGAGCTCGGCCTCCAGGTGGGCGATGGTCATGCTCACGGCCGAGGGCACGCGGGAAAGCGCCCGGGCGGCGGCCGAGAACGAGCCGTGGTCCAGCACCGCCAGAAATACGTTCACGCTGTCGGAAGAAAATGCCATGGCCGTCGTTCTATCAGAAAAAATGAAACAAGCTGACTTTATGTATCAGCCCGGCACACATAAAGTGCGACGCATGTCCGTGCCATCCTCCTCTTCCGCCGCCGTCTCCGCATCCGCTGGCGCCCGTGAAGCCCCGGGCTTGCAGGGCCCCTGGCGCCGCGTGGTCTATGTCTCGCTCTACGAACTGATCGCCATCGCCTTCGCGACCGCCGGCCTGGCCATGCTGACGGGGCAGGGCGCGGGCCATTCCAGCGCCGTGGCGGTGGCGTGCTCGGTGATCGCCATCGTCTGGAACGTCGGCTTCAACTGGGCGTTCGAGCGCTGGGAGTCGCGGCAGGCGGTGCGCGGCCGCAGCGTGGCGCGCCGCGTGGCCCATGCGATCGGCTTCGAGGGCGGGCTGGCGCTCATCCTGGTGCCGCTCTTCGCCTGGTGGTTCGACGTGAGCCTCTGGCAGGCGCTGGTGATGGACCTGGGCCTGCTGCTGTTCTTCCTGGGTTACACGTTCGTCTTCAACTGGCTCTTCGACCGGGTGTTCGGCCTGCCGGCCTCGGCGCGGGGCTGATCCGGCGTCATTCCTGGAGCCACTGCCCTGCCAGGGCGGCCGCGGCGGTGCGCGTCTCCACGCCCAGCTTCTCGAAGATGTGCTCCAGGTGCTTGTTCACCGTGCGCGGACTCATGCCCAGGATGTCGGCGATGTCGCGGTTGGTCTTGCCTTTGGCGATCCAGGACAGCACCTCGGTCTCGCGCGGTGTCAGGTCCACGCTCGGCAGGCGCGCCGCGGGCGCCGCGCCGGCGGCCTGCACCGACAGCAGCAGCATGGTCTCGCCCAGCCCGCTGGCGCCGAGCGGGCGCGCCATGAGCCGCTGGCCGGGCTCCAGGCCGGTGGCGCCTTCGCCTGCCTGCTGCGCCTGGGCCAGCCAGCGTGCCATGGCCGGTGCCGGAGCGGGATCGGCGGCGAAGGCGGCCTCCAGCCAGCGTGTGGCCTGGGGCGAGCGCCAGGCGATGCGGTCCTGGCCGTCGAGCACCACCACGCCCATGCCGGCCACGTCCACCGCCTCGCGCGCCAGCCGGGCGGCGCGGGCGTTGGCGACGTGGGTGGCCAGGCGGGCCAGCACCTCGGGCAGGCGCAGGGGCTTGACCACGTAGTCCACCCCGCCGGCCGCGAAGCCGCGCACGATCTGTTCGGTGTCCGACAGGCCGGTCATGAACACGATGGGCACGTGCGACCACGGCGGCGTGGCCTTGATGCGGGCGCAGAGCGTGAAGCCGTCGGTTCCGGGCATGACGGCGTCCAGCAGCACGCCGTCGGGCACGGCGAGGTCGAAGCGCTCGAGCGCCTCGTCGGCGTCGCGTGCAGCCAGCACGGCGTAGCCTTCTGCGGCCAGGGCGTCGCCGAGCATCTGCAGGGTGGCGAGGTCGTCGTCCACCACGAGGATGGCGCGCCGCGCCGCGGCGGGGGATGGAGAAACGGGAGCGGTATCAGGCGGATGCATCGGTGTCGTCTTCGGGTTCGCGCAGCAGCCGGGTGAGCCGGTCGAAGTCCAGCTGGCCGACCGCGTCATCCAGGGGGTCCAGCAGCGCGGCGTGGCCGGGGTGGTCGGCCCGGGCCGCGCGCAGCCGGGCGCGCAGCGCGGAGGCCTGGCCGGAGCGGGCCAGGTGGTGCAGTGCCTCCCGCAATGGCTCCGGCAGTGGTTCCGGCCGCGGCTGTGCGCAAGCCGCCGCGGCATCGGCGTGCGCCGAAGGGGCGCCGGCGGGGCGGGGCATGTCCTGCGGCGCCGGGTCGTGCAGCCACTGCAGGCCCAGCGCGGACTGCAGGGCCTGCAGCAGTTCCGATTCGACCACCGGCTTGCCCACGAAGCCCTGGCAGCCCTGGGCGGCCACGCGCGCGCCGTCGTTGTCGAACTGGTTGGCGGAGACGAAGACGATGGGCAGCGCCGCAGCTGGCAGGCGCTCGCGCAGCAGCGCGGCGGTCTGCCAGCCGTCGAGATCGTCCATGGTGATGTCCAGCAGGACCAGGTCGGGCGGCGACTGGCGCACGATCTCCAGGCATTCGCGGCCGCTCGCGGCTTCGCGCACGTCGAAGCCCAGCGGCATCAGCAGGCCGGCGAGCAGCTGGCGCTGCAGCGGCTGGTCGTCCACCACCAGCAGGGTGCGGCGCGGCGGCCGGTAGCCCACCACGGGCCGCAGGGCGGCGGCCTGCGCGGGCTGCCAGGCCGGGTCGGGCGCGGCGGCGGGCAGATAGAGGCGTGCGGTGAAGGTGCTGCCCTGGCCCACGGTGCTGCGCACGCTGAGCTGGCCGCCCATGAGTTCGGTCAGCAGGTGGGTGATGGTCAGGCCCAGGCCGGTGCCGGCCTCGCTGGCGCGGCGGCCGGCGCTGCCGCGCTCGAAGGGCAGGAAGATGCGTTCGAGGTCCTGCGGCTCGATGCCGATGCCGGTGTCGATGACCTCGATGCGCGCCACGTGCGCGCGGAAGTCCAGCCGCAGCCGCACTTCGCCCTGGCGGGTGAAGCGCACTGCGTTGGACAGCAGGTTGATGAGGATCTGCCGCAGGCGCTTGGCGTCAGCGCGGATCCATTCGGGCATCGCACCCAGCACCTCCACGGCGAAGGCCAGGCCCTTGGCCTCGGCCTGCGGGCGCAGCATGCCTTCGACGTCGCGCACCAGCTCGGGCAGCGGCAGCGGGGCGAGCACCTGCCGCAGCCGGCCGGCCTCGATGCGCGCGAGTTCCAGCGAGTCGTCGATCAGCGCATGCATGTGCCGGCCGCTGCGCTCGATGGTGGAGAGCGCGTCGCGCAGGGCATGCGCGTCCGGCGGGCCCTTCTGCAGGATCTGCGTGTAGCCCAGGATGCTGTTGAGCGGCGAGCGCAGCTCGTGCGTCATGCCGGCCACGTAGCGGGTCTTGGCCATGTTGGCGGCCTCGGCGCGGTCGCGCGCGGCCTGCAGCTCGGCGTCGGTGCGCTTGTGCGCCTCGATCTCCTGCAGCAGCAGCTGGGTCTGGCGTTCGGATTCGTCCTGCGCCATGCGCCGGCTGTCGGTGCTGAGCACCACCCACCACGCGCACACGGCGGCCAGCAGCGCGAGCAGGGCATAGACCTTGAGGAAGGGCGTGCGCAGGAACTGCGCGGGCGTCTCCAGCCCCTCCTGCACATAGACCACGCCGATCAGGAAGGCGAGGGCCGCGCACAGCGACACCAGCACCATCAGGTACTGGCCGAGCCGGAAATTCACCTTGGCCGCCCAGGCGCGCGGCAGCAGCAGCGTGGCCAGCCCGCGCAGCTGGTCGGCCGCGCGGGAACCGGTCTTGCAGCGGTCGTGGCAGCGCGATTCGAGCGAGCAGCACAGCGAGCAGATGGCCGCGCCGTAGGCCGGGCAGCCGGCCATGTCCTCGGACTCGAAGCGGTTCTCGCACACGGCGCAGCGCACCAGCTCGCCCGGCGCCCAGCCGTTGGCGGGCTGGCGGGCCAGGTAGTAGCGCCCGCCCGTCCACCACGCCAGCAGCGGCGAAAGCGCCATCGACAGGGCCAGCGCGATGAGGGGCGAGAAGGCCGCCGCGGCCTCGCCCAGCAGGCCCGCATAGGCGCAGCAGGCCACGGCGGCGGCCAGCACCATGGCGCCCAGTCCCACGGGGTTGAAGTCGTAGAGATAGGCGCGGCGGAACTCGATGCCGCGCGGCGAGAGGCCCAGCGGCTTGTTGATGACCAGGTCGGCCACCAGCGCGCCCACCCAGGCGATGGCCACGTTGCTGTAGAAGGCCAGCACCTTCTCCAGCGCGCCGAACACGTCCAGCGTCATCAGCAGCGTGGCGATGCCCACGTTGAACACCAGCCACACCACGCGCCCCGGGTGGCTGCGCGTGATGCGCGCGAAGAAGTTGGACCAGGCGAGCGAGCCCGCATAGGCGTTGGTGAGGTTGATCTTGATCTGCGAGACGACGACGAACAGCACCGTCACGGCCACCGCCATGCCGGGCAGGCCCAGCGACTGCATCACCTGCTGGAAGCCGGCCAGGAACATCTGCGTGGGCTCGGCCGCGCGGTGCACGCCCACCTCGAACTGCAGCGCCGCGAACGCGAGGAAGGCGCCGCCCGCCATCTTGAGCATGCCCATGGCGATCCAGCCCGGCCCGGCCACCAGCACCGCGCCCCACCAGCGCCAGCGGTTGGCGGCGGTGCGCTCGGGCAGGAAGCGCAGGAAGTCCACCTGCTCGCCGATCTGCACCACCAGCGAGAAGATCACCGCGCAGGCCGAGCCGAACATGAGCGGATCGAACTGGCTGCTGCCGCTCTTGAGGCCCGAGAGGCTGGTGAAGTCGCGGTAGAGCTGCGGCTGCGCGAGCGCGATCCACACGAAGGGCAGCAGCAGCAAAAAGAGCCAGAGCGGCTGCGTCCAGGCCTGCAGGCGCGAGATCAGCGTGATGCCGCGCATGGCGAGCGGCAGGATGACGAGCGAGGAAAGCACGTAGCACCACTGCAGCGGCCAGTCCACCACCAGTTGCAGGGCGAGGGCCATGATGGCCGCCTCCAGCGCGAAGAAGATGAAGGTGAACACCGCGTAGATCAGCGAGGTGATGGTCGAGCCCAGGTAGCCGAAGCCCGCGCCGCGCGTGAGCAGGTCCATGTCCAGCCCGTAGCGCGCGGCGCAGTAGGCGATCGGCAGGCCGGTGAGGAAGATCAGCACGCCCACCGCGAGGATCGCCCAGAGCGCGTTGGCGAAGCCGTAGTTGAGCGCGATGGCGCCGCCGATGGCCTCCAGCGCGAGGAACGAGAGCGAGCCGAAGGCCGTGTTCGCCACGCGGAATTCGCTCCAGCGCCGGAAGCTCTTGGGCGTGTAGCGCAGCGCGTAGTCCTCCATGGACTCGTCGGCCACCCAGGCGTTGTATTCGCGCCGGAAACGGAAGATCGTCTGCCTGGCCGCAGGGGCATCGGTGGGGGTTGCCATGCCGTGCAGGCATGCAAGAAACGTTCTTGAAGCGGCGCGCAGCAGCGCCGTGCGCAGGCCACTACGTTAATTGACGTATGGGCGCCCTGCAGGGTTCTCCCTAACCTTCATTCCAGCGCGGAACTTCTCCCGCCGACCGGGACGACGACCCGTGCGTCGCCCTCTCCCCCCTCGCCAGATGCAAGGAGCGCCTTCATGAAGCACCCTCTCGATCCCCGGAACGCCACGTCCCCCCTGGCCGGCGCCGATGCCGGCCGCCGCCGCCTGCTGCAGGCCATGGGCGCCGCCTCCATCGCCGGCCTGCCGGCCTGGGGCCAGGCCCAGCCCACGGCCCAGGTCAACACGACCAAGCTGGCCGTGACCGACACCGAGGTGACGGTGGGCCAGCTGCATTCGGCCACGGGCACGATGGCGATCTCGGAGACGGGTTCCATCCAGGCCGAGCAGCTCGCCATCGACCAGATCAACGCCATGGGCGGCGTGCTGGGCCGCAAGATCAAGGTCATCAAGGAAGACGGCGCCTCCGACTGGCCCACCTTCGCCGAGAAGGCCAAGAAGCTGCTCATCAACGACCACTGCGCCGCCGTGTTCGGCTGCTGGACCAGCGCCTCGCGCAAGGCCGTGCTGCCGATCTTCGAGAAGGAGAACGGCCTGCTCTACTACCCCACGTTCTACGAGGGCCTGGAGCAATCGAAGAACGTGATCTACACCGGCCAGGAAGCCACGCAGCAGATCCTCTACAGCCTGGACTGGGCGCAGAAGGAGAAGAAGGCCAAGACCTTCTTCCTCATCGGCTCGGACTACATCTGGCCGCGCACCTCGATGAAGATCGCGCGCAAGCACATCGAGAACTTCCAGAAGGGCAAGGTCGTCGGCGAGGAGTACTACCCGCTGGGCAGCACCAACTTCGGCTCGCTGATGAACAAGATCAAGGTGCAGAAGCCCGACTGCATCTTCGTGGCGGTGGTCGGCGGCTCCAACGTGGCCTTCTACAAGGCGCTCAAGGCGGCCGGCATCACGGGCGACAAGCAGCTGCTGGTGACGCTGTCGGTCACCGAGGACGAGATGACCGGCGTGGGCGGCGAGAACTTCGCGGGCTTCTATTCGTCGATGAAGTACTTCCAGTCGCTGGACAACGAGAACAACAAGAAGTTCGTGGCCGCCTTCAAGGCCAAGTACGGCCCCAACGCGGTGATCGGCGACGTGACGCAGGCCGGCTACCTGGGCCCCTGGCTCTGGAAGGCCGCTGTGGAAAAGGCCAAGAGCTTTGACGTGGACAAGGTGGTGGCCGCATCGCCCGGCATCGAGCTCAAGAGCGCGCCCGAGGGCTACGTGAAGGTGGACGCCAACCACCACCTCTGGAGCAAGTCGCGCATCGCCCAGGGGCTGCCGGACGGCACGTTCAAGGTGGTGTCCGAATCGCCCGAGCTCATCAAGCCGGACCCGTTCCCCAAGGGTTATCAGTGAGCACCCCCTGAGGCGCTGAGCGCCTCCGTGCGGTCGGCAGAGCCAGCCGCTCTTCGTTGCCGTCCAAGCCTGCGCAGGCAGGCTCGGAGCCGCGGCACTCAGCCCCTCTCTCTCTGCGCGGGAGGGGGACGACACCGTCGGTGCGGGGCGGCCCTTCCTCGGTGTCTCTGGCCTGGGGCCGCGCCAGCCTTCGATGCCGCGCCCGGTGCGGGCCGCTGCGGCGGCTGGTCCCGGCACGGATCGCATTTATCCCTTGGCTTGCACGCAGGAGCTGCACCATGACTTTCTCCGAAATGATGAACATCGGCCTGATGCAGGGCTTCGCGGGCCTGAGCCTGTTCGCGGTGCTGCTGCTCATGGGCCTGGGGCTGGCGATCATCTTCGGCCAGATGGGCGTGATCAACATGGCGCATGGCGAGTTCATGACCATCGGCGCCTACACCATCTACCTGGGCTCGACGCTCACGGCGCAGTACGCGCCCGGCTTCATGCCGTTCTATTTCCCGCTGGCCATCGTGGCAGCCTTCGGCTTCGCCTTCGTGGCCGGCTGGCTGGTGGAGTGGGGGCTGATCCGCCACCTCTACAAGCGCCCGCTCGATACGCTGCTGGCCACCTGGGGCGTGAGCCTGGCGCTGCAGCAGTGCTTCCGCACCTTCATCGGCCCCAAGGAGGTCAGCCCCACGCTGCCCGAATGGCTGATGGGTTCCTGGGCACCGGCCGAGGGGCTGGACATTCCCGTCAACGGCCTGTTCGTGCTGGCGCTCACCCTGGTGGTGACGGCGGGCGTGCTGATCGCGCTGCACAGGAGCCGCTGGGGCCTGCGGGTGCGCGCCACGGTGAGCAACCGCGTGATGGCCAACGCCATCGGCATCGACACGAAGAAGACCGACCGCCTCACCTTCGCCATCGGCTGCGGCATCGCCGGCGTGGCGGGCGCGGCCTTCACCACCATCGGCTCCACGGGGCCCACCTCGGGCTCGCTCTACATCGTCGATGCCTTCCTCGTCGTGACCTTCGGCGGCGCGGCCAGCCTGCTGGGCACGGTGGTGTCGGCCTTCGGCATCGCGCAGACGCAGTCGATCACCGAGTTCTTCCTGGCCGGCTCCATGGCCAAGGTGATCACGCTCTCGCTCATCGTGCTGATCCTGATGGTGCGGCCGCAGGGGCTTTTCGCCTCCAAGGTCCGCCGCTGAACGGCCGCGCCCACGTCCTTCCCGCATCCACCGGAGTCCCCCCATGAACGCCTTCAAAGCCTGGGTCCAGCGCTACCAGCTCGCCAGCCTGGTGCTGCTCACCTTGCTGCTGGCCGTGGTCCTGCCACTGAGCCTCGACGTCTTCCGCCTCAACCTGGTGGGCAAGTACCTGACCTATGCCTTCGTCGCCATCGGCCTGGTGATGGTGTGGGGCTACGGCGGCGTGCTGAGCCTGGGGCAGGGCGTGTTCTTCGGCCTGGGCGGCTACGCCATGGCGATGTTCCTGAAGCTCGAAGCCTCCGACCCGGTCAGCACCAAGATCCAGTCCACGCCCGGCATTCCGGACTTCATGGACTGGAACCAGATCACCGCGCTGCCCTCGTTCTGGGTGCCGTTCAAGAGCCTGCCGTTCGCGCTGGCGGCCGTGGTGGTGGTGCCCACGCTGCTGGCCTGGATCGTGAGCTTCGCCATGTTCAAGCGCCGCGTGGGCGGCGTGTACTTCGCGATCATCACGCAGGCCGTGGCGCTGATCTGCACGGTGCTCATCATCGGCCAGCAGGGCTACACGGGCGGCGTGAACGGCATGACCGACCTCAAGACCCTCTGGGGCTGGGACACGCGCACCGACAGCGCCAAGATCGTCCTCTACTACGTGTGCGTGGCGCTGCTGGTGCTGTCCATCCTGCTGTGCCGCTTCATCCAGCAAAGCAAGCTCGGCACGCTGCTGCTGGCCATGCGCGACAAGGAAGACCGCGTGCGCTTCTCGGGCTACGACGTGGCCAATTTCAAGGTCTTCACCTTCTGCCTGGCGGCGGCGCTCTCGGGCATCGGCGGCGCGCTGTTCACGCTGCAGGTGGGCTTCATGTCGCCGAGCTTCGTGGGCATCGTGCCGTCCATCGAGATGGTGATCTACGCCGCCGTGGGCGGGCGCATGAGCCTGGTGGGCGCGGTCTATGGCGCGCTGCTGGTCAACGCGGGCAAGACGTACTTTTCCGAGAGCTTTCCGGACCTGTGGCTGTTCCTCATGGCGGCGCTCTTCATCGGCGTGACCATGGCCTTCCCGATGGGGCTGGCCGGCGTGTGGGAAGAGCGCATCGTGCCCTGGTGGAAGGGCCGCCGCGAGGCCCTGCGCCGCGCTGCCGTGCCGGCACCCGCCCCCTGGCCCGAGCCCGCGGCCGAGGTGCCGCCGCCCGCCAGCGTCGCTGCCTCTCCGAACCCCGCCGCGCCGCTGCCCCAGGGCACCCGCCATCAGGGCATCTGAACACCACCGCGCAGGAGCCCTTCATGAGCAATACCGACTTCGCCCTGGCCGTGGAAGACCTCACTGTCTCCTTCGACGGCTTCAAGGCCATCGACAAGCTGACGCTGTACGTGGACAGGAACGAGCTGCGCGTGATCATCGGCCCCAACGGCGCGGGCAAGACCACGCTGCTGGACCTCATCTGCGGCAAGACGCGCGCCACCGGCGGCAGCATCAAGTTCAAGAACGAGGAGCTGACGCGCATGGCCGAGCACCAACGCGTGCGCCTGGGCATCGGCCGCAAGTTCCAGACGCCCTCCATCTACGAGAACCTGTCGGTCTTCCAGAACCTGGAGGTGTCCTATCCCACGGGCCGCACGGTGTTCGGGGCGCTGGCCTTCCGCTGCACCGATGCGGTGAAGGAGCGCGTGCAGGCCGTGGCGGAGGACATCGGCCTGGCGGAGCGCCTGGACACCGAGGCCGGCCTGCTGTCGCACGGGCAGAAGCAGTGGCTGGAGATCGGCATGCTGCTGATGCAGGAGCCCGAGTTGCTGATGCTGGACGAGCCGATCGCCGGGATGAGCGCGCGCGAGCGGGAGCTGACGGCGGAGCTGCTGGAGCGCATCTGCCGCAACCGCGCGGTGATCGTGATCGAGCACGACATGGAGTTCGTGAAGCGCATCGCGCACAAGGTGACGGTGATGCACCAGGGAAAGATCCTGGCCGAGGGGCCGATGGACAAGGTGCAGGCCGATCCGAAGGTCATCGACGTGTACCTGGGGCATTGAGCCATGCGGTGCGAACGACGGTTGTCTTATTGGTTCTGGTGCCGGAACGAAGGCTGTGTAGAGCGTGCTATCGGGGTGGCCCGTGGCGGTGGCATGCCCCGCTCCGCGAATGTCCCCCGGCCTGCGGCCTCCTCCTTGATTTCGCTGCGCGGGGCATGCCACCACCACGGGCAGCGAGCGCCGCGCGGTTTTCGCGGCCAGCAAGGCAGGGCACTGATGTGGCTGGGAGTGCCGGGTGGCCCCTGCAGCGAAATCAAGGAGGAGGCGAAGCCGGGGGACATTCGCGGAAGGGGCCACCCGGCGATCCCGGCCCGGGCGCACGGCCAGCACTTCTCGGACCCCTCTGCCTCCGCAACCACCACCACGAACGCCATGAAGGCGACGCACGCAAAGCATCCCCCAGGAGCGACCCCATGCTGAAAGTCACCGACCTCCACGTCGCCTATGGCCAGAGCGAGGCCCTGCACGGCATCTCGTTCGAAGGCCATGCCAACGAAACCGTCGCCATCATGGGCCGCAACGGCATGGGCAAGACCACGCTCTTCAAAAGCCTCATGGGCGTGCTGCCCACCAAGAGCGGCAGCATCCGCGTGGCGGACCAGGACGTCACGCGCGACGAAAGCTTCCGCCGCGTCGCCAAAGGCATCGCCTACGTCCCCCAGGGCCGCATGATCTTCCCCACGCTCACCGTGGAAGAAAACATCCAGACCGGCCTGGAGAACGCCAAGGAAAAACGCATCCCCGACGAGATCTACGCGCTCTTCCCCGTGCTCTGGGACATGCGCCGCCGCAAGGGCGGCAACCTCTCTGGCGGCCAGCAGCAGCAACTCGCCATCGCCCGCGCCCTGGTCACCGACCCCAAGGTACTGCTGCTCGACGAGCCCACCGAAGGCATCCAGCCTTCGATCATCAAGGACATCGCCAAGGCCCTCAACGAGATCCGGAAGATGCGCCAGCTCACCATCGTCGTGTCCGAGCAGGTGCTCAGCTTCGCGATGGACGTGGCCGACCGGCTCTTCGTCATCGAAGGCGGCCGCCTCGTGCACGAGACCACCCGCGCCGGCACCGACCAGCAGCGCATCAAGTCCTACCTCTCCGTCTGACCACCAATCCACCCCCAAGGAGCATGCCATGACCGACACCCTCATCAAGGTCGACCTCACGAAGTCGCCCACCGAGAACGAGAACATCCACAACCGCTGGCACCCCGACATTCCCATGGCCTGCTGGGTCAACCCCGGCGACGACTTCATCCTGGAGACCTTCGACTGGACCGGCGGCTTCATCAAGAACAACGACAGCGCCGACGACGTGCGCGACATCGACCTGACCACCGTGCACTACCTCTCCGGCCCCGTGGGCGTGAAGGGGGCCGAGCCCGGCGACCTGCTGGTGGTGGACCTGCTGGACATCGGCGCCAAGCCGGACAGCCTCTGGGGCTTCAACGGCTTTTTCTCCAAGAAAAACGGCGGCGGCTTCCTGACCGAGCACTTCCCCGAGGCGCAGAAGTCCATCTGGGATTTCAAGGGCATGTTCACCAGCTCGCGCCACATCCCGGGCGTGAACTTCGCCGGCCTGATCCACCCCGGCCTGATCGGCTGCCTGCCCGACAAGGCGATGCTCGACCAGTGGAACGCGCGCGAGCAGGCGCTGATCGACAGCGCGCCCACCGCGGGCCTGGCCAACCCGCCTTCGCCCGGCACCGCGCACATGGGCAAGATGACGGGCGAGGCCCGCGACAAGGCCGCCGCCGAGGCCGCCCGCACCGTCCCCCCGCGCGAGCACGGCGGCAACTGCGACATCAAGGACCTGTCGCGCGGCGCGAAGGTGTATTTCCCGGTCTACGTGGATGGCGCGGGCCTGTCGGTGGGGGACCTGCACTTCAGCCAGGGCGACGGCGAGATCACTTTCTGCGGCGCGATCGAGATGGCGGGCTGGGTGCACATGAAGGTGCAGCTCATCAAGGGCGGCATGGCCAAGTACGGCATCAAGAACCCCATCTTCAAGCCCAGCCCCATCGTGCCCACCTACAACGACTACCTGATCTTCGAAGGCATCTCGGTGGACGAGGCCGGCAAGCAGTATTACCTGGACGTGAACGTGGCCTACCGCCAGGCCTGCCTGAACGCCATCGAATACCTGAAGAAGTTCGGCTACAGCGGCGCGCAGGCCTATTCCATCCTGGGCACGGCCCCGGTGCAGGGCCACATCAGCGGCGTGGTGGACGTGCCCAACGCCTGCGCCACGCTCTGGCTGCCCACGCAGATCTTCGACTTCGACATCAACCCCACGGCCGCGGGCCCGCAGAAGATGCTCGACGGCAGCATCGACATGCCCCTGTCGCCCGACATCGCCTGAGCGAACCAGCGAGCGAAGGAGACCCGCCCATGCCCACCTACGACTACCACTGCGCGGCCTGCGGCGGCTTCGACGCGCTGCGCGGCCTGGCGCAGCGCAACGAGCCCGCCGTCTGCCCGGAATGCGGCGCGCCGTCGCCCCGCGTCTTCGCGAGCGCGCCGCGCCTGGCCTGCCTGGGCGCGGACCAGCGCCGCGCCCACGACACCAACGAGCGCGCCCGCCACGCGCCGCGCTCCTCGCGCGACACCGAGGCCGGCAGCTACGGCCGGATGCGCCATCCCGCGGGCTGCGGCTGCTGCAGCGGCGGCTCCGGCAAGCGCAGCGCCACCGTCACTGCCGCCAACGGCGCCAAGGCCTTTCCGTCCAAACGGCCCTGGATGATCAGCCACTGAGCGCGGCACCCCGGACGGCCTTTTCTTCTCTCTCGTCACCGATTCACCGTTTTCCCAGGAGCCCGCGCCATGATCCACGGCGATATTTCGAGCAGCGACGACACCGTCGGCGTCGCGGTCGTCAACTACAAGATGCCCCGGCTGCACACCAAGGCCGAGGTACTGGACAACGCCCGCAGGATCGCCGACATGCTGGTCGGCATGAAGGCCGGCCTGCCGGGCATGGACCTGGTCATCTTCCCCGAATACAGCACCCACGGCATCATGTACGACCGGCAGGAGATGATGGACACCGCCGCCCACATTCCTGGCGAGGAGACCGAGATCTTCGCCGCCGCCTGCCGCAAGGCCAGGGTGTGGGGCGTGTTCTCGCTCACCGGCGAGCGGCACGAGGAGCACCCGCGCAAGGTGCCCTACAACACGCTCATCCTCATGAACGACCAGGGCGAGATCGTGCAGAAGTACCGCAAGATCATGCCGTGGACGCCCATCGAGGGCTGGTACCCGGGCGACCGGACCTACGTCACCGACGGCCCCAAGGGCCTGAAGATCAGCCTCATCATCTGCGACGACGGCAACTACCCCGAGATCTGGCGCGACTGCGCCATGCAGGGCGCCGAGCTGATCGTGCGCTGCCAGGGCTACATGTACCCGGCCAAGGAGCAGCAGATCCTGATGAGCAAGGCCATGGCCTTCGCCAACAACAGCTACGTGGCCGTGGCCAATGCGGCGGGCTTCGACGGCGTGTACAGCTACTTCGGCCACAGCGCGCTGATCGGCTTCGACGGCCGCACGCTGGGGGAGTGCGGCGAGGAGGAAATGGGCGTGCAGTACGCCGCGCTCTCCAAGCATCTGATCCGCGACTTCCGCCGCCATGGGCAGAGCGAGAACCACCTGTTCAAGCTCATGCACCGGGGCTACACCGGGCTGCTGAACTCGGGGGAGGGCGACCAGGGCGTGGCGGACTGCCCCTACGGCTTCTATCGCCAGTGGGTGACCGACCCGGCCGCCGCGCGCCGCACGGCGGAGGCCGTCACGCGCGGCACCGTGGGCACGCCGCAGTGCCCGATCGACGGCATTCCGCACGGGGCGAAACAGCCCTGACGCCTCTGCCGTGCCACGGGTTGTCAGCCATTCCTATCGCCCCCTGGACGAATAATCGCTGTCCATCCACGCCTGCGCACTGGCCTGGCTGAGCTTGAAGTTCGCCTCCACGCGCGCTTCGCCCAGCAGCTGGCCGGCGTCGTCGTGCGCCGTCAGAACGGCATACGGATACTCCTCGTCCGGCACGATGCGCAGGGCCACCCGGACGCGCGCTGCGCCCGCGCCCACGGTTACCTCCTTGTGCAGCTGCGCATGCAGTTGCTGCTCATGGCGGCGCAGCACTTCGGAAGCGGTCTTGACCAGCGTGTGGAAGGCCGCCACGTCCAGCGGCTTGGGATTCTTCTTGTCGCGGCCCATTGTCCACGGGCCCACCAGCGCCGGCTCGGATTCGCCGCGCAGCGTCATCGACACGGCCCAGCCGTCGTCGTCTTCGTTCTTGATCACCTCGGCCGTCCAGCGTCCGTCGCTCCAGAGGCGGGCCTCCTGGATGGGCGCTTCGGTGGTATCGGGGGATGCTTCGCCGGTCTTCTGCATGGGGGAGTCGTTCATCGCTGCATTGTCCGGTACGTGGCCGGCCGGCTGGCAGCGGTGGCCGTGGCGCCCACCAACGGCCGCAGCCGCGCCACGAACTCCCGCGCCGCCGCGCTGCGCGACGCGCCCCGCCGCCACAGCACCCCCGCGCGGCGCACGGTGGCGGGTTCGGTCAGCGTGATCGCGCGCATGCCCGGCCCGGCCTGGCCCGCCGCGCGCTCGGCCGCGATGGTGGCCAGCGGCCCGCTGCGGCAGGCGTGCAGCAGCGCGTCCACCGATTCCATCTCCACCCGCACCACGGGGGCCACGCCGGCCTGCGCGAAGGCCGCATCGATCATGCGGCGCGTCGCGAAACTCTGCGGCAGCAGCGCCAGCGGCACGCCGGCCAGTTCGCGCACGCGCAGGCTGCGGCGGCGCGCCAGTGCGTGGCCCGCGTGCACCACCAGCTGCAGGCGCTCCTCGAACAGCGGCTCGGCCTCGATCTCCTCGCGGTGCGCGGGGTGGAAGGAGATGCCCACGTCCAGCCGGCCGGCGATCAGCTGCTCTTCGATCGGGCCGCCGCGCAGGTCGCGCACCACCACCTGCACGCCCGGGTAATCCGCGCTGAACGCGGCCACCGCGTCCGGCACCAGGTGGGTGAGGAAGGTGGGGATCACGCCCACGGTGAGCGTACCCGCCTGCAGCCCCGCCATGTCGGCCAGCGCCATGCGGCCGGCCTCCAGTTCCTGCAGCGCGCGCGCCGCGTGGCTGCGGAACGCCATGCCCGCCTGCGAGAGCTTCAGCCCCCGCCCCAGCCGGTCGAACAGCGGCAGGCCCAGTTCGGCCTCCAGCTGCCGCAGGCCGTGCGACAGGGTGGACTGGGTGACGAAGAGCGCGTCGGCCGACTGCGTGAGGTGCTCGGTCTCGGCCACGCTCAGGAAGTAGCGCAACTGGCGCAGTTCCATGGAGGCTCCTGGAGGAAGGGGGGGATCGGGTGGTGGAAGGTGCGCATGATCGTTCGATGTTGTCGAATGAATCGTGTCATATATACCATTGGATCGCAGGCTTTCTCCGGGATAAGGTGGCAGCCATGACCGCCATTTCTTCCGCCGGCCTGCGCATCGAGCGCATCGAGGCGCGCATCCTCGACATCCCCACCATCCGGCCGCACAAGTTCTCGTTCGGCGCGATCCACCGCCAGAGCCCGGTGGTGGTGCAGCTGTGGCTGGCGGACGGCGCCTGCGGCTTCGGCGAGGCCGCCACCATCGGCGGCCCTTCGTGGAACGAGGAATCGCCCGAAAGCATCCTGCATGCCGTCACCGCATACCTCGGCCCCGCCGTGGCCGGGCAGGACGCGGGCCGCTTCGAGCAGTTGCTGGCGCGCATGGACGCCGTCTGCAAGGGCAACCGCTTCGCCAAGAGCGCCGTGGAGATGGCCGCCATCGACGCCGTGGCCCGCTCCCTGGGCCTGCCCGCCTGGCAGCTGCTGGGCGGCAAGCAGCACGAGAGCCTGCCCCTGGCCTGGACGCTCGCCAGCGGCGATTCCGCCCGCGACGTGGAAGAGGCCGAGCGCATGCTGGAGGCGCGCCGCCACCGCATTTTCAAGCTCAAGATCGGCGCGCGCGCCCCGCAGGACGACGTGGCCCACGTCACGCGCATCGCCCGCGGCCTGGACGGGCGCGCCGACATGACGGTGGACATCAACCAGGCCTGGGACGGCAATACCGCGCGCCGCTACGTGCCCCAGCTCATCGATGCGGGCGTGACCCTGATCGAGCAGCCCGTCGCGCAATGGAACGTGGAGGCCCTGCGCCAGCTCACCGCCGGCCTGCCCGCCGGCGCGCTGGTGATGGCCGACGAGACCGTCTGCACGCCGCAGGACGCGATGCTGCTGGCGCGGCAGGGCGCCTGCCATGTCTTCTCGCTGAAGGTGGCCAAGCACGGCGGCCTGCTGCGCACCCGCGCCGTGGCCGCTGTGGCGGAGGCCGCGGACATCGGCTGGTACGGCGGCACCATGCTGGAAACGTCGCTGGGCAGCGCCGCATCGGCCCACGTCTTCGCCACCCTGCCCGGCAGACATCACAACTGCGAACTGTTCGGCCCGCAACTGCTGGTGAACGACATCGTCGCCACGCCCATGGCCGTGCGCGACTTCGCGTTGCAGTTGCCTGACGGCCCCGGCTTCGGCGTGGAGGTGCTGCCCGAGGCCTTGCTCCGCTTCGACCGCGCCCGCGAAGGACTCGTGCCCATGCACGTGGACATGGGCCGCCAGGCGGCCAGCTCATCCGTGCCATCCGCCTGATGCCTGCGCCACCCTTTCATCCATCCGTCCCTCATCGAATCCTATAAATCCGGAGACAAGTCCCATGCCATCCATCCGCGCCCAGGCCCTGCCGTTCGCCCCCACCCCCACGCGCCGCCGTGCCCTGGCCTTCGCGGCGGGTGCCGCTGCCACCGCCGCGGCCGCCCTGGCGGGCGCGCTGCCCGCGCCCGCCCACGCGCAGTCGGCCGACGCGGCCGCCTGGCCCTCCAAGCCCATCCGCTGGGTCGTTCCGTTCCCGCCCGGCGGCGCCATGGACGTCATCGCCCGCACCCTGGGCGAGCGCGCCGGCCGCACCCTGGGTCAGCCCTTCGTGATCGAGAACCGCCCCGGCGCGGGCGGCAACATCGGCGCGGACGCCGTCGCCAAGTCGCCGGCCGACGGATACACGATCATGATCACCTCCATCGGCATGGCCACCAACAAGGCGCTCTACGCCAGGCTGAGCTACGACCCGGTGAAGGACTTCGCGCCCGTCAGCCTGCTGGCCATCGTGCCCAACGTGCTGGTGGTGCACGCCAACAGCCCGGACAAGACAGTGGCCGACGTGATCGCGCACGCCAGGCGCGAGCCCGGCAAGCTCACCTACGCCTCGGCCGGCAACGGCACCTCCATCCACCTGGCCGGCGAGGTGTTCGCCTCCATGGCCCGGCTGAACCTGCTGCACGTGCCCTACAAGGGCAGCGGCCCGGCCATGACCGACATGCTGGGCGGCCAGGTGGACCTGATGTTCGACAGCATCACCTCCGCCGCCCCGCACATCCAGTCCGGCAAGCTGCGCGCCCTGGGCGTCACCAGCGCCAAGCGCTCGGCCACGCTGCCGGGCGTGCCCACCATCGCCGAGGCCGGCGTGCCCGGCTACGAGGTCTCGCCGTGGTTCGCCGTGTTCGCCCCGGCCGGCACGCCCGCGCCCATCGTGCAGAAGCTCAACGCCGCCCTGCTGGACGCCATGAAGCAACCGGAGACCAAGGCCCGCTTCGACGCCATCGGCGCCGAGCCCATCGGCAGCACGCCCGCGCAGCTGGCCGCGCACCTGGACAAGGAAATGGCGCGCTGGGGCGCGCTGATCAAGGACCGCAACATCCGGATGGATTGAGGTCCGGCAATCCCAGCATCAGGTCGAGGTTCTGTACCGCCGCACCCGCGGCGCCCTTGCCCAGGTTGTCGAACACCGCAGTCAGCAGAACCTGCTCCTGCTGCGGCTGGCCGAACACCGCCAGTCGCACGCGGTTGGTACCGTTGAGCGCACGGGGGTCGAGCCGCTGTGCGTCCGCGTCTTCCTCCAGCGGCTGCAATTCGATGCAAGGCTGGCCGGCATACCGCGCCTGCAGCGCGGCGTGCAGGCGTGCGGTGGTCACGCCGGCGGGGAGCAGGCGGAGGTGCTGGGCGATGGTCACCACGATGCCCTGCCGGTAGTTGCCATAGGCCGGCACGAACACCGGTGCATGCACCAGGCCCGAGTGTTGCCGGATCTCCGGCACGTGCTTGTGGTGCAGGCCGAGGCCATAGACCTGGAACGGCACGGCGGTCGATGCGTTCGCGCCTTCATGGTCCTGAAGGCCCGTGCGGCCCCGTCCCGAGTAGCCCGACACTGCATGGATGGCCACCGGGTAGTCGGCCGGCAGCAAGCCGGCGTCGATCAGTGGCCTGAGCAGCATCAGCGCGCCGGTCGGGTAGCAGCCAGGATTGCTGACGCGGCGGGCATGCGCGATGCGACCGGCCTGGCCCGCCTCCAGTTCCGGCAGCCCATAGACCCAGCCCGGTGCAGTGCGATGCGCCGAACTGGCATCGATGATGCGCACGCCGGGCCGGCGTACCCACGCCACGGCTTCACGCGCGGCGTCGTCCGGCAGGCACAGCAATGCGATGTCGCAGTCGTTGAGCGCCTCGGCCCGGTGCGCGGCGCTCTTGCGTTGCTCGGCCGGCAACTGCAGCAGGTGCAGATCGTCGCGTCCTTCGAGCCACTGGCGTACCTGCAGGCCCGTGGTGCCCTGGTCGCCGTCGATGAATACATGGGGGGTCATTGCGTGCTCCATGGGGTGTATGGGGCGCATGGTGCAGCGCAATGCGGATGCAGGCCAGTTGAATCTGGCAAACTACGCATTCATGAATACTGAATGAGCGGTCCTCCGTCAAGCCATGCGCGAAATCAATCTCGACCGTCTGCGCACATTGCTGGCGGTGGCGGATCTCGGGTCCTTTGCCGCAGCCGCCAAGGCGTTGCACCTGGCGCCGCCCACGGTGACGCTGCACGTGGCACAGCTGGAGGAACGCCTCGGGGCGCGCCTGCTGCACCGCACGTCGGCAGGCGCCACGCCGACATCGGCCGGAAGCCTGTTGATCGACAGGGCGCGGCGGCTGTTGGCCGAGGCCGACGATCTTCTGCAGTCTGTGGAGCGGCAGATCGCTGCACGAGGCGGTCGCGTGCGCCTGGGGGCATCCACGGGCGCACTCGCGCACCTGTTGCCCCGGGCACTGGAAACCCTGGCTGCCCGGCATCCGGAGATCGACGTGCAGGTGGGAGTGATGACGAGCGAGGAAGCCCTGGTGCGCCTGGCGGCCGGCAGCCTGGACATCGGCATCGTCGCGCTGCCGCAGCCGGTGCTGCGCGGCCTGCAGGTGCAGGCCTGGCGCCAGGACCCGGTGCTGGCGTTCATACCGGCTGCCTGGAAGCCGCCGCGGCATGTCACGCCGGCGTGGCTCGCTGCCCGGCCGCTGATTGCCAATGACAGCGGCACCCGGCTCTCGCGCCAGACGGCTGAATGGTTCGCCGCCGGCGGCGAGCGGCCCAAGGCACGCATCGAGTTGAATTACAACGATGCGATGAAGAGCCTGGTGGCCGCAGGCTATGGTGCCGCATTGCTGCCCCACGAAGCAGGCGCGCCGCAGCCCGATGCCCGCATCAGCACCCGGCCATTGCGCCCGGCGCTGTGCAGGGCACTGGGCATCGCACACCGGACCCATCTGGATGACGACGCAACGGCCGTGACGCTTCAGGCCTTGTTGGACATGGAGCATGGCGGGAAGGCATAGAACGCATGCTGGCAGGCAGCGGCCGCCCGGCCCCGGCCCTCACGGCAGGCTCAGGTCCATCCCGAGATGCCTGGCCAGCGCGAACGTCAACCACAGCACGACCGCCAGCGCCAGCAGGAAGGCGGCACCGAGCTTGCAGGTGGTCAGCAGCAGCGCGCGCCTGTCCATCTTCTTCCCGCTCTGGTCGTAATGCCACTTGATGGCGAAGAACATGCACGTGCCGAACACGAGCACCTTGAACACAATGAAGACTACGGGGATCCAATCGATCATCTGGGGAGCTTCCTGGCGGGTGGCCTGACACGGTGCATGGGGGAAGGCGGCAAAGCGAGAATGCAGGGCTGCCGCCGCCACCCGCTCCGGGAGATGGTACGCAGAAGCAATATCCATACATCCACGGCCCACGCTGCCATTCATCCCAGCCATGCAAGACGACGACGCGCCCCTCTGGCTGCCGCGACTGGCCGCGCAGGGCGGCCCCGCTTCCTGCAGATCGCGGATGCCCTGCAGGCCGCGGTAGAGGACGGAACGCTGGCCCCGGGCGACCGCCTGCCGCCGCAGCGCCTGCTGGCGGCACGGCTGGGCGTCGATCTCACGACCATCACGCGCGCCTACGACGAAGCCCGGCGCCGCCACCTGCTGGAGGGGCGCGGCGCGCGCGGCACCTATGTCGCGGCGCCGAAAGTCGCATGGACCCCGATCCTCGACCTCAGCATGAACATCCCGCCACCGCCCGAGGGCGTGGACTTTGGCGACCTGTTGAGGCAAGGCGTGTCCCAGGTCCTGATGCGGGCGGACGCCGGATTGCTGATGACCTACCACCCGGGCGGCGGCAGCGAGGCCGACCGCGAGGCGGGGGCCCGATGGATCGCACCGATGCTGGGCGATGTGGAGGCCGGGCAGGTCGTCGTCTGTCCCGGTGCGCAGGCGGCCATCGCCGCGCTGATCCTGGCGCTCACGGAGCCGGGCGATGCGATCTTCGTGGAGCCCGCAACCTATCCCGGCGTGTTGGCCGCAGCCGCCCAATTCGGCCGGCGCCTCGTGGCGGTGGAAGCGGACGGGCAGGGCATGGTGCCCGAGGCGCTGGAGCAGGCGTGCCGCCAGCACCGGCCCGGGCTGGTGTATCTCAACCCCACGCTGCAGAACCCGACCGCCATCACCATGCCGGAGCACCGGCGCAAGGCACTGGCCGGCATCGCGCGGCGCTGCAGGCTGCGCATCATCGAGGACGATCCCTACTGGCTCCTGGCCGATGCCCCGCCGCCATCCATCGCCACGTTCGCTCCGGAACGGGTGACCTACCTCTCGACGCTGTCGAAATGCCTGACGCCCGGCCTGCGCGTCGCCTTCGTCCTGATGCGGGACCCGCAGGAGCGCGAACGTTTCCTGGCCGCGCTCAGGGCCTTCGCGCTGATGGCTGCGCCGTTGACGGCCGCACTGGCCACGCAGTGGATCCTCGACGGGTCGGCCGCCGGATTGATGGAAGGCGTGCGCAAGGAGGCGCGCCTGCGCCACCGGATGGCGGGGAACCTTCTGGCGGGGCGGTACAGCGGGGCCGGGGACGGCCTGCACGTGTGGCTGGAGTTGCCGGGGTATTGGAGTTCTTCGCAGCTCGTGCAGGCTACCCGGAGCGAGGGCATTGCGGTCATGCCGGCGGAGGCGTTCGCTACGGGGGGTGGAACCGTGCATGCCAATGCCATCCGGATCTCGCTGGGCGGCATCAAGGACCGCGGGCGCCTGCAGGCGGGGCTCAGGAAGCTGTCCGATCTGTTGGCGCGGCGGCCCGGGTAGAGCGCTGCTTTCCGCCCGCGCACACCTCCCGCACGCATTCGCGAAGCCATCGATGCCCCGCGTCCGCATGCATCCGCGGATGCCAGATCAGCGACACGGTGAAGTCCGGCAGATCGAATGGCAGCGCGAATGTCTTCAGCCCCACGCGCAGCCGGGCCGTGTGCGCCTCGGGCACCGTCGCTACCAGGTCAGTGTCGCGCGCGAGCGCCAGCGCGCCGGTAAAGCTGTCCACTGCCGTCACCACGCGGCGCGAGAGGCCCAGCAGCTCCAGCGCGCCGTCCACGATGCCGCGGCGCCCGGGCCGGCGCTCCACCACGACGTGGCCGGCCTGCGCATAGCGCGCGGGAGTCACGCGTCCGCGGGCAAGTGCATGGCCCCCATGCACCACGCCCACGAAGCGGTCGCGCAACAGCGCCTGCACGCGCATCTCGGGGCCGGTGGACTGGCCGACGACACCGATCTCGAGATCGACGCTGCCGTCGCGCAGCGGCGTGTTGTCCTTGTCGGGCTTGGGCGCGAAGCGCAGGCTGACGCCGGGCGCCTCGGCCGCCACGCGGGCGATCAGCGCGGCGCCGAAGTTCTCGACAAAGCCGTCGCGCGTGCGCAGCGTGAACGTCCGCTCCAGCCGGGCGGGATCCAGGCCCTCTGCGGGCCGCAGCAGTGCCTCGGCCTCGCGCAGCGCCGGGCCCGTCCGTTCGCGCAATTCGATCGCGCGCGGCGTGGGCACCAGGCCGCGGCCGGCGCGCACCAGCAGCGGGTCTCCGGTGGTCTCGCGCAGGCGCGCGAGCGAGCGGCTCATGGCCGACGCGCTCAGGCCCAGGCGGAGCGCGGCGCGCGCCACATTGCCTTCGGCAAGCAGCACATCGAGCGTCACGAGCAGGTTGAGGTCGGGTCGCGTCATGCCGCGATCTTGGCATGACATGGCGTCTCATGCAGCTATTCAATGCAATCCATGCGTCTTCCGCCAGGTCTCGTTCGTCCCTACGCTGCGGGAAAAACTCCGGAAAGATGCCATGAACGACAACCGACCCGCGCTCGCCGCCCTGTGCCTGGCGATGGTGATGCCCTCGCTGGGCACCAGCATCGCCAATGCCAGCCTGCCCGTGCTCGCCCAGGCCCTCGGGGCATCGTTCGCGCAAGTGCAGTGGGTGGTGCTGGCCTACCTGCTCACCATCACTGCCCTGATCGTCGGTGCTGGCCGGCTCGGCGACCTGCTCGGGCGCGGGCGGCTGCTCGTCGCCGGTGTCGCACTGTTCACTGTCGCCTCGCTGCTGTGCGGGCTTGCGCCGACGCTCGCCACGCTGGCGGCGGCGCGCGTGCTGCAGGGCCTGGGCGCCGCGGCGATGCTGGCGCTGACCGTCGCGCTCGTCGGCGAGACGATGCCGCGCGAACGCACCGGCGCGGCGATGGGCCTGCTCGGCACGATGTCGGCCATCGGCACGACGCTCGGGCCGTCGCTGGGCGGCCTGCTCACCACGGCCCTGGGCTGGCGCGCGATCTTCCTCGTCAACGTGCCGGTCGGCCTCCTCAACCTGTGGCTGGCGAGCCGGCACCTGCCGATGGCGCGCCCTGCCGCCGCAGGCACCGGGCCGCGCTTCGACATTCCCGGCACCGTGTTGCTGGCCGGCACGCTCGCCGCCTACGCGATCGCGACGACGGTCGGCCGCGGCCATGCGCTCGCGTGGATGGCCGTCGCGCTGGCCGGCGGGCTCGCGTTCGTGGCGGTGGAGGCGTGTGCCGCCGCGCCGCTGGTGCGGCTCTCGATGTTCCGCGACGCGGCGCTGTGCGCGGGCCTCGCGACGACGGCGCTGGTGGCGACCGTGATCGCCACCACGCTCGTGGTCGGCCCGTTCTACCTCTCCCGCGCGCTGGCCTTGCCAGCGGGCATCGTGGGCGTCGTGCTGTCGTGCGGCCCGATGGTGTCTGCGCTGGCCGGGGCGCCGGCGGGGCGCGTCGTGGACCGCGTCGGCGCCTCTCGAGTGGCGGTTTCCGGCCTCGCCGCGATGGTTGCAGGCACCCTGCTGCTGGCGCTGCTGCCATCGGGCCTGGGCGTGGCGGGTTGGCTCGCCGGCATCGTGGTGACGACGGTGGGCTACGCGAGCTTCCAGGCCGCCAACAACACCGCGCTGATGCACGGCGCCGCCGCAGCGCAGCGCGGTCTTGTCTCCGGACTGATGAGCCTCGCGCGCAACCTCGGCCTCGTCACCGGCGTGGCGGCCCTGGGCGCGGTGTTCGCCACGGCATCGTCGTCGGCCGATGTCGCGAGCGCGGGCGCGGCGGCCGTCGCGCGGGGCATGCACCGCACCTTCGCGGTGGACGCCGGGCTGATGGGCATCGCGCTCGCCATCGCGCTGGCCGGAGCGTGGTGGCGCCGGGGCGGTGCCGACGCTCTACCGACCGGTACGCTCGACGCGGCCCTCACCCCCTCTTCACCGCCCGCGTCGCCACGAACGTCGGCATGACGTTCTCCACCACGAACCGCGGATGCGGCTGCCAGTCTTCATGGAACCCCGTCAGGACGAACCCCGCATCCAGCTGCCCGCCGATCTGGTCGGCGAGCGTGTGGCCGAAGACCACGGCCTCGCCCCGGCCCTGCTTGTCCGCCAGGGCTTCGGGCGGCAGGTGCTCCACGTCGGAATAGGGCAGTCGCCACACCGGCTTCACCAGGCCCCGGGCGCGCAGTTCCGGGTCCCGGTCGCCGATGAACACCACCGGGTTCCAGAAGCTCGACAGCAGCGTGCCGCCGGGCACGAGCACGCGCGCGCACTCCCGCCACACGGGCCGCACATCCGGCACGTAGAGGTTGGAGATGGGGTGGAAGATGAGGTCGAAGCTGCCATCGGCGAACATGCCCAGGTCCCGCATGTCGCCCTGGACGCAGCGCAGGTCCAGCCGCTCCCGCTCTGCCACGGCCCGGTCCTGCGCGAGCTGGCCGGCAGAGGCGTCGTACACCGTCACCTCGGCGCCCGCCGCCGCGAGGATGGGGGCCTGCTGGCCGCCTCCGGCGGCGAGGCAGAGGATGCGCAGGCCGGCGACCTGCTCCAGCCATCCCGCGGGCAGCGGGCCCGGCGTGAGGTGGACCTGCCAGCGCCCGGCGCGCGCTTCGGCGATGGCTTCAGGGCCGACCGGGGCGGACCATTCGCAGCCCTGCGCGGCCTGTCGGTCCCAGGCGGCCTGGTTGTGGGCGAGGATGTCGATGGGATGGTTCATGGTTTTTGGAAAGGGGGGCGCCGCATTCCCGGTGCCGATCATTGTCGCCCTTGGCCTGGCGTACCACGACCACCCCACGGTCGAAATCCATGTCCTTGACCCGCAAGCGCAGGCCTTCCATCAGCCGCATGCCGGTACCGTACAGCAGGCGGGCCAGCAAGGCCGTCAAAACCGAGGGAATGCGCTTGGGCGTGCGCAGGCGCTGAACGCCGTCGAGCCATGGCAGGTCCATGCCCCACACCTCGCGGTAGAGGAAAACCTTCAACTTCCAGCTGCCCGATGTCTCGTGGATGCCGCAAGCCGTGCCATTTCACGAACATGCGCACCCACTGCACGCGGGCCTGCTCGGTGAGCAAGCTATAGTGTTTGTAACGAATTCGCTCACGGACCTGGTTCAACAACCGTGTGGCGTGCAACACAGGAGGGGAGGCGGGGGTCATGGCTGAATTTGGTACTGTATTTTTGTACAGAAAACACGCCGTCTAGCTAGGCTACAAGCCCCTCTCCGTTTTTTTTCGCGTCAATTTAGACCGCAAGCACCAGATATGGCCTGCGGCTTGGTGCGGTCTACATTACGTAGAGCGCACAATCAGCGACCGTACAGCTTTGCAGCCAACAATGCTTCATCCCACCCTCAGTCGCCGTCTTGAAGATGCGCTCCTCGCCTTTGATTCCGCCGTACCTCTCATGGAGGTTTTGGATTCATTTGCCGAGATTGACGCGCAGATCGAGCAGCACATCCGGGGCATCGCCGAAGGCGGCAGCAAGATTCCTGAGAATGCCAGCGCCATTCATACGCAATTAGCGTTTTTGTCGCGAGTGACGAAGAACTGGAGCGCTCGTAAGCTTTTCCGTGAGGTTGAGATCCTTGAGTCACGGATTGGGCAAGCACTTGCCAAAGATCTTGATGACCCGAGTAATGTCGTTGCTGTACTTGAGCAGCTTGATACGTTTGCGGAGGCGTACAACGCGTTCGTTGTCCATCCAACTGGTGTCAATGCAGTCCCCCTTTTAGCTACGGCGGCACGCCTAAGAATCTCTCTGGAGGTTCTTCGGAGGTTCATTGCGCACCTACGTAGCAACTCTTTCGGCGCTGTGGACCGGCATAGTGACGAAGCGGAGTTCTCGCTGGTCTTGGTCAGTGTTACAAGCCTGGATTCTTTTGTGGAGAAGTTGATGGCGCTGCAAGCGCTCTACGCCGAACTTTGCTATCTCCTAAACGTCTCCGCGGCATCCCACCCACTTAGAGTCGCGAAAATTGAATCAGGCAGCCTCTGGACGAAGCTTTTCGGAGACACGCGTGTAGTTGGACTAATGGTTTCCCTGACCGAGGGCGCAGTTAAATACATACACCGGAACTTCACGACAGAGGGAAAGATCGCAGCCATACCCAAGAAGGTTGAATCGTTGGATGCGATTCTTAATTTTTCCAATCGCCTCAAGGAGAGTGGAGTCGACGTCACTGAACTGCAAGGCTCTCTTGCCAAGAGCGCGGTCGCAATCACAAACAACCTTAACGCACTCTTAGCGGACCAGGCGGTCGTGGAGATTAATGGGCGCATGCTTTCAGTCGCGACCGAAGTGCAGAAGGCAGCGCTTCAGCATTCGAGCATCCCAAGAATCGCATATGGGGACGCTTCAGAATCGCCGCCACAGCTTCCCGGCCGAAGCGGCACGGGGGATGCTGATTGACAGCTTTGCTCGGAGCCTCTGCAGGTGCCCCCTAACTGGTCGGTCGACTCGGACACGTTGCGGCAAGGGGCAGCACAGTGCCGTTGGAAATCCTGCACCGTGCGGCCCCTTGCCGCAACGTGCCGGTCACCTCGACGTTAGCCTGCCCGGGACCGACGTGGCTGACTATTACTCTTTGTCGCTGCCAGTTGCGGCTCTTCCGTACGATGACGAGCCCAGCCCCTTTAAGGTCCTTCCGGCATCTTCGCTTCGCCTGCGGAAGTACGTGGAGAGGTTCGCGCTTCACTTCAAGCGGGAGATGCGCTTCGACTTTCCACAGTTTGAAGCGTCCGAAACTCCCGACAAGCCATACTTCGTGCGGTGGGAGGCCTTCCTGTTTCATGTAACCGCCGATGATTTTTGGCAAGGCGAAGGACCAGTCAAACGGCGCTTCATTGGTGGCTCGTGCTTCCGTTGGCGCGAGTGGGAGAATGCCCCCGAAGCCTGGGAGATGGACTGGGTTTGGTTTCACCCCTATTTCAGATCTCGTGGCCACCTTCGCAAAGCATGGCCAGCACTTAGGCAGGAGTACGGCGCTTTTCATCTCGCGCGACCGCTTTCGCCGGCTGATGTTGCCCCTGTATTCCCGGCCCCGTCCTATTCGCAATAAAGCCCGGTCAGCCCCCGCTTTCACCTGCCACCACCGACTGCTGCTGGCCGATAACAGCCCTGATCACGTCGAAGGCATGCAACGCCCTACGCCAAACCCCCAAGCAAAGTCGCTGCATAGCGAATAAAGCGACTCCTCGCCCTTGGTCAGCAAAAATCATCGCCAGCCCGTCCCACTACGAAAAGCACTGGGATTGGCCCCCGCCCCCCGGCGCATCAGCCGCCGCAATGCCGTAGCGTCGATATACCCCACCTCCTGCGCGACCTGGTGCACCGGCATCCGGCTGTTCTCGATCAGCAGGCGCGCCCGGTTCAGGCGGACGGCCTGGACCAGGGCAGGGGGCGGCGCGCACGTGGCGTGCCAGCGTGCGGGGCGACATGGAGAAGGCCTCCGCCAGTTCGCCGACGCTCGGGGAATGGGGCAGCGCCGACTCGATGAACGCGGTCAGCCGCCCGATCAGCTCATTGCCGCCGGCCAGCATGGCCGGCACCATGAACCGCGACTGCGCCTGCCGGCCGTCGCGCCAAGGGGCCGCTTCACAAGGGCTCTGTGCCCCCGCCGGCCTGAAACACCCGCGTGAAGTCACAACACGACTGCGCCAGCATGATCACCGACGCCACCAGCGCGCTGCGCTGCTCCCCGCGCACCATCGCCACATAGGGCACGGGCGGCAACGGTGGCTGCACCTCGATCTCGGCCAGCATGCCGGCGGCGACCAAGGGGGCGAGGCAGTGGCGGGGCAGGTAGCTCACGCCCAGGCCGGAGATGGTGAGGCCGGCCAGCGCGATCAGGTTGCTGACCACCAGGGTGTCCGCGGGCTCCACGCCGCGCTCGCGCATCCAGCCGTCGTAGATGCGGCCGGTGCCGGAGGCATTGCCCTGCACCAGCAGCCGGTGGGCGGCCAGGTCGTGCAGGCGCACGGGGCGGCCGGGGGCCGGGGGCTGCACGAGGCCGGGGCGGCACATCCAGGCGCTCTCGACCTGGCCCACGGGCTTGGCGGGCAGGCGGCTGTCGGCGAAGGCGTCGGGCACGATGACGAGGTCCAGCGCGTCGGCCAGCAGCTTGTCGCGCAGCGGCAGGCTGCCGTCCACGTCGGGCTCCAGCGTGACCTTGGGGTAGTGGGCGCGCACCAGGCCCACCAGGCGCGGCAGCCAGGTCATGGCCGTGAGCTCCGTCACGCCGATGCGCAGGCGCCGTTCGATCACCCCGGGCTTGCCGAACTGCTCCACCGCCGCATCGCGCTCGCGCAGCAGCTTGCGCGCGAGCATGAACATCTCCTCGCCTTTTTCCGTCAGGCGCGCGCTGCGCTGGCTGCGGTCGAACAGGGCGGTGTCGAAGATCTGTTCCAGCTCGTGCACCCGCTTGGAGATGGCGGACTGCGTGGTGTGCAGCTTGCGGGCGGCCGGCGCGAAGCCGCCGAGCTGGCCGATCCAGTACAGGGCTTCCAGTTGCTTGAAGGTCATCATGGCGGGTGTCGATTCATCGCTTTTGTTCATGCGATTCGAGCACAAAAAATCGCTTTTCGAGAAATGACACGACTCTCACAATGGGCTGTATCCCGGCCGTGGCGCTGATGCCCGCGGCTTTCCCTCCGTCCGGAGCCGCCTTCATCCAGGAGTGCCCGCCATGACTTCCCGCCGCCTTTTCTCGTCCTCGTCCCTGGCCGCCGTGCTGGGCGCCTGCCTGCTGGCCCACGGCGCCGCCGCCAGCGCCCAGGAGATCGACACGCTGGCACGCATCAAGCAGACCGGGGTGATCCACATCGGCAGCCGCGACAGCTCGATCCCGTTCTCGTACAGCCCCAAGGGCAGCGGCGACCCGGTGGGCTTTTCCAACGACATCTGCCTGAAGATCGTCGATGCGGTGAAGGCCAAGCTGGGCCTGCCGGCGCTGCGCGTGCAGTACACGCTGCTCAATTCGCTCAACCGCATCCCGCTGATGCAGAACGGCACGGTGGACCTGGACTGCGCCACCACGACCAATTCCGTGGTGCGCCAGCAGATGGTCTCCTTCGCGCCCAGCCATTTCGTGGCGGGCATCACCGTGGCGGTGAAGAAGAACTCGGGCATCAACTCCCTCTCGGATCTCGCGGGCAAGACGGTGGCCACCGTGGCCGGCAGCACCTCGGTGCAACTGCTGCGCACCTACAAGCGGGCCGAGGCGCTGGACGTGCGCGAACTGAGCGGAAAGGACACGGCCGACGCCTTCCTGCTGCTGGCCAACGGCCGGGCCGACGCCTATGTGCTGGACGACGTGCAACTGGCAGGCCTGATCGCCTCCTCGCCCAATCCGGGCGAATACCGCATGCTGCGCGACGTGGTGCTGCGCCAGGAACCCTACGGCATCATGTTCCGCAAGAACGATCCGCAGTTCGAGGCGCTGGTGGACGAGACCGTCACCCAGCTCATGAAGAGCGGCGAGATGGAGCGCCTCTACGCCCGCTGGTTCACCCAGCCGATCCCGCCCAACAACGTGAACCTGAACTTCCCGATGACGGACGCCGTGCGCGAGGCCTACCGCAACCCCAGCAAGAAGGGCGTGTGATGGCCGGCCACGACGCGATTTCGGCCCGCTACCCGCAGGGCCTGCTGTTCCCGGAGGCGGTGATGCGCGAGGTGCGCGGCCGCTTCCTGCAGGTGGACCACGACCATGCAGGGCGCCCGCGGCTGTATTTCGACAACGCGGGCGGCTCCTTCCGCCTGAAGGCGGCGGTGGAGCGCTTCGCGCAGATCGACGCCGTGCCCGACAACACCGAGCGCATCCACCCCGTGGCGCGCGAACTGCAGGGCATCCAGGCCACGGGCACCGACGACCTGCGCATGATGCTCAATGCCGAGGGCGGCAGCGTGCATGCCGCGCTCACCGCATCGGGCGCCATGTTCGAGATGGTGCGCGCCATCGCGCTGAACGTGCCGGGCACCAACATGGTCACCACGGTGCTGGAGCACCCCTCGTCCTACGACGCCATGGAGCGCTATGCGCGCGAGACCGGCCGCGAACTGCGCGTGGCGCCCAGCAACCCGGCCACGGGCGGGGTGGACGTGGACGCCATCGTGCGGCTGGTGGACGAGGGCACGACGCTGCTCAACGTGATCTATGCCTCCAACATCTCTGGCGCCAAGCTGGACCTGGAACGCATCGTGGCCGCGGCGCGTGCCGTGAAGCCCGACCTCTACATCGTGGTGGATGCCGTGCAGCACGCGCCGCATGGCCTGATCGACCTGCAGAAGACGCCGGTGGACGGCATCAACCTCGCGCCCTACAAGTTCTTCGGCTGCCGGGGCTCCGGCCTGGCCTGGCTGTCGGATCGCGCTGCCGCGCTGCCGCACCACAAGCTCTCGGCCAAGCCGGAGGGTTTCTGGGACCTGGGCAGCTCCTCGCCCTGGCAGTTCGCCGTGGTGACCGAGATCGCCGACTACGTCTGCTGGCTGGGCTGCCAGGCCCTGAAGGAACTGCCGGAACTGGCCGCCGCGCTGGACGCGGGCGCCGATGCCGGCGAGCGGCCGCGCCGGGCCCTGTTCGCGGCCGGCATCGAACGCATCATGCTGCACGAGCGCGCCCTGCTGGCGCGCCTGCTGGACGGCGACGGCGGTGCCCGCCACGGCCTGCGCGGCATGCCCGGCGTGCAGGTGTTCCTGGACCACCCGGACCTCACCCTGCGCGACCTCATCATCGCCATCGGCATCGACGGCGTGGACTGCACCCAGGCCGTGCACGAATACGGACTGCGCGGCGTGACGGTCTATGAGCGCAGCGTGGCGAGCCTGTATTCGCGGCGCATGCTCGAATCCTTCGGGCTGAAGGGCGCGGTGCGCGTGTCGCCGCTGCACTGCAATACGGCGCAGGAGGTGGATGCGTTCCTGCGGGTGACGGAGGACATCGTGCGGGTGCATGCCTCGTCCGCTGCCCGCGAGGCCGCGGTCCTGTAGGGCTGCGTTCCGCCCTACAGCCTGCAGTCCACGCCCCACGCGTGGATGGGGACCACATCGCAATCCACCTCCGCCGCGATGCGGTCGGCCACCAGCCAGGGGCCGGCCTGCAGCGACAGCAGCGGGTGGTGCCACACGCCCGGGGCCAGCTGCAGCCCCTGCCGGCCGTCGGTGACGAAGGCGCGCAGATGCCCAGGGCCCAGCGCTTCGGGTGCGATGGCCGCATCGGCCACCACGGCCACCAGCTGCAGCGCGGCGCCGAAGGGCGCGAAGGACTGGCTGCCCAGCCGGTGCCGTTCCATCAGCGTGAGCTGCGCGGGCAGCGCGGTGGCGGCGGCGTCGAACAGGCTGAAGGCCACGGCGCCGGGCGCGGCGGCGAAGGGCCGGGCCAGGTCGTGGTGGCGCATGCAGCGGCCGTCGTTGATGGGGATCTGCCGGGTGCCGCTGCCGCCCAGCGCGATCACCTGGCCGTAGGGCGCGAAGGCTTCGGCGGTGAGGGGCTGCACCGGCAGCACCACTCCCCCGCTCATTGCACCGCGCCGATGAAGCCGGCCAGTTCCGGCGTGCGCGGCTGGGCGAACAATTCCCTGGCAGGCCCGCATTCGTGCACGCGGCCCTGGTGCATGAACACCAGCTGGTCGCCCACGTCGCGGGCGAAGCGCATTTCATGGGTGACCATGATGAGCGTCATGCCCTCGGTGGCCAACTGCTTGACCACGGCCAGCACCTCGTTGACCAGCTCCGGGTCCAGCGCGGAGGTGATCTCGTCGCACAGCAGCACCTTGGGCTGCATGGCCAGGGCGCGGGCGATGGCCACGCGCTGCTGCTGGCCGCCGCTGAGCTGGTCGGGGTAGGCGTCGTACTTCTCGGCCAGGCCCACCTTGGCGAGCATCTCGCGGGCCAGCTGCCGGGCCTCGGCCTTCTTCGTGCCCTTGACCACCACGGGCGAGAGCGCCACGTTCTCCCCCGCCGTGAGGTGCGGGAACAGGTTGAACTGCTGGAACACCATGCCCACGTTCAGGCGCAGTGCGCGCAGCTGCGCGGCCGTGGCCTGCGCCCCCTTGAGCACGGCGTCATCGACGACGATCTGGCCGTCGTTGATCGATTCCAGCCCGTTGATGGAGCGCAGCAGCGTGCTCTTGCCCGAGCCGCTGCGGCCGATGATGGCCACGACCTGGCCGCTTTCGACGCGCAGGTCCACGCCCTTGAGCACATGGTTGTCGCCGTAGTACTTGTGCACGGCGCAGACGTCAACGAGCGGCATAGAGTTTCTTCTCCAGGTGGGATGCACAGGCGGACAGCGGCCAGCACAGCAGGAAGTAGCCGGCGGCGACGAGCCCGTAGATGAGGAAGGGCTGGAAGGTGGCGTTGGCCAGCATCGAGCCGAGCTTGGTGAGGTCCTCGAAGCCGATGATCGAGGCCACGGCCGTGCCCTTGACGATCTGCACCGAGAAACCCACGGTGGGCGCGATGGCCAGGCGCACGGCCTGCGGCAGCACCACGTGGCGCATCTGCTGGAAGTAGCCCATGGCGAGGCTGGACGACGCCTCCCACTGCCCGCGGGGGATGGCCTGCACGCAGCCGCGCCAGACTTCGGCCAGGTAGGCGCTGGTGTAGAGCGTGAGGCCGATGGCGGCGGCCGTCCAGGGCGATACGTCGAAGCCTGCCATCGACGCGCCGAAGAACACCAGGAACATCTGCATGAGCAGCGGCGTGTTCTGGAAGACCTGGATATAGGTGCGGCTCACGCGCTGCAGGCCGGAGTGCCGGCCCACGCGGGCGAACAGCACCACCAGGCCGGCCGCGCCGCCCAGCGCGAAAGCCATGAGCGACAGCAGCAGGGTGGCCCAGAGGCCTTCGGCCAGCTTGAGCAGGATGGGCAGCAGGGGAATGTCGGCGATCATGCGGCGTCTCCGGCCGGCGCGGCGGCGGGGCGGGGCGTGGACGTGGCCGGCGCGCGGCGCGCCACGATGACGTGCTGCCCGATCCAGGCCAGCGCCTGGCGCAGCAGCAGGGCCAGCGCGAAGTAAAGCGCCGTCACCACGATATAGGTCTCGAACGCGCGGAAATTGCGCGACTGGATGAAATTGGCGGCGAAGGTCAGGTCCTGCGCCGCGATCTGCGACACCACCGAGGTGCCCAGCATCACGATGACGATCTGGCTGCTGAGCGCGGGCCACACTTTCTGCAGCGCGGGCCGCAGCACCACGTGCCGGAAGCAGGCCCAGCGGCCCATGCCCAGCGCGCTCGCGGCCTCCAGCTGGCCGCGCGGCGTTTCCTGGATGCCGGCCCGCACGATCTCCGTGAGGTAGGCGCCCAGGTTGACCACGGTGGTCAGCAGGCAGGCCTGCCATTCATTGAGCTGCAGGCCCAGCGACGGCAGGCCGAAGAACACGAACATCAGCTGCACCAGGAAGGGCGTGTTGCGGATCGCCTCCACATACAGCTTGAACAGCCAGTTCAGCGGCGCGATGCGCCAGGCGCGGCAGACGCCGCCGGCCACGCCGATCACGCCGCCCAGCACGGCACCGGCCGTCGTCAGCCCCAGCGTGAAGGCGGCGCCCTGCGCCAGCTGGCCGCTGTAGTCGAAGACGGCGCCGAAGTCGAATGCATATGCCATGGAGGAGGTCTCTTCCGGTCAACGTGGCCTGGTGCGGACGGTGCGGTCCCGGCCGCTTACAGCGTGGCGGGCAGCGGCATCTTCATCCAGCGCTGCGACATGTCGTTCAGGCGGCCGTCGGACTTGGCCTTGGTGATGATCGCGTCCACCTTCTGCAGCAGCGCGTCCTCGCCCTTGGCGACACCCACGTAGCAGGGCGTGTCTTCCACGGCGAACTTGGCATCCAGCTGGCGCAGCCTGGTGCGCTCGTTCACGGCGTTGGCGACGATGTTGCCCAGCGTCACCAGCTGCACCTGGCCGGTCAGGTAGCTCTGCGCCGTGGCGTTGTTGTCTTCATAGCGCTTGATGGTGGCCGACGCGGGGGCCAGCTTGGTCAGCGACAGGTCTTCGGTGGAGCCGCGCGTCACGCCGATGGTCTTGCCCGCCAGGTCGGCCGGGCCCTTGATGACGGCCTCCTTGGGGCCATAGACGCTCTTGGGGAAGGGCGCGTAGGCCTGGGTGAAGTCGATCACCTTGGCGCGCTCGGCGTTCTTGCCGAGGCTGGAGATCACCAGGTCGGCCTTGCCGGTGGTCAGGTAGGGGATGCGGTTGGTGCTGGTGACGGGCACCAGTTCGACCTTCACGCCCAGTTCCTTGGCCACCAGGTTGGCCATGTCGATGTCATAGCCCTGCAGCTTCAGGTCGGTGCCCAGCGAGCCGAAGGGCGGGAAGTCCTGCGGGATGGCCACGCGGACCACGCCGGCCTTCTGGATGTTGGCCAGCACGTCGGCACGGGCGGACGCCGCGCCGCCCAGGGCTGCGGCCGCGAAGGCGGTGGCGGCCAGCAGGGCGCGGAGGGCGCCGCGGCGGGCGGTCGGGGGGGTGATGGCGGTGCGGGTCATTGGAAAACTCCTTCAGGGAAAGGGGGAGAGGGGGGAACGAGGCGAAAGGAAACCGGTGCGCCGGCTGCGGGGGGCTCCGGCGCACCCATGTCGATGCCGCCGCGGCGCGCCGCCGACAGCAGGTGGGCGTGCATGGCCTGGGCGCTGGCCGCGGCATCGCCCGCGCGCAGCGCCTGCACGATGGCGTCGTGCTCGCGCGCGGGCTCGTCGTCGGCGCCCGTGCGGGCGAACGGCAGGCGCAGGCTGTGGGCGATGGCCGGCTCCAGCTGCCGCGCCATGGCGATCAGGCCGGGGTTGCCCGACAGCTGTGCCAGCAGCAGGTGGAAATGCAGGTCCGCCTCGGCGGCGCTCAGCAGGTCGTTGCGCCGCAGCGCTTCGGACTGCTGCTGTTGCAGCCACTGCAACTGGTGGTGCGCGCCCGCATCGGCGCGGCCGGCGGCCAGGGCCGTCCATCCAGGCTCCAGCACCAGCCGCAGCTCGATCAGCTGGCGCGGCGAAAGGGTGCCCATTTCGGGGGTGGCGAAGGCACGGTGCGTGCGCTCGCCGCTGGCATGCGGACCCCGCACCATCACGCCCCGGCCGGGCAGGATGTCCACCAGCCCCAGCGTCTCCAGCACCGACAGTGCCTCGCGCAGCGAGGCCCGGCTGATGCCCAGGCGCTGCGCCAGTTCGCGCTGCGCGGGCAGCGGGCTGCCGCTGGCGTAGTGGCCGCTCAGGATCTGCTGCTGCAGCGTTTGCGCGACGGAGGAAGGAATGCTGTGCATGGGCTTGGTGAATCGGTGGCCTGACAGGTCAGACCAGTGCGCAGGTCAAAGCGATTTGCATGCCAGGCTCAAAAACAGGAGCATGAAAGCATTGCCTGGCCAGAAGAATTCCCGGGTGAGCCGGCCAGCTTCCGCAGCAGGGTGGTGCCCGGCGCGCCGCACACCGTCCGGGGGGCGCCTGCATTTGGTGCGCTGCAGCACGGCGCCGGGCAGAAGGCGCCCGGCGCCTGCCCATAATCCGGACGTGATGAAGACGGCCGACCTCCCTCTTTCCCGCCGCTGCCTGCTGGGGCAGGGCTGTGCGCTGGCCGGCGCGCTGCTGGCCGGATGCGGAACGCCGGCCCACACCGAGCGCGGCGAGGTGCAGGCCGCCGACATCGAGCCCACCGAGCTGGCGCAGTCCGACGTGAACCGCATGGCCACGCTGGGCATGCGCGCCAACCTGGACAGCCTCTACCTGCTGATGGACAAGCTCTACCGCCGCAACCCGGCCGAGTGGCGCAAGGGCCAGGCACCGGACCAGCTGCCGGGCCGCATCCTGGCCGGGCAGCGCGTGCGCGACGCCATCGAGCAGCGCCAGCCCTGGGCGCCGCTGCAGGGGCGCCGCGACATCGCCGCGCTGGCCTTCTCGCTCAGCCCCGAGTTCACGGGCGACCGGGTGGCCGCGGTCATCCACGCCACGGCCGACATGATCGTCACCGCCCACGGCGGCAAGACCCGCTTCTTCCTGGTCGACGGGCTGGACGCGCAGCACCTCTACAACGCCGCGCGCAACGTGGAAATCGCCGTCTGGCTCATCGCCCAGCGGCAGGGCCCGGACGGCCGGCCGCTGCTGCTGGCCGACGAGATCGGCCCGGGCGTGCGCAACGTGAGCTTCGAGCGCGAGTTCGGCAAGATCATCGCGCGGCTCGACCTGCTGGCCGCCGTGGTGGCCGAGAAGTACCGCCGCGCAGCCATCAGCTACGTGCAGAACCTGGTGGGCGGCACCTTCCTGCAGTTCCTGCCGGTGCGCTAGGCGAAGAGGCCTCCCCCGGTCGCGCGCCGCCGTCCCCGTTTAAAATCCGCCCGCCCTCCGAGGAGCGTTGCAGCGGCCCGTCCGCCGGCGTCGGTCACGACCGCCGCGGGCGCGCCGTCAGGCTCGGAGCCCGTGCCGAAGATTCGATGCCAACGACGCTCACCTGTCCTTTCCCACCGTCCGCGCAGGTGAGCCCCATGTCCGCCCCCCATTCCCTTCCTCCCATGAAGCTCTCCGGCCTGGAGCCGGTCTCCATCGGCGAGGGCACGCTGTTCGTCAACATCGGCGAGCGCACCAACGTGACGGGCTCCAAGGCCTTCGCGCGCATGATCCTCAACGGCCAGTACGAAGAGGCCCTGGCCGTGGCGCGCCAGCAGGTGGAAAACGGCGCCCAGGTCATCGACATCAACATGGACGAGGCCATGCTCGACAGCAAGGCCGCCATGGTGCGCTTCCTGCAGCTCATCGCCTCCGAGCCCGACATCGCCCGCGTGCCCATCATGGTGGACTCCTCCAAGTGGGAGGTGATCGAGGCCGGGCTGCGCTGCATCCAGGGCAAGGGCATCGTCAACTCCATCAGCATGAAAGAGGGCGTGGAGAAGTTCAAGCACGAGGCGCGCCTCGTCAAGCGCTACGGCGCGGCCGCCGTGGTGATGGCCTTCGACGAGCAGGGCCAGGCCGACACCTTCGCGCGCAAGATCGAGATCTGCGAGCGCGCCTACCGCGTGCTGGTCGATGAGGTGGGCTTTCCGCCCGAAGACATCATCTTCGACCCCAACATCTTCGCGGTGGCCACGGGCATCGAGGAGCACAACAACTACGCCGTCGATTTCATCGAGGCCGTGCGCTGGATCAAGCAGCACCTGCCAGGCGCCAAGGTGTCGGGCGGCGTGTCGAACGTCTCCTTCAGCTTCCGCGGCAACGACCCGGTGCGCGAAGCCATCCACACCGTGTTCCTCTACCACGCCATCAAGGCCGGCATGGACATGGGCATCGTCAACGCCGGCATGGTGGGCGTCTATGACGACCTCGAACCCGTGCTGCGCGAGCGCGTGGAAGACGTGGTGCTCAACCGCCGCCCCGACGCGGGCGAGCGCCTGGTCGAGATCGCCGAGACCGCCAAGAGCGGCGCCAAGGACGAAAGCAGGAAGCTCGAATGGCGCAACGCCCCGGTGCGCGAGCGGCTGGCCCATGCGCTGGTGCACGGCATCACCGACTTCATCGTGCAAGACACGGAAGAGGCCTACCGGGAGATCCTGGCCGGCGGCGGCCGCCCGCTGCACGTGATCGAAGGCCCGCTCATGGACGGCATGAACATCGTGGGCGACCTGTTCGGCGCCGGCAAGATGTTCCTGCCCCAGGTGGTGAAGAGCGCGCGCGTGATGAAGTCCGCCGTGGCCCACCTCATTCCCTACATCGAGGAAGAAAAGCGCCAGGACGAACTGGCCGGCCGCGACGTGCGCAGCAAGGGCAAGATCGTCATCGCCACCGTGAAGGGCGACGTGCACGACATCGGCAAGAACATCGTCACCGTGGTGCTGCAGTGCAACAACTTCGAGGTGGTGAACATGGGCGTGATGGTCCCCTGCCACGAGATCCTGGCCCGCGCCAAGGTCGAGGGCGCGGACATCGTGGGCCTCTCGGGCCTCATCACCCCCAGCCTGGAAGAGATGCAGTACGTGGCCGGCGAGATGCAGAAGGACGACCACTTCCGCATCAAGAAGATCCCGCTGCTCATCGGCGGCGCCACCACCAGCCGCGTGCACACCGCCGTCAAGATCGCGCCGCACTACGAAGGCCCCGTCGTCTATGTGCCCGATGCCTCGCGCAGCGTGAGCGTGGCGCAGAGCCTGCTGGGCGACGGCGCGCAGAACTACGTCGATGAGCTGAACGCCGACTACGACAAGGTGCGCCAGCAGCACGCCAACAGGAAGCAGACGCCGATGTGGCCGCTGGCCAAGGCCCGCGCCAACCGCACGCCCGTCGATTTCAGCGCCTACCGCCCGCGCCAGCCGCGCCTGCTGGGCCGCCGCGTGTTCAAGAACTTCGACCTGACCGAGCTGGCCCGGTACATCGACTGGGGCCCCTTCTTCCAGACCTGGGACCTGGCCGGCCCGTACCCCGCCATCCTCACCGACGAGATCGTGGGCGAGCAGGCCCAGCGCGTCTTCGCCGACGGCCAGGCCATGCTCAAGAAGCTGGTCGAAGGCCGCTGGCTCAGCGCGAGCGGCGTGCTGGCGCTCTACCCCGCCAACAGCGTGGGCGACGACATCGAGTTCTACACCGACGAATCGCGCACCGAAGTCGCCATGACCTGGTATGGCCTGCGCCAGCAGACCGAAAAGCAGGTGATCGACGGCGTGACGCGCCCCAGCCGCTGCCTGGCCGACTTCGTCGCGCCCAAGGACAGCGGCATCGCCGACTACGCCGGCCTCTTCGCCGTGACGGCCGGCCTGGGCGTGGAGAAGAAGGAACAGGCCTTCATCGACGCGCTGGACGACTACTCCGCCATCATGCTGAAAAGCCTGGCCGACCGCCTGGCCGAAGCCTTCGCCGAATGCCTGCACCAGCGCGTGCGCACCGACCTCTGGGGCTACGCCGCGGGCGAAGCCCTGAGCAACGAAGACATGATCGCCGAGAAGTACCAGGGCATCCGCCCCGCGCCCGGCTACCCCGCCTGCCCGGACCACAGCGCCAAGACCGACCTCTTCCGCGTGCTGCAGTGCGAGGAGATCGGCATGGGCCTGACGGAAAGCCTGGCCATGACCCCCGCCGCCAGCGTGAGCGGCTTCTACATCGGCCACCCCGAGAGCACGTACTTCAACGTCGGCAAGATCGGCGAGGACCAGCTGCACGACATGGCCGAGCGGCGGGGGATGGACGAGAAGGTGCTGGAGCGGCTGCTGGCGCCGAATCTGTGATCTGCGTCTCTCGACTTGTCAGGCTCTGTATTCGCTGAACGCAAGCAAGACATAAAGGAGATTGTTGCCCTTTGCAGGGACAGCGCCTTTGCCGGAAGGAACAATCTTGCCAGCGTCTTCGCTCGCATGGTTTCGTGCTCCTTGCTAAAATCCAGGCACACAATCCCCTCGCCGTGTCATTGAGTTGGCTTGGCTTGGGGCGAAAAGGCCACCGCAAGGTGGCCTTTTCATTGGTGGGTGCTGCATTGACAAGAACCTCCGTATACATCGACGGCTACAACTTCTATTACTCCCGCCTCAAGGGCACGCCGTACAAGTGGCTGGACATCGCGGCACTGTTCCGTGACCGCATCCTGGTGCCGCAAGACCCCGGCGCGCAGTTGGTGACCATCAAGTATTTCACCGCACCCGTGAAGGCATCCTATGCCCGGCATGGAGAAGCCTCGTCCCAGGCGCAGACCCAATATCTCCGTGCCCTCCAGGCGCGTGATCCCGGACTGGTCCAGGTCATCAACGGCTTCCACATCTTCGGGACTGCGTCCCTGCCGACCTTCCAGGAGGGCATCGACCCCACCAAGAGCAGCGTTTCGCGTGTCTGGATGATTGAAGAGAAGCAGACGGACGTGAACATCGCGCTGCATGCCTATCGCGATGCCCTGCGCGGCGAATGCGAACAACTGGTCCTCTGCTCCAATGACAGCGACCTGGAGCCCGCCCTTCGCATGGTCCGTGAGGATGCCCCGGGTGCCAGGCCAGGGTTGGTCATGCCCTTGCGTGACAAGGACACGGAGGCCGGCAAGGTGCCCAACAAGCGGCTTACAGCCCTGGCGCATTGGGTACGCCATCACATCCGGGACGATGAACTGGCGCAATCGCAGCTGCCGCAGCATGTGCAGACCAGGAAGAAGCCCGCGAGCAAGCCTCCGCATTGGTAGTGCCTGGGTACTGCAAGGGTCCGCCAGCGTCACCGCCGTGTTACCCAAACGTCACTCCCACGCAATAGTCCGAGAGAAGAATGCCAAGCCTCTCCATTCCTCTCCCCACGATATGACCTCGCATCCACGGCCCACCGTGCCGTCCCTCCTCGGCCGCTCCCTGCTGGCCGCCTGCACGCTCGCGCTCGGCCTGCTGCTGGCCGGCTGCGGCGGCTCCGGCTCCGACGCCTCGAACGGCTTCATCGCCAACTGCGGCAACCCTGACACGCACTGCGCGCCCAAGCCCTGACCCGGGCCCGCGGGCGCCTGTCCTGCACTGCGCTCGCCGCACCGCCGCGCGCGGTCCATGGCGCGCCCCGTCTTTCTTCGGACAACAAACACTCCTCCAAAATGACCGTCGATTCCTCCAAACGCAAGTTCCTCTCCGGCGTGCTCGGCACCGGAGCGGCCGCCGCCACGCTGTCCGCGTTTCCGCCCGCCATCCGGCGCGCGCTCGCCATCGAGGCGAACAACGCCACCGGCACCATCCGGGACGTGCAGCACGTGGTGCTGCTGATGATGGAAAACCGCTCCTTCGACAGCTATTTCGGCACCTTCAAGGGCGTGCGCGGCTTCGGCGACCGCTTCGCCGTGCCCTCGCAATACGGCCGCAACGTCTTCTACCAGGCCTACACCAAGACCACGCCGCCCGGCACCTACGTGCCCTTCCGGCTGGACGAGGCCCAGGGCAACGCCCAGCGCGCCGGCAGCACGCCGCACACCTGGGTGGATTCGCAGGCGGCCTGGGACCATGGCCGCATGTCGCGCTGGCCCGATGCGAAGCTGCCCCTCTCGATGGGGTACTACGAGACGGCCGAGGTCTCGTTCCAGCGCGCGCTGGCCGATGCCTTCACGCTGTGCGACCACTACCACTGCGGCATGCACACCGGCACCATCGCCAACCGGCTCTTCTACTGGACGGGCACCAACGGCCCGAACGGTGTCAGCCCCGTTGACGGCTCGCGCGTGAATGTGGCAGGCCTGAACAACCAGTTCAACGCGGGCAACGACATCGGCGCCTCCACCGACGGCTGGACCTGGACCACCTATGCCGACCGGCTGCAGAAGGCGGGCGTGACCTGGAAGGTCTACCAGAGCCTGATCGACAACTTCGGCTGCAACGAGATGATGGGCTTCCGCCACTGGCGCGCCGAGATCGAGAAGATGCCCGCGGACCGCAAGCCGCTCTACGTGGCCAAGACCGACATCACCCAGCCCCAGGGCCTGGCCGGCCCCAATTACGACCCGGCCATCGACGATGCCCTGAGCCCGCTGGCCAAGGGCTTCGGCAACACCATGCCGCAGGGCTTCCTGGAGACCTTCCGCGACGACATCGGCAAGGGCCGGCTGCCGGCCGTGTCGTGGATCATCGCGCCCTCGGTCTATAGCGAACACCCCGGCCCCTCCAGCCCCGCGCAGGGCGGTTGGTACGTGCAGGAAGTGCTGGACGCGCTCACCGCCAATCCGGACGTGTGGAGCAAGACGGTGCTGCTCATCAACTACGACGAGAACGACGGCTTCTTCGACCACCTGCCCTCGCCCGCCGTGCCTTCGCGCAACGCGGATGGCAGCCTGGCCGGCGCCTGCACGCTGTCTGCCGCCGACGTGGCCGTGGAATACCACGACTTCCAGCCCGCCACCTCCAGCCAGCCGCCGGCCGACGGCAAGCCCTACGGCCCCGGCCCGCGCGTGCCGATGTGGATCGTCTCGCCCTGGAGCCGGGGTGGCTGGGTGAATTCGCAGGTGTTCGACCACACCTCCACCCTCATGTTCCTGGAAAAGCGCTTCGGCGTGGCCGAGCCGCAGATCAGCGCCTACCGCCGCGCGGTGTGCGGCGACCTGACCAGCTGCTTCAACTTCGTCAACCCGAACACCGAGACCCTGCCCACGCTGGCCGGCCGCACCAGCAAGACGGCCGTGGACGCACGCATCGCCGCGCAGGTACAGGCCCCCAAGCTGCCCCAGCCCGCCGCGGCCACGGACACGGCCCTGCCGGTGCAGGCGCCGGGCGTGCGGCCTTCGCGCGCGCTGCCCTACGAACTGCACGCCACGGCCCAGGCGAACGCCGGCGCGGGCACGGTGACGCTGCTCTTCGCCAACACGGCCAAAGCCGGCAGCCCCGCCGCGGTGTTCCACGTCTATGACAGGAAGCACCTGGACGCGATCCCGCGCCGCTACGTGGTCGAGGCGGGCAAGACGCTGAACGGCGTCTGGAACGCGGCGGCCGACGGCGGTGCCTACGACCTGTGGGTGCTGGGCCCCAACGGCTTCCACCGCGCCTTCGCGGGCGACCTCGCGCAGCAGGCTTCCGCCGGCATGCCCGAGGTGCAGGTCTGCTACGAACTGTGCGACCCGCCGCAGGTGCGCGTGAAGCTCTACAACCGCGGCACCGCGGCCATCGGCTTCACCGCCGAGGCACGCGCCTACCGCGCCGACGGCCCCTGGACGCGCACCGTGCAGCCGGGCGCGGTGGAGGAACTGGCCTGGGCCCTGGGCGACAGCGGCAACTGGTACGACTTCACCGTGCGCTGCAGCGCGGCCCCGGCCTTCGTGCGGCGCTTCGCGGGCCGCGTCGAAACGGGCCGGGATTCCGTGTCCGATCCGGCGATGGGACAGGGGGCCTGAGGACGGCGCGCGGGGCGGTCACCGCTGCGACGCCATGTCGGGCGATGACTGCCCCGCCGTCTGCGCGTTCTCCGCCATGGCGAACCCGCCCCCGCGCCGCTTGGCCGTGTACATCGCCTGGTCGGCGCATTGCACCACCTCGGCGCCGCGCCGGGAGTGCGCGGGGGCGAAGGCGATGCCGATGCTGGTGCCCACTTCGGCCGTGAGGCCCGGCTGCAGCGGGATGGGCTGGCGCACCACCTCGACGATGGCAGTGGCGATGTGGGTCAGCGTCTGCGGGTCGTCGGTGCGTACCAGGATCGCGAACTCGTCGCCGCCCAGCCGGGCCAGCGTGTCGGACGAGCGGATGATCTTCTGGATGCGGGACGCGGCTTCCTTGAGCACCACGTCGCCCGCGTCATGCCCGTAGGTGTCGTTGACGAACTTGAACTTGTCGAGGTCCATCAGCATGACGGAGAAGCCCGCGCCCGACCTCTGCAGGTCCCGCTCGGCGCGCAGCAGCCGGGCCTCGAAGGTGCGGCGGTTGGCGAGCCCGGTGAGCGCGTCCTTCTGCGCCACGTCCTCCAGCGGCGTCACCACGCGGCTGGCGACCACCTTCACCGCGATGATGGACACCAGCGCGCTCATCAGCACGCTCACGGCGTACAGTGCCTCCAGCTTGAGGAACGGAGACATGACCGGCGCGAAGGGCTTGGCCACCACGGCGCTGACAGGCTGCGGGCCGGAGTCGTCCAGCATGATGACCTTGACGCGGTAGCCGGCACCTTCGGTGTCGCTGGCGGAAAAGGGCGCCTGGTTCCTGTCGTGCCGGTCGATGTGTTCCATGGGAATGGAGGGGGGCAGGGTGCTCGCGTGGACGGTGTAGCGGCCCTCGCTGTCATGGGAGACGAAGGCCATCTGCAGCTGCGTCATGCGTGCGAACTGCTGGGCGCCCGCGGGCGTGATCCGGAAGGCCAGGTAGATGTGCGCCACCGGAACGGGAGCCCGCACCGTCACCTTGACCCAGTTGTGCAGCACGGGCTTGCCGTCTTCCCCGTCCATGGTGCGCATGTTGCGGCTGGCTTCGCGGACGCTTCCCACCAGCATCTCCAGCCGGCGGTCCAGCGCCGGGTCCCGCTCGCGCAGGAACCCGGACACGGACGAGCGCGCCCGCAGCGTGCCGTCCAGGTCCGTGAGCACGATCAGTTCGGCGCCGGTCCGCGCCAGCTGGTTGTAGAGCGCCGACTCCACCGTGTCCCGGTTGGTCTCGTTGAAGATGATGTTCTGCAGGCCGTAGTCCCGGGAGATCAGCTCGGAGGCCACCCGCCGGGATTCGCGCCGCATCGCGGCCGTGTACTCGAAGGTCTGCGCGCCCGCCTCCAGGGCGGCATCGACGCTGTTCATGGCGATCCGCCGGTTGGAAAAATGCAGGAAGACGAAGGCCACCACCTGTGCAGCGATCAGCGTCAGCGCGAGCAGGGCCAGGAAACGGCCCGACGATGCGGATGGCAGGAAATCCCTCTTCATGCGTGCTCTTTTTCTGTAAGGCGCGGGCAATCGTGCTCCGTGGGCAGGGCGGGCGCCCGCCTGTGGTGCCCTGCCTGACTCTTTCTCTATTCCCCTGCGCCCCATGATGCCCGCCTTTGGCCTATCCGTGCAATGACCTGCGGGTATCCCGTATCCCATACAGGTATGCATTGGCGAAGTGCTCCGACACCCGGCGGCTCGACGATGCGGTGCAATGGCCGCATGCCGTCCCCCTTCCTCACCCGCTGCATGGAGAGCGCCAGGCGCCTCATCCAGCCCATCATGCCGCTCGTGCGGGCCGTCAATCTCTGGCTCGACGCCGACGGCCTGCGGATGAGCGCAGCCATGTCGTTCTACGGCATGCTGAGCCTGGCGCCCCTGCTGCTGCTGCTCGTGGGGGTGCTGGGCTGGTGGATCGACAAGTCCTATCTCGAAACCAACCTCATCGCCCAGGTGCAGTCCGTGATGGGTGAGCGCGGCGCGGAAGTCGTGAAGCTCGCGCTCTCCAGCGCCCGGGAGCCCTCCGAAGGCCGGCTGGCCTCCATCGCGGGCTTCGTGCTGCTGCTGTCGGGCGCGACCGGGGTGTTCGTGGAGCTGCAGTCCGCGCTGGAGCGGCTCTGGACGTCCGGCCATCCCCCCGCACCCGACAACAACAAGGCCTGGTGGCGCATGGCCTCGCTGCGGCTGCGCGGCCTGGCGTATGTGCTGGCCATCGGCTTCCTGCTGCTGATCTCGCTGGTCGTCTCCACGGTGATCCACGTGGTGGCCAACTGGGCGAGCGCGCGCCTGCCTTTCGCCTCCGGGCCCCTCCTGCAACTGGTCAACGAACTGGTCGCCTTCGGCATCGCGGTGCTGCTGTTCGTGGGGCTGATGCGCATCGGGACCGGGCCCAAGCCGCCGATGGCCTGCCTGGTGTTCGGCGCCGTGGTGGGGGCGATCCTGTTCACCGTGGGCAAGCAGCTGCTGGCGCTCTACCTGGCCACGGCGGCCGTGGTGTCGGCCTACGGGGCCGCGGGCTCGCTCGTCGTACTGCTCATGTGGATCTATTTCTCGTCGGCGGTGCTGCTGTTCTCCGCCAGTTGCGCCCGTGCCCTGCAGGAGGCGCGGGCCGAGCACGTGGGGCAGCGCGTGGATGCCGCCCATGCCGAAGACGTGCCCCCCTCCACCTCGCCGAAGCCACCGGCACCCGCCGCGCCGGCCGGCGCGCGCTGAGCACGGGCCGGGCACCGGCGTTCATCAGCGCTCCGCCGGCCGCAGCGTGTCCGGGGAAAGGCGCAGGACCCGCGCCAGTTCCAGCGCATTGCGGGGCGCGTGGAGCTTCGCCGTGTTGTCGAAGAAGCAGAACACGTCCCGCCCGCCTGGAGGCGCCGCGGGCGCGCCCGCGGCAGGGCCGGCCAGTGCGACATCGCGGGGCACCGCGCCCCGGTGCCAGGCCCGGATGCGGCGGGCCCACGCGGCGATCCGGTCATCGCTGTAGCCGCTGGCGTACAGCGCCTCGGCGCCGTGCAGGCGCAGGTACATGAAATCGGCAGTGACGTCGCCCAGCTCCGGCCAGCGGCCGCCGGTGTCGGCCACCACCAGGGCCACGCCATGGCGGCGCAGCAGGGTGATGCATTCGGGTGTGGCGAAGCTGGAATGGCGCACCTCGAGTGCATGGCGCATGCGCCACCGGGGCCCTTCCGCCTCCAGCCATTCCCGGCCGCGCATGCGGGGCTCGCGTTCGCGGGCCAGTTCCAGGCCCTGCCGGGTGTCGCGGGGCAGCAGGGCCAGGAAATCCTCCAGCAGGCCGGCATCGAAGGGCAGGCTCGGCGGCAGCTGCCACAGGACGGGGCCGAGCCGGGGGCCGAGCGAGAGCAGGCCGGACGCCAGAAAATTCGCGATGGCCGCGCGCGGCGAGCGCAACCGCAGGATGTGGGTGATGAACCGCGGCGCCTTCACGGTGAAGACGAAGCCTTCCGGCGTATCCCGCGACCACGCCGCGTAGCTGGAAGGGCGCTGCAGGGCATAGAAGGAGCCGTTGAGCTCGATCGCAGGAAACTGCCGGGAGGCGAACGCCAGCTCCCGGGCCTGGGCCAGGTCGTCCGGGTAGAAGGTACCGCGCCATGGGGCATAGCGCCACCCGGAAACACCGATGCGTATCTGTGCGGCCGGTGCCGCCTGGAGTGCCATGGGGCCACTGTGCGCAGCGCCGGCCAGGGCGTTTGCGGGAGGCCTTCGGCAGGCCGTGTCGGACGCCGCCGGGCGGCTCTACAGCTTCTTACGGTGTTTACAGAGCCCGGCGGTATGTGAAGCACCTGCGCGGGTAACCTGCCAGCACAACACCCATGGAAAGGGAAATCGTATGAGTCTCGTTGTCCGTTCCAATTCTTCCGCTGCGGGCCCGGTGGCCGGCGGCTCGGCGAAGTGGCTCTGGGCTGCGATCGGCGCGCTGGGAGTCAGCGTGCTGGCCCTGGGCGCCACGCTGGTGGTCCAGAACCGCGACCGCGCTCCGGATGTCGCCTCCGCAGTGCAGCCTGCCGCCGCCCTCGCTCCGGACGCACAGTCCGCGGCGGCCGCCAATCCATCCATCAACCCCGCCAACTCCGCAGTACCCCAGGGCGCCCAGGGCCGTCCCGCCGCGGTGGCCCAGGTCCCGGCCCAGCAGTTCGCGCAGCGCGCGCCCTCCCCGGGCTATGCGCCGCAGCCCGCCTACAGCGGTGCCCCGCAGGGCCAGCAGCAGGTGGCCATGCAGCGTGCCGCGGCGCCGGCCTGCATGACCTGCGGCCGTGTCGAGTCCGTCCAGGCCTTCCAGCAGGCCGCGCCCGCCACCGGCATCGGTGCCGTGGCCGGCGGCGTGATCGGCGGCGTGCTGGGCAACCAGGTGGGCAAGGGCTCGGGCCGCACGGCGGCCACGGTGCTCGGCGCCGTGGGCGGCGGCTACCTGGGCCACACGGTGGAGCAGCGCACCCGCACCACCACGGCCTACCAGATCCGTGTCCGCATGGACGACGGCTCGGTGCGTACCTTCACGCGCTCGCAGCCGGTGGCCGAAGGCACGGCCGTGCGGGTGGAAGGCCGCAGCTTCCGCGTGGACAACGGCCAGTACGGCAGCGGCTATGGCGGCGGCTACTCCGCCCAGGCGCCGCATTCGGTGCGCGTGGCCGACAACGGCTACTGACATCCCCGGGCCGGCCGGCATGTTCCGGCCGCGGGTCCCCTCGGCTTTGCGGACGGGCGGCTTTCAGGCCGCCCGTCGTGCTTTCCGCGGCCGTGTCACTTCTCGACGAAGGCGCGCTCGATCACGAAATCGCCGGGCTTGGTCGTGTTGCCTTCCTCGAAGTCGCGCTTTTCCAGGATGGCCTTGAGCGAGGCCAGCATTTCCGGGCTGCCGCAGAGCATGACGCGGTCCACCAGCGGGTCCAGCGGGGGCACGCCCAGGTCGGTGAAGAGCTTGCCGTTCTCGATCAGGTCGTTGATGCGGCCCTGGTTGCGGAACGGCTCGCGCGTCACGGTGGGGTAGTACTTGAGCTGCTTGGACACCATCTCGCCCAGGAACTCGTGCTTGGGCAGTTCCTGCGTGATGAAGTCGTGGTAGGCGAGTTCGTTCACCTGGCGCACACCATGCACCAGCACCACTTCCTCGAACTTCTCGTAGGTGTCCGGGTCGCGGATCACCGAGAGGAAGGGTGCGAGGCCGGTGCCGGTGGAGATGAGGTACAGGCGCTTGGCCGGCAGCAGGTAGTCGATGAGCAGCGTGCCCGTGGGCTTGCGGCCCACGACGATGCTGTCGCCCACCTGGATGTTCTGCAGGCGCGAGGTGAGCGGGCCGTCCGGAACCTTGATGGAAAGGAACTCCAGGTGCTCCTCGTAATTGGCGCTGGCGATGCTGTAGGCGCGCAGCAGCGGCTTGCCGTCCACCTTGAGGCCGATCATGGTGAAGTGGCCGTTGGAGAACCGCAGCGACGTGTCGCGGGTGGTCGTGAAGGAGAACAGGCGGTCGGTCCAGTGGTGGACGGAGAGGACTCGCTCTTCGTTGAATGCGCTCATGGATGGATGGCGGAAAGTGAAAACGACAAGGGGCGCGTGGCCTTCGAAGGCAGGGCCGGTGGCTCGTGCGGGCGGCCATGTGGACCGCCCTGGCTGCCCCCTGCCGGGTGGGCAAACCCCCACATTGTCGGACAAACGCGGCGAGTGGGTGGGTTCAGGCCCCAGGACATGTGCGCGAATCCTGTCTATCGTCATCTGGAAAACCTGCCAGCCAATGGTCCGTCGGCACGCGTCTCACGGTGGCGCTGCTCCCCGGTTTGTCGCTGCCGCATCCTGCCCCAGGTGCTCCCCCACCACTTCCGCCAGCCAATCCATCACCGCCCTCACGCGCCGCGGCAGGTTGCGGCGGTTGGCGTACATCAGCGTAAGCGGCATCGGCGGCGCGGCGTGCTGCGGCAGCACCTCCACCAGTGCCCCCTGCGCCAGCAGGTCCACCACGCCCAGGCGCGGCACCTGGATGATTCCCAGGCCCGCGAGACAGCCGGCGATATAGGCCTCGGCGTTGTTCACCGTGAGGGCGCCCTGCATGGGGATGGCCGCCAGGGAGCCGTCCACCAGGGCCTCGAAGCCGCCGGAGCGGGCGCCGAGGGTGTTCACGAAATGCACCAGCCGGTGATTTGGCAGTTCGTCCAGCGCCTGCGGTGTGCCGTGCGCGCGCAGGTAGGCAGGGCTGGCGCAGTTGACCAGCCGCGCGGGGCCCAGCGGGCGCGCGACGAGGCTGGTGTCCACAACGGCGCCGGTGCGCAGCACGCAGTCGAAGCCTTCGCGCACCACGTCCACGCGGCGTTCGGTGCTGCTCAGTTCCACCTCCAGGCCGGGATGGCGGGCCAATAGCTCGGGCAGGCGCGGCACGACCACGTTGCGCGCCATGCCGGTGGACATGTCGATGCGCACGCGTCCGCGCAGGCCGCCGCCCCCCGCGCCCTCGCCGTCGGCGTGCTGGAACATGGACTGCAGCTCGTCCACGTCGGCCAGCAGATCCTTGCAGCGCTCGTAGTAGGCCTGCCCGTCCTGCGTGAGCTGCACCCGGCGGGTGGTGCGGTGCAGCAGGCGCGTGCCGAGCTGGGTTTCCAGCTGCTGCACGGCGGTGGAGGCGCTGGCCTTGGGGATGCCGAGCGCTTCGGCCGCCTGCGTGAAGCTGGCGAGTTCGGACACGCGGACGAAGGTGTGCATGCGGTCGAAGGGGCTCATTGTTCTTTTGGCGTGAACGATGTGATCGATTTTCCGCGATTTATGGCGATGGTATCGATCAATAGACTCCGTTCCATCGATTCTTCAACGTCGTTTCCTCCTTCCCTGATCCACCGAAAGGACTTCGCCATGGCTTCCCCCGCATCCACTTCTTCTTCTTCTTCCACCGGCCACCCCGCCATCGCCCTCATCACCGGCGGCAGCCGGGGCCTGGGCCGCAATGCCGCGCTGCACGTGGCGCGCTCCGGCACCGACGTGATCCTCACCTACCGCAGCCAGGCGGCCGAGGCGCAGGCCGTGGTCGCCGAGATCGAGGCGCTGGGCCGCCGCGCGGTGGCGTTGCCGCTGGACGTGGGTGCCAGTGCCACGTTCGCGGATTTCGCGCAGCAGGTGCGCGGCGTGCTCGCACAACACTGGCAGCGAGAGCGCTTCGACTTCCTGGTGAACAACGCCGGTTCCGGCGCGCATGCCGGCTTCATGGAGACGACCGAGGAGCAGTTCGACCAGATGGTCGCCATCCACCTCAAGGGCACGTTCTTCCTCACGCAGAAGCTGCTGCCGCTGATGAACGACGGCGGGCGCATCCTGAACGTGTCCTCGGGCCTCGCGCGGTTCGCGCTGCCGGGCTATGCCGCCTATGCGGCGATGAAGGGCGGGGTGGAGGTGCTGACCCGCTACATGGCCAAGGAACTGGGCGCGCGCGGCATCGCCGTGAACGTGGTGGCCCCCGGCGCGATCGAGACGGATTTCGGGGGCGGTGCGGTGCGCGACAACGCGCAGCTCAATGCCTTCATCGCCGGGCAGACGGCGCTGGGCCGTGTGGGTCTGCCGGACGACATCGGCGGCGTGATCGCGGCGCTGCTGCAGCCGGGCACGGGCTGGGTGAACGCCCAGCGCATCGAGGCGTCGGGCGGCATGTTCGTCTGAAACGAGCCTTTGCCACGGCGCTGGCGCACCGCTCACCGGTCCGGGCCGTCCATTCCGAGCACAGCAACGCATGGACGAATTCGCCGCCCCACTCTGGCGCGCTGCCTGTGGGTCGCTGCGTGCGCCTCGGCCAGGACCGGCCGGTGAAGCCCGCCGTCCGGCCGACGGGCCGTTGCGGTACTCAGTTCAGCTTCAGCTGCTGCTTGGCCACCACGCCCTTGTAGAGCTCGTACTCGGCCTTGGTCTGGGCCGTGAATTCCTCCGGCGTGTTGCCGACCACGAGGGAGCCCGTGTCCTCGATGCGCTGGCGCACGGCCGGGTCTTCCAGGGTCTTTTTCACGGCCTGGGAGATCTTGTCCACCACTTCGCGCGGCAGGTTCTTCGGGCCGTGGATGCCGTAGAACGCCATCCGGTTCACGGGCTCGAAGCCGACTTCCTTGAAGGTGGGCACGTCGGGCATCGAGGGCAGCCGCTGGGGCGCCGCCACCGCGATCGCGATGAGCCGCTTTTCCTTGATGAACGGCAGCGCGGAGGGCAGGTTGTCGAAGATCATGGGCACCTGGCCGGCCACCGCGTCGTTGAGCGCCGGGCCCGCGCCCTTGTAGCCGATGTGCTCCAGCCCCAGGCCGGACAGCGACTTGAACAGTTCCATCTGCAGGTGGCCGATGCCGCCCGTGCCCGAGGTGGCGAAAGAGTACTTGCCCGGATGGGCCTTCACCTCGGCCATGAACGCCTTGAAGTCCTTCGCCGGGAAGCTCGGGTGCACGGCCAGCACGTTCGGGGTGGCGGCCATGTTGACGATCGAGGTGAAGTCGGTGAGCGGGTTGTATTTCACGGCGGGATTGATGGCGGGCGCGGACGCGACCGACGACACCGTCGCCACGCCGAGCGTATAGCCGTCCGGCGCGGCGCGGGCGATTTCCGTCGCGCCGACCACGCCGCCCGCGCCAGCCTTGTTGTCCACCACCACGGGCTGGCCGAGCGTGGTGCCCAGCGACTGCGACACCACGCGCGCCACGATGTCGGTCGTGCCGCCAGGGGCGAACGGAACGATCAGGCGCACGGGCTTGGAGGGGTAGTCCTGGGCCATGGCGGGAGCCGCGGCGCAGGCGGCCAGGGCCGTGGCGGCGAGCAGGGCGCGGCGCAGGGGGGAGGGGGAATGCTTCATTGCGGATGTCTCCTGGGTAGTCGGATATTTTCGGTTCTGCGGGATGCGGCACACTTCGCCCGCGATGGCGGGTGCGCCGCACGGAAATGCCTTTTGCAGCTTGCGTGCCACGCCGGGCGCGGCGGTGGCGGATGAGCCCGGCGGGCGCACCAGCGCTGGAGATGCGGCCTGTTGCATAGCCGCGGAGGGGCTGGGTGCGGCAGTGCTGCGTGGCGGCTTTCCGCACGTGGACGGACCGGTTGTGCGGTTTTCCGGACACGGGTTCTTGTCAACGGGAGTAGCCCTTGGGTGCGCCTTTCCGGCCCGCACCACAATGCGTGCCGAACCGCCGCTCCGGCGGGCCGGCGGCCACCGCCGGGCATTCCGCCGCGCAGCCTCCGCTTGAAACCCGACCGTTCCCTCCTGATCCCCGGCCTCGCTGTGCTGGCCTGCGTGTGTGTCGGCGCGCTGGTGTACCGCGCCACGCTCGACACTCAGCTGTCCCGCCAGCGGCATGCGGCGGCGCAGCGGCTCGATTTCGCCGCCCAGAGCCTGGAATCCCTGCTGCATCGCAACGAGGCCCTGCCGGCCCTGCTCGCCCTGGATGACGGCCTGGGCCGCGCGCTGCGCGACTCCGGCCAGATCGGCCTGGCCGCCGCCAATGCGTTCCTGGAACAGGCGGCCGGCCTGGCCGACGTGGAAGCGGCCTACCTGATGGATGCAAGCGGCCACACGGTGGCGTCCAGCAACTGGCGCCTGCCGAGCAGCTTCGTGGGGCAGAACTACCGGTTCCGCCCGTACTTCGAGGCGGCGATGCAGGGACAGACCGGGCGCTTCTACGGTGTGGGCGCGACGACCGGCAAGCCCGGCTATTTCATCGCCGCGCCCCTGCCGGCCAACGCACCCGCCCGGGGCGTCGTGGCCGTGAAGATTTCGCTCGATGCCTTCGAATCCTCGCTGGCCGCAGGCGGCGACACCGTTCTGCTGGCCGACCGCGATGGTGTCGTGTTCGTGAGCACCGAGGCGCAGTGGCGCTACCGCACGCTCGCGCCGCTCGGGCCCCAGGCGCTGGCCCGGCTGCAGGATGCCCAGCAATATGGCAGCCATGCCCTGAGGCCCATCGACCACGGCCTGGGTGCCTGGCCGGACGGCAGCGCACCGGTGCGCCTGCGGCGCGGCGGAATGGAGCGCGATTTCAGCGTGGCTGCACGCAGCGTCGGGCCGCTGGGCTGGCAGATGCTGCTGCTGGCGGACCAGTATCCGGTGCGCCAGGAAGCCCTGGTGGCGGGGCTGGCCGGCGGGCTGTGCGCCGCGCTGCTGCTGGCCATGTTCTTCTACCAGCGGCTGGACCAGCAGGGCCAGGCCGAGCGCCGCGCCAGCGCCGCCCGGCTGCAGGCCGCGCACGACATGCTCGCATCGCAGATCGCCCAGCGTACCGCCGACCTGACTGCCGCCAACATGGCACTGCAGGAACGGGTGAGCGACCTGCAGCAGGCGGAGCAGATCCTGCGCGGCACGCGCGATGCGGCCGTGCAGGCGGGCAAGCTGGCGGTGCTCGGCCAGATGGCGGCCGGCATGAGCCATGAACTGAACCAGCCCCTGGCCGCGCTCCAGACGCTCTCGGACAATGCCATCGCGCTCGACCGCCAGGGGCGCCGCGAGGATGTGGCCGAGAACCTGCAGCTCATCGGCCAGCTCGCCGCACGCATGGGCCGGATCGTGCGCCAGCTCAAGAGTTTCGTGCGCAAGGAAGCGCCCGTGCTGCAGTCCTGCCGCGTGCGCGATGCGCTGGACCATGCGCTCCTGCTGCTGGCGCAGCGCTGCACGGCGGTACAGGCGCGCATCGACGTGCAGCCGTTCGACGCCGGGCTGTGCGTGATGGCGGACCCCACGCGGCTGGAGCAGGTGCTGGTGAACCTGCTGCGCAACGGCCTCGACGCGGTGCAGGACCGGCCGGTGCGCGAAGTGCGCTTCGCCCCGGCCGCCGAGGCTGGATGGGTGCGCCTGCGCGTGTCCGATACGGGGGGCGGCATCGCGCCCGAGGCCCGCGGCAGGCTCTTCGAGCCGTTCTTCACGACCAAGGCGGGCGAGGGGCTCGGCCTGGGGCTCGCGGTTTCGCGCATCATCGTGGAAGGCATGGGCGGCACCCTCGCCGTGGAAGACGTTGCCGAGGGCGGCGGCGCCGGATTCACCGTCACCCTTCCGCTCGCCCGGCCCGATGCCTGAATCCCTTCCGTTCCAAGGACTTTTTAGCCGATGACCGACGCGCCCCTCCCGGCCGTACCTGCCGGGGCCCCCCGCCCCGTCTATCTGATCGAGGACGACGCCATGGTGCGCCGCGCCTACGGCCAGGCCCTCGAACTGGCCGACATCCCCGTGCGCGCGTTTTCCCAGGGGCAGGCCGCCCTCGACGCCTTCGGGCAGGACCCGCCCGCCGTCGTGGTGACCGACATCCGCATGCCGGGCCTGGACGGCATGGAACTGCTGCGCCTGCTGCGCCAGCGGGATGCGGACCTGCCCGTGGTGCTGGTCACCGGCCATGGCGACGTGGCGATGGCGGTGGAAGCCATGCGCGATGGCGCCTACGATTTCATCGAAAAGCCGTTCTCGTCCGAGCGCCTGCTGCTGACCGTGCGCCGGGCGCTGGAGCGCCGCGCGCTGTCCGGCGAACTGCAGCGGCTGCGCGCGCGGGGCGGGGCCGATGCGCTCGCCGGGCTGGTGGGCCAGTCCGCCGGCATGGCGGAAGTGCGCCGGCTGGTGTCGGCGCTCGCCCCGCTGGACGTGGACGTGCTGCTCCACGGAGAGACCGGCGCCGGCAAGGAGGTGGTGGCCCGCGCCCTGCACGCGGCCAGCGGCCGCACCGGCCCGTTCGTGGCCATCAACTGCGGAGCGCTGCCCGAAGCCATCATCGAGAGCGAACTCTTCGGCCACGAGCCGGGCGCGTTCACGGGCGCCACGCGCCGGCGCATCGGCAAGATCGAATACGCCAACGGAGGCACGCTGCTGCTCGACGAGATCGAGTCCATGCCACCCTCGCTGCAGCTGCGCCTGCTGCGCGTGCTGCAGGAGCGCGAGATCGAACGCCTGGGCAGCAACCAGCCGGTGCCCGTCACCGCGCGCTTCGTGGCCGCCGCCAAGGCGGACCTGAAGCAACTCGCCGAGCGCGGGCAGTTCCGTGCCGACCTGTACTACCGCCTGCACGTGGTCGCCATCGACATTCCGCCGCTGCGCGAACGGCCGCAGGACATCCCGCTGCTCATGGCCCACTTCCTCGCGCAGTCGGCACTGCGCCACGGCCGCCCGGTACCCGCCTGGAGCGACCGCGACCTCGCGGGATGGCTGGCCCACGACTGGCCCGGCAATGTGCGCGAACTGCGCAACGCCGCCGAGCGCCTGTGCCTGGGCCTGCCCGTGCAGCCGCTCGATGCGGGGGGCGAATCCACCCCGTCGCTCGCGGCCCGGGTGGAGGCCTTCGAGCGCAAGCTGCTGCGCGACACCCTGGCCTTGACGCAGGGCAATGTGGCCCGTGCCGCCGAACTGCTCCAGATGCCCCGCAAGACGGTGTACGACAAGCTGCAGCGCCACGGGCTCGCGCCCGGCAGCGCGGGCATCGCGCCGCGCGACGGCGAACGGTAGGCCGCAGCCGCGAAGGCCGGGGCTGCCGGTCACGCGGCCTGGCGCAGCACGCGCCGGTACTGCACCGCTTCGGCCACGTGCGCGGGCCCGACGGAAGCCTCGCCCGCCAGGTCGGCGATGGTGCGTGCCACCTTGAGCGTGCGGTGGGTGCTGCGCGCCGACCATCCCAGCCGGGCGGCGGCGGACTGCAGGAACCGGGCGGCATCGTCCTGCAGGCCGGCCTGCACGTCGATCTCGCGCCCCTGCAGGGCCTGGTTGGGCTTGCCCTGGCGGGCCAGGGCGCGCTCGCGCGCGGCGGCGACGCGCTCCCGCACGCTGGCCGACGGTTCGCCGGGAGCGGCGGCCAGCAACTGGTCCGCGGGGAGGGCGGGCACCTCCACATGCAGATCGATGCGGTCCAGCAGCGGGCCGCTCAGCTTGGCCTGGTAGCGGTCGATCTGGTCGGGCGTGCAGCGGCAGGCACGCTGGCCGGAGCCCAGGTAGCCGCAGGGGCAGGGGTTCATCGCCGCGACGAGCTGGAAGCGCGCCGGGAAATCCGCGCGGCGTGCGGCCCGTGCGATCGTGATGCGGCCCGTCTCCAGCGGCTCGCGCAGCGCTTCCAGGGCGCTGCGGGCGTACTCGGGGAATTCGTCCAGGAAGAGCACTCCGTGGTGGGCGATCGAGATTTCTCCGGGGCGCGGGGGTGACCCCCCTCCCACCAGAGCCACCGCACTGCAGGAGTGGTGTGGCGCAGCCGTCGGCCTGGCACCCCATGCGGTCGGCGTGAAGCGCCCGGCCAGGCTGGCCACCGCGGCGCTTTCCAGCGCCTCGTCCACGGACATGGCCGGCAGCAGGCCCGCGAACCGGTGCGCCAGCATCGACTTGCCCGAGCCCGGCGGGCCCACCATGAGCAGGCCGTGGCCGCCTGCGGCGGCGATCTCCAGCGCGCGCCGGGCGGCGGCCTGGCCCTTCACGTCGGCGAGATCGTCGGCGGGGGCTGCGGCCATCGGCGGCATGCCCTCCACCCGGCACCAGCCGTCCTCGGTACCGATGTCGGGGCCCGCCCCGGCGCTGGCCGCGGCCTGGGGAGGAAGGAACCGCGCCACCACGTCCAGCAGGTGCCGGGCCCGGTACACCTCGGTGCCGGGCACCAGGGCCGCTTCTTCGGCGCTGCCGGGCGGCAGCACCATGCGGGCGCGGCCCCCGGCGGAGCGCAGGGCGAGGCTGGTGGCGAGTGCGCCCCGCACCGGGCGCAGTTCGCCGGAGAGCGACAGCTCGCCCGCGAACTCATGGCCGGCCAGCAGCGTGCCGTCGATCTGGCCGCTGGCGGCCAGGATGCCCAGGGCGATCGGCAGGTCGAAGCGGCCGGAGTCCTTGGGAAGATCGGCCGGAGCCAGGTTGACGGTGATCTTCTTGTTGTGGGGGAATTCCAGCCCCGCGTTCTGCAGTGCCGAGCGCACGCGCTCGCGCGCTTCCTTCACTTCCACGTCCGCCAGGCCCACGAGCGTGAAGCTCGGCAGGCCGTTGGCCAGATGCACTTCCACCGTGACGGCCGCGGCCTGCAGGCCCAGCAATGCGCGGCTCTGCACCAAGGCAAGACTCATGAACTTTCCCCCTCCCCACTTGGGTGCGCTGCCGGGTGCCGGCGCGTCGGGGGCGCATGGTACGCACCATTCGGGTGCGCCATGCTGCAAAACCGTCAGGGTTGTAACCATCCACGACGCAGGGGACGCCGGGGCGCACCCATTCGGAGCGCCTGGAGCGGCGCGGCGGCGGGGCATGGCACGGTCCATGCTTTGCGTCTGTCGAACCCCGATCCACCATTGGCTTATTCCGAAGGAGCCCCCATGACCCGCGTCCTGAAGTCCCTGAGCATCGCCCTCCTGGCCGCCGCCCCCGTCTGGGCCAGCGCCCAGCTGACCGGCAATGTGAGCCTGACCACCAACTACAAGTTCCGTGGACAGGACCAGGACACGAGCAAGGTCAAGGCCGTCAAGCCCGCCATCCAGGGCGGCTTCGACTACACGTTCGGCGAGAGCGGCTTCTACCTGGGCAACTGGAACTCCAGCGTGGACTGGCTGCCCGGCAATTCCATCGAAATGGATTTTTATGGCGGCTATAAATTCAAGGCCGGGGGCATGGACCTGGACGTGGGGGCCCTGACCTATGTGTATCCCGGCAACACCACCGGCAACACGACCGAACTCTACGGCGCCGCCACCTACGGCCCGGTGACGGCCAAGTACTCGCACACCATCTCCAAGGACTATTTCGGCTGGGCCGGCGCCAAGACCTCCGGCAACCGCGGCCGCAACACCGGCTACCTGAACGTCGCCTTCGCGCAGGAAGTCGCCCCGAACACCACCTTCAAGGCGGCGGTGGGCTACACGCGCTTCGCCAGCGACATCAAGGACCTGGGCGTGCCCAACTATGTGGACTACAGCGTGGGCGGCGCCTACGATTTCGGCTCCGGCCTCTCGCTGTCGGCCGCCGTGGCCGGCGCCAACAAGAAGAATTTCTTCGGGCCGGTGAACAAGAACCGGCTCATCGTCACGCTCACGAAAACCCTTTGACCGACCATACCCACAACGGGGGTCTCGAGGCCCCCACTACGGAGATCCGAACATGAAAATGGTGACAGCCATCATCAAACCCTTCAAGCTCGACGAGGTGCGCGAGGCCCTCTCGGACATCGGCGTGCAGGGCATCACGGTGACCGAGGTCAAGGGCTTCGGGCGCCAGAAGGGCCATACCGAGCTCTACCGCGGCGCCGAGTACGTGGTGGACTTTCTGCCCAAGGTGAAGATCGAGGCCGCCGTCGCGGACGATCTCGTGGAGCGGGTCATCGAGGCGATCGAGGGCGCCGCCCGCACCGGCAAGATCGGTGACGGGAAGATCTTCGTGGGACACCTGGAGCAGGTCGTCCGCATCCGCACCGGCGAGACCGGCAAGGAAGCCCTCTGACGGCGGCCCGAGCGCAGAGCCAACGGATCAACGCATTCCGAGAGACACAACCATGAAAAAACTGCTTGCTTCCTTCCTGCTGGGAATGGGCCTGCTGGCTGCCGGCTCCGCCGCGCTGGCACAGGCCCCTGCCGCCTCCGAGCCGGCCGCCGTCACCGCATCGGCTCCCGATGCCGCCCCCGCGCCGGCCGCTGCTGCGGCACCCGCTCCCGCAGCGGCCGCCGCGCCGGCTGCCGCTGCAGCTTCCGAAGCCGCTCCCGCGGCGCCCGCGCCGAAGCTCGATTCCGGCGACACCGCCTGGATGCTGACCTCCACGCTGCTGGTGATCCTCATGACCATCCCGGGCCTGGCCCTGTTCTACGGCGGCCTGGCCCGCTCCAAGAACATGCTGTCGGTCCTGGTGCAGGTGTTCGTGATCTTCTCGCTGATCTCCGTGCTCTGGGCCATCTACGGCTACAGCCTGGCGTTCGGCGGCGAAGGCACGTTCTTCGGCACGTTCGACAAGATCTTCCTGAAGGGCATCGCTCCGGACACCCTCTCGACCATGCTGCCGACGATCCCCGAGTACGTGTTCGTGTCGTTCCAGTGCACCTTCGCTGCGATCACCGTCGCGCTGATCGTGGGCTCGTTCGCCGAGCGCATCAAGTTCTCGGCCGTGCTGATCTTCTCGGTGCTGTGGTTCACGTTCAGCTACATCCCGATGGCCCACATGGTGTGGGGCGGCGGCCTGCTGGGCAAGGACGGCGCGCTGGACTTCGCCGGCGGCACCGTGGTGCACATCAACGCCGGTATCGCGGGCCTGGTGGGCGCGTACATGGTGGGCAAGCGCATCGGCTTCGGCAAGGAGGCGCTCACGCCCCACAGCCTGACGCTGACCATGGTGGGTGCCTCGCTGCTGTGGGTGGGCTGGTTCGGCTTCAACGCCGGCTCCGCCGGTGCCGCCAACGGCGCCGCGGGCCTGGCCTTCGTGAACACCGTGCTCGCCACGGGCGCCGCCACCCTGAGCTGGCTGGCCGGTGAATCCCTGCACAAGGGCAAGGCCTCCATGCTGGGTGCCGCATCGGGTGCCGTGGCCGGCCTCGTGGCCGTCACGCCGGCCGCCGGTTTCGTGGGCCCGATGGGCGCCATCGTGCTCGGCCTGATCGCCGGCGTGGTCTGCCTCTGGGGCGTGGGTGGCCTCAAGAAGATGCTGGGCGCCGACGACGCATTCGACGTGTTCGGCGTGCACGGCGTGGGCGGCATCCTGGGCGCCATCCTGACGGGTGTGTTCGCCTCCCAGGGCCTGGGCGGCACGGGTGGCCTGACGCCCGACACGTTCTCCATGGGCGGGCAGGTGTGGATCCAGGTCAAGAGCGTGGTGATCACGCTGGTCTGGTCCGGCGTGGTGGCCTTCATCTCCTACAAGATCGCCGATCTGCTGGTGGGCCTGCGCGTCAGCGAGGAAGCCGAGCGCGAGGGCCTGGACATCACCTCGCACGGCGAAACCGCCTACAACCGCTAGAGCAAGCGACACCCCCCTGAGCGGCTTTCGCCGCTTCCCCGCTCTCGCCGCGCGAGCGCGGGGGGCAGGGGGACGACGCCAGTGGCCTGGCAAAGCCAGTTCCACTGCGTCTGCTGGTATGGCCTGCTCCGCGGCCGTTCGACGGTGAAGGTTTGTGGTCATGCGGGCGAGGAAACTAGGGTTTGTGCGCCGTTCCTTTGGATGCTGAAAAAAGGTACGGTGCCAGGTATCTGGACCGGGGCGGCGACTGGTGGCGTCACCCGGGCCGGACGACAACGAACGATCGAGTTGCTCCTTTTGGACATTCGGCCCGCCCGCAAGGCGGGCTTTTTTTTGGCCATGCGGTGCCATGGCCGAATAATCGGTGCCGGGGCCCGGGAAGGCGGCTGCGGCGGTCGCGCCGCCGAAGGGCTCCCTACGAAAGAGGACACCGCATGCACCTGGACATGGACTGGCGCACGGGCAGCCTGGAGCCCGACGCGCTCGGGGAGTCGCCGTTCTGGCATCCGCTGGAAACCCGCCTCTACTGGGTCGATATCGCCGGCTGCGCGCTGGCCCGCTGGGAGCCCGACACCGGCCGCATCGACCGGTGGGCCATGCCCAGCGAGCCGGGCTGCATCGCCCCCGCGCGCACCGCGGGGGTGGCCAGCGGCCTGGTGATCGCGCTGCGCGACGGCATCTATCGGGCACGCGAATGGGGTGGGTCCCTGGTGCCGGTGGCCACGCTGCCCTACGACCCGGCCACGCAACGGGCCAACGACGGCAAATGCGACGCCCTCGGCCGTTTCTGGGTGGGGACCCTGCACGAGCCGCCGTCCGGGCAGCCGCGGGAGGCGGTGGGCGCGCTCTACTGCATCGACGGCCGCGGCAGCGCCAGCGCGCCCGTGGTGCGCCGCATGCTGGATGGCGTGATGACCGCCAACGGCCTGGCCTGGTCGCCGGACGGCCGGCGGCTCTACTGGGCCGATACCCCGGCCCACACGGTGAGCGCCTGGGAATGCGACGCGCACGGCGAACCCCAGGGCAGCCCGCGCGTGTTCCACTCCTTCCCGCCCAAGCCCGCGCAGTGGCGCCCGGGTGATCCCGGCTACGCGGGACGGCCCGACGGGGCCGTGGTGGATGCCGAGGGCCACTACTGGACGGCCATGTACGAAGGTGGCCAACTGCTGCGGCTGGCGCCGTCCGGCGAGATCGTGGCCGAGGTGCCGGTGCCCGTGGTGTGCCCCACCATGCCCTGCCTGGGCGGGGTCGGCGGGCGCGAGTTGTTCGCCACCTCGGCCCGCAAGGGCCGCCCCGAGGAGGAGGTCACCCGGCTGCCGTGGACCGGTTTCCTGCTGCGTGCGGGCCGGCCGGCGCCGGTACCGGGCCAGCCGGTGGCGTGGTACGAGGAGGCGGCCCTGCCGGCAGGGATGGATTGACGGGACACCCCTGGCGCCGCGAGGCGGCCGGCTTCACGCGCCGCGTTCAAAAAATTCAAGGGGCCTTGCGGTCTCCCGTTCCGGGGCTGCCGCTACGATGCAGCCATGGATTCCGCCCTCCGCCAGATCATCGAACGCGTGCGCGACAGTGCGCGCGAAGGCCTTCCCCTGCGCATCCGCGGGGGCGGCACCAAGGACTTCCATGGCGGCATGCCGCTGGCCGGCGAAGTGCTCGACACCCGTGCCTGCGCGGGCGTGGTGGACTATGAGCCGAGCGAACTGGTGGTGACGGTGCGCGCCGGCACCCCGCTCGCCGAGCTGGAGGCGCTGCTGGCCGGCCGGGGGCAGTGCCTGCCGTTCGAGCCGCCGCATTTCGGTGAGGACGCCACCGTGGGCGGCATGGTGGCGGCGGGGCTGTCGGGCCCGGCCCGCGCGAGCGCCGGGGCCGTGCGCGACTTCGTGCTCGGGGCGGAAATCGTCAACGGCCGCGCCGAATGCCTGCGCTTCGGCGGGCAGGTCATGAAGAACGTGGCGGGCTACGACGTCTCGCGGCTGATGGCCGGAGCCTGGGGCACGCTGGGTGTCGTCACCGAAGTGAGCCTGAAGGTGCTGCCCGTGCCGCCCGCGGAGGCCACCCTGTGCTTCGAGCTGTCGCAGGCCGAGGCGCTGCGGCGGCTGCAGGAGTGGGGCGGCCAGCCGTTGCCCTTGAATGCCAGCCGCTGGGAGGCCGGCCCGTCCGGCGCCGCGGACGGCGTGCTGCACTTGCGGCTGCGGGGTGCCGTGGCCGCCGTGGAGTCGGCCTGCCGCGCCCTGGGGGGACAGCTCCAATCGCCGCAGGCAGCGGCCGCGCAGTGGGATGCCTGCCGCGAGCAGGCGCTGCCGTGGTTCGCCGGCCGGCCCGCGGACGCTGCGCTCTGGCGCCTGTCGGTGCCCCAGTCGGCTCCGGCCCTGGCATTGCCTGACGGGGTATCCGGCCCGCTGGTCGAATGGCATGGCGGGCTGCGCTGGGTGCAGGCGCCGCCAGCCCTGGGGCCGGGGCTGCAGGAGGCCGCGCGTGCCGTCGGCGGTGCGGCCACGCTGTTCCGCGCTCCGGCGGAATCTTCCGTCGTGCCGGCGGCCGGTACCGTGCCGGCGCAACCCGCGGACGCGGCCCTGCAGCGCATCCATGACCGGTTGCGCGCGGCTTTCGATCCCTCGGGCATCTTCAACCCCGGACGGCGGGTGGCGGGGTAGGGCAAGCATGCGCCTGCTGCGGCACCTCATGGGGCGGCACCGCACGCCGTCCACCAACCGGCTGCTGGGCCTGCTGCTGGCGTTCAACGCGGGCGCGGTGAACGCGGGCGGCTTCCTCGTCGTGCACAGCTACACCTCGCACATGACGGGTTTCCTGTCCACCGTGGCCGACAACCTCGTGCTGGGCAACATGGCGCTGGTGCTGGCCGCCGTGGGCACGCTCTGGGCGTTCATGTCGGGCGCGGGCACCACCGCGATCATGGTGAACTGGGCGCGCCACCACCGGCTGCGCAGCGGTTTCGCGCTGCCGCTGCTGCTGGAGGCCGTGCTGATGCTGCTGTTCGGCCTCATGGGCGCGATCACGCTGGGCTGGCCCACGCCGTTCTCGGTGCCGCTCACGGTGCTGCTGCTGGCATTCCTGATGGGGCTGCAGAACGCGGTGGTGACCAAGATGTCTTCCGCCCAGATCCGCACCACGCACATGACGGGCGTGGCCACCGACCTGGGCATCGAGATGGGCAAGATGCTCTACTGGAACCGGCGCGGCACTCCGCCCGAGGCGCACGTGCACTCCAACCGCGCCCGGCTGGTGCTGTTCGCGAGCCTGCTGGGGATGTTCACGGCCGGCGGCATCGTGGGCGCGGCCGGCTTCAAGCACGTGGGCTTCGTCTGGGTGGTGCCGCTCGCGGCGGTGCTGCTGGGGCTCGCGCTCCCGCCGCTCGCATCGGACTTCGGGCACCTGGCCGCGCTGTGGCGTACGCGCCGCCACCGCCCTTGAACGCCCTGCACGCCGACACCACGACATTCCCACGATAACGATCACCATGCAAACCCGACTCGCCCCCGAATTCCAGGACACGCCCGAAGGCCGCGAGGCCGAGGGCATCCTGCGCAAGTGCGTGCACTGCGGCTTCTGTACCGCCACGTGCCCGACCTACCAATTGCTCGGCGACGAGCTGGACGGGCCGCGCGGGCGCATCTACCTCATCAAGCAGGTGCTGGAGGGGGAGACGCCCACGCGCAAGACGCAACTGCACCTGGACCGCTGCCTGACCTGCCGCAACTGCGAGACGACGTGCCCGAGCGGCGTGCAGTACGGGCGCCTGGTGGATATCGGCCGGCGCATCGTCGAGGACAAGGTGCCGCGGCCGCTGCCCGAGCGCGCGCGCCGCTGGGCGTTGAAGGAGGGGCTGCCCTCGCCGCTGTTCAGGCCGGCGCTGAAGGCCGGCCAGGCCGTGCGCGGGCTGCTGCCCGCCGCGCTGCGCGCCAAGGTGCCGCGCCCCCAGGAGGCGGGCGCCTGGCCGGTGCGCGAGCACGCACGCAAGGTGCTCATGCTCGCGGGCTGCGTGCAGCCGGCGATGCTGCCCAACGTGAACCGCGCCACGGCGCGCGTGCTGGACGCCGCGGGCATCCAGACCGTGATCGCCGCCGGCGAGGGCTGCTGCGGCGCGGTGAAGTTCCACCTCAACGACCAGGACGGCGGCCTCGCGCAGATGCGCGCCAACGTCGATGCCTGGTGGCCGCACGTGGAGGCGGGGGGCGTGGAGGCGATCGTGCTCAATGCCTCGGGCTGCGGCGCCACGGTGAAGGAGTACGGCCACCTGCTGCGCCACGACCCGGCCTACGCCGCGCGGGCGGAGCGCATCAGCGCACTGGCGCGGGACCTGTCCGAACTGCTGCCGGACATGCTGCCCGTGCTTGCCGAGCGCCTGGAGGGGCGGATCGATCCCCCGCGCGCGCTGCTGGCTTACCACCCGCCCTGCACGCTGCAGCACGGCCAGAAGCTGCGCGGCGGGGTGGAGGCCCATCTGGCCCGCCTGGGCTTTCGCCTGCGCGTGGCGCGCACGGAGTCGCACCTGTGCTGCGGCTCTGCCGGCACCTACTCGCTGCTGCAGCCGGAGATCGCCGGCCAGTTGCGCGACCGCAAGCTCGGCGCGCTGGACGAGGCCTGTGCGGAGGAGCCGCCCGCGGCCATCCTCTCGGCCAATATCGGCTGCATCACGCACCTGCAGAGCGGCACCCAGGTGCCCGTGCGGCACTGGGTGGAGGTGCTCGACGAGGCCCTGCGGCCAGGCGCCGTCTAGCGCCGCGCAGGGGCCGCGCGCGGCAAACTGGCATGATGGCGGGTTTTACGCCGCGTGGCCATGCCGCGCAGCCGGGCCGTACGCCCTGACCAGACCGCATCCTTGATTGCCATGACCGACAACGCGACCGCAGAAGCACCCCAGAACCCCGTCCCCGCCGCAGCGGGCGACGCGCAGGCCGTGGCAGGCCGCGACGGCGCAACGGACAACGCCGCGCCGGCCTCCTTCGGCGATGCAGCCGAGGCCGGCAGCGAAGGCCGCGCTCCCCGCGCCGGCCGGCGTGGAGGCCGGGGCCGCGGAGGCGCCCGCAACCGCCCCGCGGGCGATCCCGCCGTCGCGCCAGCCCCTGCCGCGCCGCAGGGCCCGCGCCGCACCCATCCCGTGCTGGAACAGCTGGCAGGCTTCTATCCGCACCTCTTCGGCGCGCAATTCCTGCCACTCAAGCGCGGCATTTTCCAGGACCTGCAGGACGCCCATCCCGGCGCCTTCGGGAAGGACGACCTGAAGGCCGCGCTGGGCATCCACACCCGCTCCACCCGCTACCTGCAGGTGGTGGCCGAGGGCCGCCCGCGCCACGACCTGCAGGGCCAGGCCGTGGAGGCCATGGCGCCCGAGCATGTGCACCACGCGCTGCTGGAGGTGTTCCGCCGCAAGAAGCCGCGCGACGGCGAGGACCTCACCGCCAAGCTGCGCCGCCGCATCGCCCAGGCGTACGAAGCATCGGGCCTCACGCGCGATGCCTACGACGCGCTGGTGCGTGGCCGCGACGAGCGCGCCAATGCCGTGCTGGACGAAGCCTTCGCCGAAGTCGCCGAGCGCGATGCCAAGGCCGAGGCCCTGCTGCGCGCTTTCGAGGCCAGCGGCAGCACGGTGGATCAGTTCGCCGACATGTACGGCCTGCAGCCGCGGGCGGCCGAGCGGCTGCTGCAGCGTGCGCGCCAGATGCGTGCAGCGCCCGTGCCTGCGCCGGCACCGGCGGCTCCGGAGGCTCCCGAGCCGCCGCCGGCCTCGGCCTGAGCCATCCGGCCGGCGCCCGCTGCGGCTTTTCAGCGGGGCTGCTGCAGTTGGTCGCGGGTGCAGAGGCTGCTGTTGCTGCCCATGCACCCTGCCGTGATGAGGTATGGCACGTTGACTGAATGGCGCAGGTAGCCGCGCAGCATGCCATTGGCGTCCACCGTGAAATATCCGCTGCGGTATTCGGTGTTGGTTGCGCCTTCGGAGGCCTGGCAATTCAGTGAACCGGACGTTGCCAGCCCATCGCCGGCGAGGTTGTAGGTACCCCGGTACTGGCAGTTCTTGTAGGCCCCCATGGCAATGGTGTCCATGCGAAACACGCCGTCGCGTGCGACGAGGTCGATGTCGATCGAATCGCTGGCAGGGTAGGGGGAGCTGTAGCCCCGGCCCTCGAAGGCCTTGTCAAAACGCACGGTGTGGTCTTCGTAGCGGTAGCGCGAGATGCGCCGCGGCGTGTCGCCGGGCAGTGTGATGGTGCCCGTGGTGGGACTGTTCAGCACCAGTTGCGCGGTCCCCACGCTCGCGGCCTCCTGCCCGGGAGTGACGGCCCCTCCAATCACGGGGCCGTTGCGGAACTCCTTGAGGGGGATTCCGTAGTTGCGTACCTGAATCATGTCCACCGGAGCAGAGCCCTGCAGGAACAGCGAGGAGCCGTCGGCACGGTATCCGAGGTACGACACGACCAGCGCCCCGCTGCCGGGCAGGTTATCGATCTGCAGGCTGCGCCCCGGCCGTCCGTTCAGTTCGTCGTCGAAGCTCCACATTCCCGTCTGCAGTGCGAAGCCGCCGTAGAAGTGCGTCGAGCAGGGCCCGGGCGTGCCGGAGTTGACCGCGCCGGTCATCCAGCAGGCCCCCGCCGCGACGACGCTGGTGCCGTCGATCTCCATCTTTGCGGAGAGAAAGCCCTGGCTGTCGAACTGGAGCCGTTCGATCTTGTAGGTGCCCTGCTGCTGCGCGCCGGACGCATCCGTGCAGACCTTCGTGCCTTGCGAGGTCAGGCTTCCGCCCTGCACCTGGTAGGGGCCCGAGTAGGCACAGAGACTGCCGTCGCTGCTGCTGAGCTGTTCCAGCCGGAGGTCGCTGTCGGACAGCCGCATCCGGTACGTTGCCGTCCGGGGTGACCGGCTCGCCTGGGAATACAGCCCGATCTCGATCTGCCGGTCGAAATCGCGCGACAGTTGCTGGTTGCCATACGTGAAGCGGGAGATGCGCCGCGGCGCCTCGCCTGGCAGCGTCACGGTGCCGGAGGTGGGCGTGTCGAAGGCCAGGCGCAGCGTGCCGACGCTGCCCGCCACCTCGCCGTTGGCGGCGCCCCCGCCGATCACCGGGCCGTTGCGGAACTCGCGCAGCTCGCCCGTGAAGCCGTTGTCGTCCTGCGCGCGGTAGCCGCTCGCCTGCAGGAAAAGCGAGGAGCCATCGGCGCGGTAGCCCAGGTACGAGACGACCATGCCGCGGCCCAGCTGGGTGTCGATCTGCAGACTGCGGCCGGGCTGGCCGGTGAGTTCGCCATCGAAGGCCCACATGCCGGGCTCGGGCTCAGCGCCCGCCGCCGCGGTGGTTTGCGCCCAGGCCGGCGCGACGCCTGCCGCGGAAGCGGCCAGGGCAAGCGCGCACGCCAGAGCAAGGCGTGCCGTGCGAGCGCGCCGGGAGTGCCGGGCGATGATGGCGTTCTGCATGGGTTTTCCCCCCTGTCATGCGAAGTGAATGCGAAGTATTTACTAAAGCGTAAAACTCGCTCTTTGCCTACCCCTCCTGGGTAGGCTTCTGGTATCAATGGATACCAAAAATGACCTTTGTGACGGGTCGTTGCGCAACCGCGGCGTCCTGCGCTGGTACGGTTGGCACCAGCTTCACGGCACCACTTTTTCCGGAACGGGGCGCGTCAGAACGGGCAGGAGGAGACATGACGACCGACAACGACAATTCCGCAAAGGACCGCTCAGCGTTCGAGACCGCCATCTGGATGCTCAAGGTGGAGATGGGCAATGCCGGCGCGCACATGACCATCGACGCGAATGCCCGGCTCGCCTATACCCGCCAGATCGACGCCATGGCCAACGAGCTGCGCGCGCAGGCCCTGTCGGGGAACATCACCTGGGCGCAGGCCGCCCAGCAGGCGCAGGACACGCGCAACGTGATCATGGAAGTGATCCGCGGCCGCAGCACCCCGTTCGGGCGGGCCATGGCGCAGCAGCTCAAGGCCGAAGGCAAGACGCTCAATGAACTCATCGCGCGCAAGGTGCAGCAGCTGCACGGCCCGGGCGCGCAGTTCGACCGGCTCACGGCGGCACAGCAGAACGGCGTCTATGCGGAGATCGTGAAATCCGCGGGCAAATCCAACCCGCGCGTCACCCAGACGATGCGGGGGCTGTCGCGCGCGGGGCGGGGTCTCATCGTGCTGTCGCTGGCACTGTCGGTCTACAACGTGGCGACGGCGCAGGACAAGGTGGCGGCGGCCGGCAGGGAGGTGGCCGTCACGGGAGCCGGCATCGGCGGCGGCATCGCCGGCGGCGCGCTCGCGGGCCTGGCCTGCGGTCCGGGGGCTCCGGTCTGCGTCGCGGTCGGAGCCTTCGTGGGCGGGGCGCTGGCCGCTTTCGGCGTGGACATGCTCTGGTGAGGCGCCCGGCCCATGGATGTCCTCGCTCCCGAAGAACTCTCCCTCCACCTCCTGCGGGAGGCCGACGCGCGGCACAAGCCGCTGAGCGACATCGTGCTGGCCGGGCAGCGCACGGGCCGCACCGTGGAGGCCGCGCTGCTGGAGGCAGCGTTCCGCTGCGACAGCGGCTATCTGCTGTTCACCACCGACGATGTGCCGGACGAGGAATTCCTCGGCATCCACCTCTTCAGCCCCACCCTCGAGCTGCTGGATTCCGCCACCCTCGGCGGCATGTATTCGACCGGCAGCTTCCTGCTGCTGGGCGTGGAGGGAACGGACACGGTGCGGTTCCGGTTCATCGGCGGCACCGACTGGCGGCTGAGGGTGCTGCCCCGGCCCCGCCTGCGCGTGCCCCTGATGCCGGAGGCGCGCGGGGTGTCGAGGCCGCTGGGATTCTCGCGCCGCTTCGAGATCACCGGGCGGCCGCAGCGCGAACTGTCGGACTGACCGGGGTGGCTCAGGGCGCGGGGCTGGCGAGCGCCGCCTCGATGTCCCCGGCGAGCGACGCGGGTTTGTCGGTGGGCGCGTAGCGGCGGATCACCTGGCCGTCCCGGCCGATGAGGAACTTGGTGAAGTTCCACTTGATGGCCTTCGTGCCGAGCAGGCCCGGGGCTTCCGCGGTCAGCCAGCGGTAGAGCGGCGGCGCCCCGGATCCGTTCACGTCGATCTTGGCCATCATCGGGAAATCCACGCCGTAGTTGCGCTGGCAGAACGTGGCGATCTCCCCGTTCGATCCCGGATCCTGCCGGCCGAACTGGTTGCAGGGAAAGCCCAGCACGACGAGCCCGCGGTCCGCATAGCGCTGGTGCAGTTCCTGCAGGCCCGCGAACTGCGGCGTGAAGCCGCAGGCGCTGGCGGTGTTCACGATGAGCAGCACGCGGCCCTCGTACTGGCGCAGGGGCACCGTCTGGCCGTCCATCTGCAGGGCATCGAAATCGTAGGCGCGGGTCATGTCGGGCATTCTCCGGAAAGCCCCGCAGGCCCGGCGCGGTCAGGGCGACTTCGCCGTTGCGGGAGTCCCATTGTCGCCAGCGAAGTAGGGGATCAGCACGCGGTTGCCTTCGCTGCCCGTGGCGCGCAGGTATTCCACCGCCAGGTTCTCGCCGAGCCGGCGCATCTCGCGCCGCAGTTCCGGCTCGGGCGTCTCCACCCGGATGCCGTTGCGTGCGAGTTCGGCCATCGAGGCCGATGAAGCCGCATCGCTCGCGGCCCACCCGCGTTTCTGCGCCTCCTCCGCGGCTGCCTGCACTGAACGGCGCGTGGCTTCCGGCAAGGCCATCCATTTCGCCTTGTTCGCTATCACGAGGTTCTTGGGGTACCAGCCGCGCACGTTGTAGAAGTACTTCACGGGAGACTCCCACACCCTGCCGTCCACGCCCGTCGCGGGCGAGGTGAACATCGCGTCCACGCGCCGGTCTGCCAGGGCCTGCGGTATGCCCTGGGTCGGTACCTCCACCGGCGTGGCGCCCACGAGTTGCGCGAGGCGCTCGGTACTGGGGTTGTAGGTGCGCATCTTCGCGCCGCGCAGATCGGTGACGGAATGGATGGGCCGCACGGTGAAAAGGCCCTGCGCCGGCCACGGCACGGCATACAGCACGACCAGGCCCTGGCGGTCCAGCGCCTCCTGCAGGACGGGGCGCTGCGCATTCCAGAAGCGCAGCGCGTCCTCGTAGCTGTTCACGATGAAGGGCAGCGTGTCCGCCCCGGCGATCTTCGCGTCGCCGGAGAGGGCGCTGAGCAGCACCTCGCCCGCCGCGATCTCGCCCGAGCGGACCTTGGCCGCGATCTCGGAGAGCTTCGCCGCACTGTTGTCGGGACGCAGTTCGACAACCAGGGCGCCGCGGGTCCGGGCATTCACGTCGTCTGCGAACTGGCGCAGGTTCACCGTGTGGAAGAGGGAGGCGGGGTAGCCTGAGGCGAGCGTCCAGGGGGCAGGCTCGGCCGCCCTGGCCGGCAGTGCCAGGCAGGCGACGGCCAGCGCCGTGGCGCCTGCCCGGCTGAAGCGGCGGCGGGCGGGACTGGAGAGAGGGGGCATGGGGACGGCTCCTGGACTGCGCGGAGCCACCGATGCGGCAGCGAGGACGCGCTGTGCCGCGATGATCGCAACAACCCTCCCCCCGGCTGGACGGAAAGTGCAGGCAAATCCGCTTTGCGGAACGGATTCGCGCGAAAACAGGATCGTTCGTTGTTTTTCGGCCGATTCAGCGCCGCTGCAGCGAGGCCAGCAGCGCGGCCAGCACGATCATCCCGCCGCCCAGCAGGGTGCGCGGCTGCAGCGTGGCCGCCGAGAGCAGCACCGACGATACGCTGGCGAACACCACTTCGGAGAGCATCACGATGGCCGTCGTCCCTGCCGCGAGCCGGGACGCGCCGAACTGCAACGCCCAGTTGCCCAGCAGCAGCACGCCCGCGAGCAGCGCCGCCGTGGCGATCCATGTGGCGTTCGGGGCGGGGAAGGGCTCCACCACGCCCACATGCAGGCCGATGGTGCCCACCACGAGCGCCATCAGCATGCAGCCGCCGAACATCGAGAACATGCGGGCCTGCCCCGGCACCGCATGCAGGCGCCGCAGCGTGACGTTGGTGAGCGCGAACATGAAGCCGCCCAGCAGGGCGAGGCCGTCGGCCATCGTCAGCCCGTGCAGCAGTGCCCGCCCGGAGGCGCCCTCGGGCCAGATCACCAGCACCACGCCCGCGAAGGCCAGCGCCAGCCGTGCGATCGCCCCGGCCGTGGGCCGCTCCCCGAGCACCTTCCAGGCCAGCAGCACCGCCCAGGCGGGCATGAGGTAGAACAGCAGGATCACGCGCACCACGTCGCCCACGGTGACCGCCCAGTTGAAGGCCACGTTGTTCAGGCCCGAACTGAGGGCGAGCAGCCACAGCTGCGGATGCGCGCGCACCTGCGCCCAGAGGCCCGGGCGCAGCGCCAGCAGCGCGATCAGCACGCCGCAATACATCAGTGCCGTGGCCCAGAGCGGGTGCAGGCCGGCCCCGTGCATCAGCCGGAAGGGCCACCATGCCAGCCCCCAGACGAAGGCATTGAACAGCAGGGCGAGGATGGGCAGCGGGGAGGTCATGGGAAATCCGGGCCGCGATGGCGGCGGGTGCCTGGACGCGGATGCCCCGCGCTCCGGCGCCGGGCGCGGCCCGCGGGGGCCGGTGCTTCAGTGGTGGTGGTCGTGCCGCGCGATGTGCAGCAGGTGTTCCACCTCGTCGTGATAGCGGGTGCAATTGTGGATGTGCCAGCGCCGGATCAGCCACATCACGCCCGCCACCACGAGCCCGAAGACCGTGATCGCGCCGAACACCGACAGCCCCATCTTGAGCGACAGGCTGTAGAACGCGCCCAACCCGAGGATGGCCGCCTGCTCGTTGAAGTTCTGCACGGCGATGGAGCGGCCCGCGCCCATGAGGTTGTGGCCGCGGTGCTGCAGCAGCGCGTTCATGGGCACGACGAGGTAGCCGCCCAGGCCGCCCAGCAGGATCAGGAAGGGGATGGCGATCCAGATGCTCTTGATGAAGACCATCAGGATCAGCAGCACGCCCATGGCTATGCCCAGCGGGATGACCTTGGTGGCCATGTCCAGCCGCATGCGCATGGAGGCCACCACGGCCCCCACCGCGGTGCCGATGGCCACCACGCCCGTGAGCGCCGAGGCCTGGGTGGTGTTGTAGGCCAGGGCGGCGGCTGCCCAGGCCAGCACGATGAACTTCAGGTTGCCGCCGGCGCCCCAGAAGAGGGTGGTGGTGGCCAGGGAGATCTGCCCGAGCTTGTCGCGCCAGAGGCGGTTGTTGCAGGCCCAGAAATCGGGCAGCAGCGCCAGCGGGTTGCGCGGCATGGGGCGCATCTCGACGCCGGTGTGCGGGATGCGGGTGTTGAACCAGGCCGCGGCCAGGTACACCGCGATGAGCGTGGCGATGGCCGCCTCGGCTGCGGTGTCCACGCCGGTGTCCACGAACGGGATGTCCACCGACAGCAGCCATCCGGAGATGTTGGGGCCCACCAGCTGTCCGCCCAGCAGCACGCCCAGGATGATGGAGGCGATCGTGAGGCCCTCGATCCAGCCGTTGGCCTTGACCAGCTGGGAGGCCGGCAGCAGTTCGGTGAGGATGCCGTACTTGGCGGGGGAATAGGCCGCGGCGCCCAGGCCCACCACCGCATAGGCGATGAGCGGATGGGAGCCGAACAGCATCATGAGGCAGCCGACGACCTTGATCGCGTTGCTCACGAACATGACCTTGCCCTTGGGCATCGCGTCCGCGAAGGCGCCCACGAAGGGCGCCAGCACCACGTAGAACAGGGCGAACATCGGCACCAGCGCGGCCCGCTGCCATTCCGGGGAGCCGTTGGTGCGCAGCAGTTCGACGGCCGCCACGAAGAGTGCGTTGTCGGCCAGCGAGCTGCAGAACTGCGCCGACATGATGGTGTAGAAACCGCGCTTCATCGAATGGCTGGTGGTGCATCAGCGGAACTGATGCCCTGTTAAATCTCGGACCCGGCTGCAAGTGACTGGCGGTTATATCACGCGCCCTGTACGCTCCGATGCCAGAATTCCTCCCTTTCTGCCTGCCGTCCAGTCCCCATGCCTCGCCCCATACAAGCCACGATCCACACTGCTGCACTGCAGCAAAACCTGGCGCGTGCCCGTGCCGCCACGCCTGACGCCCGCGTGTGGGCCGTGGTCAAGGCCAATGCCTACGGCCACGGCATCGAGCGCGCGTTCGAGGGGTTGCGCGGGGCGGACGGCTTCGCGTTGCTGGACCTGGGCGAGGCCGAGCGGGTGCGCCAGCTGGGGTGGCGGGGACCCATCCTGCTGCTGGAGGGGGTGTTCGAGCCGCGCGACCTGGAACTGTGCTCGCGCCTGTCGCTGTGGCACGCGGTGCACTGCGACGAGCAGATCGACTGGCTCTCCGCGCACAAGACGCATGCGCCGCACCGCGTGTTCCTCAAGATGAATTCGGGCATGAACCGCCTGGGGTTCCCGCCGGAGCGCTACCGGGCGGCCTGGGCGCGGCTCAATGCCCTCCCGCAGGTGGACGAGATCTCGTTCATGACCCACTTCAGCGACGCCGACGGGCCGCGCGGCATCGCCCACCAGATCGATGCCTTCTGCACTGCCACGCAGGACCTGCCGGGCGAGCGCACGGTCAGCAACAGCGCCGCCACCCTGCGCCATGCCGGCGGCGACGCGCGGGTGCGCGCCGACTGGGTGCGCGCGGGCATCGTGCTCTATGGCGGCGCGGCCGACCACCCCGAGCACACGGCGGCGCACTGGGGCCTCGCGCCGACCATGACGCTGTCGGCGCGCATCATCGGCACCCAGCAACTGCAGGCCGGCGACACCGTGGGCTACGGCTCCACCTTCACCGCGGACCGGCCGATGACCATCGGCGTGGTGGCCTGCGGCTATGCCGACGGCTACCCGCGCCACGCCCCCACGGGCACGCCGGTGCTGGTGAACGGCGTGCGCACGCGCATCGTGGGCCGCGTGAGCATGGACATGATCACCGTGGACCTCACGCCGTTGCACGAGGCCGGCGTGGAGGCCGGCACGGGCAGCGAAGCCACGCTCTGGGGGCGCGCAGCCTGCGGCGCGGTGCTCGGCATCGACGAGGTGGCGCAGGCGGCCGGCACGGTAGGGTATGAACTGATGTGTGCGCTCGCTATGCGCGTGCCGGTGGCGGTGGACTGATGCCCTCCGGGCGGGCGCGGCCCGGCCAGCGCGCCGGGGGATCGAACTGGCGCCGCGTGCGCACGCCCGGGCGCACGCTGGAGGCGTCGCTGCTGAGCCGCTATCGGCTGCGCGTGCACGGCTGGTGCATCGGCGCCTTCATGATGGCCTTCATGTGGGCGGTTTCGCACACGCAGATGGTGCTGGGCGTGGAGTCGCTCGCCGTGCGCTACCTGGCCACGCTCGGGGCCGGCTATGCCGCCTACCTGCTGGTGCTGCGGCTCTGGGCGGCGCGGCTGGTCCGGCGGCCTGCCGGCCGGGCGCGGAACCGGGACGAGGACGGCCCCTATCCCTCCAGCGGAATGGACGTGGCCGATGCGGCCGAAGCCCTGTACGACGCCGGCGATCTCGCGGCCCGGGCGGTACGGGGTGCCGGCGGACGCGCGCCGGCGCTGCCCCGGTCCGGCGGCGGCGATTTCGCGGGGGCGGGCGCGGATGGCCATTTCGGGGACGCCCTCGGCGACATGGCGGGCAACGCCCTGGGCGCCGCCGCCGAGGCCGACGAGGGCGCGGTGGTGGTCGTGCCCGTGGTGGCGATCTTCCTCATCGGCGCGGCCGTGCTGTTCGGTGCGGGAGCGCTCGCGCTGCTGTACTTCGGCTTCGACGTGCTGCTGGCCGTGGCGGTGGAACTGGCGTTCTCCTATGCCACGGCGCGCGCCACCATGGGCGTGGAGCGCGCGGGCTGGCTCGCGGCCGCCGTGCGCCTCACCTGGAAGCCCCTGCTGGGCGCGCTGCTGTGCGCAGTGGTGCTCGGGGCCGCGCTCGACCGCTTCCTGCCCGAAGCGCGGTCGCTGCCGCAGGCGGTGCGCATGCTCCAGGGTGGCCACCGCTGAACCGCGTTGCCGGGCGCATCCGGCAGAGTCACCGCGTCGGTGACTTTTTGCGCTGACGCAATCTGCGGCGCACATTCCCCGCGCCCGCCTGCGCGTTTGCGATGGGTCAAGCGCGCCGCGGGCCGGGCTCCGAAGAATGGTTTCACGGCAGCACGGCGCGGGCGACACCGCGGCGGCTGCCGGATGCCATCACACAAGGAGCCCTCCGATGAGAACGCCTGTATTCCTCCTGCGCGCCGCGTTCGGCGCCTGGGCCTGCGCGGCCCTGGTGGCCGGGACGGCCACGCATGCCGCAGAACCCGTGCAGCCCGTGACCGTGCCGCAGGTGAAGGACCCTGCCCGGGTCGAACTCGGCAAGAAGCTGTTCTTCGATCCGCGCCTGTCGCGCTCGGGCTTCATTTCCTGCAATTCCTGCCACAACCTCGGCATGGGCGGCTCGGACAACATCCGCACATCCATCGGCCACAAGTGGCAGCAGGGACCGATCAACTCGCCCACCGTGCTGAACGCCAGCCAGAACCTCGCGCAGTTCTGGGACGGGCGCGCCAAGGACCTCAAGGAACAGGCCGGCGGCCCGATCTCCAACCCTGGCGAGATGGGCTTCACGCACGAACTCGCGGTGGACATGCTGCGCTCCATCCCGCAGTACGTGGCTGAATTCAAGACCGTGTTCGGCACCGACCGACTCACGATCGACGAGGTGACCTCTGCCATCGCGGCGTTCGAGGAAACGCTGGTCACGCCCAATGCGCGCTTCGACCAGTGGTTGCAGGGCAGAAAGACCGCCATCGACGCGCAGGAGCTGCGCGGCTATGAACTGTTCAAGTCCAGCGGCTGCGTGGCCTGCCACAACGGCCCGAACCTGGGGGGCGGCTCCTTCCAGAAGATGGGCCTCGTCGAGCCCTACAGGACCACCAACGCCGCCCAGGGCCGCGCGGGCGTGACGGGCAAGGACGCGGACCGCTTCCTCTTCAAGGTGCCCACGCTGCGCAACGTGGAGCTCACCTACCCGTACTTCCACGACGGCGGCGCCGACACGCTGGCGCAGGCGGTGGACGTGATGGGCCGGCTGCAGCTCGGGCGGCGCTTCACCGATGGCGAGAACGCCGACATCGTGGCGTTCCTCAAGACCCTCACGGGCGAGCAGCCGAAGATCGTGCTTCCGATCCTGCCGCCGTCGAGCGACAAGACACGGCGCCCACAGCCCTTCGATTGAAGGATGCGGCCTGCGCCCGCCGCCCGCATATCGATACAACCACAAAGTCGTTCTGCGGGCACGGCCGGCTTGGCATAGTGGCTGCCTCGCTGCGGAGCAGCCCATCCCGAGACCAAGACACCACCATGCGATTTTCCCGCACCCTCCTGGCGGCCGCGCTCGCGGCCTCGCTCACGGCAGCCCTGCCCCTGGCCGCGCAGGCGGCCACCTTCCGCTTCGCCCGTTCGGCCGACGTGACCACCTGGGACGTGCATGCCCACAACGTGGGCCCGAACAATGTGCTGCATTCGGCGGTGTACGAGACGCTGGTCGAATACAACAGCAAGACCTTCAAGCCCGAGCCGCAGCTGGCCACCGCCTGGAAGCAGGTGAGCCCGACGCAGCTGCGCCTCACCCTGCGGCAGGGCGTGAAGTTCAGCGACGGCTCGCCGCTCACGGCCGAGGACGTGAAGTTCTCGCTGGAGCGCGCGAAGGCCAGGACTTCCAACTACGCGGTCTATGCGCAGGGCGTCGACCGCGTGCAGGTGGTGGATGCGCAGACCATCGACATCTTCTCGGACGTGCCCAACCCGGTGCTGGTGAACCAGCTGACCGAACTGCGCATCCTGAGCAAGCCCTGGGCCGAGAAGAACAACGCGACGACCCCGAAGGACATCAAGACCAGCGACGAGCCCTACACGCACCGCAACGCGCTGGGCACGGGTCCGTTCGTGCTCAAGTCGTGGTCACCCGATCAGCGCACCGTGCTCGCGGCCAACCCCCACTGGTGGGGGAAGGGAAAATTCGCCGGCAACGTGACCGATGTGGTCTATACCCCGATCAAGTCCGATGCGACCCGCACCGCGGCGCTGCTGTCGGGCGAGGTGGACTTCGTGCTCGATCCCAGTCCGCAGGACATCGCGCGCGTGCGCCAGACGCAGGGCTTCAAGGTGCTGGAAGGCCCGGAAAACCGTACGCTGTTCCTGGGCCTGGACCAGTTCCGCGAGGAGCTTCCCGGCTCGAACGTGAAGGGGAAGAACCCGCTCAAGGACGTGCGCGTGCGCCGGGCGCTCTACCAGGCCATCGACATCCAGACCATCCAGCGGGTGACGCTGCGCGGTCTCGCGCAGCCCACGGGCGCGCTCATCGCGCGGCAGGTGAACGGCTGGACGCAGAAGGCCGACGCGCGCTGGCCCTACGACCCCGCTGCCGCGCAGAAACTGCTGGCCGACGCGGGCTATCCGCAGGGCTTCGAGGTCGATTTCGCGTGCAGCGCGGGCCGGTACACGAACGATGAGCAGCTCTGCCAGGCGATCACGGCGCAGTGGGCCAAGGTGGGTGTGCGCGCCAAGCTGCGCACCCAGCCGTTCGCCACGTATTTCCCGATGATCCAGCGCAACGAGGCCAGCATCTACCTGCTGGGCTGGGGCGTGCCGACCTTCGACGCGTTCTACTCGCTGCAGTCGCTGGTCCGCTCTCCCGGCGCGGGCGGCGACGGCAACTTCAACCTGGGCCGCTTCTCCGACCCGCAGCAGGACGCGCTGATCGAGCGCATCAAGAAGGAGACGGACCTGTCCACGCGCAACGGCCTCATCGAGCAGGCCCTGTTGAAGGACCACGAGCTGATCTCGCACATCCCGCTCTACAACCAGATCATTCCCTGGGCCGCCACCCAGAAGGTGGCGCTGCCGCACCGCGCCGACAACCGCATCGACTGGCGTGTGCTGAAGGTCGAGAAATGACCCGCACCCGGCGCGCACGAGGGGCGGCTTCAGCCGCCCGTGATCGTCCCGCTCGCCTCGCCCAGACCGATGCGCGCCGCGCCCTCGCGTTCGCACCAGCCGCGCAGCGTGACCGTGTCGCCGTCTTCCAGGAAGCTGCGTTCCTCGCCGGACGGCAGGCGCACGGGCTGGCGGCCGGCCACGGCCAACTCCAGCAATGAGCCGGCCTCACCCGGGCCGGGGCCCGACAGCGTACCCGAGCCGAGCAGGTCGCCGCTCTGGAGGTTGCAGCCGTTCACCGTGTGGTGCGCCACGAGCTGCGCGGGCGTCCAGTAGGCGGCGCGCGTGGTGTCGGTGCGCGAGAGCACGGCCGGCGGCAGTCCCTGCGCGCGCATGCGCTCCGTCTGCAGCAGCACTTCGAGCGTGATCGCGAAGGCGCCCGCGGCGCGGTGGGCGGGCGCGTCCAGGTAGGGCAGCGGCTGCGGGTCTGCCTCGGGCCGCGTGAAGGGCGCGCGGAACGGCGCCAGCGCTTCCAGCGTGACCACCCAGGGCGAGAGGGTGCTGGCGAAGTTCTTCGAGAGGAACGGGCCCAGCGGCTGGTACTCCCAGCCCTGGATGTCGCGCGCGCTCCAGTCGTTGAAGAGCGCGACGCCGAACAGGTGGTCCTCCGCCTCGCCGATGCCGATGGGCTCGCCCTGCGCGTTGCCTGCGCCGACGAACCAGCCCAGTTCCAGTTCGTAATCCAGCCGGCGGCTAGGGGAGAGCACGGGCGCGACGGCGTCGGGCGCCTTGAGCTGGCCGCGGGGACGCCGCACCGCCGCGCCGCTCACGCCGATGGAGGACGCGCGGCCGTGGTAGCCGATCGGCACCCACTGGTAGTTGGGCAGCAGCGGGTTGTCGGGGCGGAACTGCCGGCCCACGTTGGTGGCGTGGTGCACGCTGGTGTAGAAGTCGGTGTAGTCGCCGATGCGGCAGGGCACGAGCATCTTGGTGCCTGCCTGCGGCAGCAGCGCGTCCTGCCATGCGGCCTGCTGCGCGCTGCCGGCGGCGAGGCCCTGCGAGAGGCGCGCGCGCAGGGCCCGGCGCGCCTGCGGGCCCGCCGCCATCAGCGCGTTCATGTCGTCGCCGGCCACGAGGCCCGCGGCCTGCAGGTCCAGGATGCGGTCGCCGATGGCCACGCCGATGCGGGCGCCGCCGTCCCGCGCGCGGAAGCGTCCGAAGGGCAGGTTCTGGATGGGGAAGTCGCAGCCCGCGGCGTTGGCGGATTCGACCCAGCTGCGCAGGGATGGGTCGTGGGTGGCGTCGGTGTGCTGTGGCATGGCAGGGCCTTGTATCTCAGTCCACGGTCATCCCGGCGGCACGGGCCACCTTCCCCAGGCGGTCGTACTCGCGCAGCGTCAGCGCTCCCAGTTCGGCCGCGGAGGAGCCGCGCGGCGTGAAGCCGGCGGCCTGCAGGCGATCCTTCACCGCAGGGTCGGCCAGCGCTTCCTGCAGGGCCTTGTCCAGGCGCTGCACCACCGCCGCCGGCATGCCCGCGGGGCCATAGACCCCGAACCACGGCTCCACCGCATAGCCGGCCAGGCCCGCCTCGGCGAGCGTGGGCACGTCGGGCAGCGCGGGCGAGCGCTGCGAACCGGCCACGGCCAGCGCCCGCAGCTTGCCGGCCTGGATGTGCGGCAGCGACGCGGGCAGGTTGTCGAAGGCCACGGGCACCTGGCCCGCGATCAGGTCGGTGATGAGCGGGGCGCTGCCCTTGTAGGGCACGTGCGTCCATTCGGTCTTGCTCAGCTGCCCGAACAGCACGCCGGCCAGGTGCATGGAGGTGCCCGCGCCCGCGGTGGAGAACGGCAGGCCGGGGTGCTTGCGTGCGTAGTCGATCAGCTCGGCCACGTTCTTCACGGGCAGCGCGGGGCCGGCCTCCAGCACGATGGTCGATTGGCCCAGCAGGCCCACGGGCGTGAAGTCCTTGCGCGGGTCGAAGGGCATCTTCTTGTAGATGTGCGGGTTCAGCGCGTTGGTCGAGATCGCGCCCATGCCCACGGTGTAGCCGTCCGGCGCGGCCTTGGCCACCGCGTCCATGCCGATGTTGCCGCCTGCGCCGCCGCGGTTGTCGATGACGACGGGCTGGCCCAGCGTCTGCGCCATGCGCGCGCCCACCGTGCGCGCCACGAGGTCGGTGGTGCCGCCGGCCGCGTAGGGCACGATGAAGCGGATGGGGCGGGAGGGGAAGGCTTCCTGCGCGGCCAGGGGACCGGCGGCGGCGCCCAGCAGCAGGGCCGCGGCGGCGCCCAACGCCGCGCGGCGCGGCATGGAGGGGGAACCGGAAAGAATGGAACGCATGTTGTCTCCTGGTTGTTCGTTGCCGCGATTGTGGCCAGCCTGTCCGGCCAGGCCAGCAGTTTGTCCACGGTGTGGACAAGAAGCGGCGGGATTCCATTCCCCGGCGGGTATGCTGGCGCCATGACCACCGTGGTGCTCGACCGCGTCCTGCGCATCCTCGACCAGCTCTCGCGCTACGACGCGGGAGGCCTCTCGCTGTCGGACATCGCCCGCCAGTCGGGCATCCCCCATCCGACTGTGCACCGCCTGCTGCGCGATCTCGCGCAGGCGCGCCTCGTGACGCTGCTGCCCGATGGGCGGGGCTACGTCCTGGGCCGGCTGGCCTTCGAGGTGGGCCTGGCCGCCCGCGCGCGGCACGACGTGGCGCCGCTCTTCGCGGCCCACCTGCGCCGCCTGGCGGAAGCCACGGGCTACGCCGCCTACCTGTTCGTGCGCAGCGGCCTCGAAGCGGTCTGCCATGACCACACCCATGCGCAGCGGCTCGATCCGCCCCTGTCCGTCACCGTGGGCGGCCGGCGGCCGCTGGGCGTGGGCGCCGCGGGCCTGGCCCTGCTGGCCGCGCAGGACGATGCCCGGGTGGAGGCGTCGCTCGCCGCCCATGCGGGAGTGCTCGGGCGCTACGGCGGGCTCGACGTCGCGTCGCTGCGCACGCTCATCGCGCAGACGCGCGCCCTGGGCTATGCCCGCAGCGGCGGCTGCCTCAACACCAACACCGCCGCCGTGGGCCATGCCGTGCGTGACCCGGGCGGCTGCGCCTTCGCGGCCGTGAGCCTGTCCACCACCGTCGCGCGCCTCACGCAGCGCGAGGCCGCCCGCCTGGCGTCGCTGCTGCGTGCTGAGATCGCGCAGATCGAGCCGCGCGTGCGCTTCGCGTGGAGCGACGAAGCCGCGCTGAGATAAATTTCGTACTAATTCGCTTCTTTGTCGAATTAATTGTAGTATTCAATATTGATTGATGGAAAAGCAAATGTTTACATTGCAAGTTGAAGGCTATCGTGTTTTTAGGGATCGAGTGGATCTGGAAATTCGTCCTTTAACTCTGATTTACGGTCGGAACCAAGCAGGGAAAAGCACCCTTCTCAGGCTTTTACCAGCTTTGGGGGACTCAGTATTCGGCAATCTCCCTGTATTTGACTTATCATCGCCGTCCCTGATGGGGGCTTCTTTTAAAGAGCTCGGCTGGCTGGGGCCTCAGCCCTCTGGTAGTCCTTCCATAAGAATGGAGGCAAATAATTCATATGTAGAGATTCAATTGGTCGACGAACGTGGTGTTGTCCCCAATAGGGTCAGGATAGGTTCTGGCAATGGTAGGGTCGACTATTTGGATGTTTATCTTGCTAGTGAACCTGCACGCGCGGAAGTGTTTTCTGCTCAGTACGCTGGCAAGGTTGGTGGTGATAAAGAATGGAGTGGTGAAATATTGTTTCCCTCCATGCTGCCGAAAGGTCCAAATACTACTGCATTGCGAAAAATCGATTCGGTACGAGAAGGTCTTGATTCATTAAAAAGGGTGCAATGGATTTCGGCCTCTGGTAGTGGTCATGTAGAAAATTCAAGAAAAACCCGTTGTGGACAGCCCGATGGATCAGATTTGCCATTAATATTGAATGGCAGAAAAGATGTATTGGATCTAGCTTCTGAATGGCTATCACTCCCGGAAACTCTCGGGGAGTCCGTTAGTATTGGCCAAGATGCTTCCGGTGCGCTCCGCTTGGAGCTAAGGCGTAGTGGTAATGAGGCCTTGCCGAATCATCTGGCTGGTGAGGGGGCGCAGTTTTTGCTGCCGATTCTGTTATATGCATGCTGGGCCGAATTGGACAAGGATAGTGGACCATCGATGCTTGCAGTAGAGGAGCCGGAAGCTCGTCTCCACCCAAATTTGCAGATATCAATCTTTGAGAGACTGCTAAAAACTGTTGCTTCTGGCGTTCCTTGTGTGATGGAGACGCACTCTATATATTTGCTGCGACGTGCCCAGATGGCTGTGCTTAAAGGAGAAATTTCTTCGGAAGATTTGGCAATTTACTGGGTGGAGAGAAAAGGGCATGCGGCGTCCATAAAGAAAATTCGTCTGGATTCAAGTGCTGCCCTTTTAGGTTGGAATCCAGAAACATTTGAAGAAGAGCAAAAGATTTCGCGTGAAATTTTTGAACTCCGTTGGAGGTCATTGGAGGGGGGGATGATATTTGTAATTGCTGAGGAAGTGTTGGCGTCAAAAAAGATTCGAACCTTAGATGTTCTTGCTCTTTTTAGAAATTCTGCGCTAAGGGGACACACTGTACTTTTCAGTAGTGGTGATGCATATGATTTGGAACCCAAGTCTATTGTTTGGGAGAAATGGGTATCTCGATTTGGTGAGAAAGTACTGCGCGAAATTCAATGGATCGCAGAACGGGTTGCTATGATTTCGCCTACTGCAACCACAAGAAATACAAAGATGATTTTTGTTAAAAATCATGACGGCCCAAATAGGCTAATAGCCAATGGGTTGGTTGAGCTGGATTTTTTTTCTGCAGTGAGGCTTTCAGGACTCCCCTTGTTTATTCTGGTGGAAAATGCTTTGTCAGATTCGGAGTTCATCAGAAAAACTATGCCTCCGACGTGGCGCAATAAGATAAGGGAGTGGGAGGCTTGTGGGGTGATAAGGTTTGAAAATGCCGGTGGTTTAGGCGAGATGAAAAGAATCGTGCAATACTGTTCTAGACCAGGCTATGCTAATCCCTTAGGTCTAGGAGCGCTTGTTTGGTGTGCATCGCACGTCATCCTGAGTGACAGAGATTCTGATGCTAATCGGCGCCCTTCTGAAGCGGCACGCCAGCTTGAGAGAGTCTGCAGGATAGCCGGCATGGAGGCTAGACTTCATATCCTAAGTCGTCGAGATCAGGAGTCTTATTTGCCAATAGAAGCCTTAAAATTTATCGCAAAGAAGAAAGGCTCTAAGGGCGAGCAAGAGGAAATGCTGCGAAAATTGGACGAGCATTTTCTGGACTGTGATGTAAGGTGTCATGTTGCCTTGCCGAAAATTGGCGATAAATCATGGTTTAAAAACTTATTTATTGAAGATGACCAAGTACCGTGGGATGATGAGTGGTTTTTTAGAGACGGCAGCCAAGCTGAAATGATTGATTTGGCTGAGAAGATTGCTTCTTTTCTTTGAATGCAGGGGTAAAAATGCCATTTTATGAAAATCAACCAATAATATATCCTCTTTATAGGCTTTTGGAGGAGGTGTTGTCTGGTGAAGTAAGAGTTCCAAGATTTCAGCGTCCAGGCTCAGAATCGACTTGGAGGCCTCAGCAGAGAGGTGATCTGTTAGATAGCATCTACCGGGGTTTTCCGATCGGAACGGTGCTTTTGTGGTCCACAAGTGAAAACATTCATACTCTGCCCGTAGTTGGGGGGCGGATATTCCAAAGGCTGCATCAAATGCTAGAAAAATGCGTTTGGTGTTAGATGGACATCAGCGATTATCTACACTTATTGCTATTCTGGGGCCTGCCCTGGAGGGCTACCGGAGGGCTGACATTGATAATCTTTCTTATCAAGAAGAGTGGATTTTTGATGTCTCGGATGATGACGAAATTGCCGGAGAGCTCAGGTTTAAGCTCCTTCGGAATGGTGGCCGGCCGATGCCCAAGCAAGTTCCCTTGGGTATAGCGCTTGATCGGGTTAAGCTTAATGACTGGGTAAGAAAGCAGAAAAAGCTCAATAGGGATGAAATCAGGCGAGTGGACAGTCTGAGAGATCGACTGAGGGAGTTCAGTATTCCCGTGGCAACATTGGCTGCGGAGTCTCTTGACGAGGCAACGGAAACCTTTAAAAGAGTTAATTCAAGTGGAACGCCAATGAGCGATTTCCACATGGTGGCAGCGCTTGCTTATACCAATGGCTTTGACCCTCAGGAGCAATTTGAGAAGGTAAGATCCGAACTGTTGGAGCCAGTAGGATGGGGTGATTTCGATGATGCAGCTATTCTCCGGGTCTGTGCTGGACTGGTTCGTCGCGCAGGTGATGCTTCGCAGCACCCTGCAAAGCTTGAAATTGCTCGGCTTAGCCAGTCATTGCGCGCTGACGTTAAATTGATTGAGAAGGCTGGAACTAGCATTGCTAATGCTGCGTCTTTGTTGCGTAAGGCTGTGGGGGTGCACGGTGCCGAGGCTTTGCCCTATTCGTGGCAGCTAATTGTTTTGGCTATCGAATTGGGCGATCGTTCGAACCAAGAGTTAAAAGCAAAGGAAATTACTCAGTTTGCTAGGTGGTTTTGGTTAACAACCTATGGGGGGGTATTTGCTGGGGTGAACTCTGCTATTGTTGATCGTGCTGGTCGTGCATTGTCGGAAATGCTTTTGGGTAAGGATGAAACTGCAATGCAGTTGGATATTGGTAGAAGAGTTGAGGAGCCGGGCAGGTTTGACTTCCGCGCAGCTCGAGCGCGCGCGTGCCTACTCGCAATAGCGCGTGAGCAAGATGATGGAAATTTGAATGGCAGAACTCATCGCGCTTTGGTTGAAGGTTCAAAGGCTGTGCAAACTCTAATACCTAAGGGGGGAAGGTCAATTTGGTATAACTTGGTGATTGAAAATGATTACGATAGATTGCGCTCTTTGCGTGATGCGTTGAAGAAAAAGGCGGCTGGGGAAAAAGGGGCGGAGGAATCCAAAATTCTTGCTGAATTTTCCATTCGGCCAAAGGATAAAGGCGATGTGGATCAACTCATCCAGCATCGGCGTATGCGGATATTGTCGGGGGAGAAAGAATTCGTAGAGCAGCTCGGTTTCGACTGGAGGGATTCCTCGCTTCGTTCAGCCTAGAGCACGGGTAAGTTTCCCGCGGCAGTAAGTGCCAAAACGGCGGTAAGCAAGATGAGCATGACAAAGAGCGAGAATGTCGGGCAGTTTTTCATCGTCCTACCGAGCCGGCGAAGACGATCCACCAATCTAAGCTTCGCTCCGCCGCCCAGCATCGGGGCAGCGGCCCGAAATCCATCCGAAGATTATTCCTAGTCGTTCAACTGCGCTCGCTGCTTTAGTAAATTGTTGGGGTTAGACCTGCTATATAAGCGCCTGCTGCACCGCCGGACGCGCCGCCACGCGCTGAGAGTGGGCGTGGACCTTGGGAAAGCGCGCGATGTCCACCCCGTCGCTGGCCAGCCAGCCGGCCACGGTGAACAGGTAGCCATCAGCCACCGTGTACTGGTCGCCCATCACCCAGGGGCCGTCGCCGAGGCTGTGCTGCTCGATCATCTCGAAGCACTCGGTCATGTTCTGCGGCACCTTGCGCTGCATCGCGGCGATGGCCTCGGGCTCGTCCGCCCAGCGGACCGCGCGGGGACGGTGCGCATGGGCGACATGCACGGTGGAGGCCAGGTAGCTGTGGAACTCCTGCATGCGCGCGAAGCGGTAGGCATCGGTGGGCGCGAGGCGTGCCTGCGGGAACCGCTGCGCCACGTAGGCGAGCAGGGCGGGTGTCTCGGTCAGCGTGCCTTCTTCGGTGACCAGCGCGGGCACGCGGCCCTTGGGGTTGATGGCGAGGTATTCCGGGCTGCGCTGCCCGCCGGCCGAAAAATCGACGCGCACCAGGCGGTGCTCAGCGCCGGCTTCGTGCAGGGCGATGCGCACCGCCTGCGCGCAGGTGCCGGGAGCGTAGTAGAGGGTGAGGGCAGGGGTCATGGTCGGGTTTCGTTGCGAAGGGAAAGGCGGTTGGATGCGAACAGGCGCACCAGGCCCAGCAGCGCATCGGTGTGGGGCGTGGGCACGCCGGTGGCGCGGCCGAGTTCGTGCACCGCACCCACCAGGGCATCGATCTCCAGCGGCTTGCCGGCCTCCACGTCCTGCAGCATGGATGTCTTGAAGGCGCCGAGCTTGCGCGTCACCGCGTGCCGGTCCTCGGGTTGCTGGTCGATGCGCAGGCCCAGGCGCTCGCCGATGGCCTTGGCCTCCAGCATCACGGCGGAGACGAAGCCGCGCACGAGCTCGTCGTCCAGGATGCGGTCGGTGGTGGCGCCGGTCAGGGCGCTGATGGGGTTGATCGTCATGTTGCCCCACAGCTTGAACCAGATGTCCTGCTGGATGCGCGGGGACTGTTCCACCTCGATGCCGCCGCGGGCGATGAGCGCCGAGAGCGCCTCCAGGCGCGGGGTGATGCCGCCGGCGGCCTCGCCCAGGATGAGCCGGTTGCCGAAATGCTGCCGCACGATCCCGGGCCCGTCGACCGAGCAGCTGGCATGCACCACGCCGCCGACCACCCGCTGGGTGGGAACGGCGCGTGCCAGCGTGCCGCCCGGGTCCACGGAGGCCAGCTCCCGCCCATGCGCCGGGCCGGAGCATCCCTCCAGGAACCACCATGGCACGCCGTTCATGGCCGTGAGCACGGTGGTCTCGGGGCCCAGCAGCGGGGCGATGCGCGCGGCCACGTCGGGCAGGGCGGTGGCTTTCACGGCCAGGACGACCACATCCTGTGCACCGAGCGCGGCCGGATCGCCGTGGGCCGCGACGGGCGCGGCCTCGCAGGTGCCGTCCGGCCGGATGCAGCGCAGGCCCCGGGTGCGCAAGGCGTCCAGTGTGGGACCCCGCGCCACGAAAGACACATCGGCACCGCCGCGCGAAAGCGCCATGCCCAGCCAGCCGCCGATGGCGCCGGCACCATAGATCGCAACCTGCATCGTCTCCTGCCTCCTCGGGATCGCGCCGCCGTGGGCGCGGAATGGCCCGGCACACGAAAAAGCCATGCGCCGGGCCCGGGAGGGCTATTGTGCTGCGGGCGGGATGCGCGCGTCCCGCAGCGGGTGGGGATGCGTCAGCGTGCGGCGCTGGCGGCGTCGGATGCCGCGGAGGCGGGGGGCGTGGTCGCCGTGCCGCCGAAGACGGCGCCGCCGGAGGGGGCGGAGGACGCCGCGCCAGGGGCCGTTCCCCCGAAGACCGCACCGCCGGAGCTGCTTCCGGTGCCCGACGTGCCCGCATCGGAAGCCGGTGGCATGGTCGCCGGGGCCGGCGTGGTGGCCGGAGCCGGCGTGCTGGACGGCGTGGTGTTCACATTGCTTTCCTTGTTCCGGTCGCAGGCGGACAAGGCCAGCACCGAAGCCAGCGCGATCGGTGCGGCCACCAGCCAGCGGCGCGATGCGGAAAGTGCGGTGTTCTGGGTCATAGGTTCGTTCTCCGTTCTAGGAAACAAGGCGGCGCCATGCCGCCGGGAGGCCCATCCTAGGGAGGCCGCCGTCCGTGCGGAGTAGGATAGGGTTGACGACGCATTTGCTTACGGTTGCCCCCGCTTTCCTGCGAGGTGCGCCGTTGCCCGACCCGTGAAAATCGGCATCGCCGGCCCCATCTGCATGCGTTGCGGCTGCTGTCCACGCCACCATGCGGATGGCCCGTGTGTCTCCGCGTGGTGTTTCTCGCCGCCCCCCTGCTCCATTCTTTCCTGGCCCGCATCCCGCGGGCACCCTCTGCCATGGCCAAAGACAAGACCGTTTTCACCTGTACCGAATGCGGGGGCACCAGCCCGCGCTGGCTCGGCAAGTGCCCCGCCTGCGGGGCCTGGAACACGCTGGTGGAGTCCGTCGCCGAGGCCGGGCCGGGCAAGAACCGCTACAGCACGCCGCAGCATGCGGGCCTGGCGCAGTCGCAGCCGGTGACGCCGCTGTCGGCCATCGAGGCCGCCGACGTGGCGCGCACCGCCAGCGGCATCGAGGAGCTCGACCGGGTGCTGGGCGGCGGGGTGGTCGAGGGCGGCGTGGTGCTCATCGGCGGCGACCCGGGCATCGGCAAGTCCACCCTGCTGCTGCAGGCGCTCGATGCGCTGCAGCGCCTGGGCCTGCCCACGCTCTACGTGACAGGCGAGGAAAGCGGCGCGCAGGTGGCGCTGCGCTCGCGCCGGCTGGGACTGGACCACAGCCAGGTCAATGTGCTGGCGGAAATCCAGCTGGAGAAGATCCTCGCCACCGTCGAGGCGACACAGCCTGCCGTCGCCGTGATCGATTCCATCCAGACCGTGTATTCCGACCAGCTCACCAGCGCGCCGGGCTCGGTGGCCCAGGTGCGCGAATGCGCGGCGCACCTCACTCGGGCAGCCAAGACCACCGGCGTGTCCATCATCCTCGTGGGCCACGTGACCAAGGAAGGCGCGCTGGCCGGTCCGCGCGTGCTCGAGCACATGGTGGACACGGTGCTGTACTTCGAAGGCGACACCCACAGCCAGTTCCGGCTGGTGCGCGCCATCAAGAACCGCTTCGGCGCGGTGAACGAGATCGGCGTGTTCGCGATGACCGAGAAGGGGCTGAAGGGCGTGACCAACCCCAGCGCCATCTTCCTGAGCCAGCACAGCGAGCCGGTGCCCGGCAGCTGCGTGCTGGTCACGCTGGAGGGTACGCGGCCCATGCTGGTGGAGATCCAGGCGCTGGTGGACGAGGGCGGCCCGAGCCCGCGCCGCCTGTCGGTGGGCCTGGACCGCGACCGCCTCGCCATGCTGCTGGCCGTGCTGCACCGCCATGCGGGCGTGGCCTGCATGGACCAGGACGTGTTCGTCAATGCCGTGGGCGGCGTGCGCATCAGCGAGCCGGCGGCCGACCTGGCCGTGATGCTGGCCATCACCAGCAGCCTGCGCGGCAAGCCCCTGCCCAAGGGGTTTCTCGCCTTCGGCGAAGTGGGGCTGGCGGGCGAGGTGCGGCCCGCGCCGCGCGGCCAGGAGCGCCTGAAGGAGGCCGCCAAGCTCGGCTTCACCCTGGCCGTGGTGCCCAAGGCCAACGCGCCCAAGAAGCCGATCGAGGGCCTGACGATCCACGCAGTGGAACGGGTGGAGGAGGCGATGGAGGTGGTCCGCGGCATGGGGTGAATTCCCCCCCTGAGTCGCCTTCGGCGCCTTCCGCGTAAGCACCATCCACAGCGAGGGGCTTGCTCCGGCCGACGACAATCGGCGCATGAACCTGCTGCGCCGCTTCTTCATTCCCGTCCTCATCGCCCTGCTCGTCATCGCGGCCTACCGCTCGTACGGCTGGCAGGGTGTTTTCGCCGTCGGCGGGGGGCTGCTCATGTGGGCGCTGCTGCATTTCACGCGGCTCATGAACATCATGCGCAAGGCGGCCGACCGGCCCATCGGCTACGTGGGCAGCGCCGTCATGCTGAACGCCCGCCTGCGCGAGGGCGTGAACCTGATGCACGTGGTGGCGATGACGCGCTCGCTGGGCGAACTGCTGTCGCCCGAGGGCGAGGAGCCCGAGCGCTACCGCTGGACGGACGGCACGCAGTCATACGTGACCTGCGAGTTCCGCGGTGGCCGCCTCGCCGCCTGGGAACTGGTGCGGCCGGTGGCGGAGGCGGATGCCGGGGCCGGCGGCACGGCGAGCGGCGCTTCCGACGCGCTGCCGCCCGCCACGGGGCCGTCCGCGCCGTAAAATCGCAGGCTTTGCGGCAGCATGCCCCCGGAAAAAAGGAATCCCATGAGCCCCGTAGTTCCCTCGATGTCCGACCGTGACGGCAAGATCTGGATGGACGGCCAGATGGTGGATTGGCGCGACGCCAAGATCCACGTGCTCACCCATACGCTGCACTACGGCTGCGGCGCGTTCGAGGGCGTGCGGGCCTACCAGACCCCCCAGGGCACGGCGATCTTCCGCCTGCAGGAGCACACCGAGCGGCTCTTTAACAGCGCCAAGATCCTGCGCATGCAGATCCCCTTCACGCAGGACGAGGTGAACGAGGCCCAGCGCGCCGTGGTGCGCGAGAACCGGCTCGCCTCCTGCTACCTGCGCCCGCTCACCTGGATCGGCTCGCAGAAGCTGGGCGTGTCGCCCAAGGGCAACCAGATCCACCTGATGGTCGCGGCCTGGGCCTGGGGGGCGTACCTCGGCGAGGAAGGCATGCAGCGTGGCATCCGCGTGAAGACCAGCAGCTACACGCGCCACCACGTCAACATCACCATGACGCAGGCCAAGGCGGTGAGCAACTACACCAACTCGATCCTGGCCAACATGGAAGCCACGGAAGACGGCTACGACGAGGCCCTGCTGCTCGATTCCGCCGGCTTCGTGTCCGAGGGCGCAGGCGAGAACATCTTCGTGATCAAGAACGGCGTGGTCTATACGCCCGACCTGTCCGCCGGTGCGCTCAACGGCATCACGCGCAACACCATCCTGCACATCTGCAAGGACCTGGGGCTGGAGCTCGTGCAAAAGCGCATCACGCGCGACGAGGTGTACATTGCCGACGAGGCGTTCTTCACCGGCACGGCCGCCGAGGTCACGCCCATCCGCGAACTCGACCGCATCGCCATCGGCGCGGGCAGCCGCGGCCCGGTGACCGAGAAGATCCAGGGCGCGTTCTTCGACATCGTGAACGGCCGCAATCCGAAGTACGCCCACTGGCTCACGCTGGTCTGACCCCTTTTTGTTTTTCCTGTCCGCACAGCGCGACCCCCACCATGACGCAAGCCATCATCGAACTGCTCGCCAAGGACCTGAACCCGCAGGGCGGCGTCTTCTGCCCGAGCCCCAAGGCCGACATGAAGGTCTGGAACACCCACCCGAAGGTGTACCTGGACGTGGCCCACACGGGCGAGGCCAAGTGCCCCTACTGCGGCACGGTGTACCGCCTGAAGGCGGGCGAAACGGTTCGCGCGGGCCACTGAGCCGCGGCCGCCCTGGCGCGCCCCGATGTGCGTGCCCCTACGCTGCCGAGCCGTTCCCGGCGTGCCCCTACGCTGCCGAGCCGTTCCCGGCGTGCACCGGCGCGGCGCTGCCGCAGGCCTGTTGCCAGATGCTGCCGGCTGCCGGCCCGCCGTGCTGGGCGAACAGCTCCGAGAAATGCCGGCGCTCGCCGCCGCGCAGCTTGATGAGCGGCGCCGGCGCCGGCTCGGCCTGCACCAGGCACAGCCGCGGATACAGCAAATACCACTTCCAGCGCAATGCCTGCTGGTAGAAGAATGCCGTGTCCTCCGCCTTGAAGAGCGCCAGCCGGAAGGCGTTGCCACGCCGCAGCACCTGCTGGGCGGCCACGTGGATCAGCAGATAGGCCGGGTCCGCGATGCCCTGCAGCAGGGCAGCCGCATCGTCCTGCCCTCGCAGCTGCGCCAGGTAGGCGTCGGTGCCGGCGGTGACCAGCGCGTGGTGGAATTCCTGCTGCCAGGCGGTCACGAAGGGCGCATGCGCGGGGGCGCCGAAAGCCCAGCTCTCGATCACCGGAAAGCGTTCGTCGTGCGTATAGCCGCCCAGGTAGAAGCCCACGAATTCCGCGCCGCGCGACTGCCGCAGCGCGTCCATCCAGCGCAGCGGCTGCGTGAGCAGGATGGTGGCGTCGAGCCAGTAGCCGCCGTGGTGGCGCACCAGGTAGAGGCGCACCCAGTCCGACTGCTTGGTCGGATGCAGTTGCGCGAAGCCCGGTGGCAGGTCGCCGGCCGCCACGAAATCGCCGATGTTGCGGCGGTTGACCACCTGCACCTCGAAGTCCGGGCAGTGGATGCGCCAGTTGGCGATGCACTGGTCCACCAGCGGATCGGCGGTTTCGGTATCCCAATAGGTCCAAAGGCGTGGCGGGATCGGCTGGCCGGCCGCGGCGGGTGCAGCACCGGGCTGGCCGTCGAACAGCACGGCCTGCGGCTGGCCGGGATAGCGCGCGCTGCCGCGGGGGCGCAGGCAGGTCACGAGGCGATAGGCCGCGCGCAGGGCGCGGGCAGAAATGCGAAGCGTCATGGAATACCGTGTCGGCCGGACTGCGCGGATGCGCGACGCCCGGCATTCTGGCACCGCGGCGCTGCGTTACGATCCGCCGCGGAGAGACCATCCGAATAAATATCCCGCGGCCGCGCCATTGCTCCATTGCGCAATGCATGCCGCCTTTTCCGTACCCGTGCCCGCGAAGCACGCCTTGCCCTTCCGATGACTCTCGCTGCCTTTTCCTCCCTGCTGGGGCCCGGCCCCTGGCCGCGCCGCCTCACGACGCTGGCCGCCTTCCTGGTGCCGGCCCTGGCGCTCACGCTGCCTTCCGGTTATTCATACGGGGCCGTGCTGCTCCTGCTCGGGGCCCTGGCCACGCTGCCCCGCTGGGTGCGCATGCGCCCCGACCGGGGGACCCTGGCCCTCGTCGCGGTGACCTTCGCGATGGGGCTGCTGTGGTGCGTGATGTCCGATCCGCGCGAAACCATGGGCCAGTGGGACCGTCCCGTCAAGTTCATGCTGGGCGCCGTCTGCGGGCTGTTCATCGCCTCGCAGCCGCCCAGGCCGCGCCCGCTGTTCTGGGGGCTGCTGGTGGGCTGTATCGGCGCGGGGCTGGTGGCGCTGTGGCAGGTGCATGTGCAGGGCGCGCTGCGGGCTTCCGGGTTCCCGACAGGCCGCACGAACGCCATCCAGTGGGGCAACCTGGCGTTGCTGCTGGGTTCGATGCTGGCCCTGCAGCTGATCGTGCTGTGGCGCCAGCTTCCGCGCGCCGTGGCATGGCTGGCGGTCGTGGCCGCGCTCGGGGCCCTCAATGCCTCGGTGCTGTCGCAGTCGCGCGGAGGCTGGCTGGCGCTGCTGCTGGCGCTGCCCATCGGCCTGTGGCTGCTGCATCGTCTGCATCCGGGACGGATCACCGCGATCACCGCCGTGCTGGTCACCGCGCTGGCCGTGCTCACGGCCATGAACTGGGACGTGATGGAAAAGCGCTGGGAGCGGATGCAGGAAGAGGTGACGCAGTACGACACCCACGGCGAGGCCGACAACTCCGTCGGCCAGCGGCTGGAGCATTGGCGCTTCGCCTGGAACGTGGGCATGGAGCGGCCCTGGACCGGCTGGGGCATGGCGGGCTACATGCAGGAAAAGGCCACGCGGGTGGCGGCGAAGCAATACGAGCCTTCCATCCTGGAATACATCTACGTCCACAATGAACTGCTGGACGTCTTCGTCAAGACCGGCGTCGGGGGCGTGGTCCTCCTGCTGTGCTTCTACGGCGTGCCGCTCGCGCTCTTCTGGCCCAGCCGCCGCCGCATGGCGGTGGTGGCCTCCGAGCCCGAGCCGGTGCGTGCCCAGGTGCTGGCGCTGCGGCTGTCGGGGGTGTGCATCCCGTTGCTCTATGCGGGCTTCGGGCTCACACAGGTATTTTTCGCGCACAACAGCGGCATCATGTTCTACATCTTCATGAACATGGTGACCTGGGCCGTCTTGCTGGGCATGCGCGCGCCGGTGGCGGGCGCCAGGGCATGAGCCCCGTGCCATGAGCGCGCGCACGCTCCACGCCGCTCCGGCCGCGGGCATGCCGTCCGCGCGGCGGCCGCGCGTGCTGCATTTCGTGACCGGCGGCTTCTCCGGTGCCACGCAGGTGGCCGTCGATCTGGTGCGCGCGCACGCGGGCTCCGGCCGTTTCGAAGCCCTGCTGGCGCTGCGCTCCAAGCGCCGCACCACCACCCCCGAACGCGTTGCGGCGCTGCGGGCCGAAGGCATGGCGTTGGAACTGGTACCCGGCTGGGCGCATGCGGTCACCGTGTGGCAGCTGGCGGCGCTCTGCCGGCGCTGGCAGCCCGACATCCTGGTCGCGCACGGTTTCAGCGAGCACCTCTGGGGCCGCTATGCCGGCCTGCTCGCGGGCGTGCCCCGGCTGGTGCACGTGGAGCACAACTCCCGCGAGCGCTACACCGCCTGGCGCCTGGCGCAGGCGCGCTGGCTGGCGCGGCGCACGGCCGCCATCGTCGGGGTGTCCGAAGGCGTGCGCAGCACACTGCTGGAGCGCGGCTTCCCGGCGGAGCGCATCCATGCCATTCCCAACGGCGTACGGCTCGAGCCCTTCGCCCAGGCCGCCGCCCACCCCTTTGCCGCGCGCGAGCCCGGCATCGTGATGGCCGCCCGCTTCGCCCGCCAGAAGGACCATGCCACGCTGCTGCGCGCCGTGGCGCTGTTGCGCGATCGCGGCCTCACTCCGCCCGTGCGGCTGGCCGGTGGCGGCAAGGCCGGCGCGCGGCAGGCCGCCGAGCGGCTGGCGCGCGAATTGAACCTGCTGCCCCAGGTGCAGTTCATCGGCCACTGCGCCGACGTGCCGGGGCTGCTGATGGGCCAGCGGATCTGCGTGCTCTCCACGCATTACGAAGGCATGCCGCTGTCGCTTATCGAGGGCATGGCCGCCGGCTGCGCGGTGGTGGGCAGCCGCGTGGTGGGCGTGCAGGAAGTGATCGCGCCGGGACGCACGGGCCTGCTGGCCGAGCCGGGCGATGCCGCATCGCTGGCCGATGCGCTGGCGCTGCTGCTGACCGATGCCGAGGCCGCTGCCCGCATGGCTGCCGCCGCGCGCGCGGACGCCGTGGCGCATTACGGCCTGCCCACCATGACGGCGCGCTACGAAGCCCTCCTGGAGGGCCTGATGCGCGAGGCGCCCGCTGCACCATGACGCTCTCCGCATCCCCGATGGCAGCCCGCACGGCCGCTGCGCCCTGGCTCAGCGTGCTGGTGCCTGTCTTCAACGTGCGCGACTACCTGGCCGAATGCGTCGAATCCGTGCTGGCCCAGGCGCCGGCCGATGCGGGTGTCGAAGTGTTGCTGCTGGACGACTGCTCCACCGATGGCTCGACCGAGGCCATGGCCGCCCTGGATGCCCGCTGGCCCGGCCGCCTGCGGCTGATGCACCACGGGCGCAATGCGGGCCTGAGCGCCGCGCGCAACACGATGATCGCCGCGGCGCGGGGCGACTACCTCTGGTTTCTCGACTCCGATGACAAGCTCCTGCCCGGCGCCATCGGGGGCTTGAGCGAAGTGGTGCGCCTGCATGCGCCCGACGCCGTGCTGTGCGACTTCGCCGTCTGGCGCGAGCGCCCGCGCCTGAAGCACCGCCTGCGCGGCGAAGGCCACCGCGGCAGCTTCGACGGCCCGCACGCCACGCTGCGCCCCGGCGGGCCGGAACTGCTGGCCGGGCTGCTGTCCACGGGGCAGCTGCATGCCTGGTCCAAGATCACGCGCCGCGCCCTCTGGCCGGATGCCGTGCGCTTTCCGGCCGGCCGGTACTTCGAGGACATGGCCACCATGCCGCTGGCGCTGCTGGGCGCACGCAGCTACTGGCACGCCCCCCGGCCCTGGGTGGCCTACCGCCAGCGCGGGGGCAGCATCCTGGCCACCATGACGCTGCCCAAGGCCCTGGACCAGTCCGCCGCACTGCGGGCTTTCAGCGAAGCGCTGCGAGGCCGGCCCGAAGCCGGGGACGCGGCGCTGCGCTTCGCCCTGGCCCACCAGAGCGCGCGCAACCTGACAGGCGCCATGCGCGTGGTGGCCCGCGCCGCCGGCCAGCCCGGCGCCGACCCGGCGGCGCTGGACGCCGCCGCCGACCGCATCCGTGCCGATTTCGCCGCCGTATCGCCCCTGCCGGCCGGTGCGCTGGCGCGCGCGTATCTGCAGCGCGGCTGGTGGCTGCGGCGCCTGAAACTCCTGCGCGCCCACGCGCTTCGCCAACGATGAACCTGCCTGCACTTCCCCGTCCCACGCTCAAGACGCATGGCGAACTCTGGCTGGCGCGCGGCCTGCGCTGGTTCTACGGCCTGTGGCCGCGCCGTCTCGAGGACTGTCCCCCGCCGCCGTTCGCGCTGCATGCGATCGCGCCTGCCCGGGGCATGCCGGCGGACCGGGAGGACGAGGCGGGGCGGCGCCCCATTCCGCGCGTCATCTGGGCCTACTGGAAAGGGGCCACTCCGCCGCTGCTGATCCAGCGCTGCTTCGCCAACTGGCGGCGCAACAGCCCGGGCTACGAGATCCGCCTGCTGGACGATGTCTCCGCCCGGGCGTGGCTGCCGGACATCCCGGCCGTGCTCGACGACGTGTCGCCCGCGAAGCGCGCCGACTGGATCCGCCTGGAACTGCTGCGGCTGCATGGCGGCATCTGGGTGGATGCCAGCACCATCCTCACGGCGCCGCTGGACTGGGTGCTGGCGCAGCAGGAGCGCACCCCGGCCGACTTCGTGGGCTTCTATCTCGGGCGCCATACCCGCGATGCCGCCTATCCGGTGGTGGAGAACTGGTTCATGGCGGCGCCCCCGGGCAGCCGCTTCATCGCCGACCTGCAGCAGGAGTTCACCACCCAGGTGATCCACCGCACGGGGCACGAATACATCGCCCACCTGCAATCCCTGGGCGTGTACGAGGAAGTGCGGCAGTACATCGATGCGCCGGACTACCTCAGCATGCACCTGGCGCTGCAGTTCATCCTGCGCGCGCGCGGCGGCTACCGGCTGGCGCTGGCCCGCGCGGAAGACGGGCCGTTCTACTACCACATGCTCGGGCGCTGGCAACGCACGCAACTCAAGCTGCGGCTGCTGTTCTCGCGGCCCGCGGGCGCGCTGCCGCCCCTCATCAAGCTGCGCGCGCCCGACCGCAGGCGGCTGGACGACTATCTGGCGCGGGGGCTCTACCTTCCGGACAGCATCGCCGCACGGCACCTGATGGCGGAGACCGGTCCTGCCGTCATGCCGGCGAGCCCGCGCTGACCCCGCCCGCCGCGGCCCGCCATTCGCTGGCCAGCAGCGCCACCAGTTCGCCCGCCGGCATCGGCCGCACCGCCGCCACGCCCTGGCCGGCCCACAGCGCCACCGCGTCGGCGCAGCCCCGGGCCGCGGCGGCCTTGCGCACCGGGCCCATCAGCGCGTTCTGCACCGGGTAGGCCGGCACGCTGCCTTCCCAGGGGGCGAGCCGCTCCATGGTGGCGTTGACGATGCCGCGCGCCGGCCGGCCCGAGAACACGCGGGTGAGGCGGGTGCTGGTCTCGCCCGCCCGGGCCAGCGCCGCCCGGTAGGCCGGGGCGATGGCCGACTCGGGGCAGGACAGGAAGGCCGTGCCCATCTGCGCACCTTCGGCGCCCAGGGCCTGCGCCGCGGCGATGCCGCGGCCGTCCATGATGGCGCCGGCCGCGATGACCGGAATGCGCAGCGCGTCCACGCACTGCGGCACCAGGGCCAGCGTGCTGACCTGGCTGGATTCGAAGTCGGCCAGGAAGGTGCCCCGGTGGCCGCCGGCCTCCAGTCCGCTGGCGCAGACCGCATCGGCGCCCACGTCGGCCCAGGCACGGGCTTCCGCCACGGTGGTGGCGGTGCCGATGACGACGCAGCCCGCCGCCTGCAGCCGTTCCACCTGGCGCGCGTCGAGGATGCCGAAGGTGAAGCTGGCGACGGCCGGGCGGGCCTCTACCAGGGCCTCGAACTGCGCCGCGAAGTCTTCGCACCATTGCGCGGGCACGGCGGGCTCCAGGCCGAATTCCGCGTACAGCGGCGCCAGCCGGTCCAGCGCCTCGCGCACCGTGGCGGCGTCGGGCGAGGGGGTGTCCTGCACGAAGAGGTTCATGCCGAAGGGGCGGGCCGTGCGGCGGCGCACTTCGGCGGCGGCCTCGGCCATGGCGGCGGGCGAGCGCATGCCGCAGCCCAGCGTGCCCAGTCCACCGGCGTCGGACACGGCGGCGGCCAGGGCGGGCGTGTCGGCGCCGGTCATGGGGCCCTGCACGATGGGCAGGGCGATGCCCAGGCGGTCGAACAGCGGGGTGCGGCGGGGTGAAAGGGCCGTGGTCGGCATGGCGGGTCTCCGATGGATGGGAACAGGGTATGGCCGGGTTCAGGCGCCTGGCGGCATGCCGGCAGGAGTGCCGCGCAGCGCGTCCAGCAGCGCATCCAGGGCCGGCGTGTGCCAGCCGCGCCGGCGCACCAGCACCGTCTCCCGGTCGGGCAGCGGCACCCAGCGCAGCGCAGGTGGCTCGCGCATCAGGTCGATGACGGACTGCGGCACCACGCCGGCGCAACGCCCCGCGGCCACGCAGGCCAGGATGGCGTGGTAGGAGGCCAGCTCCAGCACATGGGGCGCGGCGCCGTGCCGCTGCGCGCGCATCCAGTCCTCGCCCATGCGGCGGTAGGTACAGCCGGGGCCGAAGGCGGCGAGCGTGTCCACCTGCAGGTCGCCGGGCCGCTCCACCGGCGGGTGGCCGGCCGGCAAGGCAACGAGCAGCGATTCGGTGAAGACGGGCGTGCGGTCCACCGGTGCCTCCGGGTCCACACCCGGCGGCGGCCAGGCGACCAGGGCGCAGTCGCTGGCGTGTGCCAGCACCTGGTCCACCAGGTCGCGCGACGCGCCGGTGCGCAGTTCCAGTTGCAGGCCGGGCCATCGGGCGTGCAGGCGGGCGAGGGGGGCCGGCAGGCGCGCGGCGGCGGTGCTCTCCATGGCGCCCAGGCGCAGCCGGCCCACGGGCGTGCCGGGGTGCAGGGCCTGGCGGGCTTCTTCGGCCAGCGCCAGCAGGCGGTCGGCATAGGCCACCAGCGAGGTCCCGGCCGGCGTGAGGGCCATGCGCCGCCCTTCGCGCACGAACAGTGTGGCGCCCAGCTGTTCCTCCAGTTGCTGCACCCGGGTGGTCACGTTCGACTGCACCCGGCCCAGCCGCTCGGCCGCACGCGTGACGCTGCCTTCGGCCGCGACGGCGCGAAAGATTTCCAGGGCGGACAGGTCCATGAAATTCTTTTTGAGAGATTGATTGTTTGAATAATAATCTGAAAAAGAGAATAAACAAGACGAGGCCCGCATGGCACCCGAAACCGTCCCGGCCGATACCCTGGCCAAGCCCCCCACCCTGGTGGACAACCCACTGGCGGTCGCCCTGGCCGGCATGGCCGCGCTTGGCGCCGCCATGGGCATCGGCCGCTTCGCCTTCACCCCGCTGCTGCCCATGATGCTGGGCGATGGCGTGCTCACCCTCGCGGGCGGAAGCTGGCTGGCCACGGTCAACTACGTGGGCTATCTGGTGGGTGCCCTGGCCTGCATGGCGCTGCCGTGGCTGGCGCCGGACGCGTTCCGCCCATGGCAGGGAGCCCGGCTCACGCGCTGGGGGCTGGCGGCCACCGTGCTGCTGACGTGCGGCATGGCGCTGCCCCTGCCCGGCGCATGGCCGCTGCTGCGCGCGGCGGCAGGCGTTGCCAGCGCGGTGGTGTTCCTCAACGTGTCGTCCTGGTGCATGGCGCGGCTGGTGGCGATGGGGCAGCCGGCGCTGGGCGGGCTGATTTTCTGCGGGCCGGGACTGGGCATCGTGCTGACGGGACTGTCGGGCAGCGCCATGGTTGCGGCGCACTGGCGGGCCGCCACGGCCTGGGCGGTCTTCGGGCTGCTTTGCGCGGTGCTGTGCGCGCTGGTCTGGCCGGTGGTGCGCGGGTCGGCGCGGCCTGCGGCGGGCGCGTCGGGGCCGGCTGCGGCGCAGGCTGCCGCTCCCGGGGCCCGCGGCGGCCGCTCCGCCCGTGCGCTGCTCACGCTGGCCTATGGGCTGGCGGGGCTGGGATATATCGTCACCGCCACGTTCCTGCCGGTGATCGCGCGCGGGGTGCTGCCGGCCGGATCGCCCTGGCCCGATCTGTTCTGGCCGGTGTTCGGCGCGGGCGTGGCGCTGGGCGCTGCGCTGTCCACCCGGACCCCGGCGGCCTGGGACCGGCGCTGGCTGCTGGCGGGCTGCTATGCGCTGCAGGCCTTCTCCATCGGCCTGGGCCTGGCATGGCCGGGCGTGCCCGGCTTCGCCCTGGGCAGCCTGCTGCTGGGGCTGCCTTTCACCGCCATCACGTTCTATGCGCTGCAGGAAGCGCGGCGCATCTGGCCGGCGGCGGGCGACAGCTTCGCGGGCCTGCTGACGGTAGCCTACGGCCTGGGCCAGATCGCCGGACCGCCGCTGGTGGCCTGGGCGCTGCACCATGCGGCCACGCCGCGGCAGGGGTTCGCGCACGGCCTGGCGATGGCGGCCGGCGCGCTGTGCCTGGGGGCCGCGATGCTGGGCGCGATGGCGTGGCGGTGGCCGCCGGAGCCGCGGCCGGAAGGGGGCTGATGCGCAGCGCGGCGCGGACGGACGGAGGTCAGCCGGCGCGCGGCAGCCGCAGCACGAAGCAGGCGCCCTCCGCGCCGTCGGGACGGTCCGTGCAGTACACGCTGCCGTCGTGCCGCTCCGCGATGGAGCGCACCAGGGCCAGGCCCAGGCCGACGCCGCCCGAGCGTTCACTGGCGCCGGGCAGGCGATAGAAGGGCTCGAAGATGCGTTCGCGCTGTGCCGGCGGCACGCCGGGGCCCTGGTCGCAGACGCTCACCTCCACGTGCGTCGCCGTGCTGCGCAGCGTGACGGTGATGTCGCCCTGGCTGTAGCGCCGCGCGTTCTCCAGCAGGTTGCGCAGCGCGCGGCGCAGCAGCTTGGCGATGCCGCGCACTTCCAGCGCATCGGCGGCGGTGCCGTCGGCGGCCTGCAGTTCGGCGTCCACGCGCACGCACTCCTCGGCGGCCAGGCCCATCAGGTCCACCGTTTCCACGGTGCCCATGTCGGCTTCGCGCGCGTCGAGGCGGCTGGCGAGCAGGATCTCGTCCACCAGCTGGTCCAGCTCGGCGATGTTGCGCAGGATCTCGGAGCGGAACGCCGGCGAGGGCGTGCTGCCCTGCATCAGTTCCAGCCCCATGCGGATGCGCGTGAGGGGCGAGCGCAACTCGTGCGAGGCATTGGCCAGCAGCGACTTGTGCGACTTCACCAGGGTTTCGATGCGCGCGGCCGCGGCATTGAACTGCCGCGCGAGGTCGGCCACCTCGTCCTGCCCGTGCTCGGCCACGCGCACCGACAGGTCGCCCTCGCCGAAGCGCTGCACGCCGCGCTGCAGGTTTTCCAGCCGCTTGAGCAGGCGCCGGATGATGGGGAACACCCCCACGGCCACCGCGATCCCCACGATGCCCAGCATCCAGAGGAAGCCGAAGGGCGGCCGCGTCCAGAACGCGACCTCGGGGCCGCCGCGCCGGTCCCGGTCGGGGCCCGGAGGGCGCACGCGGGGCGAGAACTGCAGCGTATAGGGCAACTCGCCGTTCTCCGCCTCCACGCTGAACTCCAGGCCGCCCGGAGGGCCGCCCGCCGTCGGCGGCACGCGGATCGCGAGACCGCGCAGCACGGGCTGGCCCGCCGCATCCAGCAGCACCACCTCGCGCGGCGGCGGCGCCGGCTGCGACAGCGCGTTCTGTTCCGAAGCGATGCGCCATGCCCAGCCCACCGCCAGCGTGAGCACGGCCATCCCGCCGACCACGGCGAGCCAGATGCGCAGGTAGAGGCGGCGGGAAAAGGGGTTGGACATGGGGATGGCTTCCGTGCCGTCAGTCCTGTTGCTTGGCGAACACGTACCCCACGCCGCGCACGGTCAGGATGCGGCGCGGGTTCTTGGGATCGGATTCGATCGCGGCGCGGATGCGGCCCATGTGCACGTCGATGGAGCGGTCGAAGGCTTCCAGTTCGCGGCCGCGCACGGCCTCCATGATCTGGTCGCGCGTCAGCACGCGGCCGGCCCGCTCCGCGAGCGCCACGAGCAGGTCGAACTGGTAGGAGGTGAGGTCGGCCGGCTGGCCGCCCACCGTGACGGAGCGTGCGTCGCGGTCGATCTCCAGCGAGCCGAAGCGCAGGGCCTGCGAGGGCGCCGCCGGCCCCGTCTCGCGGCGCCGCAGGATGGCGCGGATGCGGGCCAGCAGTTCGCGCGGCTCGAAGGGCTTGGGCAGGTAGTCGTCGGCGCCGAGCTCCAGCCCGATGATGCGGTCCATGGGGTCGCCCTTGGCCGTGAGCATCAGCACCGGCACCTGGGCCGCGGCGCCGGGCAGCGAGCGGATGCGGCGGCACACGTCCAGGCCGTCCATGTCGGGCAGCATCAGGTCCAGGATCACGAGGTCGGGCAGCGGGCCGGCATCGCTGCCCTGCAGCCGCGCCATGCCGCTCTGGCCGTCGGCCATGTGCGCGACCTCCAGGCCCGACTGGCCGAGGTATTCGATGACCATCTGCGCGAGGCGGAAGTCGTCTTCGATCATCAACAGCTGGGCGGTACTCATGGCGTCTCTCGTCTCCTCGCGCAAGGGCAGGATGTCATGCTCTCCCCGGTGCATCTCGGGGCGTTGAAGTGGCCGTAAAGTTTCGGTAAACCGGCCGCGCTCAGCCCGGCGGGCGCTGCTGCACGCGCGCGGCCAGCGCCACCAGCAGCAGCACGGGCAGGCCCAGCAGTGCCGTGGCCGCGAAGAACTCGGGGTAGCCGAAGGCGTCCACGAACCGCCCCGAGAACCCGGCGAGCCATTTGGGCAGCAGCAGCATCATGGAACTGAACAGCGCGTACTGCGTGGCCGAATATTGCACATTCGTGAGGGCCGAGAGGTAGGCGATGAACGCGGCCGAGGCGATGCCCCCGGCCAGGTTGTCGGCCGAAACCACCAGCACCAGCAGGGTCACGTCGTGCCCCTGCAGGCCCAGCCAGGCGAACAGCAGGTTGCTGGCCGCGCTCAGCAGGGCGCCGAGCATCAGCACGCGCATCACGCCCACGCGCATCGACAGTGCGCCCCCGAGGAACGCGCCGGCCAGCGTCATGATGACGCCGAACACCTTGGTGACCGCGGCCACCTCGTCCTTGGTGTAGCCCATGTCCACGTAGAACGGATTGGCCATGATGCCCATCACCACGTCGCTGATGCGGTACACGGCGATCAGCGCGAGGATCAGCGCGGCCTGCCAGCGGTAGCGCGCGATGAAATCGGCGAACGGATCGATCAGCGCGCCGCGCAGCCACTCGGCCGCGTTGCGCGCGGGCGGCAGCGGGCGCGGCGCGGGCTCGCGCGAGAGCAGCACCGTGAGCACGCCCACCAGCATCGAGGCGGCCATCACCAGGTAGGCCGTGCGCCAGGCACCGTGCTGGTAGCCCGTGAGGCCGGGCACTTCGGCGCGCGCGGCCACCCACAGCACGCCGGCGCCCGCCCAGATCATCGCCAGCCGGTAGCCCGTCTGGTAGGTGGCGGCCAGCGCGGCCTGCCGGTCGGCGTCGGCCGATTCGATGCGGAAGGCGTCGAGCGCGATGTCCTGCGTGGCCGAGCCGAAGGCCACCGCCAGCGCGCACCACACCATGGGTGCCAGCGCCGCGCGCGGATCGTTGAAGGCCATGCCCGCCAGGCCCGCCATCACCAGCGCCTGCGAGAACAGCAGCCAGCTGCGGCGCCGGCCCAGCGCGCGCGTGAGCAGCGGCAGCGGCATGCGGTCCACCAGCGGCGCCCACACCCATTTGAAGGCATAGGCGAGGCCCACCCAGCTGAGGTAGCCGATGGTGGTGCGGTCCACGCCCGCCTCGCGCAGCCAGAACGACAGCGTGCCCAGCACCAGCAGCAGCGGCAGGCCGGCAGAAAAGCCCAGGGCGAGCATGCGCAGGCTGGCAGGTTCGGCATAGACCTTCCAGGCGGCCCTCCAGGAACGGCGGGGCGGTGCTGGCACGGAGGGCGCGGACGATGGAGGCTCGGAGGGCTGCGTGGAGGTCATGGGCAAGGGCGTGGCCGTCCCCCGGGGCGGGGCGGCCGGGCGTGGCGGCATTATCGGGGCGGGCCGCCAGGCGTACCATGCGGGCCATGCTGCCGGGAACCCCCGCCTTCCTTTCCTGCACCCTGCGCCACTATGGCGGGGAGCACGCCGCGCATGCGCACGACCATGCGCAGGTGCTGGTCGGGCTGCAGGGGCGCATGGAGCTGGAGGTGGACGGCCGTTCGGCGTTCGTGGACGCCTCCTGCGGCATCCTGATACCCGCCGGTGCGCGGCACGGCTACCTGGCCTCGCCCGGGGCCCGCTTCTGCGTGGTCGATGCGGCGGCGCAACCGGGCATGGACCGGCTGCGCCGCTTCGCCGTGCCGGCCCCGGCGCGCGACGGCCTGGCGCGCGCCCTCGGAGGCGGGGCTGGAGGTGCACCCTCCCTGCCCTCGCTGCCCGGCGTGTGGAGTGCGCCCGTCGCGCACGGGGGGCAGGTGGCCGCCCACCTGGAAGCCCTGCTGGGCCGTGCGCCCCGCGTGCTGGCCCGCCGGGCGCTGCCGCTGGAGCGGCTGCAGCAGGCCGTGGAGGCTGCCCTGCACGAGCCCTGGCCCACGCCCCGCATGGCGGCCCTGTGCCACCTGAGCCCGCAGCGCTTCCACGCCCGCTGGCTGGAACTGACGGGGGCGACGCCCCAGGCCTGGCTGCGCGGGCTGCGCCTGGATGCTGCCGCGCAGCGCATCGCGCGCGGACAGCGGCTCGACGACGCGGCGCTGGCCTGCGGCTATGCCACGGGCACGGCGCTCGCGAGCGCGCTGCGCCGGGAGCGCGGCACCGGCGCCCGCGCGCTGCGCGGGGACGCGGGCAGGGACTGACGCACGGCGCACTTCGAGCGTTGCGCGACATCCGGCGGCCGCGCCGCGTGGCACGCTCGCGGCCATGTCCTCCCCATCGCCAGCGACTTCTTCCGTGACGCCATCTTCCGCCACCTCCCGGCTGCCGGCACCGTCCACCGCCCGGGCGCCGCTGGGCATCGGCATGGTGCTGCTCGCTGCCGTGCTCTGGGGCACGACGGGCACGGCGCAGAGCCTCGCGCCTTCCGGCCTGGCGCCGGTGTGGGTGGGGGCGCTGCGGCTGCTGATCGCCAGTGCCTTCTTCGCGGCGCTGCTGCGGTGGCAGGGCGGCGCACGCGGCCTGAGTGCGCTGCCCTGGCGCGGCGTCCTGGCCGGCGGGGTCTGTGTGGCCGCCTACAACCTGAGCTTCTTCGCCGGGGTCAAGGCCAGCGGCGTGGCGCTGGGGACGGCGATCGCCATCGGCAGCGGCCCGGTCTGGGCCGGGCTGCTGCAGACTGTGGTGCAGCGCCGCTGGCCCGCGGCCGTGTGGTGGGTGGGCACGCTGCTCGGGGTGGCGGGCGGGGCCGCCATGGCACTGGACGGCCGCACCAGCGTGCAGGCGCCGCCTGGCGGCATCGCGCTGTGCCTGCTGGCGGGCCTGTCGTACGCTGCCTATGCGCTCGTCAACCAGCGGCTGGTGGCCCGCGCCGCGCCAGGGGCGGTCAACCTGGCGGTGTTCGGCTCGGCCGCTCTGCTCTCCCTGCCGGCCGCCTTCGCCATCGCCGGGCCGCTCGCGGTGTCGGCGCGCACCTGGGGAGTGGTGCTGTACCTGGGCCTGGTGGCCACCGGCCTGGCCTACCTGCTGTTCACGCACGCGCTGCGGCACATCAGTGGCGCGACCGGCGTCACCCTCGCGCTGGCCGAGCCGGTCACCGCGTTCGCCCTGGCCGTGGCCGTGGTGGGGGAGTCGCCGTCCGCCATGGCCGTGTGGGGACTGGCGGGCGTGCTGGGCGGGCTGCTGATCGTGGTCTGGTCGGAGGTCCGCAGCCGCAAGGGGGCCGCTGCCGGGTGAAGGCGCGCCGCCTCCGGAACGCCGCTTCGGCTGCATGGACATTTGCGCGGGCGGCCTACAGCCGCGCTGCGGCATGCCGCACTAGACTCGCCCCATCATGCCGAACGATCACCCGACTTCCCCTTTCCCGGCCGTCGATGGGTCTCCGGCGGCCATGCCGCATTCCGATACCGGCTGCCGCTTCTGCACTGCCCTGCGCGCCGGGCCCTGGAATGCGCGGCGGGGTTTCCTGCTGGCGGCCGGCGCGGCGGTGGCGGCCCCGGCGCTGGCCCAGGTGGACGTGGGCTCCGCCTCGCAGATGCGGCGCCTCGTGCCGGCCGAGCAACTGGAGGCCGCCGCCGACCAGCAGTACGACCAGATGCTCGCCAAGGCCAAGGCCCAGCGCGCCCTCGCCGGCGATACGCACCCGCAGCTGGTGCGCCTGCGCGGCATCGGCCAGCGCCTCATCCCCTTCTCCGCCCAGTGGAACGACCGTGCGCGGCAGTGGAAATGGGAAGTGAACCTGATCGGCAGCAAGCAGATCAACGCCTTTTGCATGCCGGGCGGCAAGATCGCCTTCTACACCGGCATCCTGGACCAGCTCAAGCTCACCGACGACGAAGCCGCCATGGTCATGGGCCACGAGATGGCGCATGCGCTGCGCGAGCACGCGCGCGCCCGCCTGGCCAAGACACAGGCCACGAGCATGGGCCTGTCGCTCGGCGCGCAGCTGCTGGGCCTGGGCGACCTGGGCAACGCGGCCGCGAACATCGGCACGCAGCTGATTTCGCTCAAGTTCAGCCGCAGCGACGAGACGGAGGCCGACCTCGTCGGCCTGGAGATGGCTGCCCGCGGCGGCTACAACCCCGAATCCGCCGTCACGCTCTGGCGCAAGATGGGCGAAGCCACGGGCAGCCAGGGCGGGCTCGCCTTCCTGTCCACGCACCCGAGCGGGCCGGACCGCATCCGCGAACTGGAGCAGAACGTGCCGCGCGTACAGGGCCTCTACCAGGCGGCGCGGCGCGGCTGAGCCCGCGCCACCTGCGCAGCGTCAGAGCACGCCCATCCACGGCCACAGCGTGGCCGACAGCAGCAGGATGAGCGCCAGGCCCGCCAGCGTCACCACCAGCCCGACCTTGGCGAACTGCAGCGTGCCGAATGCGCCCGTGCCGTAGCACAGCATGTTCTGCGGAGCGTTCGTCGGCAGGATGAAGCCGAACGACACCACGAAGCTCTGCACGAGCACGATGCCGAATGCCGTCTCCTTCGAGACCGGCAGTGTCTGCACGAAGGCGATGAAGATCGGGATCAGCGTGCTGGCCAGGCCCGTGGCGGAGGCGAAGCCCAGGTGCAGCACGATGCTGAACACCGCCAGCGCGCCGATCACCGACACCACCGGCAGGGCTGCGAGCCCCAGCTGCCCCAGCGTCTGCTGGGCCAGCCAGCCGGCCGCCCCGGTGCGCTGCAGCAGCGTGCCGAGCGAGATCGAGGCCGCGAACAGCACCACCGTGCCCCAGGGCACGAGCTTTTCGGCCTGTGCCCAGTGCATCACGCCGATGCGCGGCATGAGCAGCAGCGCGATGCCGAGCTGCGTCGTGGTGGTCGTGTCGAACGGGTGCAGCGTGCCTTCCGTGGACCAGAGCACGAGCAGCAGCAGCGCCACCGCGATCAGGCGCTTCTCCGGGGCGCTGACGGGGCCCAGCGCGCGCAGTTGCTCGCGCAGGTTGCCCGCGGCGTCCTCGGAGTCGGGCACCTGCGGGCGCAGCAGCCACAGCGACACGAAGAACAGCACGACGGACATGCCGATGGTGAAGGGCAGGGCGGCCAGGAACCACTGTCCCCAGGTCACGCCGTGGCCGAAGGCGCCCTGCATGAAGTTCAGGCTGATGAGGTTCTGCGCCGCGCCCGTCTTCACCGCGATGTTGAAGATCGAGCAGGCCTGCGCCGTCACGATCATCAGCGTGGCGCCCAGGCTGCTGCCCACGGGCAGGCCGAGTGCCGCGGTGATGCCGACCATGATCGGTATCACCGCGCCCACGCGCGCCGTGGCCGAGGGAATGAACAGCGCCAGCACGAAGCCCACCAGCATCGCGCCCAGCGTGAGCCGTGCCGGCGAAATGCCCACGCGGCTCATCACCAGCAGGGCCACGCGGCGGTCCAGCCCGGTGTGCTTGAGCGCCACGGCCAGGAACAGCGCGGCGGCCACCAGCAGCACGGCCGTGGACGAGAAGCCGCCCAGCATCACGGTGAGCGCATCGGCCGAGCCCATGGGTTTGGCGCCCGGCGTGAGGGACTTGCCCATCAGCCCCACCACCGCCATGCCGGTGAGCAGCACCGCGCTGTTGGCGGGCGAGACGCATTCGCTGATCCACAGCGTGACGACCAGCACCAGCAGCGCCAGGGCGACCTGGCCCGAGGGCGAAAGGCCGGCCGGTGTCGGCAAGACAAGCACCAGGGCATACAGGCCCAGGGCGAGCAGCAGGTAGCCGAGCTTGCGGCGGGAATCGGGCTCGGGCTGCGAAGTGATCGGAGCGGCGGGGGAGGGCGGGGGGACGGGCGACGTCGTCATGGCGGAGGCTTTTCTTTCACGGTGAGGCCGTGGCCCGCCATCGATCGGAAACGACCGATTGCGCGGTGCCGTCAGGCCTGCCTGGAAGAATGCCCGTACCCCGCTTTCGGGGCGTTGACCGGCATCAAGGCTGGGTGGATACCCGGCCGTGGAGGGCCGCTCAGGTGCCGCCCACGTAGGGGTTGCTGCGCCGTTCGCGCCCGAAGGTGCTCTCCGGCCCGTGTCCGGGAATGAACACCGTCTCGTCGCCCATGGGCCACAGGCGCTGCACGATGCTGTCGATCAGGTCCTGGTGGTTGCCCTGGGGGAAGTCCGTGCGGCCGATGCTGCCGGCGAACAGCACGTCGCCCACGAAGCAGCGCTGGATCTGCGGCGCATGGAACACCACGTGGCCAGGCGTGTGGCCGGGGCAGTGGCGGACGTGCAGCGTCTCGTTGCCGATCTGCACCGTGTCGCCGTCGTGCAGCCAGCGCGTGGGCGTGAAGGGCCGGGCGGGCGGGAAACCGAACATCGCGCTCTGCTGCGGCAGCCCGTCGATCCAGAACTGGTCGCCCGGGTGGGGGCCCGTGATCGGCAGCGAGAGCCGCTCGGCCAGTTCGCCCGCGCCGCCGGCATGGTCGATATGGGCGTGCGTGAGCCAGATCTGCTCCAGCCGCAGTCCGCGGCGCTCCACCTCCGCGAGCACCTGGTCGAGGTCGCCGCCGGGATCGATCACGGCGGCCGCTTGCGAGCCGTCGCACCAGACGAGCGAGCAGTTCTGCTGGAAGGCGGTGACGGGGTGGGTGTGGTAGTGGAGCATGGGGCTGGAAGGGGCGCGCTGAAAAGCATGATTGTTGCCGGCCCTGTGCCGCTCGAACAACCCCGGGACGCAGCAGCATCCCGACGTTGCCGTTGCGGGAGCGTGTCGCCGAAAGGCTCCATCCATATCCATAATTGCCCCTTCCCACACCACCGAAGTCCCGGACAGACCCATGCGCCACACTCAAATTTCGACCTTCGCACTTCGCCCCGTTGTCGTCGCACTGTCCCTGGGTTTCGCCGCCGCAGCCGCGCATGCGGCACCTGTGGCCGAAGTGCACGACCTGGCCCGGAAGGAGCAGCCGGCCTTGCTGGACACTCTCCGCGATCTGGTCCAGATCGAGTCGGGCAGCAAGGACATCGAGGGGCTGAATCAGATCGCCGGGCTGATTGCCGGCCAGCTCAAGACCTTTGGCGGCACGGTGGAGGTTCTACAGCCCTCCGATGTCCACCGACTGGACGATACGCCTGAAAAGGTGGGCCCTGCGGTGAAGGCGGTATATCGGGGAACCGGCAGCAGGAAGATCATGCTGATCGCCCACATGGATACGGTCTATCTCAAGGGCATGCTCAAGGACCAGCCGTTCCGGATAGAGGGCGACAAGGCTTACGGCCTGGGCATCTCCGACGACAAGCAGGGCGTCGCGCTGATCATCCACACGGTAGCGCTGCTGCACAAGCTCGGGTTCAAGGACTATGGCACCCTGACAGTGCTGGTCAACGGTGACGAGGAGATCAGTTCGCCCGGCTGGCGCAACACCATCACGCAACTCGCAGCGGACCAGGATGCGGTGTTCTCCTTCGAAGGCGGCGGCACGGACGGCATGCTGCGACTGGCCACCAGCGGCATCGGTGCCGCCTATCTGACGGTGCAGGGCAAGGCGTCGCATGCGGGTGCAAAGCCCGAGGACGGTGTCAACGCGCTCTACGAACTGTCGCACCAACTGCTGCAACTCAAGGACCTGTCGAAGACCGAAGACGGGTTGAAGCTCAACTGGACCGTCGCCCATGCCGGCACCAACCGCAATGTGATCCCCGCCCAGGCCACCGCGCAGGCCGATGCCCGCGCGCTGAGGGTGTCGGACTTCGACGGGCTGGAGAAATCGCTGCAGGCCAGGGTACAGACGAAACTGCTGCCGGCCTCCACGGTCACCGTGAAATTCGAGGTGCGCCGCCCGCCGTTGGAAGCGACCGATGCCTCGCGACGAGTGGCCGGCTACGGCAAGACTATCTACCAGGAACTGGGTTTGCCGCTGCAAGTCGCCGAAAGGGCCACCGGTGGCGGCACCGACGCAGCCTTCGCCGGACTGAAGACCCGGGGCGCCGTTGTCGAGGGCATGGGCCTGTCGGGCTACGGCGCTCATTCCAACGATGCCGAATACGTGCAGATCGGCACCATCGTGCCCCGCCTGTATCTGGCTACCAGGATGGTGATGGACGTTTCGCGCGACCGGATCAGGTAACCCGGGCCGGGCAGGTCCCTTTTTCGAAAGAACCGCCATGGCCCTGGCCATGGAAGGCTTTCATTCTCGCAACCCGATGGGGTCAAGATGAACAAGCCTTTCATTTCCCTGTGCCCGGAGATCACCCGGGCCCACGCGCTCCTGCTGATGGACTGGCTGGAAGACGAGGGCGTGACCCGCTACCTGAGCGATGCGCGCGATGTCTCCCGGTCCATCGGGCAGGTGGTCGGCCGGGTCCAGCTGCCGGTGCTCACGCATCTGTTCAACCAGGGCGGCCGGTTCTTCATGGCCTGCGACCGGCACGACGTGCCCGTGGGCTTCGTCCGCCTCGTCAAGGACGGACCGGACTGCGAGATGGTCCTGGCCATCGGCGACCGCGCCAACTGGGGGCGCCGGCTCGGGGCCAGCGCGATCCGGGAAGGCATGAAGCTTGCCTTCTTCGACATGCGGGCCGAAAGGCTCATCGCCAAAATCCATCCGGACAACGCGCGGTCGCTGAACGCTTTCCTGCGCAGCGGATTCGCGCTGCACAGCGAAGGGCCTTCGGTGACGTCCCTGGCCATGGGCGCGGACCGCTATCTCCGGCTCCTGCGCGAATGCCCCGCGGCCGGCACTCCGGCCATCCACGTCACCGAGATCGACGAAGCCCGGCTCCGGGAGCTTGTCGCGTTCCACCAGGACCCGGAGATCTTCGAGCTGGAGCACGAGATCGAGCGGGCCACGGTCGTCGCTCCGCGGCAGGTGGCGGAGGACGTCGTCACGATGAATTCCAGGGCTCTGCTGGAGGTGGACAACGAAACGGTGGAAGTGGCGCTGGTCTATCCGCAGGATGCGGACGAGCCTGCAGGCAGGCATTCCGTCTGCTCGGGCCTGGGCACGGCGATCCTGGGCTACCGGGAGGGCGATGCCTTCCGCTGGCGGATCGCGGACCGGACGCGCCGCATCCGTGTGCGGAAAGTGCTGTACCAGCCGGAAGCCCGGGGCGATTTCCACCTGTAGGCCGCAGCGGCGCCGACGGCGCCGGCCTGCTCAGCGGGCGGAAGCCGGCTTTCCGGAACCAGGCTCGAGCCGCGATGCCAGCAAATCGGCCGTGTACCGCAGTCGGCCGATGTCGGCCTCCGGGTGGACCCCCCGGCTGAAGCAGCACAGCGTGCCATAGACCCCGCCCCCCGGCAGGCGCACCGGCGTGCTCAGCAGCGTACCCACGGAATACCCCGGATCCGGGGCCTTCCCCGCCTTGACGTAGGCGGCAGCGTTCTCCACGCGTTCCGGCAGCCGTCCCTCGATGACGTGCTGGCACCAGGTTTCCTCGACCGGGTCGGACGTGCCTGCCGGAAGGGGATCGAAGCCCGGGGCGTGGTCCACGGCCTGGATCGTGCGGCGCCCGTCCGCGATCTGCGACACGAAGGCCACGTCCATGTCCAGCCGCGTGCGCAGCAGGCGCAGCACCGCGGGCACGGCCGAGGGAAGAGCGGGGTCGGCGGAATCGCAGGTGGCGACCAGCAGTTCCGAAATCTTCACGTCCAGGTCGTCGGGGTCGTAGTCCAGGAACATGCCGGCCAGTCTAAGCCCTTGCCCGCGGCGGGTGCAAGAATGCCCGCATGCTTACCCACCGGCAGTTGCGCTATTTCGTGGAGATCGTGGATGCTGGCAGCTTCAGCCTGGCGGCCGAGCGGCTCTTCATTGCCCAGTCGGCACTGAGCCGGCAGGTCCGTGAGATGGAGGACGCCCTGCAGGCCCGGCTGCTCGAGCGCGGGACGCGCCACCTCGAGATGACGGCCGCCGGCCGGTCGCTCTACACCGATGCCCGTGCGATCCTGTCCGCGCTGGAAGCGGCTGCTGCGCGGGTCGCCCATGCGCAGCACGGCACCGAAGGCACGTTGCGGCTCCTGCACTCCAGTTCCGTTCCGCTCGCGCCGCCGCTGCTGGCCGTGCTGCGCGCGCATGCGCGCGACTGCCCCGGGGTGTCCGTCGAGGTGTCGCAGGCCTCCTCCGAACACCAGCCGCTCGACATCAGCGAGGGACGCGCCGACGTGGGGCTGGCGCGCGCGCCGATCCTGCGCCGCCATGCCGGCGTGCAGTACGTGCCGCTCTACGATGAGCCGCTGGTGGCCGCGGTGCCCGAGGGGCACGCGCTGGCGCAGCGCGCGGGCGTCGGCTTCGCGGAGTTGCGCGGGGAGTGTTTCGTGGCCACTCCGCACCTGGAGCGCGGCGGCCTCAGCCACCGGGTCGCGGAACTGTGCCGCGACCACGGGTTCCAGCCACGCGCGGCCGTGGTGCGTTCACGCAAATGGGCGCAGCTGGCACTGGTCCAGGCCGGCTTCGGCATCGCCGTCGTGCCCGCATCGATGGGCCGGCTCGCGCCGCCGGGCGTGCGCACGGTCTCCCTGGAAGGGCCCGGCTGCACCAGCAACGTGATGGCCCTCTGGCGCGACGACGCACCGGCCGTGGCGATGCGTTTCGCCGAGCGGCTGCGCGCCGCGCCGTGGGCCGGCGCCACGGACGAGACCCCGGCCGGCGTTCCCAGCTGATTTCGAGATAAGTGGGCGCCGCATTCCATATTGGCGCGCACCGGCCCCCGCCGGTAGATTGGGCGGCTTCTTCCTTCCTGCCCAGCTTCGCACCGTGGATGCCTTCCAGTCCCTGTCCCTGCCGCTGCCACCCTGGCCCCTGCTCGTCGTCTGCCTGGGCGTGGCGGTGGCCTATGTCATCTTCGGCATCGCCGGTTTCGGCACCGCGCTGGTGGCCGGGCCGGTGCTCGCGCAGTTCGTGCCCGTCGCGACCATCGTGCCGTTGCTGGCGCTGCTCGATTTCGCCGCCGCGGGCGTGAATGTCGCGCGCGACGGCAAGGCCGCCGATACGGCCGAGCTCCGGCGGATCGTGCCGGCGATGGCGCTCGGCAGCCTCGCGGGGGCGGCGCTCCTGCTGCTCGGGCACCCGGATGCGCTGCTGCTCGCGCTGGGCGTCTTCGCGGTGGCCTACGCTCTGTACACGCTGAGCGGCTACAAGGCCGGCACGGCGTTCGGCGCGGGCGCGGCCTGGCCGTTCGGCCTCGTGGGCGGCGTGTTCTCGGCCCTGTTCGGCAGTGGCGGCTTCCTCTACGCCATCTACCTCGGCGGCCGCATCGCGGAGCCCGCGCGCTTCCGCGTGACCCAGTCCACGCTCATCGGGTTGTCCACGCTGACGCGCGCCGTGCTGTTCCTGCTCGCGGGCGTCTATGCGGACCGCGCGATCCTCGTGCTGGCGGCGGTGCTGGCGCCGGCCATGCTCCTGGGCACCGCGGTGGGCCGCCGCGTCACCCTCGCGCTACCGCGCGCGCAGTTCCTGCGCATCGTCAGCGCCGTCGTCCTGTGTTCGGGGGCGGCGCTGATCTGGCGGTATCTGGCGCGGTGATCGCCGAAGGGGCCGGGCCTGCTCGCGGGCGTCGGCGCTCAGCTCGGAGCAGTGGAACGCCTGCCACACCAGCCTGTCCCGTTCCTCGCAGAACCAGAAGCAGATGACGGAGCCGTCGCCGTTGTCGCAGGTCACCAGCATGCGGGTGTTCCCGTTCCGGGAGCGTACGTACATCCCGGGGCGGAGGAAGGGAATGTTCTGTGTGCGCATGGCGCCATTGAAGCGCCGCCGGGCCGTGCGGCCTTGCGCTCGCGCAAGCCTGCCCGCAGGACCCGGCGCGGTCCTACAGGGGCGCCTCAATGTCCGGGCCCGGCCAGCCGTGCGGCCAGGAAATCGAGGAAGCAGGCGATGCGCGAAGCGAGTTGCGTGTTGCGGTAGTACACCGCGCTGATGGGTTGCCGCACGTCGGCCGTTTCCCGGGCCAGCAGTTGCACGAGGTCGCCGCGTTCGCGGTCCCGCGCGGTCATGAAGTCCGCCAGGCAGGCGATGCCGGCGCCCTGCAGCGCCAGCTGGCGCAGGGTTTCGCCGCTGGAGGCCGCGATGTCCGGCGTGGCGGTCCAGGCGTCGCCATGCGGGCCGCGCAGGGGCCAGAGGTTGAGCGCCTCGGGCTGGGTGAATCCCAGCAGGGTGTGCTGCGCCAGGGCCGCTGCCGACTTCGGCCGGCCGTGCGTGGCCACGTAGGCAGGGCTGGCGAGCACGCGCAGGCGGCTGGAGCCCAGCGGGCGCGCGTGCAGCGTGGAGTCGCGCAGGGCGCCGATGCGGATGGCGACATCCGTGCGCCGCTCCAGCAGGTCGATGTTGCGCTCGTCGGTGTCCAGTTCCAGGGCGATCTGCGGGTAGGCATCGCGGAAGGCCGGCACCAGCGGTGCCACCACGTGCAGCATGAACGGCGTGGCGGCGTTCACGCGCAGGCGTCCCGCGGGCTGGTGCCGGCGCGCGGCCATGTGCTCTTCCGCCTCGTCCAGGGCCGCGAGGATGGCACGGGCACGCGTGAGGAAGGCGTGGCCTTCTTCCGTGAGCGCGATGCGGCGCGTGGTGCGGCGCAGCAGCGTCGTGTCGAGCTTCTTCTCCAGGCGTGCCAGAGCCCGGCTGACGCCCGATGCCGTCTGGTCCAGCTGCGCGGCGGCGGCGGTGACGGAGCCGGCGTCCACCACGGCGGCGAAGGCCTGCAGTTCTTCCAGGGTGGTTTTCATGAGGGCGGATTGTTGACTGCGAGGCAAATATATTCTGCCGATCATGGGCTTTTTCCGCAAAGGTGAAGCGCCCACACTCCTGGCATCGATCTTTTTCTGTGCCCCAAGGAGTGCTTCCCATGCCCATTGCCCTGTTCGCGCTGACGCTCGGCGCCTTCGCCATCGGCACGACGGAATTCGTCATCGTCGGGCTGCTGCCCACCGTGGCCGCGGACCTCGGCATCGGCCTGCCCTCGGCCGGCCTGCTCGTCAGCCTGTATGCGCTGGGCGTGGCCGTCGGCGCCCCGGTGCTCACCGCGCTCACCGGCCGGCTGCCTCGCAAGGCCCTGCTGCTGGCGCTCATGGCGCTGTTCACCGCCGGCAACCTGCTGGCCTGGCAGGCCCCGGGCTACGGCACGCTGGTGGCCGCGCGCGTGCTCACCGGGCTCGCGCACGGCGTGTTCTTCTCGATCGGCTCGACCATCGCCACCGGCCTGGTGCCGCGGGAGAAGGCCGCCAGCGCCATCGCCACGCTGTTCGCGGGGCTCACGGTGGCGCTGGTCACCGGCGTGCCGCTGGGCACCTTCATCGGCCAGCACTTCGGCTGGCGCGAAACCTTCCTCGCCGTGGCGGGGCTCGGCATGCTGGCCTTCGCGGGCAGCGCGCTCTTCGTGCCGCGGCGCATCGCGCACGTGCCGCCGGCCTCGCTCCTGCAGCAGGCCCGCGTGCTGGCCGAGCCGCGGCTGCTGCTGGTCTATGCCAAGACGGCCATCGGCTACGGCGGCACCTTCATCCCGTTCACTTTCCTCGCGCCCATCCTGACCGGCGTGTCGGGTTTCAGCGAAAGCGCGGTGGGCTGGGTGATGCTGGTGTACGGTGTCTCGGTGGCCGCGGGCAACCTCTGGGGCGGCCGGCTGGCCGACCGCCTGGGGCCCATCGCCGCGCTGCGCATCATCTTCGCGCTGCTGGCCGCCGTGCTGCTGCTCCTGCAGTTCACCGCGCCGCATCCCTGGCTGGCCGTGGGCACGGTGCTGCTCTGGGGCGCGGTGGCCTTCGGCAACGTGCCGGGCCTGCAGCTGTACGTGGTGCGCCAGGCCGAGCGCGTCGCGCCGCAGGCCGTGGACGTGGCCTCGGGCCTGAACATCGCCGCGTTCAACCTGGGCATCGCCGGCGCGGCGTGGGCCGGGGGACTGATCGTGACGCACCTGGGCCTCATGCACACGCCCTGGATCGGCGCCGTCGTGGTGCTGGGCGCGCTGGCGCTCACCCAGGCCAGCGGCGTGCTCGACGCCCGCGGCGGGGCTGCCGTGCGCGGGGGGCGTCCGGCGGCCGCGGGCCACTGAGGCGCGGGGGCCGGCCCATCCATTCATTCGTTCATTCATTCACCGACAAGGAGTTTTCCATGCAGGCATCCGCTTCCCTCTCCACGCAGCCGCCCGTGCCGCCTTTCGGCATGGGCACGTTCCGGCTCAAGGGCCAGGCCGCCATCGATTCGGTGGCGAATGCCCTCGACCTCGGCTACCGCCATGTGGACACCGCGCAGATCTACGGCAACGAGGCCGAGGTGGGCCAGGCGGTCGCCGCCAGCGGCGTGGCCCGGGGCGACCTCTACCTCACCACCAAGGTCTGGACCGACCATCTCGCCGCCAGCCGGCTCGTTCCCAGCCTGGAGGAAAGCCTCGAAAAGCTGCGCACGGACCATGTCGATCTGGCGCTGATCCACTGGCCCTCGCCCGGCGGTGCCGTGCCGCTGGCCGAAAGTCTGGAAGCGCTGGCCGAAGCGCGGGCCCGCGGGCTCGCACGGCGCATCGGCGTGTCGAACTTCACGGTGTCGCTCCTGCGCGAGGCGGTGGCCGCCGTGGGGGCAGACATGATCGCCACGAACCAGATCGAGCTGCACCCCTACCTGCAGAACCGGGCGGTGGTGGATTTCGCGCGCAGCCAGGGCATCCACATCACCTCCTACATGACGCTGGGCTACGGCCAGATGCTGCAGGATGCAGAGATCCAGGCGATCGCGCAGGAATGCAGCGCCACGCCGGCCCAGGTCGCGCTGGCATGGGCGATGCAGTCGGGCTTCGCCGTGATTCCTTCGTCCACGCGCCGCGAGCATCTGGCCTCCAACCTGCGCGCCACGCAGTTGCGGCTGGAGGAGACCCATAAGCAGCGCATCGCCGCGCTGGACCGCGGCGGCCGCCTGGTAAACCCGGAAGGGCTGGCGCCAGCCTGGGATTGAGGCCGTTGCCCGGGCTTCAGAAGCGAGCGTTGCTGCCCGTGTCCGCGTTCGTGCCCCCATCCGCATGCACCGGGGCGTCCCACACCACCCGCATCGGGCTCTTGCGCGAGAACAGCTCCACGTGCGAGTCGATGGCATGCTGGACACGCGAAAGCGCCTCGGCGTCGTCCGCGCTGCATTCGAAGGACAGTTGCCCGGCGTCCGCCCGCAGCACGCATGCGCCCCACGGAAAACGCGCGTCCCCCCGCGTCGCGTCATAGTCGACCGGGATCTTGCGGCGGAAGTGATAGCACAGCCGGGTGAGAAACCGGCTGGCTTCGGCGGTGGCCATGCGGCCGTGGCGCGTGATCATGGAGATGTAGTGTCGTGGGAACGGAAGGCGCTCGCGGCGGCGCCGGCCGGGGCCAGCGCTTCGTCGGCGAGCACGACGGGATGGCCGAGCGAGCAGCGCTCCACGCGCGCCCGCACGCCGTAGGCCTGCTGGAGCAACTGCGGCGTGACCACGTCGGCAGGCACGCCATCCGCCAGGATGCGGCCCTGGCCCAGCACCAGGATGCGGTCGCAGAAGCGCAGGGCCAGGTTGAGGTCGTGCACGGCGATGAGCGCGAGCGTCTGCCCGCCGTCCACCAGCGCGCGCACGGTCTGCAGCACCGTGAGCTGCCAGCGCAGGTCGAGCGCGCTGGTGGGCTCGTCCAGCAGCAGCAGGCGGGGGGCACGCACCAGCACCTGGGCCAGGCCCACCATCTGGCGCTGCCCGCCGGAGAGCTCGTCCAGCCGCCGCAGCGCCAGGCCGTCGAGCCCCAGGTCGCCCAGCACGCGGGCGATGGCGGTATCGGCCCGTGCGCCGGCGAGGTCCGGGCGGCCCACGCGCAGGGCGCTCAGCATCGATTCGTGCACCACCAGCGAGGTGGCCTGCGGCAGTGTCTGCGGCAGGTAGCCCACGCGGCGCAGCCGTTCGCGCGGCGCGAGGCGTGCCAGGTCGGCGCCGTCCAGCCGCACGGTGCCGCGCGCGGGCTGCAGGCCCGCGATCGCGCGCAGCAGGGTGGACTTGCCCACGGCATTCGGGCCCACCACGGCAGTGAGCGTGCCCGGCGCGGCGCGCGCGGGCGCGATGTCCGAGAGCACGGTGCGGCCCGGGTAGCCCACCTGCACCTGCTGCAGCACGAGGCCTTCCTCTGTGCGGTCATGGGTCGCCGCACTCATGCCGGCCGCCTGCGCGCGAGGATCAGCGCCATGAACATCGGCACGCCCACCAGCGCGGTGATGATGCCGATCGGCAGCACCACGCCCGGCACCAGCGCCTTGCTGAGGATGGAGGCGCCCGCGAGCATCAGCGCGCCCGCGAGCGCGCTGCCGGGCAGGTAGTAGCGGTGGTCTTCGCCCACCACCAGCCGCGCGATGTGCGGCCCGACCAGGCCGACGAAGCCGATCGTGCCCACGAACGACAGCGCGGTGGCTGCCAGCAGGCTCACGCGCAGCAGCGTCACCAGCCGCAGCCGCTCCACCGCCACGCCGAAGCTGCGCGCCTGGTCCTCGCCCGCGCGCAGCGCCGTGAGCGACCAGGCGTGGCGCGCCGACCAGATCCCGCAGAACGCGAACACCGCACCCACCAGGCCGATCTTGTTCCAGGTGGCGCGCGACAGGCTGCCCATGGTCCAGAACACGATCTGCTGCAGCGCGTTGCTGTCGGCGATGAACTGCAGCAGCCACAGCAGCGCCTCGAAGGTGAACAGCAGCGCGATGCCGAACAGCACCACCGTGTCCACCGTGGCGCCGAAGCGCCAGGCGAGGAACTGGATGAGCAGCGTGGCGCCGGTGGCCGCGGCGAAGGCGCACAGCGGCACGGCCAGGTTCTCGCCGAACGCGACCAGCGTCAGGCCCGAGACCACGGCGACGGACGCTCCCACGGCCGAGGCCGCCGAGATGCCCAGCGTGAACGGGCTGGCGAGCGGGTTGTTGAGCACGGTCTGCATCTCCGCGCCGGCCAGCCCCAGCGACGCGCCCACGAGCACGGCCATGGCGGCATAGGGCAGGCGCACCTCCCAGAGGATCACGCGCTGCTCCGCGGGCAGTGCGCCGGGCCGCAGCAGGCCGGCCCAGACGTCGGCCAGCGGAAAGGTGGACGGGCCGGTGGAGACGTCCACCGCGAACGCCAGGACGAGCGCCGCCGCCATGGCCGCGAGCACCAGCACGCGCGCCGCGGCGAAGCGCCGGTAGCGGCGGGCGAGCGCCACGCCGGCCGCGTCGGCGGCGCCCGGGGCGTCCGGTGCCCCCGCGGTCACGCAGCGGCCTCCTGCAGCGCGAGCGCGACGGCGCGTACCGCGGCCGGAGCCATGGTGCTGCCGTGGTCCTCGTCCTCGAACCGCAGGAAGCGCGTGCGCAGGCCCGTCACGCCCTCCAGGTGCCGCGCCCAGTCCTGCGGCGTTCCCCCGGCCTGGCGCTGGCGCACGATGGCCGCACGCGCGGGGTCCGCAGGCGGCACCGGCGGCGTGCCCTCGCGGCCACCTGCCGTCATCAGCAGGTCGATGCCGGCGGGCGGCAGCGTGCCGGCCCGGGCCGCGGCGACGAAGCGATCGCGTTCACGCGTCAGCGGCCCGCCGCGCCACCACACCGACGGGCTGGCGGCGCAGTAGCGCGTGAACAGGGCGGGGCGGGTAAAGAGCGCATGCAGCGCCAGCAGGCCGCCGTACGAATGGCCGAACAGCGTCTGCCGCCGCGGGTCGAGCGGAAAGCGCCCGGCGATCCAGGGGCGGATGCGCCCGTCGAGCAGGTCGAGGAAGGCGTCGGCACCGCCCTCGCGGCGCCCGAGCGGATCCACCAGCGGCGCATCCGCGTTCCCGGCATCGTCGCCCTGCAGGGGCGGCGTGTAGTCGTAGGCGCGGGCCGTGGTGTCCAGCACGCCGGGCGTGGCGTAGCCCAGTCCCACGACCACCGCCGGGAAACGCGCGGCCATGTCGCTGCGCGCGCCGCGGTTGCGCACCAGTTGCGCCACGATCGGGAACAGGATGTTGCCGTCCAGCACGAAGATGACGGGGTAGCCCTGGGCCGGCGGCGGCGCGATCGGCTCCGCCACGAAGATGCGGTGCACGTGGCCGTTCGCGGCCCAGTCGATCTGCCGGGTGCCCGGCATGGCGAAGGCGGGCGCGCCGTCCAGCGGCGGCAGGGCCGTTTCCGGCCGGCGGGCGGCGGCGGAGGGCTGCCCGGCGGCGCAGCCCGCGAGGGCGAGCGCCGCGCCGGCGCCCGCGCACAGCAGGCCGCGGCGCCCGGTGGAGGGGGTACCCGCGCTCATCGGGCGAGTTCCGTCCAGTAGGTGCCTTCCAGCGCGAACGGCTGGAAGCGTTCGGTCAGCGTGCGGAAGGTCTCGCGCGGATCGACGTCTGCGAACAGCTCGGGGTGCAGCCATTTGGCGAACACCTGTACCGCGACCACGTTGAAGGGCGAGTTGTAGAAGTGGTGCCAGATGGCGAAGGCACGTCCCTCCTGCACGGCTTTCAGCTGGGCGATGCCGCGGCGCTGCACCGCGCGCGCGAGCGAGGCGCGCGCCGCCTCGGGCGTGGCGTCGGCCCCCAGCACGATGCGCAGCGGCATGTCCCGCGCCGTGGCGGCAGAGCCGATGCCGGTGCCGATGTAGAAGCGCGGCTGCCGGGCGATCAGCAGCTCCGGGTTCAGCGTGCCGAACTCCCCGGGGATCAGTCCCTTGCCGATGTTGTGCCCGCCCGCGGCGTCCAGCAGCATGCCCACGAGGCCCACCATCGTGTCGCAGCAGCCCTCGGACAGGCCCACGCGGTTTTCCAGGAAGACCGTGGGCGCCTCCGGTTTCGCGCGCGCCAGCCGGTCCGTCACCACGGCCAGCTGCGCCTTCCAGACCTTCACGAAGGCGTCGGCTTCGGCGCGCCGGCCCAGCACCTCGCCCAGCAGCTCCATGCTGCGCGGCGTGTTGCGCAGCGGGTCGTGCCGGAAGTCGATGAACACCGCGGCCACGCCGGCCGCCTCCAGGCGCGCCAGCGTCTCGCGGTCGCGTTCGCTCGGGCCGTGCCCGCCGGCGAGCCCGAGGATCGCCACCTGGGGCCGCAGCGCGATCGCCTGCTCGTCGCTGAAGCTGCCGCTGCTGGTGCGCCCCACGCGCGGCACCTGATCGAGATGCGGAAAGCGCCGTGCCCACTGCGCATAGCCGGGCGCATCCAGCTTCTCGAATTCGCCCATCATGCCCACGAGCCGGCGCGTCGGGTCCTCGCGGTCGAAGACGGCGAGGGCGGGCAGCAGCCGGCCCTCGCCGAGCAGCACGCGGTCCACGCGGGCCGGCAGGCGGACCGTGCGCCCTGCGAGGTCGGTCACCTCGATGGAGTCCGCGGAAGCGGGTGGCCGTGCCTGCCCGGCCGCGGGCAGGGCCCACAGGCCGGCGGCTGCGGCCAGGGCGCCGCAAAGGGCGCGGCATACGGAGCGGCGGAACGGAAGTCTCATGGTGGCGTAGCGAATGCAGGGGTTGTATTGAGAACCATTTGTATTATCGATCGCGGCCTGATAGCATCCCATGCACTGCGGTCCGAGGTGTTTGCCCCGCCAACGAAGATGTTTGCGGCGGCCCCGTTCCGGCCCCTGCCTCCGCGGCCGCGCCGCTTTCTTCCCGTTGCCCCTTCCCGCCGCTGTCCCCCGTGCCGCCGTCGTCCGTACCCGCCGTCCAGCCCATCGCGCCCACGCCCGGCGCGCTCGCCGCCGAGCCGGCGCTGCGCGCGCATTTCCAGCGCATGCGGCAGCTGCGCCCCGGGCTGCACCTGCACGCCGACGACGCCCGCGACGAGCGCGACCTCGTCGCGCAGTCCGAAATCGAAGAGGGGCTGCGCATCGTGCTGTTGCTGGAGGGCACGGTGGACGTGTCGTACGGCCCCGAGCGCGTGCGGCTCACGGGCCGCGCCGGCCATGCCAGTGCCATGCTCGTATCGGTGGCTGAGCGCGAGCGCTTCACCCGCCGCGCCCGCCAGGGTTCCTACGCGCGCCGCGTGAGCCTGGGCCTGGGCTGGGACTGGATTTCCCAGGCGCTGGGCGAAGGCGGCGATCCGCAGGAAGCCCGCGGCCAGCTGGGCGAATTCCGCCGCCGCCACCTCGCCATGCAGCGGTGGCAGGCCTCGCCGCGCGCCGTGGCGATCGCCGAGCAACTCGTGCGCCCACCGGTGCTCGAACCGCTGCTGCAGCACCTCTACCTGGAAAGCCGTGCCCTCGAACTCATCGGCGAGGCGCTCGGCACGCTCTACCGCAACCCCGCCGCGCCTCCGCCCCCCGCGGTCGCGCCCGCCGCCCTGCGTCCTCGCGAGCACCAGCGGCTGCGGGAACTGCACGCCTTCCTCGGCTCGGGCGAGGCGGACCAGCTCTCCCTCGACGAGATCGCGCGCCGCGCGGGGGTGAACGCCAACACGCTGCAGCGCCAGTTCCGCTCGGTCTATGGCACCACGGTGTTCGACTACCTGCGCGACTGCCGGCTGCAGCGCGCCCGCCAGGCCCTGGAGCGCGACGGCCTCTCCGTCGGCCAGGCGGCCATGGTGGCCGGCTATACCAGCGCGGCCAACTTCGCCACGGCGTACAAGCGCCGTTTCGGCCTCTCGCCCAAGCAGGCCCGCAGCCGCGTCTGGTAATCAGGGCGCGGCGGGCGGTGCCTGGCAGCCCCGCGTTCCCGGCTCCCGCGCAAACATCTTTGTTGTCCCGGCAAACCACTGCGCCGGCAGCGCGTGGAAGAATCGTTTCAGAAAGTAATGCGAATCATTCCTGAAACCATCGCTCCGCAACGCCGCGCCATGCACCTTCTTCCTGCTTCCAAGACCTTCCGCCGCCGCGCTTCGCCGCTCCATCCCTGGCTGGCTGCCGCCCTCGCGGGTGCCTGCGCCGCCGCGGGCGCCCAGGCCCAGGCCTCCGACACCGCCGGCGCATCCGCCGACACGCCTGCGCTCGGTACGGTGGTCGTCACCGCCAGCGGACGCGAGCAGCAGGTCAAGGAGGCCCCCGCGAGCATTTCGGTGATCACGCGCGAGGAACTGGACCAGCGGCCCTACGCCACGCTGCAGGACGTGATGAAGGACCTGGAAGGCGTGAGCGTGGTGGGCGCCAGTGCCAACGAGAAGGACATCGTCATCCGCGGCATGCCCGGCGAATACACCCTCATCCTCGTGGACGGCCGCCGGCAGGGCACGCGCGAGACCATGAACCGCGGTACCGCGGGCGTGCAGTCGAACCTGATCCCGCCGCTGGCCGCCATCGAGCGCATCGAGGTGGTGCGCGGGCCGATGTCGTCGCTCTACGGGGCGGACGCGATGGGCGGCGTGATCAACATCATCACGCGCAAGGTACCGAAGCAGTGGAGCGGCACGCTGGAGGTCGGCGGCATCCGGCAGGAAGACCGCAGCCAGGGCGACTCCACGCTGGCGGACTTCTGGGTCGGCGGCCCGCTGCGCGACGGCGTGCTGGGCGTGCAGATCTACGGCAAGTCGCGCCACCGCGGCGAGGACGACATCTTCTTCCCGCTCAACTCCACCAGCGGCAACTTCGGCAACCGCGACGAGGAACTGACGGCCAGGTTCACCCTGAAACCCTCGGCGGGCCAGGAGTGGACCTTCGAGGCCGGCCAGGGCCGCTTCACGCAAAAGAGCACGCCCGGCCGCACGCTCTCGCCCACCGCCTCGGCGACCACCGTGGTGCGCACCGAACACGAGCGGCGCCACTGGGCGATCGCCCACGACGGCCGATGGGATTTCGGCACCACCTCCGTCTCGCTCTACCAGGAGGTCGGCCAGCAGACGCAGTGGCGCACGGGCGGCCGCAACCCGGTGGCGCCCGAGCTGACCAACACGGTGCTGGACGGCACCGCCACGCTGCCGCTGGGGCGCAGCGTGCTCAAGGTGGGCGGCCAGGCCACGCGCAACGAACTGACCGGCATTGCCGCGCAGGACGCCGCGCCGGGCGGCTACGGCGCCAACGTGGACCGCGTGAAGCTCAATGGCTGGGCGCTCTTCGCGGAGGACGAATTCTTCGTGACCGACCGCTTCACCGTGACGGCCGGCGCGCGCGTGGACGACGACGATCGCTACGGCCGCCACTGGACCCCGCGCCTCTACGGCGTCTACCAGCTGGCCCCCGCCTGGACGCTGCGCGGCGGCATCGCCAAGGGCTTCAAGGCGCCCACCATCCGCCAGAGCACCACCGGCTATTGCATGACCACCGGCGGCGCGGGCGGCGCCACGCCCGGCACGCTCTGCGGCGACGGCGGCCTGAAGCCCGAGACCAGCCTCACCCAGGAGATCGGCCTGCGCTTCGACCAGGGCGGCAGCAACGTTTCGGCGACCTTCTTCCACAACGCGTTCAAGAACAAGGTGGCCAGCTACGACACGGGCGTGCGGGACCCGCGCTCGGCCGGCCGCAACATCTACGTGTACGACAACATCGACCGCGTGACCCTGCGCGGGCTGGAGCTCGGCGCCGGCACCACCCTGGCCCGCGACTGGAAGGTGTCGGGCAACTACACCTTCACCGACTCGCGCCGCAAGGGCGGCGGCGAGCCCGCCTTCAACGGCACCTCGCTGGAAGGCCGCCCGCTCGACAAGACCCCGCGCCACGTGCTCAACGCGCGTGTGGACTGGACGGCCACCGGCCAGCTGTCGCTCTATGCCTCGGCCAGCTACATCGGCAAGCAGTACTGGGCGGCCTTCCGCAATGCCGCACTCGGCGTGCGCGAACGCGGCGCCTCCACCACGCTGGATTTCGGCGGCCAGTACGCGTTCCACCGCAACCTGTCGCTCAAGTTCGCGGTGCTCAACCTGACGGACAAGGTCGTGCCCGTGGACGCGCGCTCCCGCACGGGCGGGCTGGACGGCAACTGGATGGTGGACGAGGGGCGGCGCCTGTTCGTGGCGCTCAACGCCTCGTTCTGATTCCGGTCAGATCGCCAGGTCGTAGCCGACCGTGATCGGCGCGTGGTCCGAGAACTTCTGCTGCTTGTAGATGGACTCGGTGCGCGCCAGTGCCGCGATCGCCGGGGTGGCGAGGTGGTAGTCCAGCCGCCACCCCACGTTGTTCGCGTAGGCCTGCCCGCGGTTGCTCCACCAGGTGTAGGCCGTCTCGGTGGTGTCGGGCTGCAGCAGGCGGTACACGTCCACGAGGCCGCCGCCCGGGTCGGTCGTGTGCAACAACTTTGTCATCCACTCGCGCTCTTCGGGCAGGAAGCCGCTGTTCTTCTGGTTGCTGCGCCAGTTCTTCAGGTCGATCTGCTGGTGGGCGATGTTGACGTCGCCGCAGAGGATGAACTCGCGCTCTTCCTTCACGCGCATCAGGTGCACGTGGAATTCCGCCAGGAAGCGGAACTTGGCCAACTGGCGCTCCGGCCCCGACGAGCCGCTCGGAAAATAGGCGCTGATGATCGACAGCTTGCGCGAAGGCGTGTCGAAGCGGGCTTCCACGTAGCGCCCCTCGGCGTCGAATTCGGTGGAGCCGTAGCCCACGCGCACGTCGCTGGGCTCGTGGCGGGTGTAGATGCCGACCCCCGAGTACCCCTTCTTGGTCGCGAAGTGGAAATGCCCCTTGAGGCCCGCCAGGGTCTCGAAACGGCCTTCCATGTCGGCGGACTGGGCCTTGATCTCCTGCACGCAAATACAATCCGGCCGCGTCTCGGCAATCCATGCCTCCACGCCTTTCGAGGCGGCGGAGCGGATGCCGTTGAGGTTCAGGCTGGTCAATTTGAAAAGGGAAGCATCCATGGTGGCAGACGGCGCGCAGCGGCAGGCGGGAACGGAAATGGCGGGAGACGGCGCGTCGGCGGACCGCCTCGCCCAGGAATTCGTGCATTTCGCCGTGGAGGCGGGCGTGCTCAGGTTCGGCGAATTCAAGACCAAGGCGGGCCGCATGAGCCCGTACTTCTTCAATGCCGGGCTTTTCGACGATGGCGCCAAGATGGGCCGGCTCGCGGAATTCTATGCAAAAGCCTTGGTCGCAAGCGGCATCGAATTCGACATGGTCTTCGGGCCCGCCTACAAGGGCATCCCGCTGGCCGCCACGGTGGCGGTGGAACTGGCCCGCCATGGCCGCAATGTCCCCTTCGCCTACAACCGCAAGGAGGCCAAGGACCATGGCGAGGGCGGCACGCTGGTCGGCGCGCCGCTGCAGGGCCGCGTCCTCATCGTGGATGACGTGATGTCCGCCGGCACCGCCGCGCGCGAATCCATCGCGCTCATCCGGGCCGCCGGGGCCGTTCCCCACGCGATGGCCATCGCCCTCGACCGCCAGGAAAAGGCCACCGAGAACGGCCAGGACGTGGACCACAGCGCCGTGCAGTACGTGCGCAGCCAGCTGGGCATGCAGGTGTGCACCATCGCCAAGCTGGCCGATTTATTGCAATATCTGCAGGACCGTGGGGGCTCCGGCATGGGCGCCCACCACGAGCGCGTGCTGGCCTACCGCCAGCGCTACGGCGTCTGAACCGCGCCTGACCTTTCTTCGCACGCCGCATCGGGCCCTTTTCGGGGCGGCGGGAGAGCATAGACACCTGCACAGCATGGAAGCCCTTCCGGTGAAGCAACTGAGCCTCTGGCGCGCTGGCGCCGGAGCGGCGCTGGCCTTCCTGTGCGGTGCCGCGGCCCAGGCGCAGCAGCAGCCCGGGCCCGGCGGCATCTACACCTGCGTGGATGCCAAGGGCCGCCGCCTCACCGCGGACCGCCCCATCTCCGAGTGCTCCGACCGCGAGCAGCGCGTGCTGGGCCCGTCCGGCACGGAGCGCTCGCGCGTGGGTCCCATCCTGTCCGACCAGGAGCGTGCCGCGCTGGAAGCCCAGCGCCGCAAGGAGGCCGACGAACGGGCGCGCGCCGCCGAGGAGCGGCGCCGCGAGCGCGTGCTGGTCGCCCGCTATCCGGACCAGGCCGCGCACGATGCCGAGCGCGCGGCGGCCATCGCGCAGGTGAACGAGGTGACGTCCGTGGCCGAGGCCCGCGTGGCCGAACTGCGGCGCCAGCGCAAGGCACTCGACGCCGAGATGGAGTTCTACCGCCGCGACCCGTCCAAGGCCCCCATGGCATTGCGCCGCCAGATCGCCGAGCAGGAGGAGTCGCTCGCCCAGCAGCAGCGGTTCATCGCCTCGCAGGAGGACGAAAAGCGCCGGGTGCACCAGCGCTTCGACGCGGAACTGGCCCATTTGCGCCAGCTCTGGGCCGCGCAGCAGGGCATGCCGGTGGTACCGGCCTCTCGCTGACCGGGGATCGGCCAGCCCCGGCCCCTATACCACCAGCGTCAGGCGGCCGCGAGCCGCGCGCGCAACATCTCGTTGACCTGCTGCGGGTTCGCCTTGCCCTTGCTGGCCTTCATGGCCTGGCCCACCAGGGCATTGAATGCCTTGTCCTTGCCGGCCTTGAACTGGGCCACGTTGTCGGGGTTGGCGGCGATCACCTCGTCGATGATCTTCTCCAGCGCGCCGGAGTCGTTCATCTGCCTGAGGCCCCTGGCCTCGATCACCGCATCCACGTCCTGGCCTTCGCCGGTCCAGAGTGCATCGAACACCTGCCGGGCGGCGGCATTGGAAATGGTGCCGTCGGCGATGCGCTGGATCAGCTTCGCCAGCAGCGCGGCCGTCACCGGCGCGGCGGCGATGTCGGTCTCGCCCGCATTCACGCGGCGCGACACTTCGCCCATGATCCAGTTGCTCGCAAGCTTGGGGCTGCCGCTGGCTTTCGCGGCTTCCTCGAAGTAGGCCGCCATGGCCTTGGACTGGGTGAGCGTGGTCGCGTCGTATTCCGGCAGGCCATAGTCGGCCACGAAGCGTGCGGCCATGGTGCGTGGCAGTTCGGGCATGCGCGCGCGTTCTTCCTGCACCCACTGCTCCGAAATCCGCAGGGGCGGCAGGTCCGGGTCGGGGAAATAGCGGTAGTCGGCCGCGTCTTCCTTGGTGCGCATGGCGCGGGTCTCGCCCGTGTCCGGGTCGAACAGCACGGTGGCCTGCTGGATGGCGTGTCCGTCCTCGATCTGCTCGATCTGCCAGCGGATCTCGTAGTCGATCGCCTGCTGCATGAACTTGAAGCTGTTCAGGTTCTTGATCTCGCGGCGCGTGCCCAGCGGCGCCCCCGGCTTGCGCACGGAGACGTTGGCGTCGCAGCGGAACGAGCCTTCCTGCATGTTGCCGTCGCAGATGCCGATCCAGGTCACGATCTTGTGCAGCTCGCGGGCATAGGCCACGGCCTCCTCGCTGCTGCGGATGTCGGGCTCGGTCACGATCTCCAGCAGCGGCGTGCCGGCGCGGTTCAGGTCGATGCCCGACTGGCCGATGAAGTCCTCGTGCAGCGACTTGCCCGCGTCTTCCTCCAGGTGGGCGCGCACCAGGCGCACGGTCTTCTTCTCGTCGCCGAGATAGAACGACACCTCGCCGCCCTGCACCACCGGGATCTCGAACTGGCTGATCTGGTAGCCCTTGGGCAGGTCGGGGTAGAAGTAGTTTTTGCGCGCGAAGATGCTCTCGGGCGCGACCCTGGAGCCCAGGGCCAGGCCCAGGCGAATGGCGCAGGCCACGGCCTCGCGGTTCATCACGGGCAGCGTGCCGGGCAGGGCCAGGTCCACCGCGCAGGCCTGGGTGTTGGGCTCGGCGCCGAAGGCCGTGGGCGCGCGGCTGAAGATCTTCGATTGCGTGGCGAGCTGGGTGTGGGTCTCGAAGCCGATGACGACTTCGTAGCCGTGGATGAGTTTGCTGGTCGTCATGTCACAGGCCTCCCGGGGCGCGGAGGTGGAAGTCGGTCGCCTGCTGCAGGCGGTGCGCGGCGTTGAGCAGCCGGCTTTCCTGGAAGTAGTTGCCGATGAGCTGCAGGCCCACGGGCATGCCGCCTTCTCCGAAGCCGGCGGGCACGCTCATGCCGGGCAGGCCGGCGAGCGAGGCGGGCAGGGTGAAGATGTCGGCCAGGTAGTCGGCCAGCGGGTCGTTGCCGTGCTCGCCGAGCTTCCAGGCCACCGTGGGCGCCACCGGGCCGGCGATCAGGTCGCAGTCCTTGAAGGCGTTCTGGAAGTCATCCGCGATCATGCGGCGGATCTTCTGCGCCTGCAGGTAGTAGGCGTCGTAGTAGCCGTGCGAGAGCACGTAGGTGCCGATCATGATGCGGCGCTTGACCTCGTCGCCGAAGCCCTCGGCGCGGGTCTTCTTGTACATGTCCACCAGGTCGGTGTAGTCCCTGGCGCGGTGGCCGAACTTCACGCCGTCGAAGCGGCTCAGGTTGGACGAGGCCTCGGCCGGCGCGATGATGTAGTACACCGGGATGGACAGCTCGGTGCGCGGCAGCGTGATGGGCACCAGCCTGGCGCCGAGCTTCTCGTATTCCTTGAGCGCGCCGTCCACCGCGGCGCGCACGTCGGGCGCCAGGCCCTCGCCGAAGAACTCGGCCGGGATGCCGATGCGCAGGCCGTCGATGGAGTCGTTCAGCTTCGCGCCGAAGTCCTCGGCCGGCACGTCCAGGCTGGTGGAGTCGCGGTCCGGATCGGGGCCGCAGATCGCCGAGAGCAGCAGGGCGCAGTCCTCGGCCGAGCGGGCCATCGGGCCGGCCTGGTCCAGGCTGGAGGCGAAGGCGATCATGCCGTAGCGGCTGGCGCGGCCGTAGGTGGGCTTGATGCCGGTGATGCCGCAGAACGAGGCCGGCTGGCGGATGGAGCCGCCGGTGTCGGTGCCCGTCACGGCCGGGGCGAGGCGCGCGGCCACGGCCACGGCGCTGCCGCCGGAGGAGCCGCCCGGCACGCGGTCGGTCGCCCAGGGGTTGCGTACCGGGGCGGGCGCATCGGCGCCCAGGGGGGCGACGGCCGAGTTCTCGTTGGCCGAGCCCATGGCGAATTCATCGCAGTTGAGCTTGCCCAGCGTCACGGCGCCGGCGTCGGCCAGCCGCGTGACCACCGTGGCGTCGAAGGGCGACTGGTAGCCGGCCAGCATCTTCGAGCCGGCCGTGCTGGGGAAGTCGCGCGTGACGAAGATGTCCTTGTGGGCGATGGGCACGCCCGCCAGCGGGCCGGCCGTGCCGGCGGCGATGGCCGCGTCCTGGGCGCGGGCCTGGGCCAGGGTGGCCTCCTCGTTGACGCTCACGAAGGCGCCGAGGTCGGTGTGCTGCTGGATGCGGGCGAGGAAATGCCGGGCGGTCTCGACGGCAGAGATGCGCTTGCCGCGCAGCGCCGCGGCCAGTTCGGCCACGCCCAGGGTGTGCAGGGAAGAGGAGGGTTCGCTCATGGATTACGTACGTTTATTCTTGTTATTCGATCACCTTGGGCACCAGGAACAGGCCCCGCTCCACGGCGGGCGCGCTGCGCTGGTTGGCCTCGCGCTGGTCGGGCTCGCTCGCGGTGTCTTCCCGCAGGCGCAGGGCGATGTCCTGGATGGCCGCGACGGGGTGGGAGAGGGGTTCCAGGCCGGCGGTATCCACAGCCCGCATCTTCTCGACGATGCCGAAAAAGCCGTTGAGCTGCGTAAGCATGCGCTCACTTTCGGCGGGGCTCAGATCGAGCCGCGCCAGGTTGGCGATGCGGCCAATGTCCTGGGGTGTCAGTGCCATAGGGAAAACAGGTCCGGAAACGGGATGTAAAGCTGCGCCGGCGTAGGGCCGGGCGGGAGTTATTCACAGGGGATGCGGTATTATCCCGGCTTTGCCGCAATACCCTCCCAACCGCCGGTCATTGTGCGAAAAAAGCCCACAAACACCCTGTAAACACCCGGCGACGGCAGGCCGACGCGCATGCCGTGCCCGAGAGGAATTCCTGAATGTTCGGAGCTTTCCGTCGGTACTTCTCCACCGACCTTGCCATTGATCTTGGCACAGCCAACACGCTGATCTTCGCCCGCGACAAGGGCATCGTGCTCGACGAACCCTCCGTCGTCGCCATTCGCCATGAAGGCGGCCCCCACGGCAAGAAAGTCATCCAGGCCGTCGGCCACGAGGCCAAGGCCATGCTCGGCAAGGTGCCCGGCAACATCGAGGCCATCCGCCCGATGAAGGACGGCGTGATCGCCGACTTCGTGATCACCGAGCAGATGATCAAGCAGTTCATCAAGATGGTGCACCCGCGCACCCTGCTCACGCCGAGCCCGCGCATCATCATCTGCGTGCCCTGCGGCTCCACCCAGGTGGAGCGCCGCGCCATCAAGGACGCGGCCGAGGCCGCGGGCGCCACGGCCGTCTATCTCATCGAGGAACCCATGGCCGCCGGCATCGGCGCCGGCCTGCCGGTCTCCGAGGCCTCCGGCTCCATGGTCGTGGACATCGGCGGCGGCACGACGGAAGTCGGCGTGATCTCCCTGGGCGGCATGGTGTACAAGGGCAGCGTCCGCGTGGGCGGCGACAAGTTCGACGAAGCCATCATCAGCTACATCCGCCGCAACTACGGCATGCTGATCGGCGAGCCCACGGCCGAGGCCATCAAGAAGAGCATCGGCTCGGCCTTCCCCGGCTCCGAGGTGCGCGAGATGGAGGTCAAGGGCCGCAACCTCTCCGAGGGCGTGCCGCGCAGCTTCACCATCTCCAGCAACGAAGTGCTGGAGGCGCTCACCGATCCGCTCAACCAGATCGTGTCTTCCGTCAAGAACGCCCTGGAGCAGACCCCGCCCGAGCTGGGCGCCGACATCGCCGAGCGCGGCATGATGCTCACCGGCGGCGGTGCGCTGCTGCGCGACCTCGACCGGCTGCTCGCCGAAGAGACGGGCCTGCCGGTGCTGGTGGCCGAAGACCCCCTGACCTGCGTGGTCCGCGGCTGCGGCATCGCGCTCGAGCGCATGGACCGCCAGGGCAGCATCTTCACGAGCGAGTGACATGACCATGCCGCGGGGCGGAGGTTGCGGGTCCGCCGGCCGGGCGGGCCGGCCGCCGTGCCTGCGTCCCGGCGCCGCCGCGTTCGTTCCTGCATCCGTGCCCGCGCGGCACCGTTCCTCCTGACATTCCCTGCGGCTGTTCCCTACCGCCATGCCCATCGGTACCCTCGAACGGACCGCGCCGTCTTTCTTCAAGCAGGGCCCGTCGCCGCGCGCCCGCTTCGCGCTGTGCGGCGCGCTGGCACTGTTCCTCATGGTGGCGGACGCACGCTTCCACGTCACCGAACCGCTGCGCAAGGCCATCGCCGTGGCGCTCTACCCGGTGCAGTGGGTGATGCTGCAGCCCGTGGAGTTCGTGGGCGGCGGCATGGCCTACCTGCGCACCATGGAATCCGCCCAGGCCGAGGTCGATGCCGCGCGGCGCAACATGGTGGCCATGGCCCAGCGGGCCAACCAGGCCGAACAGCTCCTGCAGGAGAACGAGCGCCTGCGCAAGCTGCTGCAGTTGCGCGACCGGCTGCAGACGCCCGCCAGGGCCGCGCAGGTGATCTACGACGCCGCCGACCCCTATACCCGCCGGGTGATGATCGACCAGGGCCAGATGGCCGGCATCGTGCTCGGCTCCCCGGTCATGGACGAATCGGGCATGCTCGGCCAGGTGACCCGGGTGCATCCGCTGCTGAGCGAGGTCACCCTGCTCATCGACCGCGACCAGGCCATTCCGGTCATGAACGTGCGCACCGGAGCGCGCGGCGTCGCCTACGGCGACCCCGTCATCGCGCACGGCGGCGGGATGGAGCTGCGCTTCATGCCCAGCAATGCCGACGTGCAGGAGGGCGACCTGCTCACCACCAGCGGGGTGGACGGCCTCTATCCGCCAGGCCTGCCCGTGGCCCGCATCGTGCGCGTGGAGCGCCGGGCCGACTCCGCCTTCGCCCGCATCTACTGCGCGCCCCTGGCGCAGGCGCAGGGCGCCCGCCACGTCATGGTGCTGCAGCCCCTCGATACCGGCCTGCCCGAACGGCCCCCGGCCGCCGAGCCCGCGCCAGCGCGCAAGGGGGGCCGCCGATGATCATGCCCCGCGGCGAGCAGCTGCTGCTGCCCGTGCGTCCCGCCTTCATCGCGGCCAGCCTGCTGGTGGCGCTGGCGTTCAACATGCTGCCGCTCGGGCGCGTGGTATGGACGCCCGACCTCGTCATGGTGCTGCTCGTTTTCTGGGGCGTGCACCAGTCGCAGCGCGTGGGCATGGCCGTCGCCTTCGTCATGGGCCTGTGCATGGACGTCTACCAGACCGCGCTGCTGGGGCAGCATGCGCTGGCCTACTGCGCCATGATGTTCGGCGCGATCTACCTGCACCGGCGCCTGCTGTGGTTCAGCCCGTTCTCGCAGGCGCTGCAGGTGCTGCCCCTGTTCCTGGCCGCGCATGCGATCGAGCTGCTCGTGCGCATGGTCTCGGGCGGCATCCTGCCCGGGCTGCCGGGGCTGATCGCCCCCGTGATCGAGGCCCTGCTGTGGCCGCTGGCCAGCTGGGTGCTGCTCGCGCCGCAGCGCCGCCCGCCCGACCGCGACGAGAACCGGCCGCTCTGACGCGTCCCTCCTCTTTTCTTCCGCCCTGCCGACATGACCGAGCTGCGCAACACCGAGGCCGATCTCTCGCGGTTCCGCCTGCGCGTCTTCGTCGTGGGCCTGGTGGTGCTGCTGGCCATGTGCCTCATCGTGGCGCGCCTGCTCGTGCTGCAGGTGGTGCGCCACGAAGACCTTGCCGACCAGGCCGAGAGCAACCGCACCGCGGTCGTTCCCATCGTGCCCAACCGCGGGCTCATCCAGGACCGCAACGGCGTGGTGCTGGCCACCAACTACTCGGCCTACACCCTGGAGATCACGCCCTCGAAGGTCGATGGCCTGGAGGACACGATCGACGAGCTCTCCAAGGTCGTGGAGATCCACGCGCGCGACCGGCGCCGGTTCAAGCGCCTCATGGAGGAGTCGCGCAGCTTCGAGTCCCTGCCGATCCGCACGCGCCTCTCGGACCAGGAGGTCGCCCGTTTCACCGCCCAGCGCTACCGCTTCCCGGGCGTGGACATCAAGGCGCGGCTCTTCCGCAATTACCCGCTGGGCGAGATCGCGAGCCATGCCATCGGCTACATCGGCCGCATCAACCAGCGCGAGAAGGAGCGCATCGAGGATTCCGAGGACGCGGCCAACTACCGCGGCACGGACCACATCGGCAAGCTCGGCATCGAGCAGAGCCAGGAGACCACGCTGCACGGCCAGACCGGTGTGGAGCGCATGGAGACCTCGGCCGGCGGCCACGCCGTGCGGCGTCTCGCGAGCCATCCGGCCACGCCGGGCAACACCGTGATGCTGTCGCTCGACATCAAGCTGCAGAAGCTGGTGGAGGACATGTTCGGCGACCGGCGCGGCGCGCTCGTGGCGATCGACCCTCGCAACGGCGAAGTGCTCGCGCTGGTATCGAAGCCCACGTTCGATCCGAACCTGTTCGTGGAAGGCATCGATTCGGAGAACTGGCAGGCGCTCAACGAATCCATCGACAAGCCGCTGCTCAACCGCGCGCTGCGCGGCACCTACCCGCCCGGCTCCACCTACAAGCCATTCATGGCGCTCGGCGCGCTGCAGCTGAACAAGCGCTCGCCCACGCAGGTATACAACGACCCGGGCTTCTATACCTACGGCGGCCACACCTTCCGCAGCCACGAAGGCGGCCTGGGCGGCGTGGACATGGTGCGCGCCATCCAGTTCTCCAGCAACACCTACTTCTACTCGCTGGCCGTGGACATGGGCGTGGACACCATCCACGACTTCATGAAGCCGCTGGGCTTCGGCCAGATCACCGGCATCGATCTCAACGGCGAGGTGCGCGGCGTGCTGCCCAGCACCGAGTGGAAGCGCAATACCTACAAGCGCCCGGAGATGAAGCGCTGGTATTCGGGCGAGACGGTGTCCCTCGGCATCGGCCAGGGCTACAACAGCTTCACCATGCTGCAGCTGGCCTCGGCCGAGGCCACGCTCGCCAACGGCGGCATCCGCTACCGCCCGCACCTGGTGAAGGCGGTGCGTGACACCGTCACCGGCGTGGTCACCGAGGTGCAGCAGCCGCCCGGCGAGAACCTCGGCTATTCGCCGAAGAACCTGGAAATCGTGCGCAACGGCCTCACGGCGGTGATCAAGGCCGGCACGGGCACGCGCGTGTTCGCAGGTGCTCCGTACACCGCGGCCGGCAAGACCGGCACCGCGCAGGCCGTGAGCCTCGGGCAGAACGTGAAGTACAACGCCAAGCTGCTGGAAGAGCACCAGCGCGACCACTCGCTGTTCGCCGCCTTCGCGCCGGTGGAGAACCCCCGCATCGCCGTGGCGGTGATCGTCGAGAACGCGGGTTTTGGCGCGGCCGCCGCGGCGCCGATCGTGCGCCGCGTGTTCGATTACTGGCTCCAGGGCGACTACCCCAACGAGCAGGACCTGGCGGCGGTCGCCAAGGGCCAGGCCGGCGCCCCGATGGGCACGCCGCGCCGCGCGGCCGATGTGCAGGTCACGGCCCCCGCGCCCTGACGCCGCCGGGCCGTCCCTTCAGCCGGCCGCCTGTGGTGCGCGCGGCGGCTGCAGCTGGCTGACGATCAGCGCGCCGACGATGAGCGCCGCCCCGCACACGCCGGCCCAGCCCAGCCGTTCGCCGATCAGCACCCAGGCCGTGAGCGCCGCGAACACGGGCTCCAGGCCGAAGACGATGGCGCTGCGCATGGCGTCCACGCGCTGCTGGCCCCACGCCTGCAGCGTGACCACCAGCACGCTGGCCACCACGCCCAGGTAGGCCACGGCGGCCCACGCATCGCCCGGCAACTGCGCGATCTGCGCCATCGACGTGGCATGGCCGTCGTGGCGCACGCCCACCAGCACGGTGGCGGCACCGAACATCACCAGCGCCTGCATGGCCGCCATGCGCGTGGCCCGCAGTGGCGCCGCGGCCGTGCGGCGCGCGCATTCCTCGAGTGCGAGGATGTAGATGGCGTAGAACACCGTGCTGGCCAGGGTCAGGGTATCGCCCAGGTTCCAGGGCTCGTTCTCGTGGAACATCAGGCCCATGCCCGCCAGTGCCATGCCGCAGGCGGCCCACAGCGTCCACCCGTAGCGCCGGCCCAGCACGGCCATCGCCAGCAGCGGCACGACCAGCACGTTCAGGCCGGTGACGAAGGCGTTGCGGTTGCTGCTGGTGCGCGCGAGCCCCTCGATCTGCAGCCAGAACGCCAGGAACAGGAGGCCGCCCAGCAGCAGCCCCCAGCCGAGCTCTGCGCGGCGCATGCCGCGCCACATCGGGCTGAGCACGGCCAGCGCGATGGCGAAACGCATCCAGATGATCTGCAGTGCGTCCAGGTGCGCGGACAGCATCTTCATCGCGGGGAAGGTCGTCCCCCAGACCATGGTGACGAGGAGGAGGGCCAGCAGGCCCTGGCGTTCGGAGCGCAAGGCGGTCAGTTGCCCATGCGCCCCAGGAAGGCGCGGATGCGATCGTTGGCCGGATTGGCGAAGAACTCGGCCGGCGGCGCATCGTGCGCGATGCGGCCCTGGTCGAAGAACATCACGCGGTCGGCCACTTCGCGGGCGAAGCCCATTTCGTGGGTGACCACGATCATGGTCATGCCGCCGCGCGCGAGCTCGCGCATCACGTCCAGTACTTCCTGCACCATTTCCGGGTCCAGGGCGGAGGTGGGCTCGTCGAACAGCATCACCTTGGGCCGCATGGCCAGTGCGCGGGCGATGGCCACGCGCTGCTGCTGGCCACCCGAGAGCTGCCAGGGGTACTTGTGGGCGTGCTCGCGCAGGCCCACGCGCCGCAGCAGCTGCAGGGCCTGCTCGTTCGCCTCCGCGCGCGGCGTGCGGTGGATGCGGCGCGGCGCGAGCGTCACGTTGTCGAGCACGCTCATGTGGCCGAACAGGTTGAACTGCTGGAACACCATGCCGACCTCGCTGCGCTGCTGCTGCAGGACGCGCTGGTCGTCGGTGACTTCCACGCCGCCGATGGTGATGCGGCCGCTGTCGTGCGGCTCCAGCCGGTTGATGGCGCGCAGCAGCGTGGACTTGCCCGAGCCGGAGGCGCCGATGATCACGGTGACCTCGCCCGTGTTGAACACGGTGGAGACATCCTTGAGCACCTGGTGCGTGCCGAACGCCTTGCAGACGTTCTCCGCCACGATGTAGGGCGTGGCGGGGGTGGTGTGAGGCCGGTTCATTGGGCGCGGCCCTCCACGTCGAAGCGGTGCTCGATGGCGTTCGACACCTGGGTGACCAGCGTGGTCAGCAGCAGGTAGGTGATGGCCACCGTGGAGAGCGTGGCGATCGGCTGGAAGGTGGCCGACTGGATGCGGTTGCCCACGTTGGTCAGCTCCACCACGCCGATCGCGTAGGCGAGCGAGGAGTCCTTGAGCAGCGCCACGAAGTTGCTCACCAGCGGCGGCAGCGAGATCTTGAAGGCCTGGGGGAACACCACGTCGAAGAAGACATGCGTGCGCGACAGACCCAGGGCACGAGCTGCTTCGGTCTGCCCGCGCGGCACGGCCAGCAGGCCCGCGCGGATGGCTTCGGAGTTGTAGGCGCCCACGTTCAGGCCCAGCGCCACCACGGCGGCGGCGAAGTCGGGCAGGTTGAGCCCCGGCACCAGCACCGGCAGCGCGAAATACACGAACAGGATCTGCACCAGCAGCGGCGTGCCGCGGATCACCCAGATGTAGAAGCGGGCCACCCAGCGCAGCGGCGTCCAGCGCGCGGTGCGGGCCAGGGCCGCGCCGGTGCCGAGAACGAGGCCGCAGAACCCGCTCACGAGCGTGAGCCAGAGCGTGGTGCGCGCGCCGTCGGCGAAGGCCTGCGCGTTGGGGCCGATGGGGTCGGGGAGGAAGGAGAGGGCCTGGCCGAGCAGGGCCAGGGCCAGCACCATCAGCACCAGGGCCGAGACCAGTGTCGCATTGCTGCGCTGCTGGCGGCTCCAGTGCCGGGGCCAAAGGGCGGTGAGCATGGGAGGGAACGTCCGGAAGGCCGGCGGCTGCGTCCGCGGCGGGACGCAGGCCGGCGGTCAGGGATCAGGGGGTGCAGCGGACGTCTTCGTTGAAGTACTTCTTCGACACGGCGGCATAGCTGCCGTCGGCCAGGATCTCGGCGAAGGCCTTGTTCCAGGCATCGGCCAGGCCGGTGTTGCCCTTGGCCACGGCCGGGGCGATCTTCTCGATGAAGAGCATGTCGCCGAGCTTCAGGCCCGCCTTGGGATTCTTGGCGGCGACTTCCTTGGCCACGAACTTGTCGGTCACCCAGGCGTCCACCCGCTTGGAGGTGAGCGCGCTGCGGGCGTCCACGTCGGTCGGGAAGTTCTTCACGTCCTTCACGCCGGGCACCTTCTTCACGTTCTCCAGGTAGCTCGTGCCGGTCTGCACGGCCACCACCTTGCCGGCGAGGTCCTTGCCCGCGCGGATGGCAGGGTCCATGGAAATCACCATGCCGCCGGAGCAGTAGTGGGGGGTGGCGAAGGTGACGGCCTTGGAGCGCTCCTCCGTCACGCCGTGCGAGGCGATGGCGACGTCCCAGCGGTCCTGCGCGAGGCCGGTCAGCAGGGCGTCGAAGCCCAGCGTCTTCCATTCCACCTTCAGATTCATCTTCTTGGCCACCAGGTTGGCGACCTCGACCTCGAAGCCCGTGAGCTGCGTGCCGTTGAAATAGTTGAAGGGCGCGAACTGCCCCTCCGTGGCGATGATGATCTTGCCGTCCTTCTGGATGGCGTCGATCGGGCGGGCCTGTGCCGAGAAGGCTGCGCACAGCGCCACGGCGGCGGTGGCCATCGTCTTGAGAATCTTCATCTGCGGTTCCTGGTGGGGTGGGACAGGGTACAAAAAATCCGGCTTGGCGTGTGGCGAAGCCGGACATGGTGGACCCGCCGCCCGGGGTCGGGCGTCACGGAGTGGACACATTATAAAGACGGGGCATGGCGCCATGCCTCCTCGAAAATGCGGATGGTCCGGTGCCGCCTGGAGCGGCTACAAGGCTCAGCAAGAAGCGGACCTGCCCTCGGGCTCAACACTCCACGATGTTCACCGCCAGGCCGCCCCGGGCCGTTTCCTTGTACTTGGTGAGCATGTCGGCCCCGGTCTCGCGCATGGTCTTGATGACCTGGTCCAGGCTCACGAAGTGCGTGCCGTCGCCGTGCAGCGCCATGCGCGCCGCGTTGATCGCCTTGACCGAGGCGATGGCGTTGCGCTCGATGCACGGGATCTGCACCAGCCCGCCGACGGGGTCGCAGGTGAGCCCCAGGTGGTGCTCCATGCCGATCTCCGCCGCGTTCTCCGCCTGGGCCGGCGTGCCGCCCAGCGCCGCGCACAGCGCGCCCGCCGCCATCGAGCAGGCCACGCCCACCTCGCCCTGGCAGCCGACTTCCGCGCCGCTGATGGACGCGTTCTGCTTGTAGAGGATGCCGATCGCCCCGGCCGTGAGCAGGAAGTCCACCACGCCGCGCTCGCTGGCGCCGGGCGCCGTGTGCACGTAGTAGTGCAGCACCGCCGGCACGATGCCCGCGGCGCCGTTGGTCGGGGCGGTGACCACGCGGCCGCCGGCGGCGTTCTCCTCGTTCACGGCCAGCGCCCAGAGGTTCACCCAGTCGAGCACCCGCAGCGGATCTTCCGGACGGGGGTCGAACGTTCCCAGCCGCTGCGCCAGGCCGGCTGCGCGCCGCTTCACCTTGAAGCCGCCGGGCAGCAGGCCCTCGGTGCGGCAGCCGCGCTCGACGCAGCCCTGCATGGTGCGCCAGATGGCGAGCAGGCCGGCGTCGATCTCCGCGTCCGTGCGCCAGTGCCGTTCGTTGGTGCGCATCACGCCCGCGATGTCCAGGCCGTGCGTGGCCGTGAGGCGCAGCAGGTCCGCCGCATCGCCGAAGGGCAGCGGCAGCACCGACGGGTCGGGTGCCACCACCTTGTGGCGGGATCCATCCGCCGCCACCGCTTCGCTCACCACGAAGCCGCCGCCCACCGAGTAATAGGTGGCCTCGTGCAGCAGATCGCCCGAATCGCTGCGCGCGGCGAAGCGCAGCCCGTTGGCGTGGAAGGGCAGGGTCTTGAGGGCGTAGAAGCGCAGGTCGCGCCGCTCGTCGAAGGCGACCGGATGGTGGCCGGCCAGCGGCAGGCGCCCGCCTGCGCGGATGTCGGCCACGTAGCCGCCGATGCGGTCCACGTCCACCGTGTCGGGCTCGTGCCCCGCGAGGCCCAGCAGCACGGCGGTATCGCTGCCGTGGCCCTTGCCCGTGGCGCCCAGCGAGCCGTAGAGCTCCGCCTCCACGCGCCCCGTGGCGGCCATCAGGCCCTGGTGCTCCAGGGCGTGGGTGAACAGGCGGGCGGCACGCATGGGGCCCACCGTGTGGGAGCTGGACGGACCGATGCCGATCTTGAAGAGGTCGAAGACGCTGATGGCCATGGGACGGAGTGCAATGCTGCGGATGGGCGCACAGCGTAGGCAACAAGTTTCACCAGGTCCACTGATCTTTTGTGAAGGAATACATTAGAGATTTTGTTGATTCTTGAAGGCCGGGAAACCATGGACATGAACCGCCTGCGCGCCCTGCGCGAACTGGCCCGCTGCGGCACGATGGCCGCGGCTGCCGAGGCGCTGTCCCTCACGCCCTCGGCGGTGTCGCAACAGATCGCGCAACTGGAGGCGGAAGCGGGCATCGCGCTCACCGAGCGCCAGGGACGCGGCGTGCGCCTCACGTCCGGCGGCGAAGCGCTGGTGCGGCACGCGGAGCGCCTGATGGCGGTGCTGGACGAGGCGAAGTCCGAACTGGCGCTGCTGCGGCGCGAGCTGGCAGGCGAGTTGCGCGTGGCGGCTTTCCCGTCGATCGCCTCCGCGCTGCTGCCGGAGACGATCCAGGCGCTGCGGGCCGCCTATCCGCGGCTGCGCCTGGCCGTGGAGGAAATGGAACCGGTGGACGGCCTGGCGGCGCTCGGCTCCTGGCGTGCCGACATTGCGCTCATCGACCACCTCGCGCTGCGCCGGGATCGCCGGCAGGACGGCTACGGCTTCGTGGCGCTGGCCCGGGATTCGCTGCACGTGCTGCTGCCCGCCACCCATCCCCTGGCCGCCCGTCCGTGGCTGGGCGTGGCGGACCTGCGGGACGAGCCCTGGGCCATGGACGCCGCCTCCAGCAGCTTCGGCGAGTTCGTGCGCAACCTGTGCCTTGCGGAAGGCTTCGAGCCGCGCATGGACGTGCGCGCCCTCGGCTTCGAGGTGGTGTCCGCCATGGTGGGTGCCGGTTGCGCCGTGACCGTGGTCCCCGGGTTGCGCCTGCTGCGCCCCTTGCCGGGCACCCGCGCCGTGCCCCTGCGCCCGGCCGTCGCCCGGGAAATCTCCGTAGCCTTCCGGCGCGGCGAGCGCGAGCACCCGGCCGTGACGGTATTCATCGGTGAAATCGTGCGCGCGGCGGAGCGCCTGTCCCGCCCGGCAGGGGATGTCACCTCATGAAGCCGTCGTAGCCCGTCTTGAGGATCAGCGCCCCCACGACGAGGATGAAGATGCCGCGCACGAAGCCGGTGCCGTGCTTCATCGCCATGTGCGTGCCCAGGACGCTGCCCACCACGTTGGCCACCGCCAGCGGCAGCGCGAAGTGCCACCACACCTGGCCCTTGGCCGTGAACAGGATCAGCGCGGCGACGTTGGTCGCGAGGTTGAGCAGCTTGGCCGAGGCCGACGCGTTCAGGAAGTCGTAGCCCAGCAGCCGCACGAACAGGAACACGAAGAAACTGCCCGTTCCCGGACCGAAGAAGCCGTCGTAGAACCCGATCGTGAGGCCGATCAGGCAGGCCATGCGGGTTTCGGCGGCGCCCTCGAAGCGTGGCGCATGGTGCTTGCCGAGATCCTTGCGCGCCAGGGTGTAGAGCAGTACGGCCAGCAGGATGAAGGGCAGGATCCGGCGCAGGAAGTCCACCGGCACCACGGTGACCGTCCACGCCCCGGCGAACCCTCCCGCGAAGCCCGCGGCCGCGGCGGGCAGCAGCGACTGCCAGCGTATCTGCACGCGGCGGCTGTACTGCCAGGTGGCGATGGCGGTGCCCCAGATCGAGCCGCTCTTGTTGGTGCCCAGCAGGGTGGCCGGCGGTGCGTTGGGAAAGGTGGCGAACAGGGCGGGCACCAGGATGAGCCCGCCGCCGCCCACGATGGCATCCACGAAACCGGCCAGCAGCGATGCCAGCGAAACAATGATCCATTCCATCCCCGGATTGTCTCACCTGCTATCGTTTCAATAGCTTGCAGGCAAAAAAAAGCGCCGGGATCACCGGCGCTTGGGGAAACAGGGCATCTTGTAGGGGATGCTTGGAATGTGTTTTCGAGTTCGAGTTTGTCTCCTCGGCCCCCTCGTGGCGCGACGTGCGCGCCATCGGGTAACTGCAATGTAACTCCCGCACTCGCCTGGTGCATTGGGGGTTTCCCTCAGGCGGTCCGTGCGCGATGGCGGTGCGCCGGGTGGCCGGATGGGGCCGGGGTGGTGCATCGGCGCCCGCGCGGCTGCGCGTCAGCCCGCGGCCCGGGCTTCGGCGCGCAGCCATTCGGCCGCCTTTTCCGCGATCATCAGCGTGGGCGAATTGGTGTTGCCGCTGGTGATGGTGGGCATGGCGCCCGCGTCCACCACCCGCAGGCCCGCGATCGTGCCGCCCCGGCCGTCCCGCACGCGCAGCCGCGCGTCGAGCACCGCGGCAGGGTCTCCGTCGGCGCCCATGCGCGTGGTGCCCACGGGATGGAAGATGGTGGTGGCGATGTCTCCCGCCAGGCGCGCGAGCTCCTCGTCGGTCTGGTACTGCGGGCCCGGCTTCCATTCCTCGGGCCGGTAGGGCGCCAGTGCCGGCTGCGCCACGATGCGGCGCGTGACGCGCAGCGAATCGGCGGCCACCTGCCGGTCCTCCGGCGTGCTCAGGTAGCGTGGTGCGATCGCGGGTGCATCCTGGAAGCGGGGGCTGCGGATGCGCACCGTGCCGCGGCTTGTCGGATTGAGGTTGCACACGCTGGCGGTGAATGCCGGAAACGCATGCAGCGGCTCGCCGAACGCGTCGAGCGACAGGGGCTGGACGTGGTACTGGATGTTGGGGTGTGGCTGCTCCGGCGCGCTGCGGGTGAAGGCGCCCAGTTGGGACGGCGCCATGCTCATCGGGCCGGTGCGTTTGAGGGCGTACTCGAGCCCGATGCGTGCGCGGCCCCACAGGTTGCCCGCCAGCGTGTTGAGCGTGGGCACCCCGTTCACCTTGAACACGGCGCGGATCTGCAGGTGGTCCTGCAGGTTGCCGCCGACCCCCGGCAGGTCGTGCGCCACGGGTATGCCATGCGACTGCAGCAACTCTCCCGGGCCGATGCCCGAGAGCTGCAGCAGTTGCGGCGAATTGACGGCGCCCGCGCTCAGGATCACGTCGCGGGCGGCATGCGCGGTGACCATCTCGCTGCCGTTCCACACCTCCACGCCCGTGCAGCGGCTGCTGCCGTCCGGCAGGGTCTCCAGCAGCAGCCGGGCGGCCTGCGCGCCGGTCCACATCTCGAAATTGGGGCGGCCATAGCAGGTGGGCCGCAGGAAGGCCTTGGCGGTGTTCCAGCGCCAGCCATTCTTCTGGTTGACCTCGAAATACCCCACGCCCTCGTTGCTGCCGCCGTTGAAATCGTCGGTCGCAGGGATGCCGGCCTGCTGCGCCGCGAGCGCGAAGGCGTCCAGCACATCCCAGCGCAGGCGCTGGCGCTCCACCCGCCATTCGCCGCTGCCCCCGGTGCTCTTGCTGCCATGCAACCGCCGGAACGCCTCGCTCGCCGTGTCGGGGCGGTCCAGGCGCCAGTGGTCCTCGTGGCGGCGGAAGGCCGGCAGCACGGATTCCCAGCGCCATGCGTCGTCGCCGGTGATCTCCGCCCACTGCTCGTAGTCCCGTGCCTGCCCGCGCATGTAGATCATGCCGTTGATGCTGCTGCAGCCGCCCAGGGTCTTGCCGCGCGGATAGCGCAGGCTGCGGCCGTTCAGGCCCTCGTCCGGTTCGGTCTGGTAGAGCCAGTCGGTGCGCGGGTTGCCGATGCAGTAGAGGTAGCCCACGGGAATGTGGATCCAGTGGTAGTCGTCCTTGCGGCCCGCCTCCACGAGCAGCACACGGTGCCGCGGGTCGGCGCTCAGCCGGTTGCACAGCAGGGCGCCGGCCGTGCCGCCGCCGATGACGATGGTGTCGAAAGTGGTGTCGCTCATGGGAAGGGAAGGCGGGAAGCCGCGGCGCGGCAACGGGCCCGGCCATTGTGCGCAGCGGTGCCGTGCTGTCGATAGGGAAACACCTGCTGCTCCTGGTTCGATAGCATTAATGCTCCATCCCTGCTGGTTGCATGCCGGTTTTGACGAAATTTCAACCGCCGCGCTCCGCCATACGGACGGGCTCTGCGCTGACGCGTGCGGCGCGCCGCGCTCCGCTAACATCCGGTTGCCGTTTTCCGCGGCACTTTGTCTTCGCCGTTCAACCCCACCGCATCCTGCCAGTCCCTTCCGCCCCGATCCGGCACCGTTTCCCCTCCATGAGCGACAGCCAGCCACGCATCACACGCACGGATACCCCCGAAGGGCCGGTCGCGGCGCTGCTCGGCCGCTGGGGCGCGGCGGAACTGGGCACGCGGCCGGCCTGGAAGGCCCTGTCGGCGCAGCTGGCGAAGACGCCGCCTTCGGCCGGCCTGGGGTGGGACCTGCGCGGCATCGAATGGCTCGACCACGTAGGCGCGCAACTGCTCTGGAACCACTGGGGCCGCGACTGGCCCGAACGCCTGTCCGTGGACGATGCGCAGCGCGACATGCTCGAGCGCGTGGCCGAATACACCGTCACCCGCCGGCCGTCCGAATCCTCCTGGCGCCTGTCCGAAGAGATCGACCGGCTCGGCGTGAAAGTGCTCAGCGCCCTCGGCCATGCGCGCCACCTGCTGGAACTGGTGGGCCAGCTGATGATCGACCTGGTCCGGGTGGTGCGCGCGCCGCGCCGCGCGCCATGGCGCGACATCTCGGGCCACCTCTACCGCATGGGCGCCACGGCCATGCCCATCACGGCCATCGTGGGCTTCCTGATCGGCGTGGTGCTGGCCTACCTCATGAGCCTGCAGTTGCGGCAATTCGGGGCCGAATCCTTCATCGTCAACATCCTGGGCATCTCGCTGATCCGGGAACTGGGCCCGATGCTGGCAGCCATCCTCGTGGCGGGCCGGTCCGGCTCGGCCATCACGGCGCAGATCGGCGTCATGCGGGTCACCGAGGAGCTGGATGCGATGCGCGTCATGGGCATACCGCACGGCTTCCGGCTGGTGATGCCCCGCGCGGTAGCCCTGGCCATCGCCATGCCGCTGATCGCCGTCTGGACCACGCTGTGCGCCCTGGCGGGGGGCATGCTCGCGGCCGACATCGCCATGAACGTCTCGCCTGCCTATTTCGTGCAGGCGCTGCCCAATGCAGTGGGCTTCTCCAACCTCGTGCTCGCCATGGGCAAGTCGGTGGTGTTCGGCGTCGGCATCGCCCTCATCGGCTGCCACTGGGGCCTGCGCGTGAAGCCCAACACCCAGAGCCTGGGCGAGGGCACCACGGCCTCGGTGGTGAACGCCATCACCATGGTCATCATCGTGGACGCGCTCTTCGCGATCGCGTTCAAGAACCTGGGGATCTGAGCGCATGACGATCGATGCACAAGCAGACGCCATCGCCACGGGCCCCGCGGCCGCCCCCGAGCCGCCGCCGACGGACGCGCCGCCCGTGGTCGAGATCCAGGGGCTGTCCACCGTGTTCGGCAAGGGCGACGAAGCCTTCGCCGTGCACGAGAACCTCGACCTCACGGTGCGCCGCGGCGAGATCCTCGCGCTCGTGGGCGGCTCGGGCACCGGCAAGACCGTGCTGCTGCGGCAGATGCTGGGCCTCACCCGTCCGGCCAAAGGCAGCGTCACCGTGCTGGGCCGGCCGGCCTCCGAGATGGGCCGTGCGGGCGCCGCGAGCCGCGTGGGCATGCTGTTCCAGCACGGTGCGCTGTTCTCCGCGTTCAGCGTGCTGGACAACGTCGCCTTCGCGCTGCGCGAGCAGGGCACCCTGCCCAGGGACCTGATCTGCGACGCCGCCATGGTCAAGCTGCGCATGGTAGGCCTGAAGCCCGAACACGCCACGCGCATGCCGTCGGATCTGTCGGGCGGCATGATCAAGCGCGTGGCGCTGGCGCGCGCGCTCGTCATGGACCCGCCGCTGCTGCTGCTCGACGAGCCCACTGCGGGCCTCGACCCGAACAGCTCCGACGAATTCTGCGAACTGCTGCGCGAACTCCATGCCGCGCTCGGCCTCACCGTGGTGATGGTCACGCACGACCTGGACACGCTTTTCGCGCTCAGCACGCGTGTCGCGGTCCTCGCGGAAAAACGGGTCATCACCAGCGGCACGCCGCAGGAGGTGACCCGCTTCGAGCATCCGTTCATTCAACACTTTTTCCTCGGGGAGCGCGGCCGCCGCGCGATGGCGCCCGCGCCGTCGGCGCCGCCTGCCGCCGCCCCGGGACAGGAGGCCTGATGGAAAACAAGTCCCATGCCCTGGCCGCGGGCATTTTCGTGGTGGTCGTGGCGGCGCTGCTGGCGGGGCTGGGCCTGTGGCTCACGCGCGACCGTGCGAGCTACCAGCTCTATGAACTCTCCACCCGCGAGAGCGTGGGCGGCCTGCAGCCCCAGGCCGCCGTGCGCTACAAGGGCGTCGCCGTGGGCAAGGTCACGCGCATCGGCTTCGATCCCGACGTACCGGGCAACGTGCTCATCCGGATCGCCGTCAACGACCAGGCGCCCGTCACCCCGGCCACCTTCGCGGTGCTGGGCTACCAGGGCGTCACCGGGCTGGCCCACGTGCTGCTCGATGATGGCAATGGTCCGCAGCCGGCGCTGCCCCGGGGGGCGAGCGGCCTGCCGCGGCTGCCCCTCAAGAGTTCCCCCTTCAGCCAGCTGGCGGAGCAGGGGCCGGCCATCCTCGCGCAGGTACAGCAGGCGACCGATCGCATCAACGACCTGCTGGGCGACGAGAACCAGAAGCGCTTCTCCCTGGCGCTGGACAACCTCGGCCAGGCCGCCGGCAGCGCCAACGCGCTCATGAAGCGGCTCGATGCCACCGTGGAACAGCGGCTCGATCCCGCACTGGCCTCGGTGCCGGGCGTGGCGAGCGATGCGCGCGAGACGCTGAAGGCGCTGCGGCAGGCGGGCACCAACGCCGGCGACGCGGCCAACGAGGTCAGGGCCGCCGTGCGCAAGCTCAGCGCCGAAGGCGGGCCGATCGACAAGATCGCCGACAGCTCGCAATCGCTCTCGCTGGCCGCAGACCGTTTCGGCCGCGTGACGCTGCCGCGCCTGAGCCACGCCGCCGACGAGACCTCGCGCGCTGCGCGCCGGCTGGGCCGGGCGGCCAGCGGCTTCAGCGACAACCCGCAATCGCTCATCTACGGGCCCGGCCGTTCGGCGGGCGGCCCCGGCGAGCCCGGATTCGAGGCGCCTGCCGCGGCGGCCCCGTGAGGCGCAGGCCGCCCGGGCACCTGCAAGCACGCCCCGCAGCATCTTCCACCGCATCCATGGACATGACGAGGAACGACATGGCACACCACGCAGTCACCCCCCGGGCCCGCGGCCTCCGGGCCGTCGCCATCGCGGCCGCCGCAGCGCTCATGGCGGGCTGCTCCGCCCTGCCCGCGCCACCGCCCCGGGCCGACGTGTACGACTTCGGTCCCGGCCCGCTGTCGCAAGCGCCCACCGAGCGTGGCGCGCCGCTGCCGCCCATCGCGCTGCCCGAGGTGGCCGTCGCGGGGCCGGTCGAAGGCAGCACCGCCGTGCTGTACCGCCTGGCCTACGACGATCCGCGCCGCCTGCGCCCCTACGGCCAGGCACGCTGGAGCCAGCCGCCCGCGCAGCTCGTGCAGCAGGCCCTGCGCGACCAGCTCGGCCTGCGCCGTCCCGTGCTCATGGGCGACGAGGGCGCGTCGCAACTCGTGGACACCGGCAAGCCGCCTGCGGTGCTGCGCGTGGAGATCGAGGAGTTGAGCCAGGTCTTCCAGGCGCCCAAGTCCAGCACCGGCGTGTTGCGGCTGCGTGCCTCCCTCGCCGACTCCACCCAGGCCGGCGAGAAGCTCGTCGCCCAGCGCGTCTTCGTCGTCCAGCGCCCGGCCCCCACGGCCGACGCGCGCGGCGGCACGCTCGCCATGGCCGAGGCAGCCGCCCAGGCGGCGCGGGACGTGGCGGCCTGGGTGGAGCAGATGGGGCGGTAGCCTTCATCCTGCCATCGTCACGTCCTGGATTTTTGTGCGATGTTGTCGATGAAGGAGGCATTGCGAGCCAACACCCTGTCCACCAGGTCGGCGTCCGGCATCCAGCTGCATCCTGAAAGATGCCCCAAGCCTTGGCGCAACGAAAGAAGCGATGCGGTGGATCTGGCAGTGTCGAGCGAGGCGTACCAGCGCTTCACCGCCGCCGCTTCGGGCGCGGCGTTTTGGCGCAGCACTTCGCGCATGCAACCGACAACTGCCTCGTGGACCGGATCGAGACCTTTCGCATAACGGCTGTTCAGCACACTCCGGTCGAGCAGCACGTTCAGCGCCAGGCCGGGGTTCTCGATGACCTTCCCCCAGCCATGCCGGACCGGATCCTCCGGACTTGCCGTGGCGTCTTTCTCCCGGTCGTAGCGGAACCCCGTGACATCGATGCTCACGACCTGGTTCCGGCCGTTTGCGCCAGGAACGACCAGCATGTTGTCCGGTCCCAGGTCGGACGATTCCCCCAGGGTTAACCGGGTCAGCAGGGAAATGAACAGGCCGTCCAATCCCTTCTGTTGCAACGCCTCGCTCAGGGCCCGCTGGCCCGAGCGGAGATTGGCGGGATCGTTGATTTGGGAAACCAGTACCTGCGCCCGTGCGAACTCATCCGGTTCCACGTGGTTCCCGGCAGCCGCTGTCTTGATGAGCGATGCAGCGCGTTTTGCTTCCGCGAGCGAAACGCCACCAGGCAGAAAAGGCTGGGTCAGGAAGGCATCCAGCGGCGTGGCGTCCGGAATGAGCCGCGAAGCGATCAACGCATTGTTCTCCACGGTCAGCAGGGACGAGTCCGGGATATGGTGCTTTGCAAGATAAGTACCTTGCAATGCATTGACCATGTCCTGCGCGGCAGCCACGTTGATGACATCGAAAATGATCGGTATGCCGAGTGGATTCCTCAACTGCGGATCTGCGTGGACGAGGCTCGCATGAACGTCGCTGACATCGTCGATGTCCAACCCGTCCAACTTCGCTTTCTCCGCCAGTTTTCTTCCCTGGCCGCTTTGGAGAAAGCCATGGAAAGCATCCGTCAGCTTGCGTTCCAGAGCCCCTTTCGCGGTGCTCCCCTCCACGAGCCTGTCCCAGGCACTGGCGATGTACCCCAGGCGCTTGTTCGCTTCGGCAATTTGCCCTTTCGCACAAAGTGCAACCGCCTGGCCCAGCAGGCTGCGCGAGATTCCTGTCTTGACAAGATGCTCCTCGCCATCGATCTTGCCGACCATTCCGACATCGCTGCCTCCCAAGGCCTTCTTCGAGCGGGAGAAAACAACGCCATTTCCGGAGACGCCCGAGGCGGCCTGGACGTTGCCTGGCTCGCGGCGGGTCGAGAGGAACGACAGATGCCTGACGATCGAGAACATGTCCCCGGGGGACCGATACCCTTGAACCGGCCTTGCAGTGCGGTCCGTCGATGCCGGGTGCATGGCAACTGGCGCTCCTCGTTGAGGGGCAGGCGCGAGGTCGCCGCTCGTCACGCTTCTGCGTGGCAATCCCTCCAGCCGGGGAACGTGCCCGGCGTGGCGACCCACCGGAACGGCTGGGGCGGCAAGGGCCGTGTCCGGCTCTGCTTCGTTAATTCCACACGGGGATGAACCCATGGCGCGTATCTGACGATTAATACGGTTTTCCACGATGCTTCCGCAGCAAATGCCCGAATCTTGGGGCGCGGAAGGCGTGGCGCCCAGTCAGCCAGCGCACCAGTCCACCAATAAACGAAAACAAAATCGCAGTGCGGCCACGGAGCCACGCATTACCATGAGCCGCATCGACCTCGGCCGGATCGACGCCGAACCCGGCCACGACGCGCCGGGCGCGGTCGCGTTCGGTCTCCCTTTGTGCGATGCGTGGATGGCCGTCGCCCCGCAAGGCCACTAGCGCAGCGACACGAAGACCGGGTTCGAATAGAACCAGAGGTTGCCGTAGTTGCGGTCGTTGATCTGGTCGTGGCGGGTGGCAGGATCGGTGGTGGTGACCGGCTGGTCCGCCAGCGGCTCGCCCCCGGACGTGAGACCGGCCACGTTCTCGCCGAGGTTCGTCCCGCGCAGGCGCAGGTACTGGTTCTTCGTGACGGTCATCGGGAACTCCACCACGTTGTAGCCTTCCTCGTCGGTGGTCCAGTCCGCGGCGGTGAAGCGGCGCAGCACCCGCGTGCTCGGGTTGGTGGCCTGCCGGTAGGCGTCGGTACCGGGCAGTGCTTTCGCGCCCACGTCGCCCACGATGACATCCACATGGTCCACCCTGGGCGTCATGTTGCCGGGATTGCCGCTCGCCACCGGGCGCTGGTAGTTGTTGACCGGAGGGCTCTTGAAGCGGATGCGCACCGTCACGCGCTCGCCGGCGGCGGCGTGGATCTCCTGGCCCATGGTGGCCCGGCCGGCTGCGCCGGACACGTTGAAGTCCAGGGCGTTGATCAGGTCCCCGAACACCCCGAAGCTGCGGCCCGCGCGCAGGCTGTCGATCAGCCCGTCGATGTGGCCTTCCGCCTTGGCGCCCTGCCAGACGTAGGTCTTGGCGTATTCGCCCGGGTAGTAGCCGCTGCTGTTGTTGTTGGAGTCGATCTCGAAGTGCGAGTCGGAATCGGCAATGTTCCAGATGCGGCGGCCTTCGCCCAGCAGCGCGTCCCACACGCCGCCCAGTTGCGCCACGATGTAGTCGGTGCCGCCGTAGGTGCGGTTGGGCTTGTTGGCGTCGATGTAGGCCGAGGTGTAGCCGCCGCGGTCGGGCTCGAGCTGGTTGCCCACCATGCCTTCGATGGCGAACACGATCCGGGGCGCCAGGTCATTCATCTGGCGGAAGTCGGCAATGGTGTACTTGTTGGGGTTGCGCGAGGGGTGGTTGATCAGCGCGTAGCTGTTGTCGGGGTACTTGTCCTTCAGCCAGGCGATGGCCTTGATCGCGTCGTCGCCGGTCTGGTTGTAGCGCTGCGGGTACCGGGCCTTCCATCGGGCCACGTCGGCCGGGTCGAACAGCGACTCGGCGCCGGTGGTGAAGAGGTACTGGAATTCCTTGGCCGCGTTGGCGGAGGCCTTCCAGTTGCCGCTGGTGCCTTCGAAGATGCCGACGCCGATGTGGTCGTGCGTGGGCATGTCCCACTCGAAGGCCGAATAGATCAGCTTGCCCTTGTGGCTGCCGGCGTCCTGCAGCGCCTTGATGCGCGGCATCTCGTAGTTTTCCATGCCGTAGGCGAAGGCCCTGGGCGCGGGAAGCAGATTGGCCGCGTTGTCGTACTTGGACGAGCGCAGGTGGTTGGTCACGGCCATCCAGTCCAGGCCATAGCTGGTGAAGGCCTTGCCGAGCAGGAAGTCCAGGGTCTGCGTGGTGCGCGAATCATCGGATTGCACCGTGTGCGTGTGCAGGTCGCCGGTGGTCCAGCGGCCCTTCTCGAAGTTGTCGGATGAGCCGCTGGAGCCGCCGCAGGCGCTCAGTAGGAGAACCAGCAAGGAGGAGGCCGCCAGGGGATGGCGTACGGGCCGGCGTGCGCGGAGCGTGGAAGTGGGCATGGGACGCGGATGTTGCAGGGCGTTATGGAAGCATGCCCCCGTGGTGCGCGATGGCGCCCGGAGGCCGGCGATTTGTAACCAGGCTTCATGACTTCCTGGTGACGTACAGCACGCCCGTCCCTGCCCTTCCGCGACCCCTGCATCAGAAGCTGTGCCGCAGCGTCAGCGTCGCATTGCGCGGAGCGCCCGGCAGGTTCAGGTTCGCGTTCGATCCGTGCGCCGACACGATGTAGTTGCGGTCGAACAGGTTGCGCAGGTTCAGTTGCAGCGTGGTCGCACGGTCGATGCGGTACTGCGCCATGGCGTCCACCACCACGTACGACGGCAGCGTCACGGTGTTGCCCGGGTTGGCGAAACGGTCGCCCACGTAGTTCACGCCGCCGCCCACGCTCCAGGCCTCGCCAAGCTGCTGGGTGATCCAGGCCGAGAAGGCATTGCGCGGCGTGAGGGTGGCGCGCTTGCCTTCCACCGGCTGGCCCGCGTCCGTGGCCGTGGAGCGCGTGACGCGCGTATCCAGGAACGCATAGCTGAAGGTGGCCTGCGTGCCGGGGCGCAGTTCTCCCGAGAGCGACAGCTCCAGCCCGCGCGTGCGCTGCGTGCCGATGGGGATCAGCACCGTGGGCTGCGCCGGGTCGGCGGTCTTGATGTCGGTGCGCTCCAGCTGGAAGAGCGAGGCCGTGGCGGTGGCGCGGCCGCCCAGCAGATCCCACTTCGTGCCCACTTCATAGTTGGTGGTGCGCTCGGGCTTCACGGACGCATTCGATGCCGACAGCGCGAACATTTCGGCCGATGGCTGGTACGAGCGGCTCACCGAGGCGTAGTACGACTGCACGGCGTCGGGCTGCCAGACCAGGCCCAGGCGCGGGCTCCAGGTCGTGTCCGTGCGCTCGAAGTCGGCCTGGCCCGGCAGCCGGTTGTCGGTCGCCTGCCCGAACCGGTCGTAGCGCAGGCCCGCCAGCAGCTTCCATTGCTGCGTGAACGTGACCTGGTCCTGCACGTAGATGCCGCGCGTGTCGTACCGGTTGAGCGCGCTGGCGGTCAGCTTGCCTCCACCGTCCAGCGGCACGACCGGCAGCACCGGATGGAACAGGTTCACGGTGGCGACGGTGCCGTCCGAGAAGCTCAGCGCATCCTTGTTCTGCTGGCCCAGCTCCACGCCGTACAGCACCTCGTGCTCCACGCTGCCGGTGCGCAGCTTCTGGATCAGCTCGGTCTGGTTGAACACGCCGTGTTCGAAGCGGTCGATGCCCGAGCGCGTGAGCGCCACGGTGCCGGCGGCCTCGTTGACGGCGCCCCCGGGCAGGGTGTTCTGGCGGTCCAGCTCGTAGTGGTAGTAGCGCAGGGCATTGCGCAGGCGCAGGGTGTCGGAGAAGCGGTGCTCGAAGGTGGCGGCGAAAGAGCTGACCCGGGATTCCGACGTGTCCGCATCGCGTGCATTGGCCGATCCGTAGTAGGTGCCCGGGTCCACGGCCACCGGGCGGCCCCGGTATGCCGGAATGCCGAAATCGGTCACACGCTTGTCCCGCAGGTAATCCGCCTGCAGCATCAGCGAGGTGGCGCCGTCGGGCTTCCAGAGTACCGACGGTGCGATCGCCTGGCGCTCCAGGAACTGCTGGCTGCGGTAGCTGTTGGCATCCTCGGCCGCGCCGGTCACCCGCCAGGACCAGTCGCTGCCCGCGGGTGCGCGGCCCACATCGAACTCGGCCCGCTTGTCCGCCCAGCTGCCCACGCTCAGGGCCACATCGGACACATTGGTGCCCGGCTTCTTCGTGACGCGGTTCACGAGGCCGCCGGACGATCCGCGCCCATAAAGCACGGCGGCCGGCCCCTTCACCACCTCCACGCGTTCGATGTTCGACAGGTCGCGGAAATACAGCGCATCGTCCCGGAAGCCGTCCACGAACTGGTCGCCGATGCTGGTGAAGCCGCGGATGCTCACCTGGTCACGCTGTCCGTCGCCCGTGGACAGGCCCACGCCCGCCACGTTGCGCAGCGTGTCCTGGATCGACGTGGCGCCCTGGTCGCGGATCACCTGCTGGGGCACCACGTCGATGGTCTGGGGCACATCGCGCAAGGCCGCCTCGGTCTTGGTGCCGCTGGCGGACGAGGGGGCGTAGTAGGCCGTGTCCTCGCCGCGCGCGGCCTGCACGCGCACCTCGCCCAGCGCGGGCGCGCCACCGGCGGCCTGGCCCGGTGCTGCCTGGGGGCGTTCGATGGTGAAGGTGCGCCCATCCTGCGCGCGCACGACGAGACCCGAGCCGGCCACCAGGCGGTCCAGCGCCTCGCGCACCTCCAGCGTGCCGCGCAGCGCGGGCGCGCGCAGCCCCTGTGCCAGTTCGGTGGCGAATACGATCTGCGCGCCGCTCTGGCGGGCGAGCGCTGACAGCGATTGCGCCAGCGGCTGCGCGGGCAGGTCGATGGCCACGGGCTGGGCATGGGCGGCGGCGGCGATGCACAGTGCCGCAGCCAGGGCCGCGCCCCGGAGGGCGAAGGGCCGGGGCTGGCGCAGGGCGTGCTGGGCCTGCAGGGGGCGCTGGGGACGGAACGGGGTCGGCATGGAACGGAAACTCCTGGCGGATGGCGGTGAGGAAATGGCCGGAAAGGACTCCGGCTTGCCTGCAAGCCGAACGGGCGCGCGGGTTTGTACACCTCCCCCACGAAAAAAATCGCCAGGCACTGGTGGGGCCGTTTCCCGCGGCCTGGCCGTCAGGAGGCGGAGTGCGCTCCCGCGCGAGACCGGATCACCACGCTGCCGTCGGGCTGCCGGTGGACCGCCACGGGCGCGAGCCGCGGCAGCAGATCGATGAGCTGGTCGATGCGGTCCAGGTCGAACACGCCGGAAATCCGCCGGCCCGCTGCCTGCTCGTCCGCGATCACGATGGGCGCGGCATGCTGGCGCTGCATCTCGGCCACGGCGTCGGCCAGCGGCGTCGCCTCCAGCAGCAGCCGCCCTTCGCGCCAGGCCGTGGCCGCGGCCATCGCTGCAGGGCCCGGGCGCTCCGGGGCCGGCAGCACGGCCGAGGTGCCCGTGGCCGCTGCGTCGTCCGGCACGCGCAGCAGGTCGCCGGCCACCAGCCGCACCGCGGGGGCCGTCCCATGCAGCGGATGCACGCTGACACGGCCCTGCAGCACGGCGATATCCGTGCGCCCCGTTCCACCCGGGGTAAAGACGGCGCCGCGGCGGCGGATCTGGAACACTGTGCCGATGTCGAGCACGCGCACCGCACCGGCCTGCACGGCAAAGGGCCGCTGCAGCCACGGCAGCCAGCGGTGCCATGGCGCATGCGCCACGTCGAACGACGCCTCGCCCGTGGAGAGGGCCAGCCTGCGGGAGCGCAGGTGCAGTGCCACTTCCACGCGCGACTGGCCGTGCAGCCGCACCTCGCTGCCGTCCGGCAGGCGCACGCTGCGGCGTTCTCCCGGCGCGGTGGCCAGGGTGTCGCGGTGCCATGCCGGGTCGGCCCACCAGAGCCCGGCTGTCAGCAGGGCCACCACCGCCGTGCCCGCTGCCGCCCGGGCCGTGCGGCGCCGTTTGCGGGCGGCGGCAGCGCGCTCGATCTCCTCGGGCGTGGGCAGGTGCTGGCGCAGTACGTCGGCGAAGGGGGCCAGCGCCTCGTCGAAGGGAAGATGGGGAGAACGCGCGGCGCGGCGCGCGGATGAGGACGCCCTGCGGGCCGGATCAGTGTCCATGGCCGTGGCGTGGATCCCTGTCCGGCGGCGTGTTTCCGGCGCAGGTGCCCTGCAGGACCGGCTGCACGCCGCGCAACGCGCGTGCCAGGTGCCGTGCCACCATGCTGCGCGAGATGCTCAGGCGCTGCGCGACCTCGTCCTGGGGCAACCCGTACAGCTTGGCCATCACGAACACATCGCGGCAGGCTTCGGGCAGGTCCGCGATGGCCGACAGCAGGGCCTGCCGGCACTGCTGCGCGGCGCAAGCCAGCTCGGGATGCGACAGCCGAGCAGGAGGGGGAGGCGATGCGTGCGCCTCCAGCAATTCCGGCTCCAGGACCGTCTCGGGCCGGCGCGCGCGGGCGCGGTGGCGGTCGATCGCCAGGTCGCGCGAGATCGCGCGCAGGAACGCCACCGGATTCTCCACGTGCGGTACGGGCCGCTCCAGCAGCCGCACGCAGACCTCGTTCACGATCTCGCGGGGAAAGCAGTCTTCCCCGAAGCGCTGCCGCAGCGCACCGACGAGTTCCTCGTAGTGCTGCACCAGCGCCGCCAGCAGGGGGGCGGCACCGGAGACGGCGCGGGAATCGGCAGCGATGGATGTCATGGCGGCCGTGATTATAGAAAAGTTAATACGAATTATTAACATTGATAAACAGGATTCCGCGTCCTGCATCCCTGCCACCGGCGTGGGCGTGACCCGCCGCCGGGACGGCGGCCCGCACGCGCGGCACAATGCCCACCCTGCCGCCGGCGCTTTTTTTGTCCAGCCGGCGCGGCAACGGAGCCACGCATTCCCATGAGCAGCAGCATCGACCTCGACCGGATCAACGCCGAACTCGGCCACAACGCGCAGGGCCTCGTGGACTGGGCCATCGGCCTGGGCCAGCCCGCCATCGTCACCACCAACTTCCGCCCGTTCGAGGCCGTGATCCTGCACATGTGCACGCGCGCCCGGCCGGACATCCCGGTCGTGTGGATGGACAACGGCTACAACACCGAGGCCACCTACCGGTTCGCCGACGAGGTGACTCGCCAGCTCGGGCTCAACCTGCGCATTTACCTGCCGCTGCGCTCGCGAGCCCACCGCGAGGCGGTGGACGGTCCCACGCCCGCACTGGACGACCCCCGCCACGCCGCGTTCACGCAGGAAGTCAAGCTCGAGCCCTTCGCACGGGCCCTGCGCGAGACGGCCCCCAAGGTCTGGTTCACGGCCCTGCGCGCCACCGACACGGCCGTGCGGGCGCAGATGGATCCGGTCAGCCTCAACCCCGATGGCCTCGTCAAGGTCGCGCCGCTGCTGCACTGGAGTTCCAAGGACCTGTACGAGTACTGCCAGGCGCATGGCCTGCCCAACAATTTCGATTACGTGGACCCGACCAAGGGCGAAGACAACCGCGAGTGCGGCCTGCACCTGGCCCATTGACCGGACGCGCCGTTCAAGGCGCCTCCCTCCATTCCGAAGGGCGTGCTTGCATGCCCTTTTTTTATGGCTGGGTGCCCACGCTGCCAGTAGTCCTGGGCTGACGCGGCCATACCCCCCGAACCTACGCGTCCATGCCGGACCGACTTTTACAGTGCCTCCATCGCATCCCGCAAGGGTTCCACCCCGTACCGGAGTGGATGGCGGAGCGAGACACCCAGAAGAGAGGACACGTCCATGAACGAAGACACCATCAAGGGCAACTGGAAACAATTCACCGGAAAGATCAAGGAGCAATGGGGCAAGCTGACCGATGACGACCTCGACGTCGTCGCCGGCAAGCGTGACCAGTTCGTGGGCAAGCTGCAGGAGCGCCAGGGCCTGGCACGCGATGCGGCAGAAAAAGAACTCAAGGCCTGGCAGGAACGCCATCCCGATTTCCGTTTCGACAAGTGATCCGTTCGGACTCCTGCTCTCCCACCGCATTTTTTTGAAAACCATCCCCTTCACTGACTTGAGGAGAAAACAATGAAGCACGCACGCAATCTGCTCGCCCTGGCCGTCGCCGGTCTGCTCGCCACGTCCGGCATGGCCATGACCAAGGAAGAACACAAGGCGGCCAACGACCGCATCTCCGCTGATTACAAGGCCGCCAAGGCCAAGTGCGACGGCCTGACGGGCAATGCCAAGGACGTCTGCCAGAAGGAAGCCAAGGGCAACGAGAAGATCGCCAAGGCTGAACTGGAAGCCCAGTACAAGCCCAGCGACAAGAACACCTACAAGGTCGCCGAAGCCCGTGCCGACGCCGCCTACGACGTGGCCAAGGAAAAGTGCGACGACCTGAAGGGCGACGCCAAGAACGTCTGCCAGAAGGATGCCAAGGCCGCCCATGTGAAGGCCAAGGAAGACGCCAAGGTGGCCCGCGCCGAAACCAAGCCCGCCGACACGGCCGCGGAAAAGAGCGCACAGGTGGCCGAAGCCAAGAAGGACGCGGCCCACGAAAAGCGTGAAGCCGACTACAAGGCTGCCAAGGAGCGCTGCGACACCATGTCCGGCGACGCCAAGGACAAGTGCGTTGCCGACGCCAAGCGCATGTACAACCAGTAAGCGTACTGGTGGGAGCCATGGCACGCCACGCCATGGCCCTCTGTGGGCCGAGGTCTCCTGACGGGGGCTTCGGCCTTTTTTTTGTGTCCATGCCCGAAGCATGGCGTGCCCGTCCGGAGGCCCGAAGGCTGACCTGCATCAAATCTCCCCGCGGGGGCTGCGCCTAAGCTGCATCGCTCATCGCAAGCCAAAGATTGGAGAGATGCATGGCCGCACTGCAATGGTCGGAGGGTCTCGCGCTGGACCTGCCCCTGATGGATGAAACGCACGAGGAGTTCGTTGCCCTGCTGGCCGCTGTCGAACAGGCGGACGACGAGGCGCTGCTGCCGGCGTGGCGTGCGCTCGTGGCCCACACCACGGAGCACTTCGCACGCGAAGACGCCTGGATGGCCGCCACCCGCTTCGCCTCCGGGAACTGCCACAGCCTGCAGCACAAGGTGGTGCTGCAAGTCATGGGCGAGGGCATGGCCCGCGCAGAAACCGGCGAGCCTGCCGTGCTGCGCCACATGGCTGGCGAACTGGCGGTATGGTTTCCCCAGCACACCCAGACCATGGATGCCGCGCTGGCCCTGCACCTGCGCCGCGTGGGCTACGACCCCGTCAGCGGCACCGTGCATGCCCCCGACGCACTGCCAGCCGAGCCCATTCATGGCTGCGGGGGAGCCTGCTCCAGCGATCTGGCCGAGGCCGAAGCCCCGGCGACGGCCGTGGCCTGACAGCCCGGCGTGTTCGCCCGGACGGCCTGCCGTCCGGGCCGGTCATTCCGTGCGCGACCTTGCCAGCCGCAGGGCGGCCATGCGCCAGGCGAGTTGCCTTATCGCCCGCGCGAAGGCGGGCGTCGCTCCCCACGAGGTCGTCGCGGTCCGCAGCACGGCCTGCTTGGCGGTGCGCAGCGCGTCCCGGTCCCTCGCATCCCAGGCTGCCAGCAACTGGTCCCGGTAGCGCGCGAGGCGGGCGGCCTCTGCCGGACGCAGCGGCACCGGGGCTGCCGATGCCTGCGCAGTGCCCGGCGCCGACAGGAAGCCGGACCAGTCCGTGGCGCCCGGCTGGGCGGAATGCGCGCTGGGCCGGGTCATGGTGCGGTCTCCGCCCGGGCTGCTGAAGACGCGCTTCGGCCAGCGCCAGACAGCGCATACCAGTCCAGCTTGCGGGTGGCCACCATCACGAACGCCAGCACCAGGAACAATGCCAGCGCGCCCACCACCAGCGCCGTTTGTTCCAGCTGAAGCAACAGGTAGAGCAGGCCGTAGAGCAGGGCGATGCCCGCGCCGAACGGCAGTCCGCGCTGCACGCTGCGCAGCATGTGGCAGGCGTAGTAGGCCAGCAGCAGCACGCACGCGCCTGCCGCCAGGGCGTACGCGGCGCCGAAAGGCAGGTGTTCGGACAGACTCACCAGCAGCAGGAAAAAGCTGCACAGGGCGCTGCCTGCCAGCAGGTACTGCACCGGATGCACCCGCAGCCGCTGCAGCAGCTCGAACAGGCCCACGGCCACGAAGGTGAGTGCGATGAACAGCACACCGTATTTCGTGGCGCGGTCGGAGAGCGAATACGGATTGACGGGATCGATGAAGGACACGCCGAACACATCGGCGCAGCCCGCATCGGCTGCTCCCGGCGGCTCGTAGGGCGCCGGATCGCTTGCGAGGTCACACAGCCGCCGGCTGGCGGCAACGTCCTGCTGCGCGGTGGTGGCCAGAGCCGAGAGGTTCCAGCGCGCCGTGAATCCGTCGTTGCCGAGCGCGCGCTCCGATGGCAGGAAGCGGCCCCCGAACGACGGATGTGGCCAGCTGCTCTGCAACTGCACGTCGGTCGTGCCGCCCAGGGGCACGATCGAAAGCCGCTCGGTGCCCACCAGTTCGAGATCCACGGAGGCAACCAGGGGCTCGCCGCGCCCGCGGAGCGCCTCCGGCAGCGGCGTATGCAGGCCGCGCGCATAGGTGGGGTGGAAGGTGCCGGGCTTGAGCACCAGCGGCTGCCCGTCCACCTCCACCCGTGCGGCGCGGATACCGCGTGCATCGCCCACGGCCAGCATGAGGATGGGCGCCCCGCACTGCATGCGCGATCCCTCCACGGTGGCGTGGGGGCGCAGGTCCGCGAGCGTCGCCCAGCGCGCGGTGACATGGGCCTGAAGGGTATAGGCATTGACCTGGTGCAGGCCGCGCGAGAGCTGCTGCATCGCGGCGCCCGACCGCACCTGCAGCGATTCGGGCATGGCCGTGAGCAGGAATTCGCGCCGCTGCTCGGTCGTGCGGCGCTCCTCCCCCTTGCCGGTCACGGTATCCCAGGTCTCCACGCAGGCGCTGTGCAGCATCGGTCCCAGCAGCGTCTGCGGCCCGGCCAGGCTCTGGGCCACGCTGCGGGTGGCTTCGCTGCGGTAGTGCTGCCGGTCGCGCACGATGTCTTCGATCATGCCGAGTCCGAAAAGCAGCAGCAAGGTGACCGCGACGAGCGCCGCGGCTTTGGCGAGAAAGGGGTGTTTCAAGAGGGGCTCCTCCGGCGAGTGGTGATGGAGGGGCAGTCTCGGCTCCGGGTGTGAGGGGGAAATGAGGTGTGTGAGGCGAGCGTGAAGTGGCGTGCGCCGCCACCCGGCCGGCGCGCGCCGCGGGCCTGTGTACCCCTTGGGGACCGTCAGCCGGCCAGTACCAGGGTCGCCCGCAGCCCGCGGGCGGTGCTGGCCACGTCGAGCCGGCCGCCGTGCAGCGCCATGACCCGTTTCACGATCGCCAGCCCCAGGCCCGAGCCGCTGCGCGTGCCGTCCGGCCGCGCGGTGGTGAAGAACCGCTCGCCCAGCCGGGGCAGGGCGTAGTCCGGCACCCCCGGCCCTTCGTCCTGCACCGAGGCGGTGGCGCCGTCCAGCACCACGCGCACGGTGCCGCCTTCGGGCGAGAAGTCGATGGCGTTGTCGATGAGGTTGCCGAGGGCCAGGGTGATGAGATCGGCCTCCCAGGGGCCGCTTGCTCCGGCCCCTTCCAGTTGCAGGCGCACCCCGCGTTGGGAGGCTCGCGCCCCGCACTGGCGCAGGGCGGCCTCGGCGCAGGCGCGCAGCGCCACCGGTGCGGCGCCGGCCTCGGCGTGCTGGCGCTGCTCCAGCTTGCTCAGTTCCAGCAGCCGGTCCACGAGGCGCTGCAGCCGTTCGCTCTGGTCCACCACCTGGGCCGCGAACTGCCGGCGGTCGTCCCCGGGCAGGTCGTCCTGCAGCAGCTCGCCCGCGCCGCGGATGGCGGCCACGGGGCTCTTGAGTTCGTGGGTCAGGGCGCGCACGTAGCCCTCGATGTAGTCGCGGCCCGCGAGGCGCTCGCGCATGTGGTCCATGGCCCGCGCGAGGTCGCCGAGTTCGCCGGGCACGCGCGGCACGGCGGGCGGCGGCCCGCCCCCGTCGCCCGGCGCCTGCACGCTGAGGGCATAGTCGCGCAGGCGGCGCACGTGCCACACGGTCCACACGGTGACGGCCACGCCCACGGCCGCGGAGAGCGCGAGCAGCAGCAATCCGCCTTGCAGCACCTTGCGTTCGGCACGGTCGATGAAGCGCTGCACCGTGCGCGTCGGCTTGGCGACGGTGAGCACGCCACCGATCCGCCGCTCCCCGCCAGGGGCACCGTCGATCCAGATCGGCGCGGCCACATACATCACGCCGCTGGTGTCGTCGGTCTGCACGTCGCGCGTGGCGCGGGCGCCGTATTCGCCGCGCAGCGTGCGGGCCACGTCGCGCCACTGCGAATAGTCATCGCCCACGGCGCGCCGCTCGGTATCGAAGACCACGCGCCCGCGCGCATCGGTCACGTAGATGCGGAAATCCAGTGTCTGCTTGGACAACCCCCAGATGGAGGCATCGACCGGCCGGCTCGCGTAGCGCCGCACGTGGCGTGCGAAATCGCTTTCCGGCGTTCCGGGTGCGCCCTGCGCGCCCGCTGCCAGTCGCCCGCTCGCGAGGTCGTCGCTCGCCAGTTCCGCCAGCAGGTTGGCGGTGTCCACCATCATGTCCTCCATCACCTCCCGCACGCTGGGCTTGATCTCGGCCGTGAACACCCGCAGCACGAAGAACGCCGCGATGCCGTTGATGAGGAAGAACGCGAAAAGCAGCCGCAATCCGAGGCGCATGGGTCAAGCTCCTTGCCAGCGGAAGGGGGATGGCGCGAAGCGCGTCAGGGGTGGCTTCATACCTCTAGTGAATAGCCCATGCCCCTGTGCGTGCGGATGTACTCGCGCGACGGGTCGGCCTCGCGCAGCTTGGCGCGCAGGGTCTTGATGTGCGTGTCCACGGTGCGATCGGTGCTCTCGCTGTCGCCGCCCCAGGCGCCGGCCAGCAGGGCATCGCGCGTGTGGATGCGGCCCGCGCCCGCGAGCAGCTGGGACAGCAGGCGGTATTCGCGGCGCGTGAGCTCCAGCGGGCGTCCGTGCAGGTGCATGCGCTGGCCGGTAGCGTCGTCATGGAAGGGGCCGGCGGCCGAGCGGGCATGTGCCACCGCAGGCACGGCGGCGCGGCGCAGCAGGGCCTTGGCCCGGGCAGCCAGTTCGCGCGGGCTGAAAGGCTTGGGCAGGTAGTCGTCGGCACCGAGTTCCAGTCCCAGCACGCGATCGATCTCTTCCCCGTGGGCGCTGAGCATGAGCACGGGCAGGGCGCTGCCCTGCTGCCGCAATTCACGCAGCAGGTCCAGGCCGCTGCCGTCGGGCAGGCCCACGTCCAGCACCAGCAGGTCGAAGCGATGGGCGCGCAGCAGGCCGCGGGCATCGCCCAGCAGCAGGCTGTGGCTCACTGCCAGGCCGTCGCGTTCCAGGGCGTAGGCCACTGTGCGCGCGATGGCCGGGTCGTCCTCCACGAGCAGCAGGCGTGCCGCCATGGTCAGCGCGCCACCAGCACGGGAAAGAGCTTGCCCAGCCCGTCGGCCATCACCTCGACCGCCAGAGCGGCCAGGATCAGGCCCATGAGCCGCGTCATCACGTTGATGCCGGTCTTGCCCAGCACGCGCGCGATCGGGTCGGCCAGTGCGAAGCACACCGCCGTGGCCAGGGCGATGACCACGCCATAGCCCACGAGCGCCAGGTGCTGCCAGAAGGTCTGCGCCCGGTCGGCGTAGATCACCACGGTGGACATGCTCGCCGGCCCGGTGAGCAGCGGGATCGTGAGCGGCACCACGGCGATGCTGTCGCCCTGGGCCGCCTTCTCGGCGCCTTCCTCCAGCTCGTGCGTGTGCGGTTTCGCTTCCGCGGGCTGGGCGTTGAGCATGTTCATCGCGCTGATGAGCAGCAGCATGCCGCCACCCACCTGGAAGCTCTGCAGCGAAATGTTGAAGAACTCCAGGATCTGCAGGCCCAGCAGCGCGCAGGCCGCGATGACGCAGAACGCGCTGAAGGCCGCCACCTGGATGGTGCGCTGCCGCTGCCGTGGCGAGAACCCGTCGGTGTAGTGGATGAAGAAGGGCACGATGGCCAGCGGGTTCACGATGGCCAGCAGGGTGATGAGGGGCTTGAGGTCCATGGAATGTCGGTGTCCGGTTCAGCGGCCGCCAGAAACGTCCAGCAGGCTCATGGTGGTGTAGCTCGCGGCGTCCGACAGCAGCCAGACGATGGATTCGGCCACTTCTTCCGGCGTGCCGCCCCGGCCCATGGGCACCTGGTGGGCAAGGTCGCGCACACGGTCGGGCAACCCTCCGCTCGCGTGGATCTCGGTATCGATCAGGCCGGGCCGCACCGCGTTCACCCGGATGCCTTCCGCGGCCACTTCGCGCGCGAGGCCCACCGTGAGCACGTCGATGGCGCCCTTGGCTGCCGCGTAGTCCACGTACTGGTGGGCGGCGCCCAGGCGGGCTGCGGCGCTGGAAACGTTGACGATGCTGCCGCCCTGGCCGCCGCGCTGCAGGCCCATGCGCCGAACTGCCTCGCGGGCGCAGTAGAAGCTGCCCAGCACGTTGATGTCGAACATGCGCCGCAGCCGCTGGCCGCTCATTTCGGACACGCGTGCCGGCACGTCCACCACGCCGGCATTGTTCACCAGGCCCGACAGCCGGCCCCACTGCGCGTCCACCGCCTCGAACAGCGCCACGACCTGCGACTCGTCCGCCACGTCCGCCTGGATGGCCATGGCTTCGCCGCCTTCCGCCCGGATGGCATCGACCACGCGCCCGGCCGCGGCGGCGTCGCGCGCGTAGTTCACCGCCACGGCCCAGCCATGCCGGGCGGCCAGCCGGGCGGTGGCTGCGCCGATGCCCCGGCTGCCTCCCGTCACCAAAACCACTTTCTTGTCCATGGGTGCGTCTCCTGCAAGAATGCCGTGGCGCGATTACAGCACTGCCGTGCCCGGCGCGGGCCGGCTGCTGCGATCGATTCCCGTCGCCCCCTCCCCCGGGGGCGTTCAACCCGTCCATACCGAAGGAGTGACAACATGGGCAGTTTCGTGGATCTGGCCTCGGCCGATGGTTTCAAGGTGCCGGCCTGGGTGGCGCAGCCCGAAGGCCGGGCGCGCGGCGCCGTGGTGGTCCTGCAGGAGATCTTCGGCGTCAACTCGCACATCCGCTCCGTGGCCGACCGCTATGCGGCCGCGGGCTACCTCGCGGTGGCGCCCGCCACCTTCGCGCGCGTGAAGCCCGGCGTGGAACTGGGCTACACCGAAGACGACATGAAGGAAGGTTTCGGCCTGAAGCAGCAGGTGGAGGCGCTGCCCGGTGCGGGCGTGCTGCCCGACATCCAGGCGGCCATCGACCATGCGGCGCAGCAGAGCGGCGGCAAGGTCGGCATCGTGGGCTACTGCTGGGGCGGCCTGCTGTCCTGGCGGGCGGCGTGCGAACTCCGGGGCCTGGCGGCCGCGGCCGTCTATTACGGCGGCGGCATCACGGGCGACCAGGAAGTGGCGCGCACCCCGCGCTGCCCGGTGATCGCGCACTTCGGCAAGCGCGACCACTACATCCCGCTCGAAGGCGTGGAGACTTTCCGCAAGGCGCACCCGGAGGTCGAGGTGCATGTCTATGAAGCCGACCACGGCTTCAACTGCGACCAGCGCGGCTCCTATGACGCGCCGTCCGCAGACCTGGCGCGCGAGCGCACGCTGGCGTTCTTCGCGAAGCACCTGGGCTGAGGGCCGCAGGGGTTGGGAGCCGCCGATGCGTCAGGGCGATGGATCGGCGACGCCCCCGGGGCGGGCCAGTGTCTGCAGCATCAGCGCATGCATCGCGTCCACGGCGGCCGAGCGCTGCGATGCCTTGCTGCGCAGCGCCGCCACCTCCATGGCCTCCAGGGCCGGCAGCATGAAGCCCGCCGGCAGGTTGCTCAACACCTGCAGATGCGCGGGCACGCTGCACCGCGTGCACACCGCCACGGCCAGCCCGCTTTCCACGGCTGCCAGCTGGCCCGCCAGGCTGGAGCTGTGGTACACGATGCGGTAGGGCCGGCGCTGCTGCGCCAGGCCGTCGAGGGTGGCCGTGCGGGCCATGCTGCCGGTTTCGTACACCGCGATGGGCAGGGGGGCTTTGCGCCAGACCTCGTATTGCGGTGAGCCCACCCACACCAGGGGCTCCCGGAAAAGCAGACGGCCGCGCTGCGGCTTGTCGCGCGATACGAGGGCCAGGTCCAGCTCGCCCCGGACCACCTTGGGGATCAGCGAAGTCGACTGCTCGCACGTCAGTTCGATGTCCACCGCGTGGTGGCGCCCCGCGAAGCTGCGCAGCAAGGGGGTGAGGTAGCGGGCCGCATAGTCGTCCGGCACGCCCAGCCGCACGCGCCCGGAGAGGTCCGGGCCGCACAGCGCGGCCTGTGCCTCGGCCTGCAGTGCCAGCATGCGCCGCGCGTAGCCGAGCAGTTCCGCACCCGCCGGCGTCACCTGCAGCTGGCGCGGTCCGCGCAGCAGCACGGGCTTGCCCAGCGCCGCCTCCAGCTTCTTGATCTGCATGCTGACCGCGGCCTGCGACCGGTGCACCACAGGCGCCGCCGCCGAGAGCGAGCCGGCATCCACCACGGCGACCAGGGCACGCAGCCAGTCGATCTGCAGGTCCGGAAATCCCATGGCTGTCTCTTCCAGTCATTCGATGATCGAATGATAGCGTGGTGAACTATTTGCTTTACGGGATGCCTTCGCCCGCGGAGCATGCAGGCATGTCCCAGTCACCCTTCCGGCCACAGTCCCAGGCATTCCCTTCTCCGGCCGTCCACGCCCGCGAGCGGCGCCATCGGGAGTCGCAAGGCGCATGGCTGCTCGCCGTTGGCGGGGTGCTGCTGGGCACGGTCGGCGTGTTCGTGGAAGAGGCAGGCCAGCCGCCGCTGGTGACCGTGTGGTTCCGCTGCGTATTCGGTGCGCTCGCCCTGCTGCTCTGGGGACTGGCCACGGGCCGGTCCCCGGAGCTGCGCATCCGGGGCCGCAGTACGTGGGTGGTCCTGGCGGCGGGCGGCTTCATGGTGATGAACTGGGCGCTGTTCTTCGCGGCCATCCCGCGCACATCCATCGGTGTGGCCACCATCGTCTTCCACATCCAGCCCGTGTGGCTGCTGCTCTACAGCGCGCTGGTGCTGCGCGAGGCCGTGCCTCGCCGGCAGCAGTTCGCCACCGCGGTAGCTCTGGGCGGGCTGATCCTCACGACGGGGCTGTGGGGTGGCGCCGCCCGCACGGGGCAGGGGGACGCGCAATACACGACGGGTCTGCTGCTGTGCCTGGCGGGATCGCTGTGCTATGCCGGCGTGACCATCCTGGCCCAGCGGCAGCAGGGCGTCAGTCCCTTCGCGCTGGCGTGGTGGCAGTGCGCGGTCGGCGCGGTATCGCTCGTGTGGGCGCCACTCCTGTACGGCTGGCCCGGCCAGGCCGCGGCCTGGGGCTGGCTGGCGGGCCTGGGAGTGCTGCACACGGGGCTGGCTTACTCCATCCTCTTCGCGGGCATGGCACGCCTGCCGCTCAGCCGCATCGCGGTCCTGCAGTACGTGTACCCCCTCACCGCGGTACTGCTGGACGGCATGGTGTATGGCAAGACCCTCGGGGGCCTCCAGTGGACGGGCGTCGGGCTCATGGGGGTGGCGCTGTGGGCGATCAAGTCGCGCACCGCCGCTCCGCGCCAGAAGCGATAAAGAATGAAAGCCTGCAGCGCAAATTCTTCCCTGGCGAGACTCTGCACTTCCATGGAAGATAGCGTCTGGCCGGATCACTGCAATGATCCACGCGCCTGCGCCGCAGCCCGCGAAACCGGCACAGCATCACCCGTCCGATGGCCGCGGAGCAGGCCATGCCAGCAGACGCCGTGGAACCGGCTTCGCCAGGCCACCGGCGTCTTCCCATGCCCGCCCTGCGCGGCAGGGCGAGAGCGGGGAAGCTGCGCAGTCGCTTAAGGGGGGCTGTTCAATGCGCGCCAGCCGCCGCGTCCGCACTGCCGGCACTGGCGCGCACCGGGTGGGCCAGCCAGACCAGGGGAATCAGCAGCAGGAACAACACGGCCGAGGCATAGAAGATATCGTTGGCCGCCAGCATGAAGGCCTGCTGGTTCACCAGCCGCTCGACCTGCGCGAGCGCCTGCTCCGCCGTCAATCCTCCTGCCTGCAGCCCTTGCAGCGTCTGCGTGACGGCCACTCCACCCTGCTGCAGGCCCTCGGTCAACTGCGCATGGTGCAGCGTGGCACGCCGCTCCCACAGCGTGGTGGACACGGACGTGCCGATGGCTCCGGCCGTGATGCGCATGAAGTTCGACAGTCCGGAGGCCGAGGGAATGCGCGCCGGTGCGATCTCCGACAGCGTGAGCGTCACCAGCGGGATGAAGAAGAACGCCATGGCGATGCCCTGGATGATGGTGGGCACCATGATGGTCGTCAGGTCCGCCTGCGTGTTGAACCGCGAGCGCATCCACAGCACCAGCGCGAACACGAGGAAGGCGAAGGTCGCGAAACGGCGCGGGTCCACCTTGGCGATGTTCTTGCCCACCACCGGCGAGAGCACCAGTGCCAGCAGACCCACTGGCGCCATCACCATGCCCGCCTGCGTGGCCGTGTAGCCCATGTACTGCTGGAGCCAGAGCGGCAGCAGCACCACGTTGCCGAAGAACAGGCCATAGCCCACCGAGGTGGCGAGCGCCCCGGCCCAGAAGTTGCGGATCTTGAAGAGCGACAGGTCCACCACGGGGTGCTCCTCGCCGCGCTCCCAGACCATGAAGGTGATGAAGCCCACAACGGCCACCACGCCGCAGGCCACGACCCAGGGCGAAGCGAACCAGTCATGCTCCTTGCCGATGTCCAGCATCACCTGCATCGCCGCCACCCAGATGACGAGCAGGGCCAGGCCGACGGAGTCGATCGGCAGCGCACGCCGCTCGGACTCGCGCTTGTGGAAGATGCCCCAGGTGACGAGCACCGCAACGATGCCCACCGGCACGTTGATGTAGAAGATCCACGGCCAGGTCATGTTGTCCGTGATCCAGCCGCCCAGCAGCGGTCCCATGACCGGCGCGATGAGCGTGGTCATCGACCACATCGCCATGGCCAGCCCGGCCAGCGCCTTGGGATAGCTGGAGAGCAGCAGCGACTGCGACAGCGGAATCATCGGCCCGGCCACGAAACCCTGCAGTGCGCGGAAGGCGATGAGCGTGGCCATGTTGGGCGCCAGGCCACACAGCAGCGACGCGATGACGAAGAGCGTCACGCTGGCCACGAACAGGCGCACCTGCCCGAAGCGCTGCGACAGCCAGCCGGTGAGCGGCACCGCGATGGCGTTGGCCACCGCGAAGCTGGTGATGACCCAGGTGCCCTGCGTGGGGCTCACGCCCAGGTCGCCCGCGATGGCGGGCAGCGACACGTTGGCGATCGACGTGTCCAGCACGTTCATGAATGTGGCCGCCGAGAGGGCCAGCGTGCCCCACATGCGCGCGCTGCCTTCGAGCGGTGGCGGCGCCAGGGGCGTTGTGTGGGTGGGAGAGGACATGGAGGCTCCGAAAGGGGAGGGCGCCGCCGCGGTCAGTGGGCCTGCGTCCGGCTGCCGGCGCGGGTGGCCGGCCCTGCATTGGCTGCGATGATGCGGGCCACTTCTTCGTCGGCCCCCTTGTCGAGGCCGGCATACACGGCCGTCTGCGCCACCGCCTCGGCACGCGGCGCGTCCGCCAGCAGCGCGCCTGCGCGGTCCTGGGTGTTCACCGTCACGTCCATGGACAGGCCCACGCGCAGAGGATGGTCCTTGAGCTGCTCGGCATCCAGGGCGATGCGCACGGGCACGCGCTGCACCACCTTGATCCAGTTGCCGGTGGCGTTCTGCGCGGGCAGCAGCGCGAACGCCGCGCCCGTGCCCACGCCCAGCCCGACGACCTTGCCCGTGTACTCCACCTTGCTGCCGTAGAGATCGGCCGTGAGCGTGGCGGACTGGCCCAGGCGCAGGTTGCGCAGCTGGTTTTCCTTGAAGTTCGCGTCCACCCACACGTGGCTGAGCGGCACGATGGTCATGAGCGGCGCGCCGGGCGCCACGCGCTGGCCGAGCTGCACCGTGCGCTTGGCGACATAGCCGTCCACCGGAGCGGGCAGGGCCGTGCGGCGCTCGGCGAGATAGGCTTCGCGCACCTTCGCCGCGGCAGCGAGCACGTTGGGGTTCTCCTGCACAGGCACGCCCTGGGTGAGCGACTGGTTGCTGGTCAGCTGTTCACGTGCGGCTTCGACGCCGGCCTGCGCGGCGGCCAGGGCCGAGCGGGCCGCGTCCACCTGGTTTTGCGCATGCTGCAGCTCCTCCTTGGAGACCGCGCCGTTGCCCGAGAGGGATTGCCGGCGCTTCAGGTCTTCCTGGGCGCGCGCCACGTCCGACCGCGCCTTGGCCACCTCGGCCTGGCGCAGCGTGATCTGCGCATTCAGCGAACCGTTGTTCACGTACACCGTGCGCGCCTGCCGCACGGCCTGGGCCAGGCCCGCCTCGGCCTGGGCCAGCGCCACGCGGGCATCGGCCGGGTCCAACTGCACCAGTGGTGCGCCGGCCTTCACGAAGTCGGTATCGTCGGCCATGATGGACATCACCGTGCCGCCCGTCTGCGGCGTGATCTGGATGACGTTGCCCTGCACGTAGGCGTTGTCGGTGCTCTCGTAGTGGCTCAGGACGAGCCAGTCGTACAGGCCCCACCCCGCGCCGGCCACGACGACCACGGCGGCGAGGGCCACGAGGGTCTTGCGGCGGCGGGCCTTGGCGTCCTGCGCGGTGGCCGGGGCGTTGGAGGGTGCGGAAGCGTTCTGGGGTGCGTTCATGGTGATGTCTCCCCGCGGGACGGCCATCGTCCGCGCGGCAAGGGTTCGGAGAGGAAGCGGATGGAAGGAGGCAGGAAGGTCAGTGAGCGGTGCCGGATGCGGCGGGCGCCTGCGGGCCCGCTGCCAGGACGGGAGCCTGCGAGGCATAGCCGCCGCCCAGTGCCCGCGCCAGGCGGGCCTGGTTGTCCAGGCGGCGGGCCGCGAGATCCACGGCCTGCCGGCGCTGCTGCAGCACGCTGGTTTCGGCGGTGAGCACGTTCAGGTAGTTGCCCAGGCCGGCCTGGTAGCGCTGCTGGGCGATGGCGTAGGCGCTCTCGGCAGATGCCTGCGCTTCACGCTGCTCGGCGGCCTGCTGGTCGATGGAGCGTGCCGAGGCGATCTGGTCCGCCGCCTCATGCAGCGCATCCAGCAGGGTGGCGTTGTAGCTCTCGACCGCGGCATCCACGTCGGCGGCCTTGCCGCGCAGGTTGGCGCGCAGCCGGCCCGCCTCGAAGATCGGCAGCCGGATGGCCGGGCCCACGCCCCATTCGCGACTGCCGCCCTTGACGAAGTTGTCCAGCCCCAGCGAGGCCAGGCCCACGAAAGCCGTGAGGCTCACGTTGGGATAGAACTGCGCCTTCGCCACGGCCACGTCCTGCGTGGCGGCTTCCACGCGCCAGCGCGCAGCGGCGATGTCCGCACGCCGGCCCAGCAGGTCCGCGGGCAGCGCGGCGGGCAGGGCGATGGCATGCAGGGACGACAGCGGCGGCGGCACCAGGGCCTGCGCGGCTCCGGGCTGCCCCACCAGTGCGTCCAGTGCATTGCGCGCCATGGCCGCCTGCTCGCGCAGCGCCTCGATCTGCTGACGCGCCTCGGGCAGGCTGCCTTCGCTCTGGCGTTCTTCCAGCCGCGTGTCCAGGCCGGCCGCCACGCGGTCACGCACCAGCGACAGCGTCTGGGTGCGCTGCTCCAGGGTGCGCTGCGCCACGCCGAGCTGGGCCTGCACCCGTGCGAGTTCCACATACTGCCGCGCCACGTTGGACGCCAGCAGCACCCGCGCGGCCTGCGCGTCGGCGATGGCTGCATTGGCGCTGCCCACTGCGGCGTCTATGGCCGCGCGGTTCTTGCCGAAGAAGTCCAGCTCCCAGTTGCCCGTGAGGCGGCCCGTGGCGCTGTTTTCCGTGCTTCCGCCCAGCGGAGGCGGATAGATGGAATTGGCGCTGTAGCGCTGCCGGGTGGCGTCCAGGCTGCCATTGACCTGCGGGCGGTCTGCGGCGCGCGTGGCCTCCGTGAAGGCCTGCGCCCGGGCGATGCGCGCCTCTGCGAGCTTCAGGTTGGGGCTCTGGGACAGGGCCTGGTCGATGAGCGCATCCAGCTGCGCATCGCCGAAGCCGCGCCACCAGTCGGAGGCCACGGCCGGGTCGGCGAAGGCCCGCGCGGCATCCGCCGTGCCCTGCGCCTGTGCGGCGAGGCCCAGGGAGGCCGCATCGCGCATCCGGGCCTGGGGCGCGATGCCGGACATGTCTGCGCAGGCCGTCAGCCCCAGCAGCGCGAAGGCGAGGGTGCCGACATAGAGCGCCACCGCCTGCCAGCGGGGCCCTGCGGTGTCGCTGGCCGGTTGGGCTTGCGGCGCGGCGGCTGCGGAGGAGGAAGGAGCCAGAAGGTTTTTCATGTTGTGTCGTGCTCTCGGGAAAGGGGGGAAGGCTTACCGGCCGTCGGGCGGCGGCGCCAGCCGCGTGGTGAGGTTCTCGTAAATGCGGGCCAGGTAACGGCGAAATGCGGCGGCTTCCGCATCGCTGAAGCCGTGCAGGGCGGTGCGCTGGAGGTCCTGCAGCAATTCAGGCAACTGGGCGGCGGCGGCGTGGCCTTCTTCGGTCAGCGCGAGGTTGACCACGCGGCGGTCTTCCTGCGAGCGTTCGCGGCGGCACAGGCCCTTGGTCTCCAGCCGGTCCAGCAGCCGCGTCATGCCGCCGGCATCCAGCTGGCAGACGCGAGCCAGGGCGGCGACCGTGCTTTCCTGGCCCGACGCCAGGAAGATGCGCAGCAGGGGCCGCCATTGCGCATCGGTCAACCCCAGCGGTTCCACCCGGCGGTCCACCTCGCTGCCCATCAGGTTGACGATGCGGCGCATCTGGTAGCCGATGCTCTGCTCGATCAGCTCGGGATTCACGGAAGGCTTGGCGTCGTGGGTTGAATGCATGCCGCAACATTAATTGACTGGTCAAATAATGTCAAGTCTTTGATTGCGGCGCAGCCCCGTCGGTGGGCCCAGGGATGGAAGGGGGGCGCCTCCTCCGGCAGGTGGCTGGAGGAGCCCGGGAGTGGCGTCAGGCTGTCCGGCGGTCCAGGCAGAACCGGGCGAAACGGCCCAGCAGCGCGGCCGCCACCGGTGTCGCGCGGACGTGCCCGCGCAATGCTTCGGGGTCGCGGCTGGTGTGGCGCAGGTCGGCAGCCAGCATGTCGATGTAGCCGCGCATCGCATCCGGCGCGAATTCGGGATGGAACTGCACCCCCCACGCGCAGGGGCCGACCCGGAAGGCCTGGTGCGGTTCGAATGCATTGCCCGCGAGCCGCACCGCCCCGGCAGGCAGGCGCCTCACCGATTGCCGGTGCACCACCTGGGCGCCGAAAGCGCCGGGCAGCCCGGCGAAAAGTGCGTCGCCGCACGTGGCATCCGGCGCCGTGCGAACCTCCACGGTACCGATCTCCCATCCTTCCGGATGGTCCTCCACCTCACCGCCCAGTGCGTGCGCGAGCAATTGGTGGCCATAGCAGATGCCCAGCACGGGCGTCTGCGCCGCCACGGCGCGGGCGAGCCAGCCGCCCAGTGCTTCGCTCCAGGGCGCCCGGTCCGTGACCATGGCATGCGACCCGGTCACCACCACGCCGGCGACGGCATCGGGTTCGGGCATGCCGTCGCCCTGCGCCGCATCGATGGTGAGCACGGGTGCCGCGGTGCCGGCCAGCCCGGCCTGCACCCAGTCCTCGAAGTCGCCCAGGTGCTCCCGCAGCGCCGGGAACGTGCCACCGGTCCTGGCGATCACGATGGGCAGCGGCGTGGGTGACGGCATGGGACTGTGCTGGCGGTCAATGCTGGCCGGTACGGGCGAGATAGCGCTTGCGCCAGAACAGCGCCACCAGGGCGATGGCGATCACCGTCATCGTGGCCATGGCCCACCAGAAGCCGTCCTGCTTGTGGATCAGCGGAATGAACTCGAAATTCATGCCGAAGATGCCGGCGATCAGGTTGAGCGGCAGGAACACGGCGGTGAGGGCGGTGAGCGTGCGCATGATGTCGTTGGTGCGGTTGCTCTGGACGCTGAAATGCATCTGCACCGCGGTTTCGGTGCTCTGTTCCAGCCGGCGCACGTGGTGCACCACCCGTTCGATGTGTTCCAGCACGTCGCGGCTGCGCACCTTGAGCAGTTCCAGTTCGCGCAGCGCGGCGATGTTCTCGGGCAGGGCCCAGGTCTCGAGCGTGTCCACCCAGTCCTGCACGGCAGCCCGCTGGTCCTCGCAGATCTCGTCGAGCTGGTGCAGCGTGAGCCGTGCATCGAGCAGCGCGCTCCAGTTGGCGAAGCGCCCGCGCGGCTTGAGCAGTTCGGCCTGCCAGTGGTCCAGCTGGCGGGAAAGTTCGCGGCGCAGGTCCAGGTAGTTGTCCACGATCAGGTTCACCACGCGGAGCATCAGGTCCGCCGGGCTGGTCGGCAGGCGCGAGCCCGGCACGGGTCCGGTGCGCATGTCCCTGGCCTGCGTTTCCGAGGCCGGGCCGCCCTCGGCCGCGGGTGCAGGCTGCGTTGCCGTGAGCAGGCGGGCGGCGAATGCGTCGCGCACGGTGCAATCGCCCGGGTGCACCGACAGCAGCACCTGGTCGAAGACCGCGAACCCCACGGGGCTGGTGTCGATGCGACGCAGCACGGGAGGCCCGGCGCGCCGGGGCGGGGCCAGCCCCGTCAGGCTGGGCACTTCCGTCGTATCGCATTGCGTGGCGCTCAGCCGCCGGAACACCATGACGTCGTACTGGGACGTGTAGTCGTAGTGCGACGGCAGTTGGGCGTTCAGCAGGTCGGATACATGCAGATCGACGAGTTGCAGGCCCGCCAGGGACTGCAGCGCCGCCTGCAGCGCCGGCAGCCGCTCGCCGAAGACGGCGCGAGTGCATGCGATCCACACGAAGCCCTGTGGGGGAACGCGCTGCGGGATCGCATCCAGCTCTTTCGCCCCCTGCGGGCCGATGTGGAATACGCGGATCGCTCCGGAAGCGTCCAGCGTCACGGGGCGTGCTCCCGGCATCCGGAATGGGGTGCCATGGCGCTCCTATCGGGAAAGCAGGCGCGCGGCGTCGCGGGCGAAATACGTCAGGATGCCGTCCGCCCCGGCGCGCTTGAACGCGAGCAGGGATTCCATCATCACGGCATCGTGGTCGAGCCAGCCGTTGGCCGCGGCGGCCTTCAGCATGGCGTATTCGCCGCTCACCTGGTAGGCGAAGGTCGGCACGCGGAACTCGTCCTTCACGCGGCGCACCACGTCCAGGTACGGCATGCCGGGCTTGACCATGACCATGTCCGCGCCCTCGGCGATGTCCAGGGCCACCTCGCGCAGCGCCTCGTCGGTGTTGCCCGGGTCCATCTGGTAGACGTTCTTGTCGGCCTTGCCGAGCGCCCCGCGCGTGCCCACGGCATCGCGGAACGGGCCATAGAAGGCGCTCGCGTACTTGGCACTGTAGGCCATGATGCGGGTGTGGATGTGGCCCTGGGCCTCCAGCGCCTCGCGGATGGCACCGATGCGGCCGTCCATCATGTCGCTGGGCGCCACGATGTCCACCCCCGCCTCGGCATGCGTGAGCACCTGGCCGACGAGGATTTCCACCGTCTCGTCGTTCAAGATGTAGCCGGTCTCGTCCAGCACGCCATCCTGTCCATGGCTGGTGTAGGGGTCGAGCGCCACGTCGGTGAGCACGCCCAGGTCGGGGAATTCCTTCTTGAGCGCCCGCACCACCCGGGGGATCAGCCCCTCGGGGTTGAGCGCTTCCTTGCCATCCGGCGCTTTCAGCGATGGCTCGATGGACGGGAACAGCGCCAGCACCGGGATGCCCAGGCGCACGCAGTCTTCCGCCACGGGCAGCAGCAGGTCCAGGCTCAGCCGGTCCACGCCGGGCATCGACGCAATGGCCTGCCGGTGGTTCGTGCCTTCGTGCACGAACACCGGGTAGATGAAGTCGTGCGCGGACAGCCGGTGCTCGCGCACCAGGTTGCGGGTGAATGCGTCGCGCCGCAGCCGGCGAGGGCGGTGCTGGGGAAAGGGCGGGGGGCTGGAGAGATGCATCCCGAAATTGTGCTCCCGTTTCGGGAGGGCGTGCCACCCGGCGGGCGCCCGGCGGCACGTACACTGCGGCCCATGCTCTGGGTCAAAGCCTTCCATATCGTCTTCGTGGCCAGCTGGTTCGCGGGCCTGTTCTACCTGCCCCGCATCTTCGTGAACCTCGCCATGGTGCCTCCGGAGTCCACCGCCGAGCGCGAGCGCCTGCTGGTCATGGCGCGCAAGCTGCTGCGCTTCACCACCCTGCTGGCGGTGCCCGCGCTGGCCCTGGGCCTGTGGCTCTACCTGGGCTACGGCATCGGCCGCGGACCCGGGAACGGCTGGATGCACGCCAAGCTCACCGTGGTGGTGCTGGCCGTGGGCTACCACCATGCCTGCGGCGTGCTGCTGCGCAAGTTCGCCGCCGGGCGCAACCGCCACGGGCACCGCTGGTACCGCTGGTTCAACGAGGTGCCGGTGCTCCTGCTGGTCGCCGCGGTGGTGCTGGTCGTCGTCAAACCGTTCTGAAACGGGCGCGCGCCGCCGTGCACAAGACATCCGCCTGGCCGCTCGCGCTGACCTACATCGCGCTCATCGTCTTCGCGAGCCTGTTTCCCTTCGAGGGCTGGCGCGAGCAGGGCATCTCGCCGCTGGTCTTCCTCACGGCCCGGGTACCACCGCCGTACTGGACCTGGTTCGACGTCAACATCAATGTCGCGGGCTATGCGCCGCTGGGCTTCCTGCTGGCCCTGGCGCTGCTGCGCACGGGCTGGCCCCGGGCGGCCGTGGCGGTGGCCGTGCTGTCCGGCGGCATGCTGTCCATGCTCATGGAGTTGCTGCAGATCTACCTGCCGCGGCGGGTGCCGTCCAACATGGACCTGTTGCTCAACACGGCCGGCACCCTGCTGGGGGCGCTCGTGGCCGCATTGCTGGAGCGGCTGGGGGCCATCGCCCGCTGGAGCCGGTTCCGCGCGCGGTGGTTCGTGCCGGACGCAAGCGGCGCCCTGGTGCTCATCGCGCTCTGGCCGGCTGCACTGCTGTTCCCTGCGGCCGTGCCGTTCGGACTCGGCCAGATGTGGGAGCGCCTGGAGGCCGCACTGGCTGAAACGCTGGCCGACACCCCCTTCCTCGAATGGCTGCCCGTGCGCGACACTCCGCTGGAGCCCCTGATGCCCGGGGCGGAACTGCTCGCGGTGCTGCTCGGGCTGCTCGTTCCCTGCCTGCTGGGCTATTGCGTGATCCGCAACGTCGGGCGCCGCGTGGCCTATGCCTGCGGCATGGTCGCCGCCGGTGTGGCGGTAACCGCGCTTTCCGCCGCGCTCAGCTATGGCCCGGCCCACGCCTGGGAGTGGCTGGGCCTGCCCACGCGCGTAGGCATCGTCGCGGGCCTGGTGGCGGCGCTGCTGCTCGTGACTTTGCCGCGCCGCGCCGCCGGGGTGCTGTTGCTGCTCGTGCTGGTCTGGCACCTGAACCTGCTCAACCAGGCGCCGACCAGCGCCTACTTCGCGGAAACGCTCCTGGCCTGGGAGCAGGGGCGCTTCATCCGCTTCTATGGCCTGGGCCAGTGGCTCGGCTGGCTCTGGCCCTATGCAACGCTGGTGTACGTGGTGCTGCAGGTCGCCAGCCGCCCGGCGCCGGAGGTGCGCGCGGCCCCCGCCTCCTAGAATCCGGGCATGACCGAAGACACTTCCCCGTCCCGCGGCTACTACGCCCGCCACATTTTCTTCTGCCTCAACGACCGCACCAACGGCGAGGACAGCTGTGCCCACCACGGCGCGAAGGAGGCGTTCGACCACTGCAAGGCGCGCGTCAAGGCCGAAAAGCTCGCCGGTCCCGGCCAGGTGCGCGTGAACAAGGCAGGCTGCCTGGACCGCTGCGCGGGCGGGCCCGTCGCGGTCGTCTATCCCGAGGGCACCTGGTACACCTACGTGGACACCAGCGATATCGACGAGATCGTCGAGTCCCACCTCAAGAACGGGCAGGTGGTCGAGCGCCTGCTCACCCCGCCGGAACTCGGACGCTGATCCGGGCTCAGACCCCGGCCTTCCCGCATTTCGGACCGCGGGCTGCCCTTTTTTTGGAGGGCGGCACGGGGCCATTTCCATACTGCAGACAAGTGAACGCCCAGACTGAACGCCTGACTTTCTCCGGCACGGCCGGCGCCATCGAGGCGCTGCGCGACCCGGCTGCCGCGGCCGAGGGTGGTGCCCCGCATGGCGTGGCCGTGATCGCCCACCCCCATCCGCTCTTCGGCGGCACCATGGACAACAAGGTCGTGCAGACCCTCGCCCGGGCCTTCGTCGCCTGTGGGTGGACGGCCGTGCGCTTCAATTTCCGGGGCGTCGGCGGCAGCGCCGGCACCCACGACGAAGGGCGTGGAGAGCTGGACGACCTGCTCGCGGTCATCGACCAGGCGGCGCCCGGCGGAGCACTCGCACTGGCGGGGTTTTCCTTCGGCGCCTTCGTCACCAGCCATGCCCTGGAGCGGCTCTGGGGCGCGCGCGACATCGAGCGTGCCGTGCTCGTGGGGACGGCCGCCAGCCGTTTCACCGTCGCACCCGTGCCGGCCGAGGCCCATGGCCGCACGCTGGTCGTCCACGGCGAGCAGGACGACACCGTGCCCCTCGCCGCCGTAATGGACTGGGCGCGCCCGCAGACACTCCCTGTGACAGTCGTGCCCGGCGGCGGGCATTTCTTTCACGGACAATTACCGTTGCTCAAGAGCCTGGTCATGCGGCACCTGACTTCCCAGGCCTGAGGCGCAGGCCGCCGGCTGCCTGCCCGCCTCCGCTTTTCCTTCTTTTTTTCTCTCCCGCTTCCTTTCTTCCCGGACCGTTTCGAATGCATGCCTCCATGAAGTCCTTCCTGCCCCTGCTGCGCTCTTTCGCCATGGCCGCCGCGCTCGCGCCTGCCGCGCTCTGGGCGCAGGTGCAGGCTCCCCAGCCGCCCGAGATCGCCGCGCGCAACTACCTGCTGCTGGACGTGACATCCGGGCAGGTGCTGGCCGCCAAGGACATCGATGCCCCCGTGGAGCAGGCGTCGCTGACCAAGCTCATGACCGCCTACCTGGTGTTCGATGCGCTGCGTTCCAAGAAGATCACCCTGGAGCAGACGCTGCCGGTGAGCGTGCTGGCGTGGAAGATGCCCGGCTCGCGCATGTTCATCGACCCCAAGATGCAGGTGCCGGTGGATGACCTGCTGAAGGGCATGATCATTCAGTCGGGCAACGATGCCTCCATGGCCCTGGCCGAGGGGGTGGGCGGCTCGGCCGAGAATTTCGTCAAGCTCATGAATGACCAGGCCAAGGCCCTGGGTATGAAGAACACGGCCTACAAGAACCCCGAAGGCCTCACGGAGCCCGGCCACACGACCACGGCGCGCGACCTGAGCATTCTCGCGACGCGGCTCATGAAGGACTTCCCGGAGTACATGCACTATTACTCCACCAAGCACTATGCCTATCCGGGCACCCCGCCTTCCAACGGCACCAACCGCAATTCGCTGCTGTTCCGCGACCCGACGGTGGACGGCCTCAAGACCGGGCACACGGCGGCGGCCGGCTACTGCCTCGTGGCCACGTCCAGGCGTGATTTCCCCAATGTCGGCCAGCGCCGCCTGCTGTCCATCGTGCTGGGCACCGCGAGCGAGAACGCGCGCGCCAACGAGAGCCAGAAGCTCCTGAACTGGGGCTACACCGCCTACGACGCCGTCAAGCTGTTCGATGGGGGCCAGCCGGCCGCCACCCCGGCGCTCTGGAAGGGCACGCAGAACACGATCAAGATCGGACGCCCCGACCCCATCGTCGTCACGGTGCCGTCAGGCTCGGCCGGCAGGATCTCCACCCAGATCGTCCGCCAGGACCCGCTGGTCGCTCCGCTGACCAAGGGGCAGTCCATCGGCACGCTCAAGGTCTCGCTGGGCGACCAGCAGATCGCCGAGGTGCCCCTGGTGGCACTCGAGACCGTCGAGCAGGCGGGCATCTTCGGGCGTGCCTGGGATGCCATCCGGCTCTGGATCAAGTGATGCGCGCTGCGCGTGGCGGGAGGCTGGCGGCGCCGGTCCTTGCCTCGCCCCGGGCAAACTGATACATTAGAAGGCTTTTCGGAATTTCCGAAGGGAATCACGTCTTCGCTCGATCCGAATCCGCCGGGCGAAGTTTTCACGTTTAGGGACGATTCATGCCAACCATCAACCAGCTCATTCGTCAGGGGCGCGAGGTCGAAACGACCAAGTCCAAGAGCCCCGCGATGCAAAACTCTCCCCAGCGCCGTGGCGTGTGCACCCGTGTGTACACCACGACGCCCAAGAAGCCGAACTCCGCTCTGCGGAAGGTCGCCAAGGTGCGTCTGACCAACGGCTTCGAAGTCATCTCCTACATCGGCGGCGAAGGCCACAACCTGCAGGAACACAGCGTGGTGCTGGTTCGCGGCGGCCGTGTGAAGGATCTGCCCGGTGTGCGTTACCACATCGTGCGCGGCTCGCTTGACCTGCAAGGCGTCAAGGACCGCAAGCAGGCCCGTTCCAAGTACGGTGCCAAGAAGCCCAAGGCCAAGTAAGCCCTGCGTTTCGAAGAATTTTCGGTGCTGTTCCCGCGTGGCGCGGTGAAGCAGCGTAGTGGCCCCGAACGCAGGTGTTCTGCGTGGGTCGAGTAAGTGGGAGTCCTGAATGGCTCTCGCGGTGCCTGGAAGGGCGCCAACTGAAGCAAAGATAGAGGTCAGAAATGCCACGTCGTCGCGAAGTCCCCAAACGTGAAATCCTGCCGGACCCGAAGTTCGGCAATGTCGAGCTGTCCAAATTCATGAACGTGATCATGGAAGGCGGCAAGAAGGCAGTTGCAGAGCGCATCATCTATGGCGCCCTGGAACTCATCCAGAAGAAGCACCCCGACAAGGATCCCCTGGAAGCGTTCACCGTTGCCATCAACAACGTGAAGCCCATGGTGGAAGTGAAGTCCCGCCGCGTCGGTGGTGCCAACTACCAGGTGCCGGTCGAAGTGCGTCCGGTGCGCCGCCTGGCCCTGTCGATGCGCTGGCTCAAGGAAGCCGCACGCAAGCGCGGCGAGAAGTCCATGGCCCAGCGCCTGGCCAACGAGCTGCTGGAAGCCACGGAAGGCCGTGGCGGCGCGATGAAGCGCCGTGACGAAGTGCACCGCATGGCGGAAGCCAACAAGGCGTTCAGCCACTTCCGCTTCTAAGCCCATCCCTTCATCTCGAAGGCCTGGAGCCCGATCCGCCCCACCGGCGGGCGGGCTCTTTGGCTGTTAACGAAAGACCATCATGGCACGCAAGACTCCCATCGAGCGCTACCGCAACATCGGTATCTCGGCCCACATCGACGCTGGCAAGACCACGACGACTGAACGTATCCTGTTCTACACGGGTGTGAACCACAAGATCGGCGAAGTGCACGACGGCGCTGCGACCATGGACTGGATGGAGCAGGAGCAGGAGCGCGGCATCACGATCACGTCCGCCGCCACGACCTGCTTCTGGAAGGGCATGGACATGTCCTATCCCGAGCACCGCTTCAACATCATCGACACCCCCGGCCACGTGGACTTCACCATCGAGGTGGAGCGTTCCATGCGCGTGCTCGACGGTGCCTGCATGGTCTATTGCGCCGTGGGTGGCGTGCAGCCGCAGTCGGAAACCGTGTGGCGCCAGGCCAACAAGTACAAGGTGCCCCGCCTCGCGTTCGTCAACAAGATGGACCGTACCGGCGCCAACTTCTTCAAGGTCTATGACCAGATGCGCCTGCGCCTGAAGGCGAACCCCGTGCCCGTGGTGATCCCGATCGGCGCCGAGGAAAACTTCACCGGCGTGGTCGATCTGCTCAAGATGAAGGCCATCATCTGGGACGAAGCGTCCCAGGGCATGAAGTTCAACTACGAAGACATCCCGGCCGACCTGGCGGAGTCCGCCAAGGAGTGGCGCGAGAAGATGGTCGAGGCCGCTGCCGAAGCGTCCGAAGAGCTGATGAACAAGTACCTGGAAGAGGGTGACCTCTCCGAGGAAGAGATCAAGCTCGGCCTGCGCACGCGCACGATCGCCACCGAGATCCAGCCCATGCTGTGCGGCACGGCGTTCAAGAACAAGGGTGTGCAGCGCATGCTGGATGCCGTGATCGACTATCTGCCTTCGCCCGTGGACATTCCTCCCGTGGCCGGCACGGACGAGGACGAAGCCGAAACCACCCGCAAGGCGGATGACGGCGAGAAGTTCTCGGCCCTGGCATTCAAGCTGATGACCGACCCGTTCGTGGGCCAGCTGACCTTCGTGCGCGTGTATTCGGGTGTGCTCTCCAAGGGCGACAGCGTCTACAACCCCGTCAAGGGCAAGAAGGAGCGTATCGGCCGTATCGTGCAGATGCACGCGAACGAACGCCTGGAAGTGGAAGAAATCCGCGCCGGCGACATCGCTGCCTGCGTGGGCCTGAAGGACGTGACCACGGGTGAAACCCTGTGCGATCCCGAAGCCATCGTGACGCTGGAACGCATGGTGTTCCCCGAGCCCGTGATCGCGCAGGCCGTGGAGCCCAAGACCAAGACCGACCAGGAAAAGATGGGCATCGCGCTGCAGCGCCTGGCCGCCGAAGATCCGTCCTTCCGCGTGAAGACCGACGAGGAATCCGGCCAGACCATCATCTCGGGCATGGGCGAGCTCCACCTCGAAATCATCGTGGACCGCATGAAGCGCGAGTTCGGCGTGGAAGCCAACGTGGGCAAGCCGCAGGTGGCCTACCGCGAAACCATTCGCAAGACGGTGGAAGAGGCCGAAGGCAAGTTCGTGCGCCAGTCCGGCGGCAAGGGCCAGTACGGCCACGTCGTGCTCAAGATCGAGCCGAACGAAGCCGGCAAGGGCATCGAGTTCGTCGACGCCATCAAGGGCGGTGTGGTTCCCCGTGAATTCATCCCGGCCGTGGAAAAGGGCATCAACGAAGCCGTGACCCAGGGCGTGCTGGCCGGTTATCCGGTGGTGGATGTGAAGGTCACGCTGCACTTCGGTTCGTACCACGACGTGGACTCGAACGAACTGGCGTTCAAGATGGCTGCCATCTTCGGCTTCAAGGAAGGTTGCAAGAAGGCCGGTCCGGTCATTCTGGAACCCATGATGGCCGTGGAAGTGGAGACGCCCGAAGACTACGCCGGTACCGTGATGGGCGACCTCTCGTCCCGCCGCGGCATGGTGCAGGGCATGGATGACATGGTCGGCGGCGGCAAGGCCATCAAGGCCGAAGTGCCCCTGTCGGAAATGTTCGGCTACTCGACCGCGCTGCGCTCCGCGACGCAAGGCCGTGCCACGTACACGATGGAGTTCAAGCACTACAGCGAAGCTCCGCGCAACGTGTCCGAGGCCATCATGGCCGCCCGCGCGAAGTAAGTACCACCCCTGTGTCGCCTGCGGAGCCTCCCCCTCAAGGGGGCGCACGCAGCGGTCCGGCAAAGCCGGTCCCGCGCGTGCTGCTGGCATGGCCTGCTCCGCGGCCCTTCGATCAGGAAGGCTGTGGGCGGGGGTAAATCAGTTCTGTCTGCGATCGCATGCCCTTCGTTGCCCGTGGCGAAGGAATCCGCGATGCGATGCAGACGTAAAACCAACACACGGGCATTGCTCTTTATTCTGGAGTTGAGAAATGGCAAAAGGTAAGTTCGAACGTACCAAGCCCCACGTGAACGTGGGCACGATCGGCCACGTGGACCATGGCAAGACGACGCTGACGGCAGCGATCGCCACGGTGCTGTCCGCCAAGTTCGGCGGCGAAGCCAAGAAGTACGACGAAATCGACGCAGCGCCCGAAGAAAAGGCCCGCGGCATCACCATCAACACCGCACACGTGGAATACGAGACGGCCAACCGCCACTACGCCCACGTGGACTGCCCCGGCCACGCCGACTACGTCAAGAACATGATCACCGGTGCCGCCCAGATGGACGGCGCCATCCTGGTGTGCTCGGCCGCCGACGGCCCGATGCCCCAGACGCGCGAGCACATCCTGCTGGCCCGCCAGGTGGGCGTGCCCTACATCATCGTGTTCCTGAACAAGTGCGACATGGTGGATGACGAAGAGCTGCTCGAGCTCGTCGAAATGGAAGTGCGCGAACTCCTCGACAAGTACGACTTCCCCGGCGACGACACCCCCATCGTGCGCGGCTCGGCCAAGCTGGCCCTCGAAGGCGACAAGGGCCCGCTGGGCGAGCAAGCCATCGACAAGCTGGCCGAAGCCCTGGACACCTACATCCCGACGCCCGAGCGCGCCGTGGACGGTGCCTTCCTGATGCCCGTGGAAGACGTGTTCTCCATCTCCGGTCGCGGTACCGTGGTGACGGGTCGTGTCGAGCGCGGCATCATCAAGGTCGGCGAAGAAATCGAAATCGTGGGCATCCGCGACACGCAGAAGACCACCTGCACGGGCGTGGAAATGTTCCGCAAGCTGCTGGACCAGGGCCAGGCCGGCGACAACGTCGGTCTGCTGCTGCGCGGCACCAAGCGCGAAGACGTCGAGCGCGGCCAGGTGCTGTGCAAGCCCGGCTCCATCAAGCCGCACACCCACTTCACGGCTGAGGTGTACGTGCTGTCGAAGGACGAAGGCGGCCGCCACACGCCCTTCTTCAACAACTACCGTCCGCAGTTCTACTTCCGCACGACCGACGTGACCGGCGCCATCGAGCTGCCGGCCGACAAGGAAATGGTCATGCCCGGCGACAACGTGTCGATCACCGTCAAGCTGATCAACCCCATCGCCATGGAAGAAGGCCTGCGCTTCGCCATCCGCGAAGGCGGCCGTACGGTCGGCGCCGGCGTCGTGGCCAAGATCATTGCTTAAATTCGAGCAATAAGGAATCTGCCATGTCCAAGCAAAAGATCCGCATCCGCCTGAAGGCTTTCGATTACAAGCTGATCGACCAGTCCGCCGCCGAGATCGTCGATACCGCCAAGCGCACCGGCGCCATCGTCAAGGGCCCCGTGCCCCTGCCGACGCGCATGAAGCGTTTCGACATCCTGCGTTCGCCGCACGTCAACAAGACGTCGCGCGACCAGTTCGAAATCCGCACGCACCAGCGCCTGATGGATATCGTCGATCCCACCGACAAGACGGTTGACGCTCTGATGAAGCTCGACCTGCCGGCTGGCGTGGACGTCGAGATCAAGCTGCAGTAATCCCCCCACTGTGGCCATTCGTGCGGCATGCTCCGGCTGGAGCGTGCCGTGCTTCCAACGCGGACTTGCCTGCAAAGGCAGTCCGCGTTATACTTTGAGGCTTCGCATTTTTGCGTCCTCGAATTGAGGGTGCAGGGCTGCGGAGTTTTATCAACCTTCTTTCGCGCACATTGGTGCCAAGCCGTCGAGGCCTGCGCCCGTCGTGCAAACGTCCTGGCCAATTGAAGTCGGGGCGGCGGAAGCTTTGGAGAACAACCAATGAGTCTGAGCAACTCCCTCGGGTTGCTGGGCCGCAAGGTGGGCATGATGCGTCTGTTCACCGATGACGGGGACGCAGTGCCCGTCACGGTGGTGGATGTGTCCAACAACCGCGTGACCCAGGTCAAAACCCAAGAGAACGATGGCTACGTGGCCCTGCAGGTCACGTTCGGTTCGCGCAAGGCATCTCGCGTGACCAAGCCCGAAGCCGGCCACCTTGCCAAGGCAGGTGTGGAAGCCGGTGAAATCATCCGTGAATTCCGCGTGACCGCAGAAACCGCTGGCAAGTACGCCACCGGCGCTGCAGTGCCCGTGGCGGACGTGTTCTCCGTGGGCCAGAAGGTCGATGTGCAAGGCACCTCGATCGGTAAGGGCTACGCCGGCACGATCAAGCGCCACAACATGGCCTCGCAACGCGCATCGCACGGTAACAGCCGCTCGCACAACGTGCCCGGCTCGATCGGCATGGCGCAGGATCCCGGCCGCGTGTTCCCCGGCAAGCGCATGACGGGCCACCTCGGCGACGCCACCACCACCACGCAGAACCTCGACGTCATCCGCGTCGACGAGGCACGCCAGCTTCTCCTGATCAAGGGCGCCATTCCGGGCTCCAAGGGTGGCTTCGTGACCGTGCGTCCCGCCGTCAAGGCCAAAGCTTCCCAAGGAGCGAACTAATGCAGCTCGAACTCCTGAATGACCAAGGCCAGGCCGCGTCCAAGATCGACGTGCCCGAAACCGTGTTCGATCGCCAGTACAACGAAGACCTGATCCACCAGATCGTCGTGGCCTACCGCGCCAACGCCCGCCAGGGTACCCGCGCGCAGAAGGACCGCGAACAGGTTCGCCACTCGACCAAGAAGCCCTTCAAGCAAAAGGGCACCGGCAACGCACGTGCCGGTATGACCTCCTCGCCGCTGTGGCGTGGGGGCGGTCGCATCTTCCCGAACCTGCCTGAAGAAAACTTCACGCAGAAGATCAACAAGAAGATGTACCGCGCCGGCATGGCGTCCATCCTGTCGCAGCTGGCCCGCGAAGGCCGTCTGGCCGTGGTGGACTCGCTGAAGGTGGAAACGCCCAAGACCAAGGTGCTGGCCGACAAGTTCAAGGCCATGAACCTGCAATCGGTGATGGTGATCGCCGATGAAGTGGACGAAAACCTGTACCTCGCTTCCCGCAACCTGAAGAACGTGTTCGTCGTCGAACCGCGTTATGCAGATCCGGTGTCGCTGGTGCATTACAAGAAAGTGCTCGTCACCAAGGGCGCTATCGACAAACTCAAGGAGATGTTCGCATGAGCACGCCCAAGTTTGACGAAGGCCGTCTGATGCAGGTTCTGGTCGCTCCCATCGTGTCCGAAAAGGCCACCATGGTTGCCGAGAAGTCCAATGCTGTGACGTTCAAGGTGCTGCAGAACGCAACCAAGCCCGAAATCAAGGCCGCCGTGGAATTGATGTTCAAGGTCGAGGTCAAGGGCGTTTCTGTGGTGAACACCAAAGGCAAGACCAAGCGCTTTGGCAAGACCATCGGCCGCCGCGACAACGTGCGCAAGGCCTATGTGACGCTGAAGGAAGGTCAAGAGCTGAACCTGTCCGGGGAGGCCGCTTAAATGGCAGTCATCAAGATGAAACCCACCTCGCCCGGCCAACGTGCCGTGGTGAAGGTGACGCGTGACCACCTGTACAAGGGCGAGGCTTTCGCTGCGTTGCTGGAACCCCAGCACCAGAAGTCCGGCCGCAACAACAACGGTCACATCACCACCCGCCACAAGGGCGGTGGCCACAAGCACCACTACCGTGTGGTGGACTTCAAGCGCAACAAGGACGGGATCCCGGCCAAGGTCGAGCGCATCGAGTACGACCCGAACCGTACGGCCCACATCGCTCTGGTGTGCTACGCCGACGGCGAGCGCCGCTACATCATCGCTCCCCGCAATCTGGAAGTCGGCGCCACCATCGTGAGCGGCTCCGAAGCCCCGATCCGCGTGGGCAACACGCTGCCGATCCGCAACATCCCTGTGGGTTCGACGATCCACTGCATCGAGCTCAAGCCCGGTGCAGGTGCCCAGATCGCCCGTTCCGCCGGCACGTCCGCCACGCTGCTGGCCCGCGAAAGCGCCTACGCCCAGGTGCGCATGCGCTCCGGCGAAGTGCGCAAGATCCACATCGAGTGCCGCGCCACCATCGGTGAAGTCGCCAACGAAGAACACAGCCTGCGCCAACTGGGCAAGGCCGGCGTGAAGCGCTGGATGGGCATTCGCCCGACCGTCCGCGGTGTGGCCATGAACCCGGTGGATCACCCGCACGGTGGTGGCGAAGGCCGCACCGGCGAAGGCCGCCATGCTGTCGATCCTTGGGGCAATCTGACCAAGGGTTATCGCACCCGCAACAACAAGCGCACACAGGTCATGATCGTGTCGCGCCGCAAGAAGTAAGGGATAACAAATGACTCGCTCTCTCAAAAAGGGTCCGTTTGTTGACCACCACTTGCTGGCCAAGGTCGAGAAGGCCGTCGCCACCAAGGACAAGAAACCAGTCAAGACCTGGTCGCGTCGCTCCATGGTTCTGCCCGAGTTCATCGGCCTGACCATCGCCGTGCACAACGGCAAGCAACACGTGCCGGTCTATGTCACCGACCAGATGGTGGGCCACAAGCTGGGCGAATTCGCCCTGACGCGCACCTTCAAGGGTCACCCCGCTGACAAAAAAGTCAAGAAGTAAGGAACGACCATGTCTGAAACACGTGCAGTCCTTCGGGGCGTCCGTCTGTCGGTCGACAAGGGCCGTCTGGTCGCTGATCTGATCCGCGGCAAGAAGGTTGACCAGGCCCTGAACATCCTGACGTTCACGCAGAAAAAAGCTGCCGGCATCGTCAAGAAGGTTCTGGAGTCCGCCATCGCCAACGCCGAGCACAACGACGGCGCCGACATCGACGAACTGAAGGTCAAGACCATCTACGTCGAACAAGGCACGACGCTCAAGCGCTTCACGGCCCGCGCCAAAGGCCGCGGCAACCGCATCAGCAAGCCCACCTGCCACGTTTACGTGACGGTCGGCAACTGAGGCCAAAGGAAGAATATGGGACAGAAAATCCATCCTACCGGCTTCCGCCTGGCCGTGAGCCGCAACTGGGCCAGCCGCTGGTACGCGAGCAACCGTGACTTCGCCGGCATGCTGGCCGAAGACATCAAGGTGCGCGAATACCTGAAGGCCAAGCTGAAGAACGCCGCCGTGTCGCGCATCCTGATCGAGCGTCCTGCCAAGAACGCCCGCATCACGATCTATTCGGCACGCCCCGGCGTGGTGATCGGCAAGAAGGGTGAGGACATCGAGAACCTGAAGAAGGAACTCGCCTCCCGCCTGGGCGTGCCGGTCGCAGTGAACATCGAGGAAGTGCGCAAGCCCGAAATCGATGCCAAGCTGATCGCCGACTCGATCACCCAGCAGCTCGAAAAGCGCATCATGTTCCGCCGTGCCATGAAGCGCGCGATGCAGAACGCGATGCGCCTGGGCGCCCAGGGCATCAAGATCATGTCCGCCGGCCGCCTGAACGGCATCGAAATCGCCCGTACCGAGTGGTACCGCGAAGGCCGTGTGCCGCTGCACACCCTGCGCGCCGACATCGACTACGGCACCTCCGAAGCCAAGACCACCTACGGTGTGATCGGCGTGAAGGTGTGGGTCTACAAGGGCGACACGCTGGGCCGCAACGACCTGCCGGTGGCCGAGACGCCCCGTCCGGAAGAAGAGCGCCGCCCCCGCGGTCCCCGTCGCGATGGCCGCCCTGGTGGCGACCGTGCCGGTGCAGGCCGTGGTCCCCGTCGCCCCATGGGTGGCAATGCCGCTCCGGCCGACGGCAGCGACAAGCCCGCTGGTGCCGGTGGCACCGACGCAACCGCCGTTAAGCGCGTTCGCAAGGTTGACGCGCCCGCTACAGCAGCGGACGGCAAAGGAGAATAACGATGCTGCAACCCGCTCGTCGCAAATACCGCAAAGAGCAGAAGGGCCGTAACACCGGCGTCGCCACCCGGGGCAACTCGGTGGCGTTCGGTGACTTCGGCCTGAAGTGCACGGACCGTGGCCGCCTGACGGCCCGCCAGATCGAGGCCGCACGCCGTGCGATCTCCCGTCACGTGAAGCGTGGCGGCCGCATCTGGATCCGTGTGTTCCCCGACAAGCCGATTTCCACCAAGCCCGCAGAAGTGCGGATGGGTAACGGCAAGGGCAACCCCGAGTACTACGTGGCCGAGATCCAGCCCGGCAAGATCGTCTTCGAAATCGTCGGCGTTCCTGAAGAGCTGGCACGCGAAGCGTTCCGCCTGGCTGCCGCCAAGCTGCCGCTGCGCACCACGTTCGTGAGCCGCCAGATCGGCGCCTGATCAGGAGAATCGACAAATGACGAAAGCTGCTGAACTGCGCCAGAAGGACGTCGCCGGCCTGGAGGCCGAGATCAAGTCGCTGCAGAAGGCCCATTTCGGCCTGCGCATGCAGAAGGCCACGCAACAACTGGGCAACACGGGCACGCTGCGCACCACGCGCCGCGACATCGCCCGCGCCAAGACCATCCTTGCTGAAAAGCAAGCCGCCAAGTAAGGAGCCGACATGACGGAAGCTAAAAAATCCCTCAAGCGCACCTTGGTTGGCAAGGTGGTCAGCGACAAGCGTGAAAAGACCGTGACGGTGCTCGTCGAGCGCCGCGTGAAGCACCCGATCTACGACAAGATCGTGATCAAGTCGAGCAAGTACCACGCGCACGACGAGAACAGCGAGTACAAGCTGGGCGACACGATCGAGATCACGGAAAGCCGCCCGCTCTCCAAGACCAAGAACTGGGTTGCCACCCGCCTGGTCCAGAAGGCTGCCCTGGTCTGAGTGGTTCTCCACCCTCCAGGCGGCACGCCCTCCAAAAACGGCCCACAATCGTGGGCCGTTTTTTTATTTCCGGCGCCGGTGCCTGCGTCCGCGGCGTACCGGCTGGCCCATCCACCACCTACCCAACTGGAGAAGAAAGCATGATCAAGATCGGAGAAGCGCTGCCCGCCGTGACGCTGATGGAGTACTCGGAAGTCGAGGGCGGAGGCTGCAGCATCGGCCCCAACCCCGTGGACGTCGCGAAGGCCTCGGCCGGCAAGACGATCGCGCTGTTCGCCGTGCCGGGCGCTTTCACGCCGACCTGCTCCGCCAAGCACGTGCCGGGTTACGTCGAGCAGGCCGAGGCCTTCAAGGCAGCCGGCGTGGACGAAATCTGGTGCCTGAGCGTCAACGATGCCTTCGTCATGGGCGCCTGGGCGCGCGACCAGAAGACCGACGGCAAGGTGCGCATGCTGGCCGACGGCGACGCCGCCTTCGCCAAGGCCACCGGCCTGACGCTCGACCTCAACGGCAAGGGCCTGGGCCTGCGCAGCAACCGCTATTCCATGCTGGTCAAGGACGGCAAGGTGGCTTCGCTGAACATCGAAGCGCCGGGCAAGTTCGAGGTGAGCGACGCCGACACGCTGCTGGCCCAGGCCCGCGGCTGAGAACAGCTCACGCACTCCTCGGCAGAACCGCTCCAGGCACTGTCCGGGGAGGGCACTCTCAGTCGATATCGACCTTGAGGTAGTGCGAGCCGGCGATGGGGTTGTGGTAGTAGGGCGGGATTTCCTCGAAGCCCAGGTCGGCGTAGAGTGCCCGTGCGGACTCCATGCCGTCCAGCGTGTCCAGGAGCACGCTGGCGTATCCTGCCTGGCGGGCCACGTCCAGCATGGCCTCCGCCAATTGCCGTCCGAGGCCGAATCCGCGGAACGCCTTGCGCACGTACAGGCGTTTCATTTCGGCCGCATTCGGGTAGTCGGCGGTGTCCAGCGGCCGGAGGGCGCAGCACCCCGCGATCGCGCCGTCCACCTCGGCCAGCAGGATCTGCCCGCGCGGCGGGGCATAGTCGCCGGGCAGGTCTGCCAGCTCGGCATCGAAACCCTGGAACTGCAGGTCGATACCCAGGCTGTCACCATATTCCTGGAAGATGGCGCGCACGGGCTCCATCTCGGCAGGCTGGGAGGGCGTGAGGAGCGCGATGGAGGGCTGGTCCACGGGAAGCGTCGGGAGGGTGGCAGTGGGAAACAGTGTAACGGCATGCCCTGACGGCCCTGCTGCCGGCCCGGAGCCCACGCCGCGCGGGGCATCACGTTCCGCCTGCCAGGGCATGGCGGTCTGCCACGGCATCCGCGCCCCGGGATGGGCCGGGGCGGCGTCGTTCAGGTTTCTGCCAGGAGCCGCTCGATCAGCTGGTGGAGTTCCGCGAAGTCCGGAGCCCCCACGTAGCTCTTCACGATCTCGCCGCGCTTGTTCACGATGAAGGTCGAGGGGGTGAGCTGCACGTCGCCCCAGGCCTTGGCGACCGAGCCGGTGTTGTCGATGGCGATCTTGAAAGGCAGCTGGCGGGTCTGGGCGAAGTTCACCACGTAGCTCGGCGGGTCGTAGCTCATGGCCACGGCCAGCGTCTCGAAGCCGCGCTCGCGGTACTTGCCGTAGGTGGACACGATCTGCGGCATCTCGGCCACGCAGGTGGTGCAGCTGGTGGCCCAGAAATTCACGAGGGTGACCTTCCCGCGGAGGTCCGCAGTGGTCTGGCGGCTGCCGTCGAGCAGCACGAAGGTGGATTCCGGGGCCTGGGAGCGTCCCGCGCCCAGGAAGACGAAAGCGCCCACGCCCACGAAGGCCGCGACCGCGGCGGCGCCGATCCAATGCTTCAAGCCCATCATGCCGTCCTTCCATCCGTCCGTTCAGGCCGCGCGGCGCGCGAAACGCGGCGCACGGCTGCCATTGTGCCGGACGGGGCGGTCCGGCGCATGCCGCTGGTGGAGCATGCGGGCGGCAGAAAAGTTCGTGCTTGATGCGTATCAATCGCCGGGATGCATGCCGTGCGCCGGGCCCACCGGAATGGGCCGACCATAATGCCCGGATGTCGCGCAACCGCATGCCCTGGATCCTGCTGGCCGGTGCCCTGTCGCTGGGGGGCTGCAGTCCGTCGCTGGACTGGCGCTCGGTCCGGATGGACGATGCCGGCCTGACGGCGCTGCTTCCATGCAAGCCGGAACGTGCCGTGAGGCCCGTCGAGCTGCAGGGGCGCTCCGTGGAGCTGTCCATGGCCGGGTGCGATGCCGATGGCGCCACCTTCGCCGTGTCCCACATGGCGCTGCAGCAGGGCTCCGGCGCGGCCGAGGCCGGCATGGTGCTTGCGCAATGGCGAGCGGCGACATTGGCGCGCATCGGCGTGCCGGCAGACGCGACGAACCTGGCCGGCGCCCCGTTCACGCCCCGCGGTGCGCTGCCGCTGCCGCAATCCTTGCGCCTGCAGGTGCAGGGCACGGCGCCTGGGGATGGGCGCGCTGTGGCGCTGGACGCGGCCTGGTTCGCCCGGGCCGAGTCCGCCGAGGGCGGGCCCCGCATGCGGCTCTTCCATGCGGTGATCTACAGCCCGCAGCCCCGAGCGGCGGTGGCGGACACGTTTTTCCCGGGGCTCGTGTTGCGATAATGCGGTCCACCCGATCTCCCCATGAGCACGCGCATCCTCCTCATCGCCCACGCCCCGCTGGCCCATGCGCTGCGCGCCTGCGCCCTGCACGTGTTTCCGGACACTGCCGAAGACATCCTGGCGCTGGATGTGCATCCGAATGCCCCGCCGGAGGACACGCTGGCTGCCGCGCGCATCCTGCTGGACGGGCCGGGCGATGACACTCCCATCCTCGTGCTGACGGACGTGTTCGGCGCGACGCCCTGCAACGTGGCGCAGCGTCTCGTGGACGGGGAGCGCTCGCGGCTGGTCACCGGGGTGAACCTGCCGATGCTGCTGCGCGCGGTGAGCTACCGCCGCGAGCCGCTCGAGGCGCTCGTCGCCCGCGCGGTCGCGGGCGGCACACAGGGGGTGATGCAGGTCGCTGTCGCCGCACCCCAGAACCAGATCCGACGGTCCCATCATGATCAAGACGAATATCACCATCAGCAATAAGCTGGGCCTGCACGCCCGGGCATCGGCCAAGCTCACCAAGCTGGCGGGCAGCTTTCCCTGCGAGGTGTGGATGGCCCGGGGCGAACGCCGCGTGAATGCCAAGAGCATCATGGGCGTGATGATGCTGGCCGCAGGCATCGGCACCGACGTCTCGATCGAGACCGACGGCCCGCAGGAGCAGGAAGCGATGGACGCGCTGCGCGCGCTCATCGACGGCAAGTTCGGCGAAGGAGAGTGAGGCCGGGAATGACCCCCTCAGCAGCCCGCTCGGCAGCCCGTTCCGGAGGCGCCCGATGACATTCGCCGTCCACGGCCTGGCCGTCGCGCGGGGCATCGCCATCGGGCGCGCGGTGCTCGTGGCTTCGAGCCGCGTGGACGTGGCGCACTATTTCATCGAACCCGACCAGGTGCGCGCGGAGATCATCCGCGTGCGCAACGGGCGCAATGCCGTGGTCGAGGAACTGCAGCGCCTGCAGGCCGAGATGCCTGCCGATGCCCCGCCCGAACTCGCCGCGCTGCTGGACGTCCACCTGATGCTGCTGCAGGACGAGGCACTGGTGAGCGGCGTCAAGCACTGGATCACGGACCGCCTCTACAACGCCGAGTGGGCGCTGACGACGCAACTGGAGATCATCGCGCGCCAGTTCGACGAGATGGAGGACGACTACCTGCGCGAGCGCAAGGCCGACCTGGAACAGGTGGTCGAGCGCATCCTGCGGTACATGAAGGGCGTGGCCAGTCCGGTCGCGCCGCCGCCCTGCAGCCCGCGCCGCGGCAGCGCCGCGCTGGGCCTGCAGCAGGACCTGCTGCCGGGCGACATGGTGGACGTGCCGCTGGTGCTGGTGGCGCACGATCTCTCGCCGGCCGACATGCTGCAGTTCAAGCAGAGCGTGTTCGCGGGCTTCGTGACCGACGTGGGCGGCAAGACCTCGCACACGGCCATCGTGGCGCGCAGCATGGACATTCCCGCCGTGGTGGGAGCGCGTGCCGCGAGCCAGCTGGTGCGGCAGGACGACTGGGTGATCATCGACGGGGACGCGGGCATCATGATCGTCGATCCGTCGCCGATCATCCTCGCCGAATACGGCTTCCGCCAGCGCCAGACCGAACTGGAGCGCGAGCGGTTGTCCCGCCTGCGGCACACGCCGGCCGTGACGCTCGACGGCGAGCGCATCGAGCTGCTGGCGAACATCGAGCAGCCTGCCGACGCGGCGGTGGCCGTGCGTGCCGGGGCTGCGGGCGTAGGGCTGTTCCGCAGCGAATTCATGTTCATGGGCCGGGGCGGCCACCTGCCGGGCGAGGAAGAACAGTACCAGGCCTACCGTGCCGCGGTGGAGGGCATGCAGGGCCTGCCCGTCACGCTGCGCACCATTGACGTGGGCGCGGACAAGCCGCTCGACCACAAGGCAGCCAAGGATACCCCCAGCCACCTCAACCCGGCCCTGGGCCTGCGGGCCATCCGCTGGAGCCTGGCCGACCCGTCCATGTTCCGCACGCAGCTGCGGGCGGTGCTGCGCGCGGCCGCGCACGGGCCGGTGAACCTGCTGTTCCCGATGCTGGCCCACGTCGGGGAGATCCGGCAGACGCTGGCGCAGGTGGACATGGCGCGCGCGGAACTGGAGGCGCGTGGCGCTTCGTACGGGCCGGTGCAGCTGGGGGCGATGATCGAGGTGCCCGCGGCGGCGCTGATCGTGCGGCGCTTCCTGCAGTATTTCGATTTCCTGTCGATCGGCACCAACGACCTGATCCAGTACACCCTGGCGATCGACCGGGCCGACGAGAGCGTGGCCCATCTCTACGACCCCATGCACCCGGCGGTGCTGCAGCTCGTGGCGGACGTGATCGCGGAAGGCCACCGGCAGGGCAAGAGCGTGTGCCTCTGCGGGGAGGCCGCGGGCGACGTGGCGATGACACGGCTGCTGCTGGGCCTGGGCCTGCGCAGCTTCTCCATGCATCCCGCGCAGATCCTGGCGGTGAAGCAGGAAGTGCTGCGCTCGGACACCCGCAAGCTGGCCCCCTGGGCCCGCACGGTGATCGACGCGGACAGCCCGGCGGACATGCTGGGCGGCTGACGGGCGTCCGGCCCCGGCGCCTGGCGCGGGACCACTGAAACTCCGGCTCCGTGCCCGGTACGCCTCGGCCGGCACGCGGTTTTTACGCCGCGTTTATGCGGCGTGCCGCAAGCTGTGCACACTTTTTACGGGTGCTTTTCCAGAATGCCTCCATCGCCCGCGAGGGTTGTTGGAGTGCCTGACATGGATGTGCTGTGGGTTGCCGCGATCGCGGCGTTGTGGGTGGCCATGGCCGAGGCCGTGGTGATCCTGGGTCGCCACGATGGCCGGCCGCGGGGAGAAGCACGATGATCGGCATCGACGTGCTCTACGGTTTCGGTGGCATCGTCGCGGTGCTGCTGTTCGCCTATCTGGTGTTCGCGCTGATCTGCGCGGAGGAGTTCTGATGACTGCCTCCGCCTGGGGCCTGCTGGCCCTTTTCCTGATCGTGCTGGGCCTGCTGGCGTGGCCGCTGGGCCGGGCCCTGGCCGCGGTGTGCGATGGGCGGCTGCCGGGCTGGATGCACCGCGTGGAAGCACCGCTCTATCGCCTGGCCGGCGTGCGGCCGGAGGCGGGCATGCACTGGCGCCATTACGCGCTGGCGCTGCTTGCCTTCAATGCCGTGGGCGTGTTCGCCGTGTACGCCCTCCAGCGCCTGCAGGGTGTGCTGCCCCTGAATCCGCAGGGACTGCCCGCAGTGTCGGGCGATTCCGCGTTCAACACGGCCGTGAGCTTCGTGTCGAACACCAACTGGCAGGGGTACGCGGGCGAGTCCACGATGGGCTACCTCGTGCAGATGCTCGGGCTGTCGGTACAGAACTTCCTGTCCGCCGCGACCGGCATTGCCGTGGCCTTCGCGCTGGCGCGGGGATTCGCCGCGCGCGGTGGCGATGGGGCAGGGCATGTAGGCAACTTCTGGGCGGACATCGTGCGCATCACGGCCTGGGTGCTGGTGCCGCTGTCCTTCGTGCTCGCCATCTTCTTCGTGGGCCAGGGCGTGATCCAGAATTTCACGCCCTACCAGGACGTGGCCACGGTGGAGACGACCATCTACCAGGACCCGCAGCTCGATGCGCAGGGGCAACCCTTGAAGGATACGTCCGGCAACCCGCTCACGCGAGAGGCCAGCACGCGTGCGCAGACGCTTCCCATGGGGCCCGTGGCCTCGCAGGAGGCGATCAAGATGCTGGGCACGAACGGCGGCGGATTCTTCAACGCCAACTCGGCGCATCCCTATGAGAACCCGACGCCGCTCGCCAATTTCGCGCAGATGCTGGCGATCTTCCTGATCCCCGCGGCGCTGTGCTTTGCGTTCGGCCGCGTGGTCGGGGACTGGCGCCAGGGCGCGGCGCTGCTGGCCGCGATGGTGCTGATGTTCGCCGTGGCCGTGGTCGCGGTGACTGCCGCGGAGCAGGCGGGCAACCCAGCGCTGTCCGCGCTGGGAGCGGACCAGGTGGCCTCCGCCACGCAGGCCGGCGGCAACATGGAGGGCAAGGAGGTGCGCTTCGGGATCTCCGCTTCCGCGCTGTTCGCTGCGGTGACCACCGCGGCTTCGTGCGGCGCCGTGAACGGCATGCACGACTCCTTCACGCCGCTGGGCGGGATGGTGCCGATGGTGCTCATGCAGCTCGGCGAGGTGGTGTTCGGCGGCGTAGGCACGGGCCTCTACGGCATGCTGGTCTTCGCCATCCTCGCGGTGTTCATCGCCGGCCTGATGATCGGGCGCACGCCGGAGTACCTGGGCAAGAAGATCGAGGTGCGCGAGATGAAGCTGACCTCCGTCGCCATTCTCGTTACCCCCATCCTCGTGCTGGTGGGCACTGCCGTCGCCGTGCTGGCGGCCGCGGGCCAGGCCGGCATCGCGAACCCCGGGGCGCACGGCTTTTCCGAGGTGCTGTATGCGCTCACCTCGGCCGCCAACAACAACGGCAGCGCCTTCGCAGGCCTGTCCGCGAACACCCCGTTCTACAACGTGCTGCTGGCCCTGGCCATGTGGTTCGGCAGGTTCGGCGTGATCGTGCCGGTGCTGGCCATCGCCGGTTCGCTGGCCGCCAAGAAGCGCCTGCCGCCCGGCCCCGGCACCATGCCCACGCATGGCCCGCTGTTCGTGGCGCTGCTGGTGTTCACGGTGCTGCTCGTGGGGCTGCTGAATTACGTGCCTTCGCTGGCGCTCGGCCCGGTGGTGGAACACCTGGTGCTGCAGGCCCGGTGAGCGGGCCAGGAGAAGAACGACATGACGACCCCCCAGTCCCCGACCACGGCACCCGCCGCGGCCCCGGTTCCCTCGCGGAACCTCACGCTGTTCGATGCCGCGCTGGTGCGCCCCGCCGTGTGGCAGGCATTCGCCAAGCTGGACCCGCGCGTGCAGTGGCGCAATCCGGTGATGTTCATCGTTTTCATCGGCAGCATCTTCACGACGCTGCTGTGGCTGCAGGCGCTGACCACCGCGCAGGACATGGGCATGCGCCCGGTGTTCATCCTCGCGGTGGCCGTGTGGCTGTGGTTCACCGTGCTGTTCGCCAACTTCGCCGAAGCGCTGGCGGAAGGCCGCAGCAAGGCGCAGGCCGCCTCGCTGCGCGGACTGCGCAAGGACACCTGGGCCAAGAAGCTCTCCGAGCCGCGCCATGGCGCGCGTTTCCTTCCCGAGCAGGCCGCCAACCTGCGAAAGGGCGATGTGGTGCAGGTGGACGCCGGCGACGTGATCCCGCTCGACGGCGAGGTGATCGAGGGCATGGCTTCGGTGGACGAAAGCGCCATCACCGGCGAATCCGCGCCGGTGGTGCGCGAGTCCGGCGGCGACTTCTCCGCCGTGACAGGTGGCACGCGCGTGCTGTCCGACTGGCTGGTGGTGCGCATCACGGTGAACCCGGGCGAGTCGTTCCTCGACCGCATGATCGGCATGGTGGAGGCGGCCAAGCGCCAGAAGACGCCCAACGAAGTGGCGCTCACCATCCTGCTGGTGGCGCTCACCATCGTGTTCCTCGTGGTGACGGTGACGCTGCTGCCGTTCTCCCTGTTCAGCGTGCAGGCCTCGGGCGCAGGCACGGTGGTGTCGCTCACCGCGCTGATCGCGCTGCTGGTGTGCCTGATCCCCACCACCATCGGCGGCCTGCTGTCGGCCGTGGGCGTGGCCGGCATGAGCCGCATGATGCAGGCGAACGTGATCGCCACGTCGGGCCGCGCGGTGGAAGCCGCGGGCGACGTGGATGTGCTGCTGCTGGACAAGACCGGCACCATCACCCACGGCAACCGGCAGGCGAGCACATTCCTGCCGGCACCGGGCGTGGCCCGCGCGCACCTGGCCCGGGCGGCGCTCATGGCCTCGCTGGCCGACGAGACGCCCGAAGGGCGCAGCATCGTGGAGCTGGCGCGCCGCGAAGGCATCGAGGCCGGTGAAGGCGCGGCCGAAGGCCTCGTGCTGGTGCCCTTCACGGCGCAGACCCGCATGAGCGGCGTGGACCTGCCTGCCGCGGGCGGCGCCGCCCCCGTGGCGCTGCGAAAGGGTGCCGTGCAGGCCCTGACCCGGCATGTGCAAGCCCTGGGCGGCTCCATGCCCGCGGAGGTGGCCCGCGCCGCGGACGACGTGGCCCGCCGCGGCAGCACGCCGCTGGCCGTGGCGGAAGGCAGCCGTGTCCTGGGCGTGGTGGAGCTCAAGGACATCGTCAAGGCAGGCATCCAGGCGCGGTTCGCAGAACTGCGGCGCATGGGCATCAAGACGGTGATGATCACGGGCGACAACCGGCTCACGGCGGCGGCCATCGCGGCCGAGGCCGGGGTGGACGATTTCCTCGCCGAAGCCACGCCCGAGGACAAGCTCGCCCTCATCCGCCGCTACCAGTCCGAAGGCCGGCTGGTCGCCATGACCGGCGACGGCACGAACGACGCGCCCGCGCTGGCCCAGGCCGACGTGGCCGTGGCCATGGGCAGCGGCACGCAGGCCGCCAAGGAGGCCGGCAACATGGTGGACCTGGATTCCAACCCCACCAAGCTGCTGGAGGTGGTGGAGACCGGCAAGGCGCTGCTGATGACGCGCGGCTCGCTCACCACGTTCTCGATCGCCAACGACGTGGCCAAGTACTTCGCCATCATCCCGGCGATGTTCGTCTCCACCTATCCGCAGCTCGGCGCGCTGAACGTGATGCGGCTGGCCAGCCCGTCGTCGGCCATCCTCTCGGCGGTGATCTTCAACGCGCTGATCATCGTCTTCCTGATCCCGCTCGCGCTCAAGGGCGTGCGCTACCGGCCGGTGGGCGCCGCGGCGCTGCTGCGCCGCAACCTCGCCGTGTACGGCCTGGGCGGGCTCGTAGTGCCGTTCATCGGGATCAAGCTCATCGACTGGGCGCTTGCGGCCGTGGGCCTCGTCTGAGCGCAGCCTTCCGGAGAAACCACCATGAATACTTCCCTGCAATCTCCCGCGGATGCTTCCGCACCGGCTGCCACATCGGCCGGCGAAGGCCCGGCCCCGGCCCGAGCACCGCTGCTGCGGCCCACGCTGGTGCTTTTCGTCCTGCTGTCCCTGGTGACCGGTGTGCTCTATCCGCTGGCGGTGACGGGCGTGGCGCAGTCCGCCTTCCCCCACGAGGCGGCGGGCAGCCTCATCCGGGACGGCTCCGGCCATGCCGTGGGGTCCACGCTGATCGGCCAGAACTTCACGGAGCCGGGGCATTTCTGGGGGCGTCCGTCGGCCACTGCGCCCATGCCCTACAACGCGGGCGCCTCGGGCGGCTCGAACCTCGGCCCGGCGAATCCCGCCCTGGCCGATGCGGTCAAGGCGCGCATCGAGGCCCTGCGGGCCGCCGACCCCGGCAACACGGCTCCCGTACCGGTGGATCTCGTCACCGCGTCGGCCAGCGGGCTCGATCCGCACATCAGCGTGGCGGCGGCCCGCTACCAGGCGCCCCGGGTGGCCCGCGCGCGGGGGCTGCCCCTGGAGCGCGTGGAGGCCCTGGTGCGCTCCCACACCGAGGCGCCCCTCCTGCCCTGGCTGGGCGAGGCCGGCGTGAACGTGCTGACCCTCAACGTGGCCCTCGACGCGGCGCGCTGAATCCCGGAGACTGCGGTGCCGCGGCATGCCGCCGCGGCCCGTCCCCCATCGCCTTCCACGCATGACCGATCCCCGTCCCGATCCCGATGCCCTCATCGCACAGATACGTGCCGAGGAGCAGCGGGTGCAGCGCGGCAAGCTGCGCATCTATTTCGGCGCGAACGCCGGCGTGGGCAAGACCTGGTCCATGCTGAGCGCCGCGCAGCGCGAGCGGCAGGCGGGGCGCGACGTGCTCGTGGGCGTCGTGGAGACGCATGGGCGCGCGGAAACGGCGGCCCTGCTGGACGGCCTGCCCGTTCTGCCTGCGCGCACGCTGGAACACCGCGGACGGACGCGGACCGAGTTCGATCTCGATGCCGCGCTGCAGCGCCGGCCGGCCGTGCTGCTGGTCGACGAACTGGCCCACTCGAACGCGCCGGGCTCACGGCATGCCAAGCGCTGGCAGGACGTGCAGGAACTCGTGGCTTCGGGCATCGAGGTCTGGACGGCGCTCAATGTGCAGCACCTGGAGAGCCTCAACGGCACGGTGGGGGCGATCACGGGCGTGCGCGTGCACGAGACCGTGCCCGACACGGTGCTCGACGAGGCCGACGAGGTCGTGCTCGTCGATGCCACGCCCGACGAGCTGGCCGCACGCCTGGCCGCGGGCAAGGTGTACCTGCCGCAGCAGGCCGAGCGCGCGGCGCAGAATTTCTTCCGCAAGGGCAATCTGATCGCACTGCGCGAAATCGCCCTGCGGCGCACCGCCGAACACGTCGAGGACGATGTGCGCGGATGGCGTGTGGAGCAGTCCGGCGGCGGCCACGGCGTGCCGCCGGCCTGGAACACTTCCGGCGCGCTGCTGGCCTGCGTGGGGCCGCACGAGGATGCCGCCCACACCGTGCGCACGGCGGCCCGCCTGGCCAGCCAGCTGAACGTGCGCTGGCATGCCGCCTATGTGGAGACGCCGCGGCTGCAGCGTCTTCCGGCCCCGCAGCGCGACCGCATCCTGGCCGTGCTGCAGCTGGCAGAGGGGCTGGGTGCGGAGACCGCCGTGCTCACCGGCAACGCCGTGGTTCCCGCGCTCGCGGAGCATGCGCGGCAGCTCAATTGCGCCACCCTGGTGGTGGGCCGCGCCCGCCGGCGGTCCGGCCTGTGGCGGTGGTGGCCGGTGCCCGGCACGGCCGAGGCCATCGGCACCGCCGCGCCCGCGCTCGACATCGTGGAGGCGGGCGAGCCCGGCAGCAGCCGCCGCCTGCCGGCCGCATCCTGGCGCCAGGGGGGCGATGCGCAGGAGGACGGCGAGCAGTTGTCCGCCCGCTGGCCCGGCTACGGGGCCGCGGTCGCCGCGAGCGTGGCCGTGACGCTGCTCGCATTGCCCCTGTCCGGCGTGCTGGAGCTGACCAACATCGTCATGCTCTACCTGCTTGGCGTGGTGGGCGTGGCCATGCGTTTCGGTCGCGGGCCTGCCGCACTGGCGGCGCTGCTCAACGTGGCGGCCTTCGATTTCGTCTTCGTATCGCCGCAGTTCTCGTTCGCCGTGAGCGATGTGCAGTACCTCGTGACCTTCATCGTCATGCTCGGCGTGGGATTGCTCGTGGGCCAGCTGACCGCGGGCCTGCGGTTCTCCGCAGGGGTGGCGGCCGGGCGCGAGCAGCGCATGCGCTCGCTGTTCGAACTCACGCGGGAGCTTTCGGCCGCCCTGGAGGCATCGCAGGTCGTGGACATCGGCACGGCCGCCGTACAGCAGCATTTCGGAGGACAGGCAGTGGTGCTGCCCCTCGACGAAGGCGACCGGCTCATGCTGCCAGCGAAGCCCCCCGAGGGATTCGACCCGAGCGTGGCCGACTGGACCCTGCGCCACGGCCAGAGCGCGGGCCTGGGAACCGGCACGCTGGCCGCGCAGGGCTGGCGCTATGTGCCGCTCACCGCGCCCATGCGGGTGCGGGGCGTGCTGGCCCTGTCGCCCGCGCACCCGCGCTGGCTGCTGATACCCGAGCAGGCGCGCCATCTCGAAACCCTCGCCCGGCAGGTCGCGATCGCGCTGGAGCGGGTCCACTACGTGGAGGTGGCGCAGCGCGCCGTGCTGGACATGGAGTCCGAGCGCCTGCGCAATGCCCTGCTGGGCGCCATTTCCCACGACGTGCGCACGCCGCTCACCGCCCTCATCGCCCTGGCCGAGTCCCTGCCGGCACAGCCCGGCGAGGGGCTGCAGTCGGCCTCGCGCGCCATCGTCCAGCAGGCCCACCAGTTGCACGCCCTGGTCAGCAACCTGCTGGACATGGCGCGGCTGGAAAGCGGCCTGTCCGGCGGCAGCGTGAACCTGCGGCGCGACTGGCAGTCGGTGGAGGAGGTGGTCGGTTCGGCCATCCGTGCGGCGCGTCCCGCGCTGGGGGCGATGGAGGTGCGCACGTCGCTGCCCCCCGACCTGCCGCTGGTGGAGTTCGACGCGGTGCTCATCGAGCGCGTGCTCGTGAACCTGCTGGAGAACGCGGCCAAGTACGGCGCCGCGCCCATCGAGATCGGTGCCGCCGCGCTGCCGGGAGCGCTGCGCCTGCGCGTGCGCGACCACGGCCCCGGCCTGCCTGCGGCGCTGCGGGGGCGCGAGCACACGCTGTTCGACAAATTCACCCGCGGGCAGGCCGAGTCCGCCACGCCGGGCGTGGGGCTCGGGCTCGCGATCTGCAAGGCCGTGGTGCTGGCGCACGGCGGCGATATCGCGGCGGCCGGTGCGTCGCCGGGCCCCGGGGCAGAATTCACCGTCACGCTGCCCCGGCGCGATCCCCCGGTCCTTCCGGAACCCGTGGACCCGCCCGAACCATCATCCACCGACCCTGCACCATGACCCTGCACCTGCGCACCGCGATCGTGATCGAGGACGAGCCCCAGATCCGCCGTTTCGTGCGCGGGGCGCTGGAGGAGGAGGGCTGGCAGGTGCATGAGGCCGCCACGCTGCGCGAGGGGCTGTCGGCCGCCGGCACGCGCCAGCCCGACCTGCTGGTGCTCGACCTGGGCCTGCCCGATGGCGATGGGCTGACCCTGCTGCGGGACGTGCGCAGCTGGTCGGCCGTGCCCATCATCGTGCTCTCCGCGCGCGCCGACGAGTCCGACAAGATCGCCGCCCTCGACGCAGGCGCGGACGATTACCTCACCAAGCCTTTCGGCACGGGCGAATTGCTCGCGCGCGTACGTGCCAACCTGCGTCGGCCGCGGCCCGCCACCGGGCAGGGCCTGCAGGCCGAGGCCGCCGAGCCCGTGTTCCGCTTCGGCGACATCGAGGTGGACCGGGGAGCGCGCCTCGTGCGGCGGGCAGGCACGGTCGTTCACCTGACGCCCACCGAGTACCGCATGCTCACGGTCCTGGTGGCCAATGCGGGCCGCGTCATCACCCAGCGCCAGCTGCTGCGCGAAGTCTGGGGGCCGGCCCGCTCCGACCAGAGCCACTACCTGCGCATCTACATGGGCCACCTGCGCCAGAAGCTGGAGGCCGACCCTGCTCAGCCGCGCCACCTGCTGACCGAGACCGGGGTGGGGTACCGCCTGGCCGCCTGACGCTTTGCGGCGGATTGACGCGGCGCGCCGTGCTTTTTACGCCGTTTTGATGCGCCTGTTCCTAGACTGAAGGCCTGTTCCACCCTGCTTCGCACAAGCGCTCCGCGCCGCACGAAGCCCCAGAGCATGCTGCTGCATCGGATATTTCAAGACGAAGAGGGCGCTGATGCCGGCGCCGTGCATTCCGGCGCACGCCGTGCGCGCCCCGCGGTGCCCGGCGTGGTCCTGCCGGTCAGGCTGGCACGGGAGCCCGCACTGCGCGTGCGCCAGCGCCTCCATGCCGCGCTGGGCCCGTTGCTGGGCACCTACCGCCTGTCGGTGGATGCCGTGCGGCCGGTGTGCACGGTCTACCTGCATCTGCGCGAGTCCGACATCGGCGAGTGCATGCACCGGCTCATGGCCGCCTTGCCGATGGCGGAATTCGGGCGCATCGGCCGCGTATTCCATGGCTTGCCGCAGCCCGCGGAGCCTTCTCTGGCAGAGGTGTCGCGTGTCCACGCATGACGTGCCGGCGCTGTGGCAGGCCGGCCTGGCCATCCTCGCGCTGTTCACTCCGCTCGCCGTCGCCTGGGGCGTCGTGCGCTGGAGCATGCGGCGCAACGCTCGCCGCTGAATCACAGGAGCACTCGGCAGACCGGCGCTTGGCCGGCAAGTCCTTCGCCGGGTGCCCGTCGCGGTGCGGGCCCTGCGCTGTGCTACTCCAAAAATTCAATGATTCCAATGCCTCAATAGTTTTTGCAAATACGAGGCTTACAATGTGAAGCGGTAAGTTTTTGTAAACATTTCGGATCTTTCGAGGAAATTGGAAATGAGAACTATCGACAAAGCCATCGGCAGCCTGGCTGCGGTCTTCGTGGGGCTGTCCTGCACCCAAGCCATGGCCGAGCCCGTGCCGCCCGTCACGGTCACCTATGCGCCGCCTGCTGCGCTGCCTGTTCCCACGTTATCGCAATGGGGCTTGATCCTGCTGACGCTCGCGTTGCTCGTCCTGGTCTATCGCACCCTGCGCAAAGCGTCCCATGGACGGCCCATCGCATGGGCTTTGCTGGCGGGAGCTCTCGCTCTTTCCGTGGGCGGAGCTGGCAGCTGGATCGGAAAGTCGTTCGCTGCGCCAAGTGCCAGGCAACTCTCCGTGCCTGCCGGCGGTTCGGTGCAAGTGAGCTCCGGTCTGTACATCCTCACCAACACGAGTGGCGTGGCGCAGCAGATCATCAGGATCGACGTACCCGCCGTGTACACGCGGCTGTCCATCGACGGCCAATTCCCCGCCGAGTGCTCGGTGGGCGCGGTGCTTGCGCCCAACGCTGCCTGCTCCACGCACTTCAATCTCGAATGACCTTCGACGCGGCCTGCCTCATCCCGCATACGGGAAGGCAGGCCGGCAGGCAGGAGCGCCTGATCGCCGCGGTTCACCGGTCAGGGACGCGCACGGTTATCGCGCCCCTCTGCGGCGCTAGACGCCTGCCGCGTGCGCCTGCTGGTCCGCGTGGTAACTGGAGCGAACCATCGCACCCACGGCGGCGTGGGTGAATCCCATCCTGTAGGCCTCTTCCTCGTACATCTTGAACGTGTCCGGGTGCACGTAGCGGCGCACCGGCAGGTGGCTGTTGGACGGCGCGAGGTACTGGCCGATGGTCAGCATGTCGATGTCGTGCGCGCGCATGTCGCGCATCACCTGCAGGATCTCTTCATCCGTCTCGCCCAGGCCCACCATGATGCCGCTCTTGGTGGGCACGCCGGGGTGCAGCGCCTTGAACTTCTTGAGCAGGTTCAGGCTGAACTGGTAGTCCGATCCCGGGCGCGCTTCCTTGTACAGGCGCGGCGCGGTCTCCAGGTTGTGGTTCATCACGTCGGGCGGTGCGGCCTTGAGGATCTCCAGCGCGCGGTCGTCGCGGCCGCGGAAGTCGGGCACGAGGATCTCGATCTGCGTGGCGGGCGAGAGCGCGCGGATGTTCTGGATGCACTCCACGAAGTGGCCGCTGCCGCCGTCGCGCAGGTCGTCGCGGTCCACGCTGGTGATCACCACGTACTTCAGCTTGAGCGCGGCGATGGTGCGCGCGAGGTTGAGCGGTTCATCCTTGTCCAGCGGGTCCGGCCGGCCGTGGCCCACGTCGCAGAACGGGCAGCGGCGCGTGCACTTGTCGCCCATGATCATGAACGTGGCCGTGCCCTTGCCGAAGCACTCGCCGATGTTGGGGCAGGAGGCCTCCTCGCACACCGTGTGCAGCTTGTGCTCGCGCAGGATCTCCTTGATCTCGTAGAAACGCGTGGTGGGCGAACCGGCCTTGACGCGGATCCACTCGGGTTTCTTCAGCACCTCGCCCTGCTCCACCTTGATGGGGATGCGCGAAAGCTTCGCGGCGGCCTTCTGCTTGGCGAGCGGGTTGTAGGCGACGGTGGATTGCGCTTCGCGCACGACTTCGGGAGTGCTCATGGCTGGTGCTGAGGTCAGGGCGCGAGGCGGATGGCCAATTGGCTGGCCAGCACGGAAGCCGCTTCGTCCCAGGTGGTGTGCACGCCGATTGTAGAAAGGTCCACGGTCGGCAGCCCTGCGTAGCCGCAAGGGTTGATGCGCGAGAAGGGTTCCAGGTCCATGTCCACGTTGAGCGCCACGCCGTGGTAGGTGCAGTGGCGCGAGACCTTGATGCCGAGCGCGGCGATCTTGCCCAGCCCGGTGAAGTCGGGCGCGGGCGCCACGGGCGACAGCGGGTCGGCCTTCTGCGGGCGCTGGGGCAGCAGGGCGTGGCTGCGTGGATCGTCCAGCCGCACATAGATCCCCGGCGCGCCGGCCACCCGGTGGCCCGTGATGCCGAAGTGCGCGAGCGTGCGGATCGCTGCCTCTTCCACGCGATGGACATATTCCTTCACGTAGTAGCCGGCGCGCCGCAGATCGACGAGCGGATAGGCCACCACCTGCCCGGGGCCGTGGAAGGTGACCTGCCCGCCGCGGTTGGTGGCCACCACGGGGATGTCGCCCGGTGCCAGCAGGTGGTCCGCGCGGCCCGCGAGGCCCTGCGTGAAATGGGGCGCGTGCTCGCACACCCAGAGGGCATCGGGCGTGCCGTCGGTGCGCTGCTCGGTGAACGCCTGCATGGCCTCCACCGTTTCGCGCAAATCCACCCGCCCGAGCATCCGCACCTGCATCGCCGTGTCCCGGATCAGAGCACCACCTTCACCATCGGGTGCGAGGAAAGCGCGCGGTACAGGTCGTCGAGCTGTTCGCGGCTGGTCGCCGTCACGGTGAGGGTCACGCCCAGGTAATTGCCTTCGCGGCTGTCTCGCAACTCGATGGTGGAGGCGTCGAACGATGGGTCGAAGCGGCGGGCCACCTCGGTCAGCGCATGGACGAACCCATCGGCCTTGCGGCCCATGACCTTGATGGGAAAGCGGGAGGGGTACTCGATGAGCGATTCCTTGCGCGGATCGCCCTCGGATCCGATCACCGGGGAAGGGGTGGGGGGCTGTGTCATGCGATGATTGTCGGCGAAGCAGGGGAGAGACACCCGGGCGGCGATGCGCCAAGCTGGTGCCCGCAAGAGGCTTGGTTCACCCATCGGGTGCACCGTTGCGCGCCGTTGTCGCACGCGCGCCCCAAGGCATTGCAGGATGCAACGGGTTTTTACTTATAATCAAGGGCTTTGTAAGAAGTTCCAGCCCGGATGCCGGGCGTCCAGCAGGCGTTGACCAACCATGAAAACAGACGCTCCGGACACTGGAACTGAGGTCGAGGATTCCGGTTTCAAGCCCCTTTCTGCAGCCGAGGCGCAGGAATGGCGGCAACGACATCCACCCGTGTCCATCTGGCGCATAGTTGCGGGCCAGGCGGCGGTGGGGCTCGTTGCGGCCCTGGTGGCCTGGGTGATGACCGGACGCTCCCATGTCGCCTGGTCCACGGGTTACGGAGCGCTGGCGGTGGTTCTTCCCGCAGCGCTTTTCGCCCGGGGCATGGCGCGCAGGAGGTCTTCCGCCGGGGGCGCCCTGACGGGACTCTTCGGATGGGAGCTGGTCAAGATTGCTTTGACCGTCGCCATGCTGGCGGCGGCGCCCCGGCTGGTGCCGGGATTGAGCTGGCTGGCTCTGCTCGCCGGCATGGTGGTGACGATGAAAACGTACTGGATCGCGCTCATGGTGCGGTCCGGTGTCCGCAAACCGATTGATTGAGAGAAGAGTTGTCCGATGGCCGCAGAAGCGCATGCCCCGACTGCCAGTGAATACATCGTTCACCACTTGCAGCATCTTCAGAACATCAAGCAGAAGTCCATCGTCGATTTCTCCGTGGTGAACTACGACTCCGTCATCGTGGGCCTGGTGCTCGGCGCGATCGCCCTGTTCACCTTCTGGATATGCGCCCGCAAGGCGACTTCCGGCGTGCCGGGCCGCTTCCAGGCCGCCGTCGAGATCCTCGTCGAGATGGTGGACAACCAGGCCAAGGCCAACATCCACAACGCCGAGAGCCGCAAGTTCATCGCTCCCCTGGCCCTCACCGTGTTCGTGTGGATCTTCCTGATGAACGCGATGGACATGCTGCCCGTGGACCTGCTTCCCGCCATCTGGGCGCAGATCTATGGCGCCGCGGGCCACGACCCCCACCACGCCTACCTGCGCGTCGTGCCCACGGCCGACCTCTCCACCACGCTGGGCCTGTCCACGGCCGTGCTGATCCTCTGCCTGTACTACAGCGTGAAGATCAAGGGCCTGGGCGGCTGGGCCCACGAACTCGTGACCGCTCCGTTCGGCACGAGCAAGAATCCCGTCTTCGCCCTGATCCTGGGCGTGGTCAATCTGCTGATGCAGATCATCGAATACGTTGCCAAGACCGTGTCGCATGGCATGCGGCTGTTCGGCAACATGTACGCTGGTGAGTTGGTGTTCATGCTGATCGCCCTGATGGGCGGCGCGGCAGCCATGTCGCTTTCCGGTGTGTTGCTCCCCGTGGGGCACATCATTGCGGGCTCTATCTGGGCGATCTTCCACATCCTGGTGATCACCCTGCAGGCCTTCATTTTCATGATGCTGGCGCTGATCTACCTCGGCCAGGCGCATGACGCTCACTGAGCCTTCCCTTTCCTTCCTTCTCAACCTTTCTTTCTTTTCATCCTAGGAGTCATCATGGAAAACATTCTCGGTCTCGTCGCTCTGGCTTGTGGTCTGATCGTGGGTCTGGGCGCCATCGGCGCATCGATCGGTATCGCTCTGATGGGTGGCAAGTACCTCGAAGCTTCCGCCCGCCAGCCCGAGCTGATCAACGAACTGCAAACCAAGATGTTCATCTTGGCCGGCCTGATCGACGCCGCCTTCCTGATCGGCGTTGCCATCGCCCTGCTGTTCGCCTTCGCCAACCCCTTCGTCCTGGCCTGATTCCCGTCCAACGCCCAACTAGAAAGGTGTTGCCGTGAGTATCAACGCGACCCTGTTCGTTCAGGCCATCGTCTTCCTGATCCTGGTGCTGTTCACGATGAAGTTCGTGTGGCCCCCGATCGCGAAGGCGCTGGATGAGCGAGCCCAGAAAATCGCCGAAGGCCTCGCTGCTGCCGACCGCGCCAAGTCCGAACTCGTCGCCGTGAACCAGCGCGTCGAGACGGAACTCGCGCAGACGCGCAACGAAACGGCATCGCGTCTTGCGGACGCCGAGCGCCGTGCCCAGGCCATCATCGAAGAGGCCAAGGCCCGTGCGACCGAGGAAGGCAACAAGATCGTCGCCGCTGCCCGCGCCGAGGCCGAGCAGCAGACGATCCAGGCCCGCGAAGCCCTGCGCGAGCAGGTGGCCGCGCTGGCCGTCAAGGGTGCCGAGCAGATCCTCCGCAAGGAGGTCAATGCCGGCGTCCACGCCGATCTGCTGAACCGGCTCAAGACCGAGCTGTAAGTAAGGGACGCAACCATGGCAGAACTCGCCACCATTGCCCGCCCTTACGCGGAAGCCCTGTTCAAGGCCTGCGCAGCCCAGCCGGGCGCCGACCTGGGCAGCACCGTCGCCTGGGTGGACGAACTGGCGGCGATCGCTGCCGACCCGCAGGTGCGGCAGCTGGCCGACAACCCCAAGATCGAGCCCGGACAGCTGTTCGACCTGATCGCCGGGGTGGTGCGCGCGCCGCTCTCCGATGCGGCCCGCAACTTCCTGCGCGTGCTCATCGACAACGGCCGCCTCGAAGCGCTGCCCGAGGTGGCTGCGCAGTTCCGCGCCCTGGTCAATCGCCAGAGCGGCTCGTCCGACGCGGTGGTCCACAGCGCGTTCCCGATCGACGCCGCCGCGCTGGCGGAGCTCGGTGCCTCGCTGGAGAAGCGCTTCGGCCGCAAGCTGAACCTCTCCGTGCAGCTCGACGAGTCGCTGATCGGCGGTGTGCGCGTGGCCGTGGGCGACGAGGTGCTCGACACCTCCGTCAAGGCCCGTCTGGAACAAATGAAAGCGGCCCTCGTCGCGTAAGCGCCCGAGGTTTCGGCTAACCCAAGAAAGAAGGAAAGAGTCATGCAACTCAATCCCGCAGAGATTTCTGAACTGATCAAGAGCCGCATCGAAGGTCTGGCAGCCAGCAGCGACATCCGCAACCAGGGCACCGTGGTGTCCGTGACCGACGGCATCGTGCGCGTCCATGGCCTGTCGGATGTGATGCAGGGCGAAATGCTCGAATTCCCGGCCACCCAGGACGGTCAGCCCTCCTACGGCCTCGCACTGAACCTCGAGCGCGACTCCGTCGGCGCCGTGATTCTGGGCGAGTACGAGCACATCTCCGAAGGCGACACCGTGAAGTGCACGGGCCGCATCCTGGAAGTGCCCGTGGGCCCCGAACTGGTCGGCCGCGTGGTGAACGCCCTGGGCCAGCCCATCGACGGCAAGGGCCCGATCAACGCCAAGCTGACGGACGTGATCGAGAAGGTCGCTCCCGGCGTGATCGCGCGCCAGTCCGTGGACCAGCCGCTGCAGACCGGCATCAAGTCCATCGACGCGATGGTGCCCGTGGGCCGTGGCCAGCGCGAGCTGATCATCGGCGACCGCCAGACCGGCAAGACGGCCGTGGCCATCGACGCCATCATCGCCCAGAAGGGCCAGGGCGTGACGTGTATCTACGTCGCGATCGGCCAGAAGGCTTCGTCGATCAAGAACGTGGTGCGCGCCCTGGAACAGGCCGGCGCCATGGAATACACGATCGTGGTGGCGGCGTCCGCTTCCGAATCGGCTGCCATGCAGTACGTGTCGGCCTACTCGGGCTGCACGATGGGCGAGTACTTCCGCGACCGCGGCGAAGACGCGCTGATCGTCTATGACGACCTGTCCAAGCAGGCCGTGGCCTACCGCCAGGTCTCGCTGCTGCTGCGCCGCCCGCCGGGCCGCGAAGCCTATCCCGGCGACGTGTTCTATCTCCACAGCCGCCTGCTGGAGCGTGCAGCCCGCGTGAACGCCGACTACGTCGAAGCCTTCACCAAGGGTGAAGTCAAGGGCAAGACCGGTTCGCTGACGGCCCTGCCGATCATCGAGACGCAGGCCGGCGACGTGTCCGCCTTCGTTCCGACGAACGTGATCTCGATCACGGACGGTCAGATCTTCCTGGAAACCAGCCTGTTCAACGCCGGTATCCGCCCCGCCATCAACGCCGGTATCTCCGTGTCCCGCGTGGGTGGCGCTGCCCAGACCAAGATCATCAAGGGCCTGTCCGGCGGTATCCGTACCGACCTGGCGCAGTACCGTGAGCTGGCTGCGTTCGCGCAGTTCGCTTCCGACCTGGACGAAGCCACCCGCAAGCAACTCGACCGCGGTGCCCGCGTGACCGAACTGCTCAAGCAGGCCCAGTACAGCCCCCTGCCCATCTCGCTGATGGGCTCGACGCTGTTCGCGGTGAACAAGGGCTTCATGGACGACGTGGACGTGAAGAAGGTGCTCGCCTTCGAATCCGGCCTGCACCAGTTCCTCAAGACCAGCCACGGCGCCCTGCTGGAGCGCCTGGAGAAGAACCGTGCCTTCGACAAGGAAGGCAAGGACGAGGCCGAACTGACGCAAGCCATCACGGCCTTCAAGAAGTCGTTCGCCTAAACCGGACGAGGACCCATCATGGCAGCAGGCAAGGAAATACGCGGCAAGATCAAATCGGTGGAGAACACCAAGAAGATCACCAAGGCCATGGAAATGGTGGCCGCGTCCAAGATGCGCAAGGCGCAGGACCGCATGCGTGCCGCACGGCCCTACAGCGAGAAGATCCGCAACATCGCGGCGAACCTCGGCCAGGCCAATCCCGAGTACGTCCATCCCTTCATGAAGTCGAACGACGCCAAGACGGCCGGCTTCATCGTGGTGACGACGGACAAGGGCCTGTGCGGCGGCATGAACACCAACGTGCTGCGCGCCGTGACGGCCAAGCTGCGCGAACTGCAGTCGCAGGGCGTGACCACGCAGGCCGTCGCGATCGGCAACAAGGGCCTGGGCTTCCTGAACCGCGTCGGCGCCCAGGTGGTGTCGCATGCGACCGGCCTGGGGGACACCCCCCACCTGGACAAGCTGATCGGCCCCGTGAAGGTGCTGCTCGACGCCTATGCCGAAGGCAAGATCAACGGCGTGTACCTCGCGTACACGAAGTTCATCAACACCATGAAGCAGGAATCGGTCGTCGAGCAGCTGCTGCCGCTCTCTTCCGAGAAGATGCAGGCCGAGAAGACCGAGCACGGCTGGGACTACATCTACGAGCCCGATGCCCAGAGCGTCATCGACGACCTGCTCGTGCGCTACGTGGAGTCCCTGATCTACCAGGCCGTGGCCGAGAACATGGCGTCCGAGCAGTCGGCGCGCATGGTGGCCATGAAGGCCGCCACGGACAACGCGGGCAACGTCATCGGCGAACTCAAGCTGGTCTACAACAAGACGCGCCAGGCCGCGATCACGAAAGAACTTTCGGAGATCGTCGCGGGTGCCGCGGCAGTTTAAATTTTTGGAGCAAATGCAATGGCTCAAGAGAACACCCAAGTGAACGCTGGCGTTCAGGGCAAGATCGTTCAATGTATCGGCGCCGTGGTGGACGTCGAGTTCCCGCGCGACCAGATGCCCAAGGTGTATGACGCGCTCAAGCTCGAAGGCTCCCCGCTGACGCTGGAAGTGCAGCAGCAGCTCGGCGACGGCGTGGTGCGTACCATCGCCCTGGGTTCGTCCGACGGCCTGCGCCGCGGCCTGATGGTGTCCAACACCGGCAACCCGATCACCGTGCCCGTGGGCAAGGCGACGCTGGGTCGCATCATGGACGTGCTGGGTTCGCCCATCGACGAGCGCGGCCCGGTCAGCCAGGAACTGACGGCCTCCATCCACCGCAAGGCCCCGGCGTACGACGAACTGTCGCCGTCGCAGGAGCTGCTGGAAACCGGCATCAAGGTGATCGACCTGGTGTGCCCGTTCGCCAAGGGCGGCAAGGTGGGCCTGTTCGGCGGCGCCGGCGTGGGCAAGACCGTGAACATGATGGAGCTCATCAACAACATCGCCAAGGCCCACAGCGGCCTGTCGGTGTTCGCCGGTGTGGGCGAGCGTACCCGTGAAGGCAACGACTTCTATCACGAAATGGCCGATTCCGGCGTCGTGAACCTCGAGAAGCTCGAAGACTCCAAGGTCGCCATGGTCTATGGCCAGATGAACGAGCCCCCGGGCAACCGCCTGCGCGTGGCCCTGACCGGCCTGACGATCGCCGAGTCGTTCCGCGACGAAGGCCGCGACGTGCTGTTCTTCGTGGACAACATCTACCGTTACACCCTGGCCGGTACCGAAGTGTCCGCACTGCTGGGCCGCATGCCTTCCGCCGTGGGCTACCAGCCGACGCTGGCCGAGGAAATGGGCCGCCTGCAGGAGCGCATCACCTCCACCAAGGTCGGCTCGATCACCTCCATCCAGGCCGTGTACGTGCCTGCCGATGACTTGACCGACCCGTCCCCCGCCACGACCTTCGCCCACCTGGACTCCACCGTGGTGCTGTCGCGTGACATCGCTTCGCTGGGTATCTACCCTGCCGTGGATCCGCTGGACTCCACCAGCCGCCAGCTGGACCCGCAAGTGGTCGGTGAAGAGCACTACCAGGTGGCTCGCGGCGTGCAGGGCACGCTGCAGCGCTACAAGGAACTGCGCGACATCATCGCCATCCTGGGCATGGACGAACTGGCCCCCGAGGACAAGCTGGCCGTGGCCCGCGCCCGGAAGATCCAGCGTTTCCTGTCGCAGCCGTTCCACGTGGCCGAAGTGTTCACGGGCTCGCCCGGCAAGTACGTGCCGCTGGCCGAGACCATCCGCGGCTTCAAGATGATCGTGGCCGGCGAGTGCGACCACCTGCCGGAGCAGGCGTTCTACATGGTCGGGACCATCGACGAAGCCTTCGAAAAGGCCAAGAAGGTCGCGTAAAGCGGCGCATACGGGCAGCCCGCGTCGTTGCCGTACTCCGGTACGGCTGTGCGCGGCGCCCGGCGGGCCCTCCCGTCTGCTTGCTTTATCCACCTTCTTTCAGAGCCCAGAGGAAAACCCATGAACACCATCCACGTCGATGTGGTCAGCGCCGAAGAGTCCATCTTCTCGGGTGAGGCGCGCTTCGTCGCGCTGCCCGGTGAGGCCGGCGAGCTCGGCATCTACCCGCGCCACACGCCGCTGATCACCCGCATCAAGCCGGGATCGGTGCGCATCGAGACGGCCGACGGCGGCGAAGAGTTCGTCTTCGTGGCCGGTGGCATCCTCGAGGTGCAGCCCGAGCGCGTGACCGTGCTGTCCGACACCGCCATCCGCGGCAAGGACCTGGACGACGAGAAGGCCAACGCTGCCAGGGCCGCTGCCGAGGAAGCGCTGAAGAACGCCAAGAGCGACGTCGATTTCGCGCGCGCGCAGTCCGAGCTGGCCGTGATGGCCGCCCAGATCGCCGCACTGCGCAAGTTCCGCCAGAAGCGTTGAGTCCTGCGGGGCCGGCGACGGCCTTGCGTACTCCACAACCAGGCCGCCCCATGGGGCGGCTTTTTCTTTTTCCGAGCCTTCTTGGGCAATGCTTCCGGTCGACCGGGCCGGTACGGCGGGGGCCACGTGTTTCGGCTGCCGGAAACTGGACCGTGGGGTAGGCGTGCTCCGACATCGGCATGCGGCGGGCTGTACGGGAGGGCCCACGGGACGGGCGCTAGCATTCCTCATGCAAGCGCACACCAGGGCTTTCTTCCTTCTACGTACGTCGCATTGGGCGGCGGGGTCAGCGGGGCGGCGGGTTGGCGCTTTCCTCCATTCCATGGAAGGGCTCGCGCATGGCGGCTGCTTCCGATGACCTGGTGATCGCGCGTCCCGAGGGGCTCTACTGTCCCCCGGGCGATTTCTATATCGATCCCTGGAAGCCCGTGGAGCGGGCGGTCATCACGCACGGGCACTCCGACCACGCCCGATGGGGCCACTCCCATTACCTGGCCCACATCGACAGCGAAGGGACCTTGCGCACCCGGCTCGGGGCCGACATCACGCTGCAGACGCTGCCGTACGGGCAGGCCATCGAACACCACGGCGTGCGCATCTCGCTGCATCCCGCAGGCCACGTGCTCGGGTCGGCCCAGGTGCGGCTCGAACATGGTGGCCGCGTCTGGGTGGCCTCCGGCGATTACAAGACCGGGCCCGACGGTACCTGCGTGCCGTTCGAGCCGGTGCGCTGCGACACCTTCATCACCGAGTCCACCTTCGGCCTGCCGATCTACCGCTGGCCCTCGCAGGAAGCGCTGTTCGCCGAGATCGACGCGTGGTGGCGGGCGAATGCCGCGCAGGGGCGGCCGTCGGTGATGCTGTGCTACGCCTTCGGCAAGGCGCAGCGCATCCTGCACGGCGTGGACGCTTCGATCGGGCCTATCGTGGTCCATGGCGCGGTGGAGCCGCTCAATGCCGTTTACCGGGCGGCCGGCGTGGCGCTGCCCCCGACGGTGCGGGCCACGGATCCGGCCGTGGATGCGAAGCTGCTGCAGACGGCCCTGGTGGTCGCGCCTCCTTCTGCCCAGGGCACGCCCTGGATGCGCCGCTTCCCCCGGCATTCCGATGCTTTCGCCAGCGGCTGGATGCAACTGCGGGGCACCCGGCGCCGGCGCGGCGTGGACCGCGGCTTCGTGATGTCGGACCATGCGGACTGGCCCGGCCTGCAGTCGGCCATCGGTGCCACGGGGGCGGAGCGCGTCTTCGTGACGCATGGCAGCGTGGCCGTGCTGGTGCGCTGGCTCCGGGAGCAGGGCCTGGATGCGCAGTCGTTCCGCACGGAATACGGCAACGAGGACGACGATGCGGCGCCCGGTGCTTCCACGGCCGTGCCGCCGGTCGCCGCGCCGGGCGGTGATGCGTCGCCCGTGGAGGATGACGGCCGGCACGAGGGCGGGGAAGCGGCGCCATGAAGGACTTTGCCGCGCTCTACCGGGCGCTGGATGCGAGCACGTCCAGCCTGGCCAAGCAGGCGGCGCTGCAGGCCTACCTGCGTGCGGCAGCACCTGCGGATGCGGCCTGGGCGGTGTACTTCCTGGCAGGTGGCAAGCCGCGCCAACTGGTCCCGACCAAGCTGTTGCGGCAGTTCGCGCGCGAGGCCGCGGGCCTGCCGGAATGGCTGTTCGACGAAAGCTACGAAGCGGTCGGAGACCTCGCGGAAACCATCGCACTCCTGCTGCCGCCGCCCGCCGAGGCCCATGCGCTGGGCCTGGCCGAATGGGTGGAGCAGCACCTGCTGCCGCTGCGCGGCATGGCGCCCGAAGCGCTGGAGCCGGTTCTGCGGGCGCAGTGGGACCGGCTGGCGCCCGAGGAGCGGCTCGTCTATTTCAAGCTCATCACGGGGGCCTTCCGCGTCGGCGTGTCGAAGCTGCAGGTCACGCAGGCCCTGGCGGCCGTGAGCGGCGTGGATCCCAAGCGCGTGGCCCAGCGCCTCATGGGCTACACGCACATCGGCGCACGGCCCGGGCCGGCGGATTACGAGCGCCTCGTGGCGCCGCTCGCCGAGACCGGACAGGGCGCGGCGGACGGCGCGGCGCAGTCCGGCGAAACCAGCGGCCATCCCTATCCCTTCTTCCTGGCGCACCCGCTGTCGCTGCCCGTGGACCAGTTCGGGCCCACGCTCGGGCCGCCCGGCGACTGGATCGTGGAGTGGAAGTGGGACGGCATCCGCGCCCAACTGGTGCGGCGCGCGGGTGCCACCTGGGTCTGGTCGCGCGGCGAGGAGCTGGTCAGCGACCGCTTTCCCGAACTGCAGCGCCTGGGCCAGGAGGCCCTGCCGGACGGTACCGTGCTCGATGGCGAGATTGTCGTCTGGCAGCATGCCGAGGGCGATGCGCCGGCACGCGTGCGCCCTTTCGCGGACCTGCAGAAACGCATCGGCCGCAAGACGCTCGGCCCCAAGCTGCTGCGCGAGTTGCCCGTGGTGCTCCTGGCCTACGATCTGCTGGAAGAGGATGGGAAGGACCTGCGGGCACTGCCGCAGCATGAGCGCCGGGCGCGGCTCGATGCCCTGCTCGCCCGGGTGTCGCATCCGGCACTCGTCGCCAGCCCGTTGCTGCATGGCGGTGACTGGGACGAGCTGGCGGCCCGGCGCGCCCATGCCCGCGCCCTGGGTGTCGAAGGCATGATGCTCAAGGCCCGCGGCGCCCAATATGGAGTGGGCCGCACCAAGGACGTGGGTACTTGGTGGAAATGGAAAATCGACCCGTTGAGCGTGGATGCCGTGCTCATCTATGCGCAGCGCGGCCACGGGCGGCGCGCCAGCCTGTACAGCGACTACACCTTTGCCGTCTGGGACGGGCCGCCCGGCGCTGAAGGCCGCTCTCTCGTGCCGTTCGCGAAAGCCTATTCGGGCCTGACCGACGCCGAGATGGCGCGCGTGGATGCGGTCATCCGCCGCACCACCGTGGAAACCTTCGGGCCGGTGCGCAGCGTGAAGCCCACGCTGGTGTTCGAGCTCGGCTTCGAGGGCATCGCCCGCAGCACGCGGCACAAGAGCGGCATCGCGGTGCGGTTTCCCCGGATGCTGCGCTGGCGTGAAGACAAACCGGTGGAGGAGGCGGACTCCCTGGAAACGCTGGAGGCGCTGTTGCCCAGGTCGGATCCTTGACTTCCGGACCCAGCGACCCGATCCCGGCAGTGACGCCGAATACAACCCTTCATTGCCATGCCCAGTCCCCCTTCCCGCGCCCGGCGTCCCCGCCCTCTGGCGGAAGCCTGGCTCGCGACGCGCGGCTGGCGCCCCTTTCCCTTCCAGCGCGAGGTCTGGCGTGCCCTCGCCCAGGGCCGCAGCGGGCTGCTGCATGCGACCACGGGCGCCGGCAAGACCTATGCGGTATGGCTGGGCGCGCTCCAGGCCTTCGGCACCGCGGGCAAGGCGCGGGGCAAAGGCGAAGACGGCACCTCCGCCGACCTGGTTGACGCCCTGGAGGCTGCCGCTGAAAGGCCCGCGGACGGAAAGCGGCGCAAGGCCCCGCCGCCCGAGCCGCTGACCGTGCTCTGGCTCACGCCGATGCGGGCCCTGGCTGCCGACACGCTGAAGGCCCTGCGCACCCCGCTCGACGAACTCGCGGCGACGCAGCCCACGCTCGCACGCTGGACCAGCGGTGCCCGCACGGGCGATACAGGCAGTGCCGAACGCGGCGCGCAGTCGCGCCGGCTGCCCACGGTGCTGGTGACCACGCCGGAGAGCCTGTCTCTGCTGCTGGCGCGGGCGGACGCGCGAGAGTTGCTGTCCACCGTGCGCCTCGTGGTGGCTGACGAGTGGCACGAGCTGCTGGGCAACAAGCGCGGCGTCCAGGTGCAGTTGGCCCTGGCACGGCTGGCCGGCTGGAATCCCCGGGTGTGCGTCTGGGGCATGTCGGCCACGCTCGGCAACCTGCCCGAGGCGCGGGATGCGCTGCTGGCGCCGCTGGGCGCGGAGGTGGGGCAAGAGGGCGTGCTGGTGCAGGGCCAGGTGGACAAGCGGCTCGTCGTCGATACGCTGCTGCCCGACCATCCCGAGCGGTTTTCCTGGGCCGGCCATCTGGGGCTGCGCATGCTGCCCGCCGTGGTGCGCGAGCTGGAGTCCACCACGACCACGCTGGTGTTCGTGAACGTGCGGTCCCAGGCGGAGCTCTGGTACAAGGCCATCCTCGATGCGCGGCCCGACTGGGCGGGCGAGCTGGCGATCCACCACGGCTCGCTGGACCGCGGCGTGCGCGAATGGGTGGAGGCGGGCCTCAAGGAAGGGCGCCTGCGCGCGGTGGTGTGCACCAGCAGCCTGGACCTGGGCGTGGATTTCCTGCCCGTGGAGCGCGTGCTGCAGATCGGTTCGGCCAAGGGCATCGCGCGGCTGCTGCAGCGCGCCGGGCGCTCGGGCCATGCCCCGGGGCGGCCGTCGCGGATCACGCTGGTGCCGACGCACAGCCTGGAACTGGTGGAGGCGGCGGCCGCGCGTGCCGCGGTGCAGGCCGGCGAGGTGGAAATGCGCGCCAGCCCGCGCCGGCCGGTGGATGTGCTGGTGCAGCATCTCGTCACCGTGGCGCTCGGGGGCGGTTTCGAGCCCGAGGCGCTGTATGCGGAAGTGCGCCGCACCGTGGCCTACCGCGACCTGCCGCGCGCGGTCTGGCAGTGGTGCCTGGATTTCGTGCACCGCGGGGGACCCTCGCTCGCGGCCTATCCCGACTACCAGCGCGTGGCGCCGGACGAGGAGGGCGTCTGGCGCATGCCGAGCGCCCGCCTGGCGCGCCGCCACCGCGCCAACATCGGCACCATCGTGAGCGACGCCAGCATGGCCGTGCAGGTCCTGCACGGCGCGCGGCTCGGGACGATGGAAGAGAGCTTCCTGTCGCGCCTGTCGCCGGGCGACTGTTTCGTCTTCGCGGGGCAGGTGCTGGAGATGGTGAAGATCGAGGACATGACGGCCTACGTGCGGCGCGCAGCGCGCGGACGGCCCACGGTGCCGCGCTGGGCTGGATCGCGCATGCCGCTGTCCACCGTGCTCGCGGATTTCGTGGTGCAGCAGCTCGCGCAGGCGGCTGCGGGGCGCTATGGATCGCCCGAGCTGCGCTGCGTGCGGCCATTGCTGGAGGTGCAGCAGCGGTGGTCGGCGCTGCCCACGCCCGGGACGCTGCTCGCCGAAACCCTGCGCACCCGGGAAGGCTGGCACCTGTTCCTGTACCCGTTCGCGGGCCGCCATGCGCACATTGGCCTGGCCAGCCTGTTCGCGTGGCGCGCGGCCCAGGGCGAGGCCGGCACGTTTTCCATCGCCGTGAACGACTACGGGCTGGAGCTGCTGTCGGCGACCGAACGCGACTGGTCCGCGCTGCTGCCGGAGTTGCTGCGGGTGCATGCCGCACCGGTGCCCGAGGGCGGGAGCGATACCGGCCCGCCGAGGCTGCCGGCCGGCGAAGCCCTGGCCATCCGCAATACCGCGAACGCCGCGCGGGCGGAGGCCGCGGACTCGTCCGGCGCCAGCGTGATCGAGACCGGCAGCGCCCCGCAGGACGAGGCCCGCCACGCGCTGCTGCACGAAGTGCTGGCCAGCCTCAACGCCACCGAAATGGCCCGGCGCCGGTTCCGGGAAATCGCACGGGTTGCGGGGCTCATCTTCCAGAGCCATCCCGGCGAGCGCCGCAGCGCGCGCCAACTCCAGGCGTCGTCGCAGCTGTTCTTCGAGGTCTTCCGCAAATATGACGCCGGCAACATGCTCCTGCGCCAGGCCGACGAGGAAGTGCTGAGCCAGGAGCTGGACGTGGCGCAACTGCTGTCGGCGCTGCGCCGCATGCAGGCGCAGGACCTGGTGGTGAAGCCGCTGGCGAGGCCCAGCCCGTTCGCTTTTCCGCTCATGGTGGAACGCTTCCGGGAAAAGCTCACCAACGAGGACCTGGCCGATCGCATCGCACGCATGCTGGCGCAGCTGGACACCGCCGCCGACGCGGGGCCGGCTGCCGCGGCCGGCCTGCCCGCGCAGGATGTCGTGCCTCCGGACCCGCCCGCACGGCCGCAGCGCAGGCGCACCGCGGCGAAGACGGCGGCCGGCAAGGACGGGGACGGCAAAGAAGAGGGCGGGGCGGGCGGGGTCGTGCCTGCCGCCCGGACCGCGATGCAGCAGGCCGCCGACGCGGTGCGCCGGACGCTGGATTTTTCACTCACTTCCGCCGAGGACGCGGGCAGCGGCGCAGCGGGGAGTGGACGCGGCCGGCGCCGTGAGCGCAAGCCGTCGCGGCCCCTGCCGCGGCTGTGAATCCCCACGCCGGCACCTGGGTTGCCGGTCCGGGACAATGGCGTATCCCTCCTCGCTGTGCATGGACCCGTTCAATTGACAGGCGTATCCGCCACCTTCCACCTCGCCGGCGCCGAAGTCCGGCTGCTCGCCGGCCATGCCCTCTGGTGGCCCGATGGGCGCACGCTCTTCGTGGCCGACGTGCACCTGGGAAAGGCCGACACGTTCCGCGCGCGCGGCCTGCCCGTGCCCTCCGGAACCACGCGCGACAACCTCGCGCGGCTTTCCGCACTCGTGGCGGAGCAGGGCGCGCAGCGGCTCGTGGTGCTGGGCGACTTCCTGCACGCGGCGGAGGCGCGCTCGCCCGCCGTGCTGGCATCGCTCGCGGCCTGGCGTGCGACGCATGCGGCGCTGGAGGTGGTGCTGGTGCGCGGCAACCACGACAGCCATGCGGGTGATCCGCCCGCGGAGCTGGGCATCGCGATCGTGGACGAGCCCTGGCCGCTCGGGCCTTTCGCCTGCTGCCACCACCCGCAGCGGCATGCTGCGCTGCACGTGCTCGCCGGCCACGTGCATCCTGCCGTGGTGCTGCGGGGGCCGGGCCGCGATGCGCTCCGGCTGCCGTGCTTCGTGGTGGACGCGGCAGAAGGCTCCGATGCCGGCGCCACGCTGCTGCCGGCCTTCGGCGAGTTCACGGGCGGGTTGTCGGTGGCGCCCGCGCCGGGCCGGCGGTTCTTCGCCGTGGGCGGAGGACGGGTATGGCCGGTGCCGGGTGCGGCCGCCGGGGCCGCCCGCCGCGCCTGAACGCGGCGCTCCCGGCTCAGGCGCCGGGCGGCTCGGGACTGGCCGGCTGACCGGGCGGGTTGTCGAAGCCTGCCAGTTGCCGCAGCAGCCGGTCCTCCTCCTGCCGCCAGTGCGATTCCCTGGCGCGGGCCCGCACGGAATAGTCGATCTGCCCCGCCTGGTCCTCAGGGACGTCCTCGACGAAAATCGGATCCGCATCGCGGGCGAGGTGGTATCCCCGGAATGCCTCGGGGTGCAGCGCCTGCATGCCGTCACGCCAGGTGGTGTAGTGCATCAGGAAATCCCTGCGGATGGCGGGATCCTGCGCCAGCCGGTTCACTGTCTGCTCCATGGCGTCCAGATCGCCCTGCTGCAGCGCACTGAGCCCCAGTTCCCGCATGCCGGATACGGTGCCTTTCGGAAGGTCCAGCCGTTCGCGCAATGCCTGCTTGGCATGCACCATGGTTTCCAGCGGTTCCTGCTGCATGCGCCGGCGGAGCCCGTCGTCCAGGTCCGGGCGCAGAAGCTGCCGCGCGATGAACCGGTTGACCTCGCTTTGCAGCAGCGAGAGCCGCAGCCGTTTCCCTGTCCATCTGTCGAATCGTGCAGCGTCCATCCGGCCGCTGCGGATCTTGTCCATGACCCGGTAGTCGCTCACGGCCAGCAGGATCTTGGAAAAACCTTCCAGCACGTTGTCATGGCAACTGCCCAGGGCCGTCTGAGCGATCAGGAAGACCTGCTCGCGCAGTTCGGTGCTTTGGGAGATCGCGTCGATCACGGTCGCGACCTGTCCGGCCCGCTCCGCAGCCACGGCGGAAGACGAGCCCGCCGCGGTGATTTCCCGCAGGCGCGCAAGCAGGCGGGCGAAGGCGGGCGCATGGGGGGCGTCGTCGAATTGGCCGGGCGCCTCCGCTGCGTGGGAGTCCTGGACAGTCCAGCGGGCCATCTCCCGTCCCAGCGGTTCCGTCTGCAGTGCCAGATCCAGGGAGAGTTCGGCTTCGGCGTCCCACTCCACCGACAGTGCCGTACCGGATCCGCCGGATTCGATATCGATCAGGTGATCGCGCAACTGCCTGGCCGCCGCTGCCACGGCAGGCGCCACACCCGCGTACCGCGGCTCCAGATTCGCGATCCGTTCCGGCTCGGCGCCGAACTGCGCGAGCAGGTCGGTGGCGGCGCGCAATGCCCGGAAGGCCTGATCCGGGTCCGCGTCCAGCATGTCCATCAGCCAGGAACCCTGGGGGAAATCGCCAGGGATGTCGCCTTCCCCGGACGATGCGACCTGCGGTATCCGCTCCGGATGCGGGGAACCGGGGCTTGCCGCGGGGAGTGGCACGCTGGCGCGTGGCGCCAGGGTCTGCTGTGTTCCGACAGCCCGGGGCGTCCGCCCGGCAAGCCCGGCGATCGGGCTGGATGGGCCGGAGGCTGGTGGAGAGTGCGCGTGCCCGGCGGGCCGGGGGCGTACCTGCCGATCGGGCGTACCGGCCTCGGGGCTGGGCTCACGTGACCGTGTCCTGCCGGAGGAGCGTAGCGGGTCCATGGGAGAAATTCCGGAAGGCTGGTCGTCGACAGGGCGGAGCGGTCAGGCGGTACCCGGGCCGGATGAGGGGCCGGGGTCCTGTGGTCCGGGCTGCGGCACGGCGGGCCGGGTGTTGTCCGCCAGTGCCTCCAGCGCATGCTGCACCGACGCCTGCCAGCGTTCGTAAACCTGGCGGCCCGCCTCGGCGTAGGCATAGGCGGCCGGGCTTTCGGAGTCGTCGGGGATGTCCAGTTCGTGGAACGGATCGGCGTCCCGGGTCGCCTCCAGCGGCTGGAAGATGGCGGGGTGCAGCACCTGCATGCAGGCGCGCCAGGTGTCGTGGCGCAGGATGAACGCGCGGTAGGCCCCCGGATCCGCTGCCTGCTGCCGCACCAGGGCCTTCAGGGCCTCGAGGTGTTCCGGGCCGAGCACGCTCATTTCCACGCTCGTCAGGTGCTGCACGGTGTCCTTCGGAAGTTCCAGGGCCTGCTTGAGCGCGGACTTGGCATGGGCCAGCGTCTCCATGGGGTCCTTGTGCAATTTCTCCCTCTCCCAGGAGGGCATGTCGGTGCGCTGCAGCATCTCGCTGATGAGGTGGCCCACGGCGGTTTCCAGCAGGGCCAGGCGGAATTGCTGGCTGGTCCATTGGTTCAACTTCGCTTCGTTCAGATGGCCGCGGCGCGCGGCCATCACCAACTGGAGTTTCCGCACCGCCAGCATGACCTTGGAAAAACCTTCCAGAACGTTGTCCTGGCAACTGCCGAGGGCCGTCTGCGCAATCAGGAACACCTCGTTGCGCAGCTCGGCATCGTGGGCCATCGCGGTGAATGCGACCTTCACCTGGTTTTCCATCTCGCGCCGGGCGGTGGCAGAGAGCTCGGGCAGGGCTTCCTGGTGCAGGCGTTCGAGCATCCGCGCGAAAGCCGGGGCGGCTTCCTCCTCGTCGAAGGCATGGAGATCCACCGCGGAGGTGCGGGCCGTATCGCCCAGCCAGGTCTGGAACTGGCTGCCCAGCGGCGCGCCCAGGTGCGCCAGGTCTCCTTCGAGGCCCCGGTCGTCCTCGTCGGATCCGCTGCTGGCTTCGTTGTCCGAAGACGATGCGCGGCCGGCCTCGGGCGTGCCTGCCGGGACCAGAATGCGCTCGATCACGCGGGCTGCAGCAGGGCTGCGGAGCTGGAGCAAAAGCCAGAGCGAGCGCAGTGCCTCCCCGACATCGTGGCCGGTGCCCTGCTGGTGGTCGAGAAGGGCTGCAGCCGCCTGGTGGATGCGTGGCTCGAGGTCCGGGCGCACGACGGCCGCCATGACCAGGGGAACGAATTGCGCCCGGCTCGGCGGCCCCTGGATGCCCAGTGCCGCAAGTTCCTGGCGCAGGGATTCGGGGGCCTGCAGGGCCGCGCCGGCCCGCGCGGGCGCGGCCTGGGAGGCGCCGCCCGCCCCGGTGCTGGTGCTGGCGCCGGCACTGCCGGAAGGCTGCGTGGCGACCGGCGCGCGTGGCGGCGGCACGGCGGCGCGGGGCGGCCGGCTGGAAGGGCCTGCTCCTGGCGAGGCCGCCGTGGCGGCCTGGCGGGCCGGCAACCGTCCGGCCAGACTGGAACCGGCTTCCGTGGTGCGCGCTCTCACGCGCCGCGTCGGCGACGCATCGGTGTCGCTGCCGCTATCGTGGCGCGGGCTGCGCGCGCGGGGACTCGCTTGGCCTGTCGGCCGGGTGGGGGGCTGCATGGGAACGTGGCTTCCTGCCGTGCGTTGGCACGGGCGATGGCGCCATGCTCGCGCGGCCGGTGCGGCGTGCCCTGCGCCCATGCGCAGCAGATGGTCGATTCGCGAACCGACGGTGTGAAGGCGGCAGGGTGTCGCTCAAGGCCCGTCCGGCGGCGCTCCGCCTCCCAGCACCGGCATGTCAGGCAGCTCGTTGGCCCCGCGGGGGCCCGGGCCTGCCGGGAAGTGCTCCGCCAGCAGCGCCGACACTTCCTCCAGGGCCTGCGTGAGCCCGTCCTCGTAGCGTCCAGCGCGGAAGGCTCCGCCCATGCGGGCGACCATCTCGCGCCAGGCCGCAGGCGGTACGGTGCGCGCGAGGCCCCGGTCGGCCACGATCTCGATCGCATGTTCGGCCAGCAGCAGGTAGATGAGCACCCCGTTGTTGTGCTCCGTGTCCCACACGCGCAGTTTGCCGAAAAGCGTGACGGCGCGCTCGCGCGCGGATGCCCCGCGCCACAGGTAGCTCGAGGGAAGTCCGCCTTCGGCGCAGATGCGGATCTGCCCCGTGTGGCGCGACTCGCTGGCGGCCACGCGGCGCGCCAGGCGTTCGAGCAGATCGGGCGGCAGCGCGCGGTGCAGCCCGCCTTCCGCCCAGCGGTGGCGCAGGAGCCGCGCGATCCGGGCCGGCAGTCCCGGAGGGGGCGTGGATGCAGGGGGGCGGGAGGTGGAGGGCATGGAGCGGATCCGGTCCTGGATGTGGATGGGAAAAGGGGCTTGGGGCGGAAAGGGCTACCAGTCACCCGACGCACCGCCGCCGCCGAAGTCGCCACCGCCGCCCGAACTGAAGCCACCGCTGTCGCCGCCGCCACCGCCCGAGCCACCGCTCCAGCTGCCCATGCCGATGCCGGTACCCAGGCCCGTGGAGAACCCGTCCCGCAATCCGCCGCCGCGGCCGGCCGCCACGCCGCGTCCGCCGAAGAGCCATGTATAGAGCAGCGCCACGGCGCCCGCCCCGGCGGCCAGCAGCACGCTGGCCGTGAACAGGAAGGCGAACAGTCCCGCGGCGGCGCCCATGAGGAGCCCACCCGCCCGGTTGCCGAAAAGGCCGCGGGCCATCGGGCCGCCGACCATCACCCCGAAGAACAGGAAGATCGCGAAATCGTTCCAGTCCACGCCGCGTTCGGCGCGGCCGGCCTGCGTGTTGCCCGTGGGCACCGGCAGGTTCTCTCCTGCGATACGCGCGCTGAGCTGCCCGAGCGCGGCGTCGATCCCGCCCGCGAAGTCGCCCTCGCGGAAGCGAGGCTTCATGGCGCTGTCGATGATGCGTGCGGCGGCGATGTCGGGAATCGCCCCCTCCAGGGCCTTGGCCACCTCGATGCGCATCCGGCGGTCGTCCTTCGCGACCACGACGAGCACGCCGTCGCCCACGTCCCTGCGGCCGATCTTCCAGGTATTGGCCACGCGGTTGGCGAAGGCGGCGATGTCCTCCGGCGCCGTGGAGGCCACCATGAACACCGCGATCTGCGTGCCCTGGCGCTGTTCGATGCCTGCCAGGCGGGCCTCCAGCCGCTCGCGCTCCGCGCTGCTGAGCGTGCCGGTCTCGTCGATCAGGTGGGCCGAGAGCGGTGGCACCGAGCGCAGCGCCCGCGCCGGCAGCGCGCACGCCAGCCCGAGGGCGATGCACAGCAGGGCCAGCAGGGTGCGCAAAGGTGCGGCGATGCCCGGCATGCCCGGATCCACCTCAGCGCGAAGCCGGCGCAGCTGGCGCGGCCGGTGCGGGGCGGGAGAAGTCCACCGTCGGCGGCGTGCTGATCTGCGCCTCGTTCTGCACCGTGAAGCTGGGCTTGGGTTCGTAGCTGAACACCTTGGCCGTCAGGTTGGTCGGGAAACTGCGCGCGAGCACGTTGTACTCCTGCACGGTCTGGATGTAGCGGTTGCGCGCCACGGTGATGCGGTTCTCGGTGCCTTCGAGCGTCACGCGCAGGTCGCGGAAGGCCTGGTTGGCCTGCAGCTGGGGATAGCGCTCGGCCACCACCATCAGGCGCGAGAGCGCGGAGGACAGCTCGCCCTGCGCCTGCTGGAACTTGTTGAACGCCTCGGGGTTGTTCAGCGTCTCGGGCGTCACCTGGATCGAGGTGGCCCTGGCGCGCGCCTCCACCACCTTGGTGAGCGTGTCCTGCTCGAACGCGGCCTCGCCCTTCACGGTGGCGACGATGTTGGGCACGAGGTCGGCCCGGCGCTGGTACTGGTTGAGCACTTCGCTCCAGGCGGCCTTGCTCTGCTCGTCCAGGCGCTGGAAGTCGTTGTAGCCGCAGCCCGAGAGGGCGAGCGCGGCGGCGAGGGTGGCGATGAGGCGTTTCATGGTGTGCGGGCGCCGGGCGGGATTGCGAACGTTGGGGCGACGTGCCCTTGCCGCTCCGGCGCCGGACCATTCTGCCGCAGCCGCCGGGCCCGCCGCGTCAGCGGGCGGCGCATGTGGCCGGGCGGTCGCCGCACGGGGATGATGCGCGGCGCTGCCGAATTTCCGACAATGGCGCACTTGCCGATCCGGCCCCGCCGGGGCCCCGATGCCAGGACACTCCACGATGAGCACACGCACTCCCTACCGCGCCGCCCTGGTGGGCGGCTCCGCCGACGAGACCGAGGCCGCGTTCTACGAGGCGCTGCAGGCGGGCGACATCGACCGCCTGATGGCCTGCTGGGCGGAAGAGGACGACATCGTCTGCGTCAACCCCGGCGGGCCCCGCCTGCTGGGCGCGGGCGCCATCCGGGCCGCCTTCACCGCCATGTTCGAGCACGGCGGGCTGCGCGCCCGGCCCGCGCAGGTCCACCGCGTGCAGGCCCTGGCCAGCGCCGTGCACAGCGTGGTCGAGCATGTCGAGGTGCGGATGGAGGGCAGCATGCGCGAGGCCCTGGTGCAGTCCACCAACGTCTATCACAAGACCCCCCAAGGCTGGCGGCTGGTGGCCCACCATGCGAGCCCCGGCACCGTCCACGAGGCCGTGGCCGGCCCGGTGCCGCCGGTGCTGCACTGACCGGTCCGGAGCGCCTCGGCATGGACTATGTCGCGCCCCGGTGGCTTCCCGGCGGCCACCTGCAGACCATCTGGCCCGCGCTGGCATCGCGCCGTGCCGAGGGCGGCGCACCGGCCTACCGGCGGGAGCGATGGACCGCGCCGGACGGCGATTTCGTGGACGTGGACTTTCTGGAGTCGTCCCCCGCGGCATCGGGGTGGCCCCGGCCGCTGCTGGTGCTCTTCCACGGGCTGGAGGGCTCGTCGCGCAGCCACTACGCCGAAGCGTTCGCCGATGTGGCGCGCGCCCGCGGCTGGGACTACGCCGTGCCGCACTTCCGGGGATGCAGTGGCGAGATCAACCTCGCGCCGCGCGCCTACCACTCGGGCGACCACGAGGAAATCGACTGGATCCTGCAGCGCATGGCGCAGCGGCAGCGGCTTGGCAGCGGGCCGGCCGGACCCCGCGCGCCGCTGCTCGTGGCCGGGGTGTCGCTCGGCGGCAACGCGCTGCTGCGCTGGGCGGGCGAGCATGGGCTGGAGGCCGTGCGCAGCGCCGACGCCGTGGCAGCCATCTGCTCCCCGCTCGACCTGGCCGCGGGCGGCCGGGCCATCGGGCAAGGATTCAACCGGCTCGTCTATACGCGCATGTTCCTGCGCACCATGGTGCCCAAGGCCCTGGCCAAGTGGTGCCAGCACCCCGGCCTCTTCGACCGCGATGCCCTGCGCACGGTGCGCGACCTGCATGCCTTCGACGACCTGTTCACCGCGCCCCTGCACGGCTTCCGCGATGCGGACGACTACTGGCGCCGCGCGTCCGCCCGACCCCTGCTGGGAGCGGTGCGCATTCCGGCGCTGGCAGTGAATGCGCTCAACGACCCGTTCGTTCCGGCGGACAGCCTGCCCCGGCCCGGGCAGGCCGGCGCCCATGTGACGCTCTGGCAGCCGCCGCATGGCGGGCACGTGGGCTTCGCGTTCGGGCGCCTGCCCGGCCACGTGCGGGCCATGCCCGAAGCCGTCGCCGGGTGGCTGGCCCGGCAGGCGGGGCTTCCGGCCGCACATCCGCCGGGGCTCGCGCCTACGCCTGCGGCCGCCGCGGCGGGCTAGGATCGGCCCATGGATGACATCGTCAGGCAGGCCATCGCCAAGTGGCCCAACGTACCCGATTGCCATGGCTGGCTGGGCCTGGACGCGCGCGGACGCTGGTTCATGCGCGACGACGCCGTGCAGGCGCAGGGCCCCTTCCCCCAGGCGCGCGGCGCCGTGCTGCAGCACGACAAGCTGATCGATTTCATCCACCGCAATTACGAGCCCGATGCCCGGGGCCGCTGGTTCTTCCAGAACGGACCGCAACGCGTGTACGTGGAACTGGAAGCCACGCCCGTCGTATGGCGCATCGAAGGGGCGGGGGAGGGCGGTGGCGAGGCCGGCTTCTCCATCGTGGCGCACACAGGCCTGCGCTCGGCCGTGCAGAAGTGCCTGCTCGACGAGTCCGGGCGGCTCTACCTGTTCGACGGCCGGGTCCTCGGCCTCGTGCACACGCTCGATATGGAACTGGCCGCCCGTGCGGTGGAGCAGGGTCTCTGGACGCCCGCGGACGTGCGCGCGGACGAGCTGCCCCGGCGCTACGGCTACGTGCAGCGTCCGTCGGAGCTGCGGGACTGACCCCGGACGGAGGGGCAAACAAAAAGCCGGTCGCGCGGACCGGCTTTCATCGCCAGCGGAAAACCTGGCGCGGGTTACTTCGCGGCATTCGCCATGTATTCGACGGTGGCGCGGATTTCCGCGTCCGATGCCTGGGTACCGCCGCGCGGAGGCATGGCGCCCTTGCCGGCGATGGCGATGCGCGTCATGCCGTCGATGCCGTCCTTCAGGCGCTCGGCCCAGGCGGCCTTGTCGCCGAACTTGGGCGCACCGGCCACGCCGGCTGCATGGCACACCTGGCAGGCCTGCTTGTAGAGCGCTTCGCCTGCGCCGGCTGCCACCGCGGCGGCAGGTGCCGTGGCTGCGGCGGTGGGGGCCGCAGGGGCCTGTTGCGCTGCGGCCATGGGTGCTGCGGGAGCCGCCGGTGCCGGGGCACCGGATGCACCTGTCGCTGCGGCCTGGGCCTGGGCCTCGGCAGGGGCGGAAGCGCCACCGGCGGCGGGGGCTGCCGGTTCGGTGAACTTGGCACCGGCCGCGTTCGCCATGTAGGCCACGCCGCGGGCGATCTCGGTGTCGTTGAAGTCCCCGCCACCCTGGGGTGCCATGGCACCCTTGCCGGCCAGCGCGGAATGCACCAGCGCCTCGAAGCCCGTCTGGATGCGCGGACCCCAGGCGGCGGCATCCCCGAACTTGGGTGCACCGGCGGCGCCCGTGGCATGGCAGGCCGCGCACTGGCCCTTGAAGACTTCCTCGCCACTGCGCAGCGGGCGGTTGGCGTCGCGCACCTCCACCATGCCCACCTTCTGGATGCGCTCGGCCAATGCGCGCTCCGGGTTGCCGGAGCCCTGCGCCGGCTTGTTGCCCGAGGTGACGTAGATCACGAGGCCGATGATGGCGAAGACGGGTACCACGAAGCAGAAGAACACCGTCCAGAGCAGCTGGCGGGGGTTCTTGATCGGGCCGGTATGCGCTTCTTCGTGGGGGGTGTCGCTCATGAGGGGGACCTCTGTGGGTATGTCTGGCGGAACCAGCGGACGATTATAGGAAGCGCCTCCCGGGCCGGCCGTTAGGGAAAACGGCCAGCCGCAACACCCTTGCGCTGGGTCAAGGAGCCCGTTCAGTGGCCCCAATAGCGGTACGGCGGCGTGTAGCGCCACACGTCGGTGTTCCAGACCTGGCCGCCGATGCCGGCCTCGCAGGCGAAGCCGAAGCCCGAGAACACGTACATCTCTCCCATCACCGTGGCCGCGCTGGTGCGCTTGATGCGCGGAAAGGTGTCGCCCTGCGGGGCGAGGCGCCGCCATGCGGCCGTGTTCAGGTCCATGCGCCACAGCGCGTTGGCGGGGTTCTGGTTGAACTGGGCGCCGCAGCCCGTGGTGCCCCCCGGCTGGTCCCCGCCGGCGAGCAGCAGGCCGTTGCCCAGCAGAGCATCCGCGCCGTGGTTCTGGGGTGGATCGACGTCCTCCCCCGGCGCGGGTGTGGCCTGCCGCCAGGCCAGTGTCCGCAGGTCGAGCGTCCAGGTGTCCCTCAGGAAAATGAAGCCGCCCTGGCCGGTGGTGGCCTCGCCGCCGTAGAGCGCGACCTGCCCGCGCCAGGGCTCGCCGGTCACGGCGCCCGAATAGCGGGGCGGTGGCGAGCCCGGCGCGCCGTGGGCCGAGAGCTGGGTCCAGGTGCGCGTGGAGACATCGAAGCGCCAGAGGTCGTTGAGCGTGCGGAAGCCCGCCTCCACGCCTCCGAACACATAGAGCTGGTCGCCCGCGCGCCAGACCGTGGGCCATGCCCGCGGGCTGGGGGCTGGTGCATCGCCGGGTGCCACGCCCGCCAGCGCTTCCCAGCGTCCGGCCCGTGCGTCGTACGCCCAGACGTCGCCCAGGGGCGTGAAGTCCGACAGGTCCGCGGAGTAGCGGGCGCCTCCGAACACCACCATCCAGCCGCGTTGCGGCATCGCCACGCCGCCGGAAAAGGCGCGCGGAGAGGGCACATCGCCCGTGGGCACCAGGCGCGTCCAGCGGTTGGCATGCACGTCGTAGCGGTGCAGGTCGTTCAGGAAATCGTTGGTGCCGGCGCGGAAATCGTCCTTCACGCCGCCGAAGAGGTAGATGGCACCCCGGAGCGCCGCGGTGACCGGTGCGCTGCGCCCGGACGGGGCCCCTTCGCTGGAAAGCCGGGTCCACACGCCGTCGTCCTGCGGGCCGGGTTTCGGGCCCGCCGTGGCGGCACAGGCCGCGAGGGCACAGGCCATGCCGACGAGGCTCCTGCGGCGCAGGGCCGGCCAGGAGGCAGGCCGCGGGCTTGCGGAAGGCGGTTGGCCGGACGGGGTGGACGATGGCATGCGCATGGCTGGCTTTCTCCCTGCTGTTCTGGTGTGGTCGGGAGACGGACGGTAGCTGCGCGCTGGAAAGCTGCAAGCGGCCTTCCGGCATGCAGTGCATGCACGTCCGTTGGGATCGTGCCATCCGCCGCGCCGGACGGCATGCCCAAAGAAAAAGGCGCCCGCAGGCGCCTTGGCAGGGCGGAAGGCCGCCGCTTCAGGAGTTCGGCGCTGCCGTGCCGCTGCCCGTGGCCGGGGTTTCCTGGGCCGCCGTCCAGCCGCCGCCGAGCACCTTGTAGAGCGCGACCTGGTTCTGCAGTTGCAAGAGCCGCGTCTGCACCACCAGTTGCTCCGAGGTGAACAGCGAGCGCTGCGCGTCCAGCAGGTCGAGGTAGCTCGCCACGCCGTTGCGGTAGCGCAGGTCGGACAACTCGAAGCGCTTGGCATCGGCCGTGGCCTGCGCGCGCTGAGCGGCGAACTGCTCGCCCAGCGTGGCCTGCCCGGCGAGTGCATCCGACACTTCGCGGAAAGCCGTCTGGATCGATTTCTCGTACTGCGCCACGGCAATGTCACGGCCCACGCGCGCGGAGTCCAGCGTGGCCTGGTTGCGGCCTCCGTCGAAGATCGGCAACGCCAGCTGCGGCGCCAGCGAGAAGGCCCAGGATCCGCTCTTGAACAGGCCCGACAGTTCGTTGCTGACGGTGCCGGCGCTGGCCGTGAGCGAGATGCGCGGGAAGAACGCGGCCCGGGCCGCGCCGATGTTGGCGTTGGCGGCCACGAGCTGCTGCTCGGCCTGGCGGATGTCGGGGCGGCGCACCAGCAGGTCGGACGGCAGGCCGGCGGGCAGCGACGGCATGGCGGGCGCGTCCGCCAGGCGCGTGCGCGCATCGAGCGTGGCCGCGATGTCCTGCGGCAGCGGCTGGCCCAGCAGCAGGGCGAGCGCGTTCTCGTCCTGCAGGCGCTGGCGCTGCTGCTGCGCGAAGGTGGCGCGCGCCGCCTGCGCCAGCCCCTGGGCCTGGCTGTAGTCGAGCTCGGAGCTCACGCCGTTCTCGAGCCGCAGCTTCGTGAGCTGCACGGATTCGTCGCGCGTCTGCAGCGTGCGGCGCGAGATGTCGAGCAATTCCTCGTCGGCCAGCAGGTTGAACCAGCCGGTGGCCACGGAGGCGACCAGGCTGATCTGGGTGGCGCGGCGGGCTTCCTCCGTCGCGAAGTACTGCGCCAGGGCCTGTTCCTTGAGCGCGGCGATGCGGCCGAAGAAGTCGATCTCCCAGGCGGAAACCGCCAGGCCGACCTGGTAGTTGTTGACGTACTGGCCGGTCGTGGTGCTGGGCTGGCGCGATGCGTTCACCGCGGCGTTCACCGTGGGAAACTGCCCCGCGCGCTGGATCTGGAACTGCGCGCGGGCCTGCTCGATGTTGAGCGCGGCCACGCGCAGGTCGCGGTTGTTTTCCAGTGCCAGAGCGATCAGCCGCTGCAGCCGGGGATCGGCGAAGTACTCGCGCCAGTCGATATCCGCAGCCGCCCGGGCGCCGGCCGGCGCTGCGGCGCCTGCGGCCGGGTAGGCCGCGGGCACCGGCGCCGCCGGGCGCTCGTACGTGGGGATGAAGCTGCAGCCGGCGAGCAGCGCCGCAGCGGCGGCTGCGCAGAGGAGGGGGCGCGTGCCGGGGCGTGCGCGGGAGGTTGCTTGCATGGTGTTCTTCTCCTGCCGTTCTTGAAAGGGCTTATTCCCCATCCGTGGCATGCCGGTGCAGTTGTGCCTGGTGCGCGTCATGCTCCTGCTGGCGTTTGCTGCCCTTGAAGAAGGAGCGCACCAGCACGAAGAACACGGGCACGAAGACCACGGCCAGCACGGTGCCGGTGATCATCCCGCCGATCACGCCGGTGCCGATGGCGCGCTGGCTCGCCGAGCTCGCGCCCGAAGCGATGAACAGCGGCACCACGCCCAGGGTGAAGGCCAGCGAGGTCATCACGATGGGGCGGAAGCGCAGGTGGGCGGCTTCCAGCGCCGCCTCCAGCACGCTCTTGCCCTCGGCCTGCAGGTCCTTGGCGAACTCCACGATCAGGATGGCGTTCTTCGCCGAGAGCCCGATGATGGTCACCAGGCCGATCTGGAAGTACACGTCGTTGGACATGCCGCGCAGCAGCGTGGCGAGCAGCACCCCCAGCACGCCCAGCGGCACCACCAGCATCACCGAGAACGGGATCGACCAGCTCTCGTACAGCGCCGCCAGGCAGAGGAACACCGCCAGCAGCGAGAACGCGTACAGCACCGTGGCCTGCGAACCCGCGAGCTTTTCCTCGCGGGACTGGCCCGTCCACTCGAAGCCGAAGCCCGGAGGCAGTTTCCCGGCGAGTTTTTCCATCTCGGCCATGGCGTCACCCGTGGTGAACCCGGGGCCGGCGTCGCCCGCGATCTTCATCGCCGGATAGCCGTTGTAGCGCACGGTCTGCATGGCGCCCGTGATCCAGCGCGTGGATGCGAAAGCCGACAGCGGCACCGTCTGGCCCTGGGCGTTGAGCACCGGCAGGTCCAGCACCGATTCCGGGCGCATCCGCGCCGCGGCGTCGGCCTGCACCACCACCCGTTGCAGGCGGCCCTGGTTCGGGAAGTCGTTGATGTAGGCCGAACCCAGCGCCGTGGAGAGCGCGCTGCTGATGCTGTCGAAGCCCACGCCCAGGGCATTGGCCTTGTCGCGGTCGATGTCGATCTGCATCTGCGGCGCGTCTTCCATGCCGTCGGGGCGCACGCCCGCCAGCACCTTGCTCTGCGCGGCCATGCCCAGCATCTGGTTGCGGGCTGCGACCAGGGCGTCGTGGCCCTGGCCGGCGCGGTCCTGCAGCCGGAAGTTGAAGCCCGTGCCGGTGCCCAGTTCGGGGATGGGCGGCGGGCTCAGCGCGAAGATGAAGGCATCGCGGATGCTCGACAGCGCCATGAAGGCCCGGCCGGAAATCGCCGCCGCCGAGTGCTCGGCACCCGAGCGCTCGCTCCAGTCCTTCAGAATCACGAAGGCCAGGCCCGCGTTCTGCCCCTGGCCGGAGAAGGAGAAGCCCGCCACGGTGACGATGTTCTCGACCTCCGGCTGCTTGAGCATGAAGTCCTCGACCTGGTGCAGCACGTCGCTGGTGCGGGACTGCGCCGCGCCTGCCGGCAGCTGGATGTTGGTGATGATGTAGCCCTGGTCCTCGTTCGGCAGGAACGAGGTCGGCAGGCGCGTGTACACGAGCGCCACGGCGCCCAGCAGCACGGCATAGATGATCATCATGCGGCCGCTGCGGCGCAGCAGCTTGCCGAGCCAGCCTTCGTAACGGTGCGTCGTGCTCTTGAAGGAGCGGTTGAACCAGCCGAAGAAGCCCTTCTTTTCCGCATGGTGCTCGGGATCGATCGGCTTGAGCAGCGTGGCGCACAGTGCCGGCGTGAGCGACAGCGCCAGGAACGCGGAAAACGCGATCGAGGTGGCCATCGTCGCGGCGAACTGGCGGTAGATGTTGCCGGTGGAGCCGGCGAAGAACGCCAGCGGCACGAACACCGAGATCAGCACCACGGTCACGCCGATCACGGCGCCCGAGATCTGGCCCATGGCCTTGCGCGTGGCCTGCAGCGGTGGCAGCCCTTCCTCGGCCATGATCCGCTCGACGTTCTCCACCACCACGATGGCGTCGTCCACCACGATGCCGATCACCAGCACCATGCCGAACATGGTCAGCACGTTGATCGAGAAGCCCATCGCCAGTAGCGCGCCGAACGTGCCCAGCAGGGCCACGGGCACCACGATGGTCGGAATGATGGTGTAGCGGAGGTTCTGCAGGAACAGGAACATCACGATGAACACGAGCACCACGGCCTCGATCAGCGTGTGCACCACCTTCTCGATGGACACGGAGACGAACTTGGAGGTGTCATAGGGCACCACGTAGTTCACGCCCTCGGGGAAGAACTTCTTGAGTTCCTCCAGCTTGGCCTTCACCGCCTTGGCGGTCGCCAGGGCATTCGCCGACGGCGTGGGCTGCACGCCCAGGCCCACGGCCTGCTTGCCGTTGAGGCGTGCGCTGGTGCTGTAGCTCTGCGACCCCAGCTCGATGCGCGCCACGTCCTTGAGCCGCACGGCGGAGCCGTCTGTGTTGGCGCGCAGCACCACGTTGCCGAACTGCTCGGCGTTGTTGAGCTGCCCCTTCACGACGATGGTCGCCGACACCGGCTGGCCCTGTTCGGCGGGCAGGTCGCCCAGGTTGCCGGCCGACACCTGCACGTTCTGCGCGCGGATGGCGGCGTTCACCTGGTCGAGCGACAGGTTGAAGCCCTTGAGCTTGGCCGGGTCCACCCAGATACGCATGGCGCGCTCGGCGCCGAACTGCGTGAGCGTGCCCACGCCGGCCACGCGCTGCAGTTCGGGCACGACGTTGCGGGCCGCATAGTCGTTCAGCGCCTCGATGCTCACGTCGGGGTTCTCGGTCGTGAGCATGGCGAACATCAGGAAGTTCGAGCGCGACTGCTCCACGCGCACGCCCTGCTGCGTCACCGCGGAGGGCAGCCGCGGCGTGGCGCGCGAGAGGCGGTTCTGCACGTCCACCTGCGCCAGGTCGGCATTGGTGCCGGGCTCGAAGCTCAGCACGATCGTGCCCGTGCCGTTGGCCTGGCTGGTCGTCTCGACGTAGGCCAGGCCCGAGGCGCCGTTCATCTCGCGCTCGATGACCGCGAGCACGCTGTCCTCCAGCGTCTGGGCGTTGGCGCCGGGGTAGGCCACCGACACCTGGATGGTCGGCGGCGCCACGGCCGGATACTGCGCGATGGGCAGTTTGGCGATGGAGATTCCCCCCATCACCATGATGAAGATTGTGATGACCCATGCAAAGATGGGCCGTTCGATAAAGAACTTGGCCATGTGCCGCGCTCCGTGTTCTGGGGGTTACTGCTTCGCGGGGGCAGAGGCGCCGGAGGCGGAGGCCTGGGCAGCGGAGGCCCCGGCGGCGGGCGCCGACGCGCCGCCAGCGGGAGCTCCGCCTGCCGCCTGCCAGGGCACCGGCTGCACCACGATCGGGTCGCCCGGCTTGCCGCGCGGCAGCTTCTGGAAGCCGTCCACCATGACCTTCTCGCCGGCCTTCAGGCCATCCAGCACGACCCAGTTGGTGCCCTGGGCCGGGCCAAGCTTCACGGGCCGCGGCGCCAGGTGGTTGTCCGGGCCCACGACCATCACGGTATCGCCCTTGGCGGAGCGCGTCACGGCCTGCTGGGGCAGCAGCACGCCGTTGTCCACCTGGGCCTGCTCCAGGCGCACGCGCACGTACAGGCCGGGCAGCAGCTGGCGTTCGGGATTGGGCACTTCGGCGCGCAGGGTGACCTGGCCGCTGGTGGGGTCCACCGACAGGTCGGTGAAGAGCAGCTTGCCCGTCTGCGGATGCACGCTGCCGTCTTCCATGACCACGCTCACCGATGCGGCGCCCTTGGAGGCCTGCTTGTACTTGCCGCTCGCGAGGCCGGCCTTGAGCTTCAGTGCGTCCGAGGCGGACTGGGTGAAGTTGACGTAGAGCGGGTCGATCTGCTGGATCACCGCGAGCTGCGTGGCCTCGCCCTGGCCCACCAGCGCACCTTCGGTGACGAGCGCGCGGCCGATGCGGCCGGAGATGGGGGCCGTCACGGCCGCGTAGCCCAGGTTGATGCGGGCCGTGGTGACGGACGCACGCGCAGCGGCCAGGTTGGCCTCGGCCGTCTTCTGGGATGCGACCGCGTTGTCGTATTCCTGCCGGCTCACGGCATTCACGGCCACCAGCGGCTTGTAGCGCTCGGCCAGCGCGCGGGCCTGGGCCACATTGGCCTCGGCCTGCGCGACGCTCGCCTGGGCGCTTTCCAGCGAGGCGCGGTAGGGCGCGTCGTCGATCGCGAACAGGCGCTGGCCCGCCTTGACATCGCTGCCTTCGGTGAACAGCCGCTTTTGCAGGATGCCGGCCGCACGGGCGCGGACCTGGGCCACCCGCGACGCTTCCAGCCGGCCTGGAAGCTCCGTCACCAGGCCCACATCGCCCGGCGATACGGTCACCACGCCCACCTGCGGCGGCGGGGGCGTGCCGCCCTGGCCCTGCTGGGCGGAGTCGCCCGATTTCCCGCAGGCCGCGAGGGTGGCTGCGGCGAGCAGGGCCAGGCAGAAAAGCCCTGACCGCGCTGTGCGGCGGAGCGGGGCGGCGGAGACAGCAGGTTCGACACTCAAGCGGTACATGGAAGTCCTTCCGGATCGGCGCAAGGGAAAAGGCTTCCACATGGCCTTGAGCGATGTCAAAACCATGCGGCGGCCCTTGAATTTCGGCGGGATTATACATACAAACATGAATGTATAATTGCGGAATGCTGCTTCGCGAAGCGCGGGTCGAGATGTCCGCCCTTCGCCGCCAGCCCGTGCAGAATCAAGGAGACTCCCCACATGGCCCGACGTACCAAGGAAGATGCGGTCGCCACCCGCAACAGCCTGTTGGATGCTGCAGAACATGTTTTCTATCAGAAGGGGGTTTCGAACGCATCCCTGAACGACATCGCCCAGGCCGCGGGCGCCACGCGCGGTGCCATCTACTGGCATTTCAAGGACAAGGTGGACCTGTTCAACGCCATGATGGAGCGTGCGACGCTGCCGCTGGAGTGCGCGAGCGGCGGGTGCGCGGACCATGGCCGCATGCCTCCGCTGCAGCGCCTGCGGGCGGCGATCGACTTCGTGTTGCGCAGCCTGGAAAAAGACGAGTCCGTGCGCCGCGTGTTCGAGATCGCGATGTTCCGGGTGGAATACGTGGGCGAGCTGTCCGCCGTGCGGGACCGCCACGTCGAGGCCAGCCTGGAGTTTCGCCGGCAGTTCGCCACTGAACTGGCCCTGGCGGCGAGCGACCAGGCCGTGGAGCTGCCATCCCCGGTCGAGGTGGCGGCCGAAGGGCTGCAGGCGCTGTTCGACGGCCTGATGCAGGTCTGGCTGCTGGGCGGCGCCACCTTCGGCCTGGCGGACACCGGTCGTGCCGCGGTGGACGCCTATCTGCGCGGCCTGGGCTTCGACGTGTCGGCCGGCTTCGATCCGCTGCCTTCGGGCATCCCCTGGAAGATTTGCCAGGGGGGGCGCAACGCCGTGCCATAATCCCCGTCTGGGCCGCAAGGGCCCGCACGCGGCTGTAGCTCAGTGGATAGAGTATTGGCCTCCGAAGCCAAGGGTCGTGGGTTCGATCCCCGCCAGCCGCGCCAGATTCCCCGTTTTCATTCCCCCCTCGCCACGAACGTCCGGACCCTGTCCGGAGGGTGTTCCCGTGCCAGGGCGCCCGGGCGCACCCCTGGCGATGGTTACCGCTGACCGCCGGACGGGGGTTCCGCCCCTGCGTGCCGCGGAGTGTCGCGCGGTTCCGTGGCGACGGCCTTGCTGGCGGCAGCGCCACCTACTGCACCGGCCACGCCTCCCACGGCCACGCCGACCACCACGCCGATCGGTCCGGCCACGGCGCCGCCGACTGCTGCGCCCGTCGCGGCTCCCGCCATGACGCCGCCCCCTGCCAGTACGGAGCCGGCTTCGCGCTCGGCCTCCTCGGGCGTGAGGGGGACCTGCGCCGCGGGCCGCGGATCCTGCGACGGCACACCATAGCCTGGCCGGTGCTCCACGGGAATGCCGTCTGCGGAGGGGCCGACGCTGGTCGGCGGGGGCGTGGTCTTGTCGGGTTGCATGGCTTGCTCCTTGTGGTCGATGGATCGGATGGTCACTGCGGGCTTGTGCCCGCTGGAACCGTTGTATCGCCCCATGCCGACCCCGCCGCGACGGCCTGGAGGTCGAAGCCGTGTCAGCGAATGCGCAGTGCCTGTCCTACACGGATCGAGCGTCTTGACTTGCATCAATTCATCCGGGGTGCAGTGCAGGTTCCGCGTGCTTCCCGGCCTGTGGCCGCGGGTGGCGTGGGGCCGGCACCGCCGTGGGCGTTGTCGGGTCGGCGGATGCGCCCCCGTCCGACGGGCGGTGCGCCGGCTCCGATGCGCCAATGGGGTTCCATCCCCAGAAAGACGGAGGTCGCCATGTCCAAGTCCCATCGCCATTGCTCCGACGCCGCCGCGGGCCGCATCGCCGCGAAGCCCCGGGAGATCAAGCGGCGCCGGCAGCGCGAGGCCATGCTGCGGCCGGGAAGCCCGTCACCCTGCTTCCCCGATCCCGAGCCCCCGGTGTGGAAACCGCTGGGCTGAGGTGCGGAACGGCGCCAGGGGATTCAGCGGGACGGCTCGAAGCCGTCGTCCTCTCCCGCCATGGGGAGGTACATGCGCACCCAGGGTCCGCTGCCCGGCAGCATCTTCCAGCGATGGCCGGCGCCGCCCGTGTCTTCCGCCAGCAGCACGGTGCCGGGCGCCAGGCGGAAAGTGGAGCCGTCGCCGACCTGGAATTCGAGTTCGCCCTGGAGGGTGACCACGTACTGGCGGCGCGGCGCGGGATGCACGTCCTGCTCCCAGACCTCCACCGAATCGCTGAGCCAGAACTCCCGGGCAGGCATCTTGCGCAGGGTCGCAACGGTGCCTTTCACGAAAGCCACGCGGTGGTCGGGGGTGTCGTAGAGCTTGATGGCGGGAATGCGCCCGGGCTGCTCGCTGGCGGCGAACACGGTGGCCGGCAGCGTGGCACTCGCGAGGATCAGGGCGAGCAGGGCGGGAGAGACGTCATGGAAGCGGGGGCGCAATGGCATGGGTGTGGACCGGTTCGGTGGCATGGGGGCGGAAACCGCCTGGTCCGGTAGGTGCCACCCAGCGCCGCACGGGTTGCCCCAGCCCGCAATCAGAATGCCTGGCAGGCGCCGTCCACGAACACCTTGAGTTCACCGCTGCGGAACGGCGTCCATACTTCGTCGCTGGTCAGGGGCGCGGTCACCACCACGGCCACCCGGTCGTGCGGGGTGGTGTGGGCCGAGAAATCCACACTCAGGTCCTCGTCGCACAGGCAGGCCTGCGAGAACGGATGCCGGCGCTCGATGTAGCAGAGGTGGGTGGACGCATGGGCCCAGAGGGCCTGCCCGTTGGACAGCAGGAAGTTGAAGGTGCCGTGCGGCGCGATGCGCGCCGCGAGTTCACGCAGGGTGAGGGTGAGTTCCTGCACGCTGGGCACGTCGGCATGGGATTTGGAAAGCTCCTGCATGATCCAGCAGAACGCATGCTCGCTGTCGGTGGCGCCGACGGGATGGAAGTGCGAATGCAGGCGGGGGCGGAAGTCCTTCAGGTCGCCGTTGTGCGCGAACACCCAGTAGCGGCCCCAGAGTTCACGCACGAACGGGTGGCAGTTCTGCAGGGTCACGCTGCCCTGCGTGGCCTTGCGGATATGCGCGATGACGTTGCGGCTGCGGATGGGATAGCGGCGTATCAGTTCCGCGATCGGTGAATCCACGGCCCGTTCGTGGTCCACGAAATGGCGCAGGCCCTTGTCCTCGAAGAAGGCGATGCCCCAGCCGTCGGAGTGGTCGCCCGTTTTGCCGCCGCGCTGCGCGAACCCCGTGAAGCTGAAGGTCACGTCGGTGGGCGTGTTGGCGTTCATTCCGAGCAGCTGGCACATGGTCGATGGAGGGGGCAGAGAAATATTCGTGGGAGCTGCTGCCTGGCGCCGGGCCCCGCGGCGCGGGACCTGTGCCGCCAGGCGGTGGTCAGCCTTCGCGCGGCGGGCGCAATTGCCAGGCAGCCACCAGGGCCAGCAGGCACAGCCCGGTGAGCAGCAGGAAGGTTTCCCCGAAGGCAGCGATGCGTTCCGGGCTGCTGACCGCATTCTGCAGCGAATCGCCGTGCGCGGCGATGCGCCATTCGAGCACGATGCCGCACAGGCTTACCCCGGCCGCGCCGCCGAGCATGCGCACGAAGCTGATGGCGCTCGACCCCTGCGCGATGAGCGGCTTGGGCAGCGGCCGCATCGCGCCCAGGTTGAGGGACGGCAGGATGAAGCCCAGGCCGATGCGGCCCAGCACCGCGAAGGCCACCAGCAGCCACAGGGCCGTGTGCAGGCCCGCGAACGCCATCAGTCCGAAGGACAGCGCCAGCAGCGCCAGCCCGATGCCCACGAGCAGGTGCGTGGGCTGGCGGTCGGCCATGCGCCCGACCAGGGGGATGGTGATCGCCAGCATGATGCCCGCCGGCAGCATCAGCGTGCCGACGTGCGATGCCGACATCTGCAGGCCCAGTTGCAGGAACACCGGCAGCAGGTAGGTGGATCCGAAAAGCGCGGTGCCGTAGATGAACGCCACGATGCTGCCCATGGCGAACTGCCGCACCTCGAACAGCCGCAGGTCCATCAGCGGCTTGCCCTGGCCTGCCAGCATGCGGCGTTCCCAGGCGATGAACGCGGCCAGGGCGGCGAGGGCGGCCAGGAGCAGCACGGCCGACACGAATGCGGGACCGTCACGCAGCGATACCAGCCCGTTGAGCAGGCACAGCGTGCCTACCGCGCCGAGCAGCAGCCCGGCCCAGTCGAGCGAGGCGCCGGCACGGTCCGCGGCCACGCCGCCGGGGCTGCTCACGGGCACGTATTTGTAGGCGAGGACGAGGGAGGCGATGCAGAACGGCACCACCATGAAGAAGATCGAGCGCCAGCCGAACCAGTCCACGAGCAGCCCGCCGACGCTCGGGCCGATGGCGGGAGCCAGCACCACGCCCATGCCGAAGATGCCGCTGGCGCGGCCCTGTTCGTGCGGCTGGAAGGCATGCAGGATGATCACCGCAGGGATGGGCTGCACCACGCCGGCCGCCAGCCCCTCGAGCACGCGGGCCAGGAGCACCCATTCGTACTGGCCGGCGACGCCGCCGCCGATGCCGCCCGCCAGCAGCAGGACCATGGCCCCTGCATACGTGGCCCGGTAGCCGTAGCGCGCCAGCAGCCAGGGCGTGGTGAGCATGGCCACCGTGGTGGCCACCATGAAGCCGGAGGTGACCCACTGGGCCCGTGCCTGCCCCAGCGTGAAATGGTGGCTCATGTCCGGGATCGCCACGTTCACGATGGTGGAGGACATGATCGACGCCATCGTGCCGACCATGACCGAGAGCAGCAGCAGCCACCGGTAGCGCTCGCCGTACCGCTCGCGCAGCAGGGCGGCGGAGCCCGTCATGCCATGCCTCGGAACGGGGCTGGCTGGCGCACCCCGGTGCGCGGCAGGCACGGCCTGCGCCAGCAGACGCCGCGCAAGGGCCGCCCCGCGGCGCAGCCGCTCAGGGGGACGCTCACTGTCTTTCGGACCAGAGCTTGCCGCCCGTAGCCCAGTTCTCGCGCTTCACGTCGGTGATGAGGATGTCCACAGATTCGGGCGAGCCGCCGAGGATCTCGACGGAGACGCGGGTGATTTCCTCCACGAGCTTCTTCTTCTGCTCGACGGTGCGGCCTTCCATCATTTCGATGTGGTACGTGGGCATGGGGGGATTCCTTTGAATGGCGAAGACAATAGTCCGCCGATCATATCGGCGGCATGGCCGCGGCGGCGTCCCGGGATGCTCCTGCGCCAGCCGCGCAGCGAGGGCAGAGGCAGGCCATGCCGCGTGCTGCGGCCGGCACGGCGGCCAGGGCAGCGGGATGCACCAGGGTGGCCATGCACCAGCAGCTGTCTGCCGGCTGACCGGCCTCGATGGCGCATTGGTTGCTCTGGCCGCACAGGGGGCAGAGGGCAGGGTCCGGAAGCGGGGCGGCGTCGGGCATGCGGCCAGTGTAGGCCCCCCCAAGCAAAAGCGCCCATCGCCATCGATAGCGCGGCAAGGGGCTCTTCTGGAACATCCGCCCGCTGCCCGGAGCGTGTGGGATCTCAGGCCGCCAGGCGTGGCAGTGCCGTTCCCGCTTCGGCCAGGCGGAAGACCGCCACCGCCTGCACCAGGTGCGAAGCCTGTGCCTCCAGCGAGCCGGTGGCGGCCGCCGCTTCCTCCACCAGCGCGGCGTTCTGCTGGGTGACCTGGTCCATTTGAGCGATGGCACGGTTCACCTGTTCCAGCCCGCTGGTCTGTTCCTGGCTGGCGGCGCTGATTTCGGCCACGATGTCGGTCACGCGGCGCACGCCGTTCACCACGTCGCGGATCACGGTGCCTGCCTCTTCCACCAGCCGGTTGCCCGCGTCCACCTGCGTGACGGAGTCGTCGATGAGCGCCTTGATTTCCTTCGCGGCGGTGGCGCTGCGCTGCGCCAGCGTGCGCACCTCGCTGGCCACGACGGCGAAGCCGCGGCCCTGCTCGCCGGCCCGCGCGGCCTCGACGGCGGCGTTGAGCGCCAGGATGTTGGTCTGGAAGGCGATGGAGTCGATCACGCCGATGATGTCCACGATCTTGCGCGAAGCACTGTGGATGCCGCCCATTGTCGTTACCACGTTGCCGACCACCTGGCCGCCGCGCACCGCCATATCGGACGCGGAGCGCGCCAGCTGGTCGGCCTGCGCGGCGTTGTCCGCGTTCTGCCGCACCGTGGCGGTCATCTGTTCCATCGACGCGGCGGTCTGCTGCAGGGCGCTGGCCTGCTCTTCGGTGCGGCTGGACAGGTCCAGGTTGCCGGTGGCGATTTCGCTGGACGCGAGGGCGATGCCGTCCGCGCCGCGACGCACCTGGCCGACCGTGTCACGCAGTTGCGTGGCCATGGCGTCCAGTGCGCGCAGCAACTGGCCCATCTCGTCGCGCGCCGTGCTGGCGGAGCGCACCGTCAGGTCGCCGCCGGCCACGGACTCCGCCACCGACACGGCGCGGTGCAGGGGGCGCGTCACGCTGCGCGTGATGCCCAGTGCCAGCGCCGCGGCCGCGGCGGTGGCCAGCAGGCCGAGCAGGACCAGCGCATTGCGGCCGCTTTCGTAATTGCGCTGCACCGAGGCGGCGGCTTCGTTGATCTGCTTGCGCTGGAAGTCCAGCAAGGCCTGGAGCGCATCCAGGTAGCCCTTGCCGGACGGCGTGAACTCGGTGTCCAGGATGCGCTGGGCATCGTCCGACCGGCCCTCCGCCTTGGCCTTGTAGATCGCATCGCGTGCGTCGACGAACTGCTTGCGCAGCACGCCGGCCCGGTCGAAGAGAGCCTGCTCTTCAGGGCCGGAGATGAGCTGGGCCAGTTGCTGCTGCTGCTCCGTCGATTGGCGGGAGGCCGCCGCGTTCTCCTGCGTGAACCGGCCGGCCAGGGCCGCGTCGCTGCTGCGCGCGACCAGGGCATGGCGCGACACGTTGCTGTAGATGGTGCGGTACCAGTCCGAGATCAGGCGTTCCTTCGCCAGGGGCAGGTTCATCATCGCGGCGGTGTCCTGCGCGACGGACTGCAGCCGCCACGTGCCGACGGCCAGCATGCCGACGATGAAAAACGTCAGCAGGCCGAAGGCCAGCGCCAGACGCTTTCCAATGGATAAATCTTGGAATTTCATGATTTATGTCAGGGTAAACCCTGATTGTAACTTGATGTTTATTCCGGGTTGTGCGATGCCTCCAGGGTGCCCTGCGGCGGGGGACGGCTTTTCACCATGAAAAAAGGCACCCTCTCGGGTGCCTTCGGGCGGTGCGGAGGCGGATCAGGCCGCGCCGGACTTCACCTTCAGCCGCCAGGCGTGCAGCAGTGGCTCGGTATAGCCGCTGGGCTGTTCCACGCCCTTGAACACCAGGTCGCAGGCGGCCTGGTAAGCGGCGGACTCGGCGAAGCGGCCGGCCATCTTCCGGTAGGCCGGATCGCCCGCGTTCTGCTGGTCCACCACGGCAGCCATGCGCTCGAAGGTCTTGCGCACCTGGGCCTCGGTCACCACGCCGTGCAGCAGCCAGTTGGCGATGTGCTGGCTGCTGATGCGCAGCGTGGCGCGGTCTTCCATCAGGCCCACGTCGTGGATGTCGGGCACCTTGGAGCAGCCCACGCCCTGGTCGATCCAGCGCACCACGTAGCCGAGGATGCCCTGGGCGTTGTTGTCCAGTTCCTGCTGCTTCTCGGCATCGGTCCACTGCGGGTTGGCGGCCACGGGAATGGTCAGCAGGCCGGTGAGCAGGTTGTCGCGCTCGGCATCGGCGCTGGTCTTTTCCAGTTCCTTCTGCACGTCGGCCACGTTGACCTGGTGGTAGTGCAGGGCGTGCAGCGTGGCGCCCGTGGGGCTGGGCACCCAGGCGGTGTTGGCGCCGGCCTTGGGGTGGGCGATCTTCTGCTCCAGCATGGCCTTCATCATGTCGGGCATGGCCCACATGCCCTTGCCGATCTGGGCCTTGCCGCGCAGGCCGCACGACAGGCCCACCAGCACGTTGTTCTTCTCGTAGGCCTGGATCCAGGCACTGGCCTTCATGTCGCCCTTGCGCACCATGGGGCCGGCCTGCATGGCGGTGTGCATCTCGTCGCCGGTGCGGTCCAGGAAGCCGGTGTTGATGAAGGCCACGCGGGCCGACGCCGCGGCGATGCAGGCCTTCAGGTTCACGCTGGTGCGGCGCTCTTCGTCCATGATGCCCAGCTTGACGGTGTTCTCCGGCAGGCCCAGCAGGCGTTCCACGCGGGCGAAGAGCTCGCTGGCGAAGGCCACTTCGGCCGGGCCGTGCATCTTGGGCTTGACGATATAGACGCTGCCCTTGCGCGAGTTGCGGATGCCGGCCTGGCCCTTGCCCTGCAGGTCGTGCAGTGCGATGGCGGTGGTGACGACCGCGTCCAGGATGCCTTCCGGGATCTCGCGCTGCACGCCCTGCGCATCGGTCCACAACACGGCCGGATTGGTCATCAGGTGGCCCACGTTGCGCAGGAACATGAGCGAGCGGCCGTGCAGGCGCACTTCGCCGCTGCCTCCGGGCGCGGTGTAGATGCGGTCGGCGTTCAGGCCCCGCGTGACGGTCTGGCCGCCCTTGGCGAAGGATTCGGTCAGCGTGCCCTGCAGGATGCCCAGCCAGTTGGCGTAGCCGGCCACCTTGTCCTCGGCATCGACGGCGGCGACGGAGTCTTCCAGGTCGAGGATGGTGGAGAGCGCGGCTTCCACGATCACGTCGCTGATGCCCGCCGGGTCGGTCTTGCCGATGGTGGTGTTGCGGTCGATCTGGATGTCGATGTGCAGGCCGTTGTGCACCAGCAGGATGGAAGCCGGGTAGGCGGAGTGGCTGCCGGGGGTGTAGCCCACGAACTGGGACGGGTCCTTCAGCCCGGTGGTGCGGCCATTCTTCAGGCGGACGATGAGCGTGCCGTCCGCGACGCTGTACATCTCCGCATCGGCATGGGAAGCGTCCTGCAGCGGCACGGCCTGGTCCAGCACCCCGCGCGCGAATGCGATCACCCTGGCTCCGCGCACCGGGTTGTAGCCCTTGCCCTTTTCGGCGCCGCCCTCTTCGGAGATGGCGTCGGTGCCGTAGAGCGCGTCGTACAGGCTGCCCCAGCGCGCGTTGGCGGCGTTGAGGGCGTAGCGTGCGTTCAGGATGGGCACGACCAGCTGCGGGCCGGCCTGGATGGCGAGCTCGTCGTCCACGTTGGCGGTGGTGGCCTGCACGCCCGCGGGCTGCGGCACGAGGTAGCCGATCTTCTCGAGGAAGGCGCGGTAGCCCGCCATGTCGGTGACCGGGCCGGGATGGGCCTTGTGCCAGGTGTCCAGTTCGGCCTGCAGGCGGTCGCGCTCGGCCAGCAGGGCGATATTGCGCGGAGCCAGCTCCCGCACGATGGCATCGAAGCCGGACCAGAACGCGGCGGCGTCAACGCCCGTACCGGGGAGCACGCGCTCTTCGATGAATTGGTGCAGGAGCGTGGCCACTTGCAGGCCGTGGACGGTGGTGCGGTCGGTCATGGTGTGGTGGACTGGGTCAAATGATGGAGTCACTGTATTTGAATTTTTTATCCGCATAAACCACCCTCGAATCGCAGAACCCGTGACTTTTTTGCACGAATCCAGGGAAGGGTGACCAGAAGGGCTTCGGTCTTGCGGCATGCAACAACCGTGTCCATTGGTTTGCTATGGTTCCAGTAGCATTCAGCCTCGTGTTCAGTGGGTCTTTTCTGGATCGATGCCCGGACAGGTGGCGCGAGATGTGTACCGGTGGTGCCCGGCGGTTACAGGCTGCCGATAATCGCAGCCCATGGACAAGCTCAAGGCCTTCGAGTCGTTCGTGTCGGTGGCGACGCGCGGCAGCCTCACCGCTGCGGCACGCGCCGAGGGCGTGGCGCCCGCCATCATGGGGCGGCGCCTGGACGCGCTGGAAGAGCACCTGGGCGTGAAGCTCATGGTGCGCACCACGCGGCGCATCAGCCTCACGCACGAGGGCAGCGCCTTTCTGGAGGATTGCCAGCGCCTGCTGGCCGATGTGGCCGAGGCCGAGGCCAGCGTCTCGGTCGGCGGGGCACGGGCCACGGGGCACCTGCGCATCACCGCGCCCGCGGGGTTCGGACGGCGCCACGTGGCGCCGCTGGTGCCGCTGTTCCGCGACCTGCATCCCGACGTGCGCATTTCCCTCAACCTCAGCGACCGCGTGGTGGACCTGGCGGGGGAGGGGTTCGACTGCGCCGTGCGCGTGGGTGACCTGCCCGATTCCTCGCTGGTGAGCGTGCGCATCGCCGACAACCGCAGGCTATGCGTGGCCACGCCCGCCTACCTGGAGCGCCACGGCACGCCGAAGCATCCGTCCGAACTCGCGCGGCACGCCTGCCTGATGCTGTCGAGCGACGCGTCGCAGACGCGTGGCTGGGCCTTCCGCATGCCCCCTGCAGACGCGGACGGCGCGCCCGGCGACGTGGTGCATGTCAAGCCCACCGGCCCCCTCGACTGCTCCGACGGACAGGTGCTGCATGACTGGTGCCTGGGGGGCTGGGGCATCGCGTGGCGCAGCACCTGGGAGGTGGAGGCCGAGATCGCCGCCGGCCGGCTGGTGGCCGTGCTGGAGGATTTCGCCGCGCCGCCCAACGGCATCTACGTGGTCTTTCCCCATGCACGCCATCTGCCGCTGCGCGTGCGGCTGTGGATCGACTACCTCAAGCACCACTATGCGCAGCCGGCGTTCTGGCGCCGCGCCGCGCATGCGCTCACCGCTCCCCCCCTCCCGACCCCACCATCGCCATGACGCACCGACTCCATGCCCCGCTTCAAGTTCTTTTGCGCCGTCCCGGTCCGGGCCGGGTGCCGGCCGCCCTGGCGCTGGCCAGCCTGCTGGCCGGCTGCGCGGGTACACCCGGCGGTGCTCCGGTGCCCGCGCAGGACACCGCCGCCGTGCCTGCCCGGCGCGACGGCGCCGCGGCGCCTTCCCGGGCCAAGGGCTCGCCGCCGCCCGGCATCGTCAGCGTGACCTATGCCGATCCGGCCGGCTTCAGCGATGCCCGCCGCGGTGCCCCCGAAACCGGGCAGGCCCGCCGTGCCTGGGTGGACGCGCTCTGCCTGTACCTGTCGGAAACCGCAGCCGCGGCGCTGCCCGAAGGCCAGCGGCTGGAGGTGCGGATCACCGATGTGCAGCGTGCCGGCGGTTTCGAGCCCTGGCGCGGTCCGCAGGCCGGACAGGTGCGCATCGTGCGCGACATCTATCCGCCGCGCATCGTGCTCGAGTTCAAGCGGCTGGCCGCCGACGGTTCGGTGTTGCAGTCGGGGCGCCGCGAATTGCGCGACCCCGCGTTCATGGAGCGGGCGGCACGCGGCGGGACCGATCCGCTGCGGTACGAAAAGGGCCTGATCGACGACTGGGTGCGGCAGGAGTTCGGCGCGCGCTGACGCCCTGCTGCACGCACGCAGTGTAGGCCGCGCCCCACAGGTGTGCAGGCCACGCGCCGACGGGGCATGCGCGCTCCGCACGCCTAGATTCGTCCCTCCGGGCCGATCCTCTTCTCCATCCCGCTGCATTGTTGCGCCGATGGCCGGCCGGGGCATGGACACAAAGGACAACCACAATGGCAGGGCTCGCACGCATCACCGGCGTTCTCGTCGGCATCACAGGCATTCTCGTTGCAAGTGCGGGCGCATGGCTCGTTTCACTGGGCGGCAGCCCCTACTACCTCGTCGCCGGGCTCGCGCTGCTGGCTTCGGGCGTGCTGCTCGCGCGGCGATCCGCTGGGGGGCTCTGGGTGTACGCCGCGCTCCTGCTGGGCTCCACGGCCTGGGCGGTCTGGGAGGTGGGCGTGGACTGGTGGCCGCTCGCCGCGCGGCTGGATGTGCTGTTCGTGCTCGGCCTCTGGCTGGCGACGCCGTGGATGCGCCGGTCGCTGTTGCGCGAGCCCGCATCGCCCCGGCCGAATGCTTCCGGCGATGCCGCGGCCAGGGCTTCCGCGCTGCGCATGCCGCGCATGGCGCTGGGGCTGGCGCTGCTGCTGTCCGCCGTGCTGGCGGCGGCCTCCTGGTTCACCGCTCCGCATGAGCTCGCCGGCCAGCTGGCGGGCGAGTCCGTGCCCGCGCCGGCCCAGGCCGCGCCCACGCTGCCCGATGGCGAATGGCACGCCTACGGCCGCACCGGCCATGGCCAGCGTTTCTCCCCGCTGGCGCAGATCACGCCCGACAACGCCTCGCAGCTGAAGATGGCCTGGGAGTTCCGCACGGGCGACGTGCGCGGCAAGGAGGGCGACCCGGAAGAGACCACCTATGAGGTCACGCCGCTGAAGATCGGCAACCGCCTGTTCCTGTGCACGCCGCACCAGTCGGTGATCGCGCTCGACGCCACCACCGGCAAGCAGCTCTGGCGGTACGACCCGCAGATCGAGGGCAAGCTGGCGCTGCAGCACCTGACCTGCCGGGGGCTGTCGTACCAGCCGCCGCGCGACCCCGTCGCCGATGCGTCGCCCGCAGCGCTCAACGCCGTGGCGGGCGCCGCTGCGGGCGGCGAGCGCACCGAGCCGGCGCCCCATGCTTCACCCACGACCACGCAGCCGGCAGCCCCTGCCACGCAGGCGGCGGACCAGCGCCAGCCGCCCATCGCGGCCCGCAAAGGCCCCACCGACGCCGCCTGCCGCGCCAAGCTCTTCATGCCCACGGCCGACGGCCGCGTGATCGCGCTCAACCCCGAAAGCGGCGCCGTGTGCACCAACTTCGGCGGTGGCACGGGCCAGATCGACCTGTGGCAGCGCATGCCCAACCTGCGCCCCGGCGCCTACTATTCGACGTCTCCCGTGGTGGTCACGCAGCGCCTCGTGATCGTGGGCGGCACGGTGCTGGACAACGCCTCGGTGAAGGAGCAATCCGGCGTGATCCGCGCCTTCGACATCGACTCCGGCGCGCTGGTCTGGAACTGGGATTCCGGCAACCCCGACGACACCGCGCCCCTGCCGCCCGGCCGCACCTACACGCCCAATTCGCCCAACAGCTGGTCGATCTCCAGCGTCGATGAAACACTCGGCATGGTGTACGTGCCCATGGGCAACCAGCCACCCGACCAGTGGGGCGGCAACCGCAGCCCGGCGGTGGAGAAGTATTCCTCCTCCGTCGTCGCGCTGGACCTGGACAGTGGCAAGGTGCGCTGGCACTTCCAGACCGTGCACCATGACCTGTGGGACTACGACGTGCCCTCGCAGCCCACGCTGATCGACCTGCAGGTGGGCGGGCAGACCGTGCCCGCTCTGGTGCAGCCCACCAAGCAGGGCGAGCTGTTCGTGCTCGACCGGCGCACCGGCACGCCGATCCTGCCGGTGACGGAGCATCCCGCGCCGCAGGGCGCAGCCCAGGGCGACCGCACGGCGCCCACGCAGCCGAAGTCGGCCCTGTCGTTCGACCCGCCTCCGCTCACCGAGCGCGACATGTGGGGCGGCACGATGTTCGACCAGCTCGCCTGCCGCATCGCCTTCCACCGCCTGCGCTACGAGGGCCGCTTCACGCCGCCGTCGGAGCAGGGCAGCATCATCTATCCGGGCAACTTCGGCGTGTTCAACTGGGGCGGCATCGCCGTCGATCCGCAGCGGCAGGTGGCCTTCACCACGCCGACCTACCTCGCGTTCGTCTCCAGGCTGGTGCCGCGCAAGGACGACACCAGCCTGATGGTGCAGGAGGGCGGACCGCCCAAGGGCAGCCTGCCGGCGCTGAACGAGAACTTCGGCGCGCCCTTCGCCGCCTCGATGAAGCCGTTCATGTCACCCGTGGGCCTGCCCTGCCAGGCGCCGCCCTGGGGATACGTGGCCGGGGTGGACCTGCGCACCGGCCGGGTGGCCTGGAAGCACCGCAATGGAACGGTGCGGGACCTGTCGCCGCTGCCGCTGCCCTTCCGCATGGGCGTGCCCGGCATCGGCGGGCCGATGCTCACAGGAGGCGGCGTGGCCTTCTATTCGGGCGCACTGGACAACTATGTGCGCGCCTACGACCTGAACGGCGGACGCATCCTCTGGCAGGACCGCCTGCCCGCCGGAGGGCAGGCCACGCCGATGAGCTATACGGGTGAAGACGGCCGGCAGTACGTGGTCGTCGTGGCCGGCGGGCACGGCTCCACGGGCACCAAGCCCGGCGACAGCGTGCGCGCCTACGCGCTGCCCGCGCAGAAGTAGCCGGCACCGCCACGCGGCGTAAAGAGAAGAGGGCGGGGCGCGCTACCATGCGCCACCCCCTTCGATGCAAAGGATCGCCGCGTGACCACCGAAGCCCTGCTGGCCTATGCCCATTTCCTGGCCATCCTGACCATGGCCGTCTTCCTCGCGAGCGAGGCCGCGCTTTGCCGCAAGGAGTGGATGAATGCCGCCGTCGTGGAGCGCCTCGCGCGCGTGGACCTGATCTACGGCCTTTCGGCCCTGGCCGTCCTGGCCACGGGCGGGGCCCGTGTGGTCTGGGGCATGAAGGGCGCCGCCTGGTATGCGGCGCAGCCGCTCCTGCACGCCAAGGTCACCCTGTTCGTGGTGATCGGCCTGCTCTCCATCGCCCCCACCATGCGCTTCCTGCGCTGGCGCAAGACCCTGCGCGCCACCGGCGCACTGCCCGACGAGGCCGCCATCCGCAGCACGCGCCGCCTCGTCATGATCGAGGCCCACCTGCTGGCCGTGATCCCGCTCCTCGCCGTCTTCCTCGCACGGGGCGTCGGCGCCCGGTAAAAGAAATACGCCCGGAGGCCATTGCGGCATCCGGGCGCTAACCATGTGCTGATGAGGGCCGAGCGCGCCTTCGCCAGCGAACGGCCTGTGCATTACCGGCGCCAAGCCATTCCTTCGAGCGCATGTGCTCTGGGACGGAGGACTGTATCCAGCTCCGCCAGTGGCCTTCGCTCCCAAAGATCCAGAAGGCCGCGGAGCAGGCCAGGCCAGCAGATGCCGTGGAACCGGCTTTGCCGGGCCACCGGCATCCAGCCCCCCGCCAGAGTCGGGGGGCGTTCGTCCCGTCCATGCCCGCGCAGGCGGGCATGGAGCCGCGGTCCTCACTCCCCCTTCCCGCCGCGCGCAGCGCGGCGAGAGAAGGGGGAAAGGCGGCGCAGCCGCCTCAGGGGGATGTCACTTCCCGCTCAGACATTCCTTCATGAACGCCTTGCGCTCGTCTCCCTTGAGCGCCTTGGTCTTGGCATCGGCATTGCAGGTCTTCATCTTGTCCTGCTGGGTGGCGGGCTTCTTGGCCGAGAGGCATTCCTTCATGAAGGCCTTGCGCTCGTCGCCCTTCTTGTCCTTGGCTTCGGCGTTGCAGGTGGTCATCTTGCCCTGCTGAGCGGTCGGTGCCTTGGCCGGCTTGGAAGCGGCCGCGGTGGCGGCGGCAGGTGCGGAGGCGGCCGGGGCCGCGGTGTCTGCGGCGTGGGCCGTCGCGAAGGAGAGGGCCAGGCCGGTGGCGGCCAGCATCGAAAGCAGCTTCTTCATGTAATGCTCCTGCGGATGATGTGAGGGGGTGGTCCGCCCCGGCCGCCACTGGCGGAGACCGGGGCTGTCCAGCTTAACGCCGGCCGGGCCCGGGCGGATGACGGCCGGCCCGTAGAATCCACGCATGCTCTCCGTCAAACAGGAATTGCTCGCGGCGCTGGCCGGCGAGCTGGAAAAACTCTCGCCCGGCGCTGCCGGGCGCGCTGCTTTCGAATCCCCGAAGGTGGCTGCGCACGGCGATTTGGCCTGCACCGCCGCCATGCAGCTGGCCAAGCCGCTCAAGCTCAATCCGCGCGCACTGGGCGAACAGCTCAAGGCCGCGCTGGAGGCCACGCCGGCCTTCGCGCGCTGGGTCGATGCCATCGAGATCGCCGGCCCCGGCTTCCTGAACATCCGCCTCAAAGCCGCAGCCAAGCAGGAGATCGTGCGCGAGGTGCTGGCCGCCGGCGACCGGTTCGGCTACCAGAAGGACAACGGCCAGCGCGTGCTGGTCGAGTTCGTCTCCGCCAATCCCACGGGGCCGCTGCACGTGGGCCACGGCCGCCAGGCAGCCCTGGGCGATGCGATCTGCAACCTCTTCGCCACCCAGGGCTGGAGCGTGCACCGCGAGTATTACTACAACGATGCCGGCGTGCAGATCGAAACGCTGGCCAAGAGCACGCAGCTGCGAGCCAAAGGGTTCAAGCCCGGCGACGAGTGCTGGCCCACGGATCCGGAGAACCCGGCCTCCAAGGCGTTCTACAACGGCGAGTACATCCAGGACATCGCCAACGACTTTCTGGCGAAGAAGACTGTCCAGGCCGAAGACCGTGCATTCACCGCGAACGGCGACGTCGAGGATTACGACAACATCCGCCAGTTCGCCGTCGCCTACCTGCGCAACGAGCAGGACAAGGATCTGCGGGCGTTCAACCTGCATTTCGACCAGTATTACCTGGAGTCGAGCCTCTACACCTCGGGCCGCGTCGAGGCCACGGTGAACCGCCTGGTCGAGCGCGGCCACACCTACGAGCAGGACGGCGCGCTGTGGCTCAAGTCCACCGACTACGGGGACGACAAGGACCGCGTGATGCGCAAGAAGGACGGCACGTACACGTACTTCGTGCCCGACGTGGCCTACCACATCTCCAAATGGGAGCGCGGCTTCGCCAAGGTGGTGAACATCCAGGGCACCGACCACCACGGCACCATTGCCCGCGTGCGCGCCGGCCTGCAGGCCGCCGACGTGGGCATCCCGCAGGGCTATCCCGACTACGTGCTGCACACCATGGTGCGCGTGGTCAAGGGCGGGGAAGAGGTGAAGATCAGCAAGCGCGCGGGCAGCTACGTGACGCTGCGCGACCTGATCGAATGGACCAGCAAGGACGCGGTGCGCTTCTTCCTGCTCTCGCGCAAGCCCGACACGGAATACACCTTCGATGTCGATCTGGCCGTGGCGCAGAACAACGACAACCCGGTCTATTACGTGCAGTACGCGCATGCGCGCATCCAGTCGGTGCTGCGGGCTTGGGCAGAGGCCGGCGGCGGCGACGTCGCTTCGCTCAAGGATGTGGATCTGTCGGCGCTGGAAGGCCCGCAGGCCCAGGCCCTGATGCTGCAGCTGGCCAAGTACCCCGAGATGCTGACGGCCGCCGCCGAGGGCGAGGCCCCGCACGACGTAACCTTCTACCTGCGCGACCTGGCTGCCAGCTACCACAGCTACTACGACGCGGAGCGCATCCTGGTGGACGACGAGGCCGTCAGGCGCGCGCGCCTTGCGCTGGTCGCCGCCACGGCGCAGGTATTGCACAATGGCCTGGCGGTGCTGGGCGTGTCGGCGCCAGCCAGAATGTGAGTCTCTAGCCAAATATGACCAAGAAGCAGCAACGCGGCGGTTCGGCCGTCGGCTTCATCCTGGGGATCGTCGTCGGCCTGGGCGTGGCGCTCGCCGTGGCGGTGTACGTGACCAAGGTGCCGGTACCCTTCCTCAACAAGGGTGGGGCACGCAGTTCCGACCAGGATGCCCTCGAATCCCAGCGCAACAAGAACTGGGACCCGAATTCGCCGCTGTACGGCAAGAATCCGGCGCGGCCGGCCACGCCGGCGGCCAGCACGCCGGCCGTGGCGGGTGTCGAGCCCGCACCGGCCAGCATGCCCGCGGCATCCGCTGCGGTAGCGGCCGCGTCCACGCCGCGGGCCGCCGCGAGCAGGCCGGTGGCCGGCGCCTCGTCGGCCGATCCGCTGGGCGACCTGGCGCGCGCGCGTGCCGCTGCCGGCGCCGAGCCGTTCGATTACTTCGTGCAGGCCGGCGCCTTCCGCACCCAGGGCGATGCCGATGCGCAGCGCGCCAAGCTGGCCATGCTGGGCTGGGAAGCCCGCGTGAGCGAGCGCGAACAGAACGGCCGGACGGTGTTCCGCGTGCGCGTGGGCCCGTTCACCAAGCGCGACGATGCCGAGATGCTCAAGGAGAAGCTCGATGGCGCCGGGGTGGAGTCCGCACTGGTGCGCGTGCAGCACTGACCGAGCCACTGAACTTTGCCGCACGGCGCGGCTCCCAATCCTCCAGATACCGTAACCAGGAGTGCCCTTTTCCATGAAACGCCGCGAGTTCTCCCTCTCTGCCGCCACCGCCGTGGCCGCTTCCGCCGTCGCGCTGCCGGTGGCCACGCCCGCCTTCGCGCAGGCGCGCCAGTTCAAGGAGGGCAAGGACTACACCCGCCTGGCCAAGCCGGCCCCCACCGATGCGCCCGCCGGCAAGGTCGAGGTCATCGAGTTCTTCTGGTACAGCTGCCCGCACTGCAACGCCTTCGAGCCGACGCTCGAGGCCTGGATCAAGTCCGCCCCGAAGGACCTCGTGATCCGCCGCGTTCCGGTGGCCTTCAATTCCAGCTTCGCCGCGCAGCAGAAGCTGTATTTTGCCCTGGAGGGCATGGGCAAGCTGCCCGAGGTGCACGCCAAGGTGTTCCGCGCCGTGCACGTGGAAAAGCTGCCCCTCAACAAGGACGACCAGATCTTCGAATGGGTCGGCAAGCAGGGCGTGGACGTGGCCAAGTTCAAGGAGGTCTACAACTCCTTCACCGTCTCCAACCAGCTGCGCAAGGCCGCCCAGCTGCAGGATGCGTACGGCGTCGAGGGCGTGCCCTCCATGGGCGTGGCCGGCCGGTTCTACACCGACGGCACCATGGCCGGCAGCATGCAGAACGTGCTGCAGGTGGTGGAATACCTGGCGGGCCTGGCCCGCAAGGGCTGACATCCCGTCCAGGGGCGCCGCCCTCCGCCCCGGCAAAAAGCCCGCTCCGGCGGGCTTTTCCTTTCCGGCGTCTGCGCTGCCGCAGCGGGGGACTACAATCTTTGCAAGATTCGTGCCCTCTATGAGACCCAGACTCCTCCCCACCCTCCTCCTGCTGGCGTCCATGGCATTCGCCGTGGGGCCTGCCCAGGCCGAAAAAGCCGATCGCAACAAGCCGATGAACATCGAGGCCGACGCACTGCGCCACGATGAACTCAAGCAGACCAGCGTGTTCACCGGGCGCGTGGTGGTGACCAAGGGCACCATCGTGCTGCGCGGCACCCGGCTGGACGTGCGGCAGGACCCGGACGGCTTCCAGTACGGCACCATGACGGCCGAGCCTGGCAAGCGGGCCTTCTTCCGCCAGAAGCGCGACACCGCGCCCGGCGCCCCGGACGAGTTCGTCGAGGGCGAGGGCGAGGTGATCGAGTACGACGGCCGGGCTGACCTGGTGCGCCTGATCCGCCGCGCGGAGCTGCGCCGCTACCGCGAATCCACCCTCACCGACGAGATGGCCGGTGCGCTGATCGTCTACAACAACACCACCGACGTCTTCACCGTGGACGGCCAGAAGACCGCGCCCGCGGGTGCCGCGTCGTCCGGTACGCCGGGCGGGCGCGTGCGTGCGGTGCTCTCGCCCAAGGAGACCGCTTCGGCACCCGCGGCGGCTCCGGCACCGGGGCCCGCTCCCACGCTGCGCCGCAGCAACGAACTGGGCAACGGAGCGAAGTGAGCATGGCGGTTTCCCACCCACCGGACGCCGCGGCGGCACCGGCAGCGGACGCGCCGAGCCGCCTGGAGGCGATGCATCTCGAGAAGTCCTACGGCACCCGCAAGGTGGTCAAGGATGTTTCCATGGTCGTGCAGAAGGGCGAGGTCGTCGGCCTGCTCGGCCCCAACGGCGCGGGCAAGACCACGTCGTTCTACATGATCGTGGGCCTGGTGCGCAGCGACGGCGGTGACATCCGCATCGACGGGCAGTCGGTGGCGAACATGCCGATCCACCGTCGTTCCCGCCTGGGGCTGTCGTACCTTCCGCAGGAGGCCTCGATCTTCCGCAAGCTCTCCGTGGAGGAAAACGTGCGCGCCGTGCTGGAGCTTCAGCGCGGCGACGACGGCCGGCCGCTCGCGCGCGAGGAAATCGAGGAGCGCCTCACCGCGCTCCTGCAGGAGTTGCGGGTGGACCACCTGCGCGCCTCGCCCGCGCTCGCGCTCTCGGGCGGCGAGCGCCGCCGCGTGGAGATCGCGCGCGCTCTGGCCACCCAGCCGCGGTTCATCCTGCTGGACGAGCCGTTCGCGGGCATCGACCCGATCGCGGTGATCGAGATCCAGCGCATCATCGGCTTCCTGAAGGCGCGCGGCATCGGCGTGCTCATCACCGACCACAACGTGCGCGAGACGCTGGGCATCTGCGACCACGCCTTCATCATCAGCGACGGCCGGGTGCTCGCGCAGGGCACTCCCTCGGAGATCGTGGACAACGCCGAAGTGCGCCGCGTGTACCTCGGCGAACACTTCCGCATGTGATGAAGCCGGGACTGTCGCTGCGCATCTCGCAGCATCTGGCGCTGACGCCGCAACTGCAGCAGTCGATCCGGCTGCTGCAGCTGTCCACGCTGGAGCTGTCGCAGGAAGTCGAGCAGATGCTCGACGAGAACCCCTTCCTGGAGCGCAATCCGGACGAGGCGCCGCGCGAGGAGTTCGGGTTGCCGCAGGCGGATGCGCCGGTGAGCGATGCCGACCGCGGTGCGGAGGAGTCCCTCTATACGCCGGCCAGCGGGGCCACGGAGGCGGCAGCCTCGTCGCCCGGCGAGGGCGCATCCGAAGGCCCGGACGCGCCGGAGGTGCCCGACGCGCCGGACTGGGAGGGCGACGGCACCGTCGAGATGGCGCCCGACGACGGCGAGTGGGGTGGCGAGGCGCCCGCACGCACCCGCAACCAGATGGGGGACGAGGACGACACGGACGCCACCGAACTCGCGCGCGAGCACGAGTCGCTTACCGATTACCTGCACCGGCAGGCGCTGTCGCTGCGCCTGTCGGAGGTGGACCGCGCGGCGCTCCGCTTCCTGATCGAATCCCTGAACGACGACGGCTACCTCGACGAGTCGCTCGAAGCCCTGGCCGTGGCCCTGGCGGGCGAGGAAGACCCCGAGCAGGTGGAGGAACTGGTGCACCGCTTCACGGTGGCGCTGCGGCTCTTGCAGAGCCTGGAGCCCGTGGGCGTGGGCGCGCGCGGCCTGAGCGAATGCATGGCGCTGCAGCTGCGGGCCCTGCAGGAAGATGGCGATGCGGAACCCGAAGTGCTGCAGGCGGCGCTGCGCATCTGCAGTCAGCCGCTGGAGATGCTGGCGCGGCGCGACGTGCGCCGGCTCGCCCAGGGCTGCGGTGCCAGCGAGGAGTGCACGCGCGCGGCGATGGCGCTCATCGCACGGCTGGAACCCCGGCCGGGCCGGGCTTTCGCGCAGGTCGAGCGCAACATCATCGTTCCCGACGTGATCGTGAAGAAGAGCAGCGGCCGCGGGGCCGCGCATGCGTTCACGGTGCAGCTCAATCCGGACGTCATGCCGCGGCTGCGCGTGCACGACATCTACGCTGGCGCGCTGCGCGGCAACCGCGGCGGCGAGGGGCACCAGGCGCTGCAGCAGCGGCTGCAGGAGGCACGCTGGTTCATCAAGAACATCCAGCAGCGGTTCGACACCATCCTGCGCGTCTCGCGCGCCATCGTGGACCGCCAGAAGAACTTCTTCGTGCATGGCGAGCTGGCCATGCGGCCGCTCGTGCTGCGCGACATCGCCGACGAGCTGGGACTGCACGAGTCCACCATCAGCCGGGTGACCACGGCCAAGTACATGGCCACGCCCCAGGGGACCTACGAGCTGAAGTATTTCTTCGGCTCGGGGCTGGGCACGGAGACGGGCGGCAATGCGTCCAGCACGGCCGTGCGTGCGCTCATCAAGCAGTTCGTCGCATCGGAGAGCCCGGCCAAGCCGCTGTCGGACAGCCAGATCGCGGAGATGCTCAAGGAGCAGGGCATCGAGTGCGCGCGCCGCACGGTCGCCAAGTACCGCGAGGCGCTGAAGATCGCGCCGGCCAACCTGCGCAAGGCGCTGTAAAGGCTGGCCCCCGGGTGGGGCCGTGTCAGCCGAGCAGGCCGGGATTCATGCGCCAGAGGACGTAGTTGAGGGCTCCGGCGAAGCTGATCCAGGCTAGGTAGGGCAACAGCAGAAGGCCCGCCAGCGGCCGCATGCGCAGGAAGGCCACGAACGTGGCGGCCACGCAGGCACCGAGCAGGGCGATGTCCGCCAGGGCCCAGGCGCCCAGGTGCCACTGGAAGAACAGCCAGCTCCAGAGCGCGTTGAGCGCCAGCTGGACGCAGAAAAGCGCGAGCGCGTGGCGCCGTGCCGCGCCTGCAGGTTCCCGCCAGACCAGCCAGGCGGCGATGCCCATGAGGGTGTAGAGCACGCTCCAGACGGGGCCGAAGACGCCGGGCGGCGGCGCCCAGGGCGGCTGGACCAGCTGGGCATAGAACTGCGGCGCCTGCACCGAGGCCGCGCTGCCGATGCCCGCGGCGATGAAGCACAGCAGCAGCCAGCCCGCGAGCGCCAGCCAGGCGCGGGGCGACAGGGATGCGCGGCGTGCACTGGCTGCGGCGGGAGAGGGCGGGGTGGAAGGGGATGTCACCATGCCCCCATCATCGCTGCTGCCACGGCGCCTGCCCAGACGCTTACTCGGGCGCTCCGAGCGCCGGGTGGCGGGACACCGGGGCGTGGGAGCCGTGGGCATCGAGCTTGAAGCCGGCGACGGCGTCGGCGAGCTGGTGGGCCTGCTGCTGCAGCGACTGCGCGGCGGCGGTGGCCTGCTCGACGAGGGCGGCGTTCTGCTGGGTGCTCTGGTCCATCTGGCTGACGGCGCCGCCGATCTCGGCAATGCCGGTGCTCTGTTCCTGGCTGGCGTTGCTGATCTCGGTGACGATGGCGGTGACGCGCTGCACGCTCTCGACCACTTCCTGCATGGTGGAGCCGGCGTCCTGCACGAGCCGGCTGCCGGCGTTGACCTGTGCGACGGAGTCGTCGATGAGGGACTTGATCTCCTTGGCGGCGGTGGCCGATCGCTGGGCGAGGGTGCGGACCTCCGAGGCGACGACGGCGAAGCCGCGGCCCTGCTCGCCGGCGCGGGCGGCCTCGACGGCGGCGTTGAGGGCGAGGATGTTGGTCTGGAAGGCGATGGAGTCGATGACGCCGATGATGTCCACGATCTTGCGCGAGGAGGCATCGATGCCGCCCATGGTCTGCACGACCTGGCCGACGACGGTGCCGCCGTGGGCGGCGATCTGCGAGGCGTTGGCGGCCAGGTGCTTGGCCTGGCGGGCGTTCTCGGCGTTCTGCTGGACGGTGGCGGTGAGCTGTTCCATGGCGGCGGCGGTTTCCTCCAGGGAGCTGGCCTGCTGCTCGGTACGGCCGGAGAGGTCCTGGTTGCCGCTGGCGATCTCGCTGGTGGCCAGGCGCACGGATTCGGCGGAGGCGCGGATGCGCACGAGGACGGCGGCGATCTTGTCCACGAAGTGGTTGAAGGCACGGGCGATCTGGGTGAGCTCGTCGCTGCCGTGGGTGTCGAGGCGGCGGGTGAGGTCACCTTCGCCGGAGGCGATGTCTTCCAGGGCGTCGCGCACGACGGCGAGGCGGCGCAGCTGGCGGCTGACGGCATAGGTGAGCAGGCCGACGGCGGCGAGCACGCACAGCACGGTGATGGCGATGGCGACGTTGAGGAGTTCGCGCACGGGGCGGGTGGCCTCGGCGCGGTCGATGGCGATGGCCAGGATCCAGGGCGTGCCCTCCACCTTCGCGGCGTAGAGCATGGTGGGGGCTCCGTCGATGGAGATGTCGGCGCTTTCGCCGTCCGCAGCGAGCCGTGTGAGCTGCGCGCCGTCCAGGGTGGAGGAGATCGCGGTGACGGGCTTCAGGGCCAGTTCCGCCTTGGCATGGGCGAGGATGTTGCCCTGCCCGTCCAGCAGGAAGGCGAAGCTCTTCTCCATGGGGTGGATCGCGTTGACCTTGCGGGTCACGGTGTCCAGGTGCATGTCGGTGCCGATGACGGCGGTGGGTTGACCGGCGGGACCGACGGGCTCGACGAAGCTGATGGTGAGCTTGCCCGTGCTGGCGTCCACGTAGGCGGGCGTGAGGGCCGGCCCGCCAGTCTGGACGGCCTGCTTGTACCAGGGGCGGGCGGTGCCGTCATATCCCTCCGGCATGGGGTGCGCGAAGATGTTGCGCTTGTCGGCATAGACGAAGTAGGTGTCGTCGAACGCGCCGGCCTGCTTGGCTGCGAGGAGGAAGGGCACCGGCTCGGCCTGGCCGACGGCCGTTTTCAGCGAAGAAGTGATGCGCTGCTTTTCCCTGACCCACTCGGCCAGTTCGCTGGCATGCAGGCGCGTGAGCTGGCCGATGCGTTCGTCCAGGCCTGAAAGCGTATTGCCCCGCACGACGAAGAAGGTGGCCAGCGCCAGTGCGATGAGCGACAGGGCGGTGATGGCGATGCAGATCCCGATGAGGCGGGCGCGAAGGCTATGGAACATCGACGGACTCCGGAAAGAAGGCCTGTGGGAAGGGGGATCGCCTGGTTATCGTCAATTGTTGAACTTTATCAACAGATTGAAACGATCGTTCTGCTAGGCGAAAAATAAACGCCGGCGTTCGCTTTCCCTGCAAGGCGTATCCTCTCGCCTGCGTTATGAATTCATTGCAAATCTTTCTGCCCTGCGCCGCCGGCGTGGAGGGCTTCCTCGCCGACGAGGTCCACGGTATCACTGGCCTCACCGGGCACGACCTGCTCACGGGCCGCGGCGGCGTGCTGGCCCGGGCGTCCTGGCGCGAGGCGTTGCGGTTGAACCTGCACAGCCGCCTCGCGCAACGGGTGCTGGTGCACCTGGCCGAGCGGATGTACCGCTCCGAGAACGATCTCTACGCCATCGCGTCCGAGGTTGCCTGGGAGATCTGGTTCACTCCGCGCCAGAGCTTCCGCGTCGATGTCACTGCCCAGCACAGCCCGCTCCAGAGCCTGAACTTCGCGGCGTTGCGCGTGAAGGACGCGGTGGCCGACCGTTTCCGCGCGAAAGCCGGCGGCGTGCGGCCCGACGTGGACACGCAGCGGCCCGACGTGCGCATCCACCTGCACCTCACCACGGACCAGGCCACGATCTACATCGACACCTCGGGCGAGCCGCTGTTCAAGCGCGGCTGGCGGGAGGACAAGGGGGATGCGCCGCTCAAGGAAACGCTCGCTGCGGCCATGATCGCCGCCAGCGGCTGGGATCCGCTGGGCGACGCGCCCGTGCCGCTGTACGACCCCTGCTGCGGCAGCGGCACGATCGCCATCGAGGCCGCGCAGATGGCCTGCCGCATTCCCCCCGGCCTGCGCCGGCGCTTCGCCTTCGAGAAGCTGCTGCCCTTCCAGGCGCACGTCTGGAATGCGCTTCGCGATGAGGCGGAAGGCGGCATCGTCCCGGCGGCCGTACCGGTATTCGGCAGCGACGTGTCGCACCGCATGGTGGATTTCGCGCAGCGCAATGCCGAGCGCGCAGGCGTCGCCAGGGCGGTGCAGCTGCGCGGCGGGGATGCGCTGCAGCGCATGCCGCCCGGCGACCGGCCGGGCGTGATGCTGCTCAACCCGCCCTATGGCGAGCGCATTGCCGCGGCCGGCACGGCAGGGCGCAGCGCGCGAGAACGCATGGGCGTGGTCGAGCGCGCCGGCCGGGAGACCGCGCAGACGGAGGATGGCGGGGATTTCTTCCTGCAGCTGGCGGCGCACTGGAAGAAGCACTATGCGGGCTGGCAGGCCTGGATGCTCACGCCCGACCTGAAACTGCCCGGCAAGATGCGCCTGAAGGAATCGCGCCGCGTGCCGATGTGGAACGGGCCGATCGAATGCCGGCTGTTCCGTTTCGACATGGTGCAGGGGGCCGTGCGCCACCGGGCGGAGGGGGGAGCGTCGCCGGCGGCGGATGCGCCTGCCGGCCCGGGAAGCGCCGCGGATGCGGGCCGGGACCATGCCGGTTGAGCTGCGCCTGCCCGCGCAGGCCGCGGAGGGCGAACCGGTGCGTCGCGTGGTGGTGGACACCAACGTGGCCCTGGACCTGCTGATCTTTTCCGACCCGCGCACGGGGCCGCTGCGGCAATTGCTGGCCCAGGGCCGGCTGGCGTGGATCGCCACGCAGGTCATGCGCGACGAACTCGAGCGCGTGCTGGCCTACGCGCACATCGTGGAACGCATGGACTTCTACCGGGTGGACGCCGCGCAGGTGCTCGCGGCGTTCGATGCCCAGGCGCGCCTGGTGGAGATCGCGCCGCGCGTGGCCTATGTCTGCAAGGACGCGGACGACCAGAAGTTCATCGACCTCGCGGCGGCCCACCGCGCCATCCTGCTGTCGAAGGACAAGGCGGTGCTCTGCATGCGCAAGCGGCTGCTGAACATGGATGCGCACGTGGCCACGGCCCTGGTGCTGGAGGCCGCGCAGCCGGAAGCCGCGTGAGCGCGGCACCGGCGTGTTTCACCGCTCATCGAACTGGAAGCCCTCCGCGGGGTGCAGGGACCAGCCGCCGTCGCCCGTGAGCACCAGCACGTGGGTGTGGTGGGCCAGCACGGCCGGCCGGTGTGCGATGCTGATGACGGAGGCCCCGCTGGCCCGCACGCGCTCGTAGAGGGCCGCCTCGTTGGCGCTGTCCAGCGCGCTGGTGGCTTCGTCCAGGATGACGGTACGGGGCTGCCGTACCAGCACCCGCGCGAAGGCCAGCCGCTGCTGCTCGCCGATGGACAACTCCTTCTCCCAGTCGCGCAGGGCGTCCAGTCCCCCCACGCGGCCGGCGAGGTCGGGCAACTGCACGGCTTCGAGCACTTCCAGCAACTGCTCGTCCGCAAGATCGGTGGCGCGGGCGGGGTAGATCATCTGGCTGCGCAGCGTGCCCGGCTGCATGTACGGCCGCTGCGGCAGGAAGAACACGCTGTCCATGGGCGGGTGGTGCACCACTCCCCTGCCGTCGCGCCACAGGCCGGCGAGGGCGCGCAGCAGCGAGCTTTTGCCGCAGCCGCTGGCGCCGGTGATGAGCAACGCGTCGCCCGGTTGCAGGTCCAGGGAGAGATCGCGCACCAGCAGGCGCGAGAAGCGGGGCGTGTACAGGTCCAGTCCTTCGACGGCGAAACGCGCGCCTTCACGGGCTTCGATCTGGCCGGATGCCTCCGGTGACAGCGAGGCCACCGGAGCGGCCGCAGCAGCGGTTGCGGTGGATGGGGCGCCGCCCCGCCGGCGCGCACGGCGCTGCTCGCGCCGCTGCCGGCGTGCGGCGGAGGCAGCTTCCGGCTCCATGGGCTCGGGGGTCCTGCGTTCCGTGGGGGCTTCCAGCAGGGCCTCGCGCAGGGTGTCGAGCCGGCCGATGCCCGCGACGAACCGGCTCAGGCTTTCGAAGTTGTCCACGATCAGCGACACCGAGGCCAGCACCGCCGCGAAAGCGCCGCCTGCCTGGATGGCGCGGCCCACTTCCATGTCGCCCGAAAGCACCGCGTCGGCCAGGATGATGCTGGGGATGACCAGGGTGAGCTGGCTGAAGGCCCGCTGGAACAGGTTCAGCGAGCGCTGGCGCTTGATGAGGCGGGCGTAGTTGTTGAATACGGCCTGGAAACTGCGATCCAGCTGGGCGCGCTCCTGGGCCTCGCCGCGGTAGAACGCGATGGATTCGGCGTTCTCCCGCAGGCGCATGAGCCCGAAGCGGAAATCCGCCTCGCGCCGCAGCTGCCAGAAGTTCAGGCGGATGAGCGGGGCGCCGAACACGTAGAGCGCCACCACCGTGCCCACGAGCGCATAGACCGCCAGGAACGCGACCAGCGCCTGCGAGATGGACCACAGCACCGCGCTGAACGCCACCAGCTGCATCATGGCGCCGATGAAGATCAGCAGGAAATGCGTGGAACGGCCGGTGAAGCTGTTGATGTCCTCGCTGATGCGCTGGTCGGGGTTGTCCACCGTGCCTTCCGCATTCAGTTCGTAGTAGCGGCGGCGCCCGAGGTAGCCGTCCAGGAAGCGGTGGGTCAGCCAGCGGCGCCAGTGGTTCGCGAATGCATCGCGCATGTAGTAGTAGAAGGCATAGACCGGCACGGCGAAGGCCAGCACGATGAGGCAGGTGCGCACCGCGTCCCAGAAGCGGTCCCGGTCCTGTGCGGCCAGCGCGGAGGTCATCTCCCCCGTGCGGTCGATGAGCCGCACGGCCAGGTGCGTTTCCAGCAGCATGAGCAGGATCAGCAGGCCCATCAGCGACCAGGCCGCGGACTTGCGGTCGCCCAGCCAGTAGGGCCTGGCGACGGCCATGAATTGCCGCCAGGCGGCCAGGGAGAGGGCCGGTGCCCGGGCGCCGGCACCGGCCTTCGGATCGGGGTCGGCGGCGGTGGGCAGCGGCGCGGCGGCGGTGGCGGATGAAGGCATGCGTGGCGGGGGCGGAACGGGGCGGGAGCGCTTGTCCGCACGATATGCGGCGGGCTCTGCCGTAGCCTGTCGGACGCCGCCCACGGGGCATTACGGAAACGCCCCCGACCTGCCACGCCGCCGCGCGATCGCGGTGCTACGGAGCGAGCAGGTCGTAGGCAGCGCGTATGCGCTGCACGTCGCGGCCCCAGCGGCGGTCCTGGGGGAGGCGGCGCAGCCAGGCGAGGCGGCGCAGCGCCTGCTCCATGGTCAGCCGGAATTGCGGACCATGGGCGGCCGTCCATGCGGCGGCTTCGGCGCGCGCGGGGACCAGCGCGTCCGATGCACGCAGATAGAGCGCGGTGGAGTGGGCGTAGCACAGCAGGTCGCGCACCTGGCAGACGGGCAGTGGCAGGGTGGCGGCCGGGTCGTCCTCGAAGTCCAGGTAGCCCACCACGCCGTCCGGGCAGCGCACGAGGTTGCGCGCGAAGGCCTGGCTGAGGCAGGTGCCGCGCGCATGCACCTGCGCGATCGCTGCCAGGCCCTGGCGCCAGAGCACGAGCACGGCCTCCGGGCCGTCCCCGAGGTGGTGTTCGATCTCGTTGCCCAGGGAGTGCGTGTCCACCTCCGGGCGGCCCAGGTCCAGGGTGAGCAGGCCCTCGGCGCTATAGGCCAGCACCTCGGGCACGCGCAGCCCCAGGGCCGAGAAGGCATGCAGCCGCCGCACTTCGGTGGCGATGCCCTCGGCTCCGCCCGGCGTGGGCACGGGCCGCAGCACGGGCAGGCCCAGCATTCCGGCGAGCAGGGCCATGGCGCGGTGCCGGCCGGGCCCGCGCACCGGGGCGGCGCGCTTGAGCCACACCCGCGTTCCGTCCGCCGCGATGTGGCTCTCCACCGCATGCACCTGGGAGGGCAGCCGCTCGCGCAGGAAGGCGTCCCAATCTGTGGGCGCGGCGTGGTGCGTGGGCCGGGCAGGGGAGGACGGGGGCGCCGGATCTGGCGGAAGGGCGGGCATGGACTGGACGAGGGGAAACAGGGGCGTCAGGGGGCGCGGCTACACTCGCCGCCTTGGAATGCGCAAGGCGGGCAATCCTGTCCGCCGCGGCGGCATCATAGAGCGATGGGCCGGCCCGCCGCTGTCCGCCTTTTTCCCCATCTTCTTCAAAATACGGCCTGCCCGCGCGTGCGCGCCGGCCAGGAGTCCCCGATGACCGATCCCCACGCCCCCGCCGCCGATGCCTCCGGCGCCGTTCCCGCGCTCAGCAACGACGACCTCGATGAGCTGGACGCACTGCTCGACGATCTGCGTTCGCGCGCCGAGGAAATCCCGCAGTGGGAATTCTGCGACGGTTTCCTCACGGCGCTCGTCTGCACGCGCCGCGCCATTGCACCGGCCGAATACCTGCCCATGTTGCTGGACGACGGCGGTCCGATGGACATGGTGGCCGAAGGGGAGGCGCTGCCGCGACTGCCGGCCTTCCAGGACGATGCGCAGCAGGCACGCTTCGTCGAGTTGTGGATGCGCCGCTGGAACGAGGTGGCGGGCCAGCTCGAGGACACGGTGGAGTCGCTGGAGGACGACCGTGCCTTCCAGCCCGAGGTGATGGACATGCGCGGCGCGATCGCCTGCCTGCCCGAGGAGGAGCGCGCCGAGATGGCCGGGCAGGACGTGCCTTCGTTCGGGCAGGTCTGGGCGCTGGGTTTCATGTTCGCCGTGGAGAACTGGCCCGAGGAGTGGGCCGCGCCGCGCGACAAGGAGGCCGCGCAGTGGCTGGACGGCGCGCTCGACCACATCGTCGCGCTGACCGAGGACGACACCGGGCGCCCCGAGCACAACATGTATGCGGAGGATGGCCCGCCCAGCGTGAGCGAGGACCGGCTGGAGGTGTTCGGCGAGGCGATCTGGGCGGTCTATGACCTGCGCCAGCTCTGGAAGAGCATGGGTCCGCGCGTCGAATCGGTGCGCCGCGCGGACACGCCGGGCCGCAACGATCCGTGCAGCTGCGGCAGCGGCAAGAAATACAAGAAGTGCTGCGGAAGCTGAGGTCCCGCCTGCGCGCGGAGTGGGCGCCCAGCATTCCGCGTGAGCTGCTGGCGGGCGCGGTCGCCACGTTCGCGCTCATTCCCGAGGTGATCGCGTTTTCGTTCGTTGCGGGCGTCGATCCGTCCGTGGGGCTCTTCGCCTCGTTCGTCATCAGCATCGTGATCGCCTTCGCGGGCGGGCGTCCGGCCATGGTGTCGGCGGCTGCCGGGTCGGTGGCGCTGGTGGCCGCGCCGCTGGTGCAGTCCCATGGCGTGGGTTACCTGTTCGCCGCGGGGCTGCTGGCAGGGGCCGTGCAGGTGGCCTTCGGCCTGCTGCGCATGGGCGTGCTGGTGCGCTTCGTTTCGAGCTCGGTGCGCACAGGTTTCGTGAATGCGCTGGCCGTGCTCATCTTCTCGGCCCAGCTGCCCCACCTGCGGGGCGCCGGGCCAGCCACCTGGGGCATGCTGGCGCTGGGCCTGGCCATCATCTACGGCCTGCCGCGCCTGGGCGCGTGGCTGGGCTGGCGTGTGTTCACCGCCATTCCGTCGCCGCTGGTCTGCGTCGTGGCACTCACGGCGCTGGCCTCCGCGGCCGGCCTGCCGCTGCCCACCGTGGCCGATCTCGGCAGGCTTCCGGACGCCTTGCCCGCCTTTGCTTTGCCCGGCGTGCCGTTCGCGCTGGAGACGCTGCGCATCATCGCGTTGCCGGCACTCGCGATCGCCTTCGTGGGCCTGCTCGAATCCGTGCTCACCGCCGCGGTGGTGGACGAGATGACCGACACGCCCAGCGACAAGAACCGCGAGTGTGCCGGGCTGGGCCTGGCGAACATCGCGGCCAGCCTGACCGGTGGCATCGCGGGCTGCGGAATGATCGGGCAGGCGGTGGGCAATGTGAAATACGGTGGCCGCGGGCGCCTGTCCACCCTGTTCGCGGGCGTGTTCCTGCTGGTGCTGATGGTGGCGCTCAAGGACTGGGTTTCGCGCGTGCCGGTGATCGCGCTGGTGGCGATCATGGTGATGGTGTCGGCCTCCACTTTTGACTGGAACTCGCTGCGCACCCTGGTGCGCCACCCCCGGACCTCCAGTGTCGTGATGCTGGCCACCGTGGCGGTGACGCTCGCCACCCACAACCTGGCGGCCGGCGTGGCCGTGGGGGTGGTGCTGAGCGGCGTGTTCTTCGCCTTCAAGGTGGCGCGCCTGCTCGACATACGCGCAGAGGATGATCGCGCCACCGGCCTGCGCACCTGGCGCGTGTCGGGCCAGGTGTTCTTCGCGTCGGCCGATGCGTTAATCGATGCCTTCGACGTCCTGGCCGCCGAAGGCCGCGCGGTGCGCATCGACGTCTCTCGCGCCCACTTCTGGGACGTGACCGCCGTGGCCGCCCTGGACAAGGTGGTGATGCGGCTGCGGCACCACGGCTGCCCGGTGGAGGTGGTGGGAATGAACGAGGCCAGCGCCGGCCTCGTGGAGCGCGTGGGCGGACCCTGATCGTCAGAAGCTCGTCCAGTCGTCCTGGCTCGAGCTGCCCGCCAGGGCCAGCGAAGGCGCGGGGGCTTTTGCGGGCACGGGTGCAGGTGCGGGTCGGCGGGCCGCCACGGCCGGAGCGCGTGGCGCGGCAGGCACCCGTGCCGGGGCCGGCCTGGCGGCAGGCAGGGTGACCCTTGCCGCCGGTGCCGCGGCGGCGCGTGGTGCGGCCACCGGGGCCGGCAGGCCCTGGTCGTGGTGCAGGCGGAACTGGCTCACCGCATCCACGAGCCTGCCGGCCTGGGCCCGCAGGCTGTCCGCGGCGGCAGCGCTTTCCTCGACCAGCGCGGCGTTCTGCTGCGTCACCTGGTCGAGCTGGCTCACCGCATCGCTCACCTGGCCGATGCCCTGGGCCTGTTCCTGGGTGGCGGCGCTGATTTCGCTGATCAGGTCGTTCACGCGCTTGACCTGGGTGACGATGTCGGCCATGGTCCGGCCGGCTTCCTCGACCTGCTGGCTGCCGGCTTCCACCTTCTCCACGCTGGTGGAGATGAGTGCCTTGATCTCCTTGGCGGCGTCGGCGCTGCGCTGCGCGAGGCTGCGCACTTCGCTCGCCACCACCGCGAAGCCGCGGCCCTGCTCACCGGCGCGGGCCGCCTCCACCGCGGCATTGAGCGCCAGGATGTTGGTCTGGAAGGCGATGCCGTCGATGACGCCGATGATGTCCGAGATCTTGCGGCTGGAGTCGGAGATGGAGCCCATGGTGCTCACCACCTGTCCCATCACCGTGCCGCCGCGCTCGGCGACCTCGCTGGCGGAGTTCGCCAGTTGCGTGGCCTGCCGGGCGGTGTCGCCGTTGTTCTTCACGGTGGCCGTCAGCTGCTCCATGGAGGCGGCCGTCTGCTGCAGGTTGGACGCCTGCTCTTCGGTGCGCTGGCTCAGGTCGGCGTTGCCGGTGGCGATCTGCGTGCTGCCCGTGGCGATGGAGTCGCTGCTCTGCCGCACCTGCCCGACCACGCGGGCCAGCTGGTCGCGCATGTCCTTCATGCCGGCCAGCAGGCTGGACTGGTCACCGGAGCGGGTCTCCACGTCCACCGCGAGGTTGCCCTGCGCGATCTGCCGCACGATGCCGCTCGCGTAGTCGGGCTCACCGCCCAGCTGGCGCGTGATGGAGCGGGTGACCCACAGGCCCAGCGCGCCGGCCAGTGCCACGGCCAGGGCGGATCCGGCCAGGATCACGGCGGTATTGATGCCGCGCATCCGGTCGGCTCCCGCCTTGCGCTCGGCCAGCAGGCTGGATTCCGCCTGGTCCAGCTCCTTCTGCAGTGCCCGGAAGCCGTCCATGGCGGCCTTGTCCTTGCCCTGGGCGAACTGCGCGATGAAGTCCGGCATGGCCTTGCTGCCCGCCGCGACGTCACGCCGCTCCTGGATCAGCCCGGACATCACGGATGTGAATTCGTTCTCCCGGGCCTTCATGTCATCCAGGCGCCGCTGCTGGACGGGGTTGTCGGCCGTGAGGGCCTTGATGTCGGGGAGCGTCTTGTTGAATTCCTGGGCGCCGCTGGTCCAGGGCTCCAGGAACTTCTCATCCCCGCTGAGCAGGAAGCCGCGGGCGCCGGTCTCCATGTTGACCATGCTGCCGAGCAGGGTGTTGGAGCGGTCGAGCACCTGGTAGGTGTGCTCGTTCCACGATTCCGCTTCCGCGAGGCTGCGGCTGGTGACGAGCGCGCTGGCGGCCACGGCGATGAAGATGGCGATCACCAGGCCGAAAGCGATGAGCAGGCGCTGGGACACGGTGAGGGAGCGGGCACTGGCGGCCATGGGGTACCTCCGGCGGAAAGTAGTCGTCTTTGTGCTCCCAGTCTGGAATGAATCTGAAATATTTGCTCATCAGCTTTTGGAATTCATGAATTTCACTACCTCGTCCTATGGACATGCGTCGCATTCATCATTTGCTGATGGGCTGAGCATGTTTTCTTCACACATGGTGCGTAGGCGTGCGTTCCCGCGGCATGGCTGAAGGCGATGCCGGGCGAGGGAGAGGGGGGGACGGAAAAACGGGCCCGCGCTGAGCGCAGCGGGTGGAAGCCCGTTCCGGTGCGGTCAGCGCAGCAGCCTGGCGAGCCCCGCGATCGCATGGTCGCGGGCGGCCGAGCGCACCGCCGCCCGGTCGCCGGGGAAGCGGCGCATTTCGCTGTGTGTCGTACCGCCCACGTGCCAGCCGAACCAGACGGTGCCCACGGGCTTCGCGGCACTGCCGCCCGCAGGGCCGGCCACGCCGGTCACGGACAGCGCTGCCTGGGCGCGGGAGTGGCGCACGGCGCCTTCCGCCATGGCGCGGGCCACGGGTTCGCTCACGGCGCCGTGCGTGTCGATGAGCGCCGCCGGAACGCCCAGCAATTCGGTCTTGGCGGCATTGGAATAGGTGACGAAGCCGCGCTCGAACCACTGGCTCGATCCGGCCAGGTCGGTGCATGCGCCGGCGATCATGCCGCCGGTGCAGCTTTCGGCCGTGGCCATCATCCAGCCGCGTTCCGCGAGTGCCTGCGCGAGGAAGGCGATGTCGGTGCTCACCACAGCACCCTCCCGAGCGCGATGGCGAACAGCGTGCAGAAGGCGGCCACGAAGTCGTCGAAGAGGATGCCCCAGCCGCCGCGCCAGCCGAAGCCCTTGAACAGCTGGTCCGCCCAGGCCACGGGCCCGGGCTTGGCGGCATCGAAGAAGCGGAACAGCGCGAACGCCGCGCACTGTCCCCAGAAGCCCATGGGCATCGCCAGCCAGAGCACGCACCAGAACGCCACGATCTCGTCCCATACCACGCACCCCGGGTCGGCCACGCCCAGGTGGCGGGCGGTGGTGGTGCAGGCCCACCAGCCCACGAGCGTGCCGGCCAGGATGAGGCCGCCGATCTGCAGGGGGGACAGCCAATGCTGCAGCACCAGGTAGGCCAGCCACGCCCAGGCCGTGCCCACGGTGCCGGGCGCGCGTGGCGAGAGGCCTGCGCCGAAGCCCAGGGCGATCCAGTGCGCCGGGTGGGACCGCATGAAGGAGGCGCTGGCCCTGCGGGGGGGGGCAGCCGCGCCGGCTGCGGGCAGGGGAGGCAATGCGTTCATCGGCGGCTCTCGTTCAGTTCCACGTCCTTGCCATGGCGCACCACGTGTTCCGCCGTGAAGCGCGCCTCGGCGCCGGGCGCCAGGGGCTGCTGCCAGGCGACGGTACCGGCCGTGCCTTCCCAGGCGGTGGTGAGCGGTGGCGGCGCATAGCGGGACTCGACCTCGATCTTCGCGTTGCGCGACACGGGGGCGGTGTCGATCACCTGGAGCGTGATCGGGGTGGTGTGGCGGTTCTCGATGCGGTAGGCGAGCTGGGTGCGGCGCTCCACGGTGGCGCCCGTGAAACCGGCGGTGCCGGTCGTGGTGCGGGGCGCCTCGGCTTGCACGCGCACGAGGTCGTCCGGGCCGAACCACAGCGGCACCGTGCGCCCGCCGGGGCTGCCCGCATCCGTGGCCGAGGCGAAGTCCAGCCGGCCCTGGCCCACGAAGGCGCCATCGCGGTACAGGCCGACGGTTCCAGCCGGCCAGGGGCCGGCGGGCGGCGCGATCTCCGCCACCAGGTAGGCGGTTTCGCGCTGCGCGGGCACGGTGCGCGTGACGAGGCGGGCCGCGGCGTCGTGCGTGCCCAGCAGCAGCGTGGTGCGCTGCCCGCTCGCGGGCACGCTCAGGCGCTGCGGCACCTCGAAGCGCGTCGCGTAGCTGCCGGCCAGGGCCGTGACGTCGAAGCGGGGCAGGGGTTCTTCCGCGGCGTCGGCGGATTCCGCCATGGAGGCCGGCGCGGGCGCTACCGGCGCTGCCGGCGCCGGCAGCCGTGCGAGCCGGCTCTGCGGCTCCGGCGGCTGCGCCACGTCCACCGTCCAGGTGCCGGGCCGCGGCCCCGCGGTGGCGCGCGCGGGGGCCTGGGTGGTGAGCGCGAGCCGCACGTCGTTCCAGTCTTCGCCGCTGCGCTGCGCGACGATGGCCAGCCGCTCGAGCACCACCGCCCCCGTGGCGGTGTCCAGCCGCGCGCGGTAGGCAGGTTGCCAGCCGGGGCCGCGCACCTGGTAGGACAGGCGCAGGCCGGCGTCCCGGTCGGTGGCGAGGTTCACGGCCACGGAGATCGCCCTGGCCCGTGGCCCGCCCGCCGTGCGGTCGCGTTCGGCGCGCAGCGGTTTCAGGTCGCGCTCCAGCGCTTCCTGGCGGCGCTGCAGCGGTTGCAGGCGCACGAGGGTGTCGGCCGACGTCCTGCGCAGCGCCTCGGCCGTGGCCGGGATCTGGGCGGCGGGAATGGCCGGCGCCACGGTGGCAGCAGCCGCCGGCGGGATGCCCTGGCCGTCCCGTGGGGCTCCGTCGGAGCCACCGCCGCCGGCCAGGTGGTCGAGGTACCGGTCTGCGCGCCGCAGCGCCGCGATCTCGGCCTGCACACCCGCGATCTGGTCTTCGAGCGCCCGGACGCGGTCGTCCAGCGGGCTCGCGCAGCCGGCCGCCACGTCGCGGTCTTCGGTGGTGACCTTGAATTCGCCCACGCGCACGCCGGCATCCGCGCTGATCTGCAGGCTGTCCGGGTCCAGGCTGGCGGGCAGGCAGGCGAAGGTGGCCCCGCGTGCGCCCGCGGCGATGCGCGCACTGCGCTCGATCGTGGCGATGCCCGGCGCCACCGTCACCTGGGTGATGCGCGATGCCACCACGGAGGGGCGCTCCTGCGCACAGGCCATGCCGGCCGCCACAAGCCACAGGCAGGCGGCAGCCGTGCCGCGCATGCCGATGCGCCGCGGCGGCGGGACGGGGCGCGCGAACAGCGCGGAATGCGTGGAACCGGCCGCGCCCGGGCATGCAGAGGACATCCGCGCTCCTTCTCTCTCGTTGGGACTGGGGAGGGCAATGCTAGCAGCGCCCCCGCCATGCGCGGTCAGCGGAAGTGGTCGAAGGCCAGGTACTGCGCGGCCATGGGCCGGCCCTGCGCATCGAGCAGCCGCAGGCCGTGCCCGGCCTCGATGGCGCCGATGCAGGTGGCGCGCGTTCCCGCCTGGCGGGCAGCGGCCTCGACCTGCGCGCGCCGGCCCGGGGGCGCGGTGAACAGCAGCTCGTAGTCGTCGCCCCCGGCCAGCACGCAGCGCAGCATGTTTTCCCGGCCGTAGGGAAGATGGTCGGGGGCATGCCCGTCGCAGGCCGCCATGAGCTGCGGGGCGAGCGTGGTGTCGATGCGCGCGCCCACGCCCGACGCCTGCAGGATGTGGCCCAGGTCGCCCACGAGCCCATCGCTCACGTCGATGGCGCTGCTGGCCACGCAGCGCAATGCCTGTCCCAGCGCCACCCGCGGCGTGGGCCGCTCCAGCCGCTCGCGTGCCTGCGCCAGCACCTGCGGCGGCAACTGCACCGGCATTTTGCCCTGCAGTGCATCCAGCGCCAGGCGTGCATCGCCGAGGTGGCCGCTCACCCACAGGTCGTCGCCCGGCCGGGCGCCGCTGCGCAGCAGGGCCTGGCCCGCGGGCACTTCGCCGAACACCGTGATGCAGATGTTGAGCGGGCCCTGTGTGGTGTCCCCGCCCACCAGTTCGCAGCCATGTTCGTCGGCCAGGGCCAGCAGGCCTTCCGAAAAGCCCTGCAGCCAGGCCTCGTCGGCGCGGGGCAGCGCCAGCGCCAGCGTGAAGGCCAGCGGCCGTGCGCCGCAGGCCGCGAGGTCCGACAGGTTCACCGCGAGGGCCTTGTGGCCCAGGTGCGCGGGATAGACATCGGCGAAGAAGTGCCGGCCTTCCACCAGCATGTCGCTGGACACCGCGAGCTGCATGCCGGCGGCTGGCGAGAGCAGCGCGCAGTCGTCGCCCACGCCCAGGGCCGCGCGGCGCACGGGGCGGTGGAAATAGCGCGCGATCAGATCGAATTCACCCATGGGCCGAGCATACGCGCAGCCGCCCGGCGGCGCGGGCTTCGGTTTCCTGTCCGGATGTTCCTGTCCGGGAGCGTGCTCTTGCGGTGGGCGCAGGATGCTCCGGGCCTTCTGCTCTTGATTCAACGCATGAGAGTGCAACCGCTTGCTGCCCCGCCGTCCGGCCCCCGGACGGATCGTTCCGGACCCCGCAGGGGCCCCGTGCCGGAAAGACCGGCGAAAACCACTTCAGCGGGCTGGCCGCTGGGCCTGGCCTCCCTGCGGCAGGCCCGGAGCCTTTCAGGGCACGCGCCCGGGCCTGAAGGCCATCCCGAGCTGGCCTCCTTCGCGATCGTCGATGCGGAAGAGGCGGGGTCGAACCTCGTGGCTGCCGCGAAGTACTTCACCGACCCGCTGCATGGCGTGTCCGAGAAAGCCAGCGAGCTGGCGAAGGAAGGAGGCAAGCCCGAGGGCGGTGCCGAAGCCCCCGGTGACGGCGCCTCTTCCGGCGGCGTGGACGGCCATCCTCCCGCCCACGGGCCCGAGCAGCCTGCCGCGGAGCATGGCGCCGGCACCGAATCCGCGGGCCGCCATGGCGAAGTCCACGGGGCAGGCGAGCACCATGGCCCGATGCATGCGTTCGCGGAAGAGGGCACGCCCGGCGGGGTGGGCGATCTCGCGACCACCCTCGGCCTGGGCGGGGCGATGCTGCCGCTGTCGGCCATGGCGATCCATGCCGGCTACCGGGAGTTGCGCGAGGTCTCCGAGCAGCGCAAGGAGCTTCGCCACCTCAAGGAGGCCCTGCAGCAGCGCCGCGAGGTGCTGGCCCCCGTGCTGGACGAAGACCCGGCGCATCCCGCCGGCCGTGCCCAGTCGCACGCGATCGGCCAGGCGATCGACGACGTGGCCCATCTGCAGCAACTCAACCGCCACGATGGCCGCGTGGCCGCATCGACGCTCGCTTCGGCCAGCCTCATCTTCGCGAAGACGGCGGTGGAGACTTCGGTCCACGCGGGCCTGGCGATCGGCGCCGGCAGCGCCAACGCCAGCGGACTGGTCGCGCACAGTGCGGCAGCCGCGGGCGCGGCCTCGGCTGCCACCATCGCAGGCGGCTACGTCCTGGGACCGGCGGCGAGCGTGATGGCGTCGGTGGTGGGCGGCGTCTTCCTGCACCAGTCGCGCGCCGAGAAGAAACGGTTCCGCGCAGATTTCTCGCGCGTCAGCGAGTTCCTCGCGGGCATGGACGCCCAGCGCCTCGGTCCCGATGCACAGCGCTATCACGATTTCCTGAAGACCAAGTTCGATCAGCGCAAGCGCTTCGTGAACGGCTTCAACAACTGGAACAAGGGTTTCGTCGCGGGTGGTGTGACCTATACGGCGAGCACGGCCGCCAAGGTGGGCGTGGGGATCGCGGCGGTCGCGGGCGCCGGCGCCGCGGGGCCCGTGGGGCTCGCGCTGCTGATCGGCGCGGGGCTGGTGGGGGCCGTCACGATGGGCGTGGGATCGCACCAGTTCTTTCTCACGCATGGCAAGCTCAAGCGCTACCGGGACTATGAACGCGGAGACGCCGTGGGCATCGACCGTGCCTTTCTCTCCATGGCCGACCTCCTGCAGACCGCGCCCGTGCCGGGCGAGCGCGCGGCTGCCGCTGTGGAGGGGCCGGAACTGCAGGCCGATGGCGGGGAGTCGGAGTTCCACTCCGCGCGGTCCAGCTTCGCATCCGGGGTGTCCGAAATCGCCTCCGAGGCAGGGGGCGCCGAGCCGGCCGGATTCCTGCTGCGCAGCGTACTCTACGCCGCCACTGATGGCCGGGAACGGGCGCTGGGTGGCTTCCTGCGGGATGCCGCCACGGACCTGCGGAAGCACTACCGGGACAAGGGCCGGTCCACCGACGAGACCCCGCCTGCAGCCCCTTCGCGCAAGCACTCCGCTGCGCGTGAGGCCCGGGCCCTGGTGCGTGGCGGGATGGCCTACGGCAAGTCCCTGCTGACCGGCCACAAGCCCCGCGAGGCGCGCCGGCAGGCGCTGCAGGCCCATGCGGCCCGTACGGACCGCCTGACCCCGACGGCACTCGCCCAATGGCTCGATACCCCCGCGTCGAGGCAGGCGCAGGTGGATTTAATGCGCTGCGTGGCCGAGCTCCAGGTGAACTACCTGCAGTCCAAGCTGGCTGCGCGCGAGCCGCTGAAGGAACTGGAAGACTTGCTGGCTGGAGCGGACGGCGCCGCACGGGACGGTTCGCCTGCCATGACGCAGGCCGATCTGGCCGCCGAACTCCGCAAGGCCCGTGCCGACGACGAAGCCCGATGCCTGCAGTGGAAATCGCTGCAGGCCAGCCTGGGCGGAAATGCGGCTTCCGCGCCGGGGGCATCGCTGGCGATGCAGTCCCTGCGGCAGCAGTTCCTGCTGTGCGAAACCGGCACCGCCCATGCCCATGAGGACACCGCCCTGCAGTTCGCCCGGTACTGCATCAAGGATGCGCGTGCCAGGGCCACCACGGTGCGCGGCACGTTGCTGGCCACCGAAATGCAGGCGGCCCGCGTGCGCGAGAAAGCCGCCGCGACGCCCGCCGCCGCAGCGGACTGAGCCTCCCCGCCGCCCGGAGCCGGCTGAACAGGCATCCCCCACCATGGTGGGGAGCGCGGCCGGCCGGCCGGACCCGGCACTACACTGCTGCGCTCTTTTTCTTGCAAGGAGTTCTCTGTGCAAAAAGCCGTAGCGGCGACGCTGGTTCTGGCGATCACCATGGGCCTGGGGGCCTGCAGGAAGCAGGAGGCGCCACAGAAAGCCGCCAGCGAACCGGCCGCCCCGCCGCCAGCCGCTTCCGCGCCGCTGGCGCCTGCCGCGAGCGCACCCGCTTCGCAGCCCGCGGAGGCGGCCTCCGGCAAGGGCTTCGATGTGGCCAGCCTGCCGGTGTCCGCCGCGCCCCTGGGCGCTTTCCCGTACATCGCGCTGCCGGCCGGCTACGTCACCGGCACCAAGCCCGACGTGATCGATTTCGACCAGGTGCCGTTCTGGACGGGCGACCGCCTGGAGCCCGTGGAGGGCCGTGTCTGGTCGGCGCACATCGCTGCCGCCCAGGGCAAGACGTTCTCGGACCTGGAGCTGTCGCGCAACATCGAGTCCGTTGTGGCCTCCATGGGCGGCAGGAAGATCTTCGAGGGCAAGCTGCCGCAGGCCGTGACCGACAAGATGAAGCAGTGGCCGCGCGACATGATCACGCGCTACAACAGCGGCCTGGGCGACATCTGGAACAACGCCGTGCAGGTCTTCGTCGTCCACCGCGCGGACCGCGACATCTGGATCCACCTGTGCAACTACGAGTTCGGCGGCGGCCTGCTCATCGCCGAGACCAAGCCCCTGCAGGTCACGGCCGGCCTGCTGCCGGCCAGCGAACTGAAGGCGCAGATCGACAAGGCCGGCAAGGTGGCGCTGCACGTCAACTTCGCCACCGACAAGACCGACATCCTGCCCGATTCGCAGCCGCAGATCGAACAGGTGGTGCAACTGCTCAGGCAGGACGCGTCGCTGAAGCTCGCCGTCAACGGCTACACCGACAACACGGGCGACGCGGCCCACAACAAGACACTGTCGGAGGGCCGTGCCAAGGCCGTCGCCGCTGCCGTCACGGCCCAGGGCATCGATGCGTCCCGCCTGTCGTCTGCCGGTTTCGGCGCCGCGGATCCGGTGGCGGACAACGCGACGGACGATGGCAAGGCGAAGAACCGGCGGGTGGAGCTGGTCAAGCAGCCCTGACGCCCGCCAGCGCCGCTGGCCGCAGCCGCGGCAGGCGCCCTACGCGGGCTCGCCCCGGAAGCGCAGCGCGGCCTGGCGGCTCACCTCGCCCAGCAACTGCTCGTCGCGCTGGCGGTCGCGCAGCCAGCGCGCGTCGTTCTGGCCGGCCGCGGCCTCGCTGCGCAGCAGGTGCAGCGCGCCGGAGGCCCCGGTGACCGTGGCGTGGCGCGCGATGTGGTCGATGGTCTGCAGGATGTGGTCGCGCAGCGGCATGTGCTCGCCGGTGGCCGGATCGACGTACACCGCCTGCATGCCGAAGCGGCACGCCTGGAAACGGTTGTAGGTATAGACGAGGTAGTCGTCCTCGCTGGGCGTGAAGGGCTGCTCGGCGAGGAACCAGGCTCCCAGCGACTGCACGAAGGCCGACAGCGCGGCGGCGCGCTCGATGGTGAGCGGCGTGTCGAACACGCGGATCTCGATCGTGCCGAACTCGGGCTTGGGCCGGATGTCCCAGTAGAAGTCCTTCATGCTCTTGACCACGCCGGTGCGCGTCATCTTCTCGAAGTAGGCCTCGAAGTCCTTCCAGGTCAGCACCATGGGGGCGCGGCCCGACAGCGGGAACGCGAACACCGAATTGAGCCGCGCCGAATCGAAGGCCGTGTCCTGCCCCTGCACGTAGGGGCTGGAGGCCGACATCGCGATGAAGTGCGGGATGTAGCGCGACATGCGGTGCAGCATGAGCAGCGCTTCGTCGGCGCTGGGGCAGCCGATGTGCACGTGCTGGCCGAAGATGGTGAACTGCTTGGAGAGGTAGCCGTAGAGCTGCGACAGCTCCTGGAAGCGGGGCTTGTCGTAGATGCGGCGCTCGTGCCATTGCTGGAAGGGGTGCGTGCCTCCGCCGGCCACGGCGATGTTGAGCTTGTCGGCGCTCCTGACCAGCGCGTCGCGGATCTGCGAGAGCTGGCCCAGCACTTCGCTGCCGGAATGGCAGATGCCCGTCGAGACCTCGATCATGCTGTTGGTCATCTCGGGCACCACGCTGCCGGGCAGCGGCTGCTTCGCCATGAGGCGCAGCATGTCCTCGGCGTAGGGCGCGAGGTCGTAGTTGTGCGTGTTGACGAGCTGCAGCTCGAGCTCGACGCCGAGCGTCAGCGGCTCGGAATGGTGGAAGGCTTCGAGGCTCATGGCTGCGGCTCCCGCTCTGCATTGGCGGCGCGTGTCTGGGGCGCCCAGGGTTTCGAACTCTCGCCGGCGCGGTAGATGGCCACCGTGGCGATCACGGCGCCGAGCACTTCCATGAGCAGGATGGTGGGCAGGGCGACGCGCGCGATGAGCTGCCCGGTGGACGCGGATGCCACCACGAACTGCGAGGCGATCAGCAGCGCGATCGACGACATCGGCGTCATCGCGCAGCCCACCCACAGGGCCTGGCGCCAGCTGGCGCCGCTGCCCACGTTGCCCAGGGCCACGCCCAGGGCCTTGGCCACGAGGCGCGCCACGATGAGGGCCAGCACCAGGCCGGCGACGGGGCCGCTCCAGTCGGCCTGCGCGGCGACGGTGGACACCAGCACGAACATCAGCATGGTGAGCAGCGAGGCCGCGGTGCCGAGCTGGCGCGGCCAGGCCCAGGGGCGCGGGTTGAGCTGCTTGAGCAGCATGCCCGCCAGCAGCGCGGCGAGCGGTGCGGAGCCGCCCATGTGCGCGGCCACGGCGGTGCCGGCTGCGATCAGCGTGAGCAGCAGGAAGGCGGTGTTCTCGCTCGTCGGGCTCATGAAGCGCAGGGCCATGCGCAGGACGAGGGCCAGTACCGCGCCGACGATGACCGAGACGCCGAGCACCACCATGACCGGGTACACGGTGTCCATGATGCGGGCGGCGGGCCGGTTGATCAGTTCCGCGGTGGCGCTGCCCAGGGTGAGCGCGTACAGGGTGGAGAGCGTGGCCAGCACGATGGCCCGGTCCGTCACCGGGCCGGCCGCGCGGGTGTCCGCGACCACGCGCGTGAGCACGGCAGGGGATGCCGCCATGGCCACCAGCGCCAGCGGGCCCGCGGCGCGCTGGGGCACGTCCAGCCAGAGCATGGCGTAGTACACCGCGAAATAGGCCAGCGCCGATTCGATGATGCTCTGCACGAGCACCATCGGGTTGTGCCGGAACCACCGCAGCGGGATGCGCCCGCCGGCCTCGAAGAGCACGATGGCGATGCCCAGCTCCAGCAGGAACAGGCTGATGCCCTGCAGGGGCCAGACGGCGCCGCTGAAGCCCAGCAGCCCGGCGATGGTGCCGACGAGCGTGTAGCCCACCACCTTGGGCAGGCCGATGTGGCGCTGGAAGAGATAGCCGGAGACCGCCGCGACGGCCAGCAGCAGGGACCACTGCACCGTCGGGAGCCCGGCCGATGGGCGCAGCCATTGCGCCCAGAAGCCCATGATTTCATCCATTTGTTCTAGTCCTCGCATTCCCGCCCGAACCGCGCGGCGAGGCCGCGCGTCCCCCGGCCGGGGCCGACCGAATGTACCTGCTGATCCGGGAGGGCGCTGTAGGACGGGCACTCCCGGAAAAAGGGTATGCCGGGCGGCCCCCGGTCTCAGGCCCGTGGCGCCATGCGCCGCGGCACGAAGAACTGCAGCGGAGCGTGCCGCAGGCGCGCGCGCAGCGCGGCGGTGAGCCGGGCGCGGTCCACGCGGGTGACGTTGTGGGCGCGCAGCGCGAGCCGGAAGGCCAGGTAGAAGCTCACCGTCACGTTGAGCGCGCCGATGAAGGGCAGCGTCGCGGCCGCCCACCAGAAGGCGGGTTGGTGCAGGGCGGCGGTACCCAGGGAGGTCAGCGCGGCGCCCAGCTGCCCGGTCGAGAGCGTGACGTGGCGCACGTCCAGGCCCAGGCCGAAGAACGCGGAAAACGCCGGCACGAGCCCCAGCATGAACCCCAGCGAGACGTTGGCCGCGAAGCCCGAGAGGTTCTCGCGCCAGAACCGCGCCCAGCGCACGGCGCGCTCGCGGCCCAGCAGGCCGGTGATGCGCGGGTTGTAGCGCAGGGCCGAATCGAGCCGGTGCAGCACGAACCAGTTCTCGGCCCAGCCCGCGATGATGCTGGAGGCGAACAGCAGCACCCCGGTGAAGGCCGCATACAGCAGCGAAGGCCCCGCCAGCTGCAGCGACTGCAGCACGTGCCGCGCTTCCGCCCGGTCGATGGCCGGGCTGCCGGTCGCCCAGGCGATGGCGAGCGTCAGGCCTGCCACGGTGGGAAAGACCACCAGCACGTTGCCCAGGATGGCGGCCACCTGCGAACGCACCAGGTGGGTGACCTCGTCCACGAAGGACTCCACGGCCTCGGTGGTCTGCAGCTCCTTGAGCTTCGCGGCCATGGCCGGCGCGGTCATCGCCGGCTGCTTGGTGGCGACCGTGCAGTGCAGCAGCATGACGAGCACGAAGCTCACCGCGTAGTTCATGCCGGCCCAGAAGCCGCTCCAGAAGGACGACAGGGCCAGCGCGACGATGCCGAACTTCATGAGCGTGGTGAACGCCATGACGAAGCCGCCGCCCGCCGCCTTCGCCACCATCGCGCGGTATTCGGCGCCGGTGCGGGTGATGTAGTGCTCGCCAGTCTCCGCGCTGCGCTCGGCCACCTTGGCCGCGAGCAGCGAGGAGTTGGAGGCGATCAGCGCCCGCAGGCTGCGCCGCTCCCGGCCCACGGTCACGAGCCGCGCCATGAGGCGTGCGGCGCTGGCGGCCGGCTCGGGCGACAGCAGGCAATCCAGCAGGTCGCGCACCCGCAGGATGCGTTCGCGCAGTTGCCGCAGGCGGAAGACCAGGCCCACCGAAATGCCGTTGTCCTCGAAATGCGAATACACCGTGGCCGCAGCGGCGCGGCAGGCTTCCAGGCGCTCGCGCAGGCGCAGCACGGCCTCGTCCAGCCGGTCGGTGGTGCGCAACTGGTGCAGGACCTCGACCCGCAGGCTCTCCACGTCGCGGATCAGGGCATGGAACGGCTGCGCGTCGCGGGCGGAATCACTCATGCGCAGCCGCAGCTCGGGTGCGAACCCGGTGGACAGGATCTGGCCCGCGCAGTAGGTGATGGCGTCCAGCAGCGAGTGCTGCCAGCGCGTGGCGCCGCCACCGTCCGCGGCCGGCACCAGCACCGCCAGCAGACGCGCGAGCAGCGCCTCGTCCAGCAAGGCCAGCCACTGGGCGTCGAACTCGTGGGGCAATGCCAGCATGAACAGTTCGGAGGCGTCGATCGTCTCCGGGCTGCCGGGCAGGAGCTTGTAGCGCAGCCGTTCCGCCACCTCGCTCGCGAGCGCGGTGCGCGGCGCGAACCCGAAATCGGCCAGCAGGGTGGTGATGTCCACCGTCCCGACCAGGGCGCTCCACCAGGCCTGCAGCCGCGCCCGCGCGCCGGCATCGCTTTCCGCGGCTTCCACGAGGCGCGCCAGGCGGGCGACGGCTTCCTCGGGGGAGCGGCAGTTGCCGCGCACCCAGGCCAGGCACTCGATGAGCCAGAGGTGCCGCCGCGCCAGCGGGGCGGACGGATCCAGGTCGGCCAGCAGCGTCCCGGGCTGCGGAGCGGTCTGTCGGGTCAATGCAGCACCCGGCCGGACAGGGGTGTGCTTCCGGCGGGGCCGCCGGAAAGGGCTTCCAGCACGAACAGGGGGATGGCGCAATCGAAGCGCTCACCGTCCTCCGCCACGCAGAAGTAGCTGCCGTGCATGCTGCCGCTGGGCGTGCGCAGCCGGCATCCGCTGGTGTACTGGAACGCCTCGCCCGGGCGCAGCAGCGGCTGCTGGCCGACCACGCCCAGGCCCTTGACCTCCTCGGTGTGGCCGCGGGCGTCGCTGATCGTCCAGTGCCGCGCGATGAGCTGCGCTGGCACGTCGCCGGTGTTGGTCACGGTGACCGTATAGGCGAAGCTGTAGACGCCGTCCTCGGGCGCGGACTGGTCGGGGAGGTATTCGGGCTGGACTTCGGCCCGGAACTGGTACTTCGGCATGGGCGCGATTATTAGGGTTTCCGGGGCCGGGCGGCCCGGCCGTTCCGTCGGCGGGGGCCGTGGTACGGTGCAGGAGGCCTGCGGAAGGCGGTCCGCCGCGCCTGTGCTGCGACAATCCGGGCATGACCCGCCAATTCCGCATCGCCCCCTCGATCCTGTCCGCCGATTTCGCCCGCCTGGGCGAGGAAGTGAAGAATGTCATCGCCTCCGGCGCCGACTGGGTGCACTTCGACGTGATGGACAACCACTACGTCCCCAACCTCACTTTCGGCCCGATGGTGTGCCAGGCGCTCAAGCCCCATGCCGTCACGCCCGACGGCCGGCCCGCGCCGATCGACGTGCACCTGATGGTGGAGCCGGTGGACGCCCTGGCCGCGGCCTTCGCGGAGGCGGGAGCGGACTACATCAGCTTCCATCCGGACGCCTCCGCGCACGTGCACCGCAGCATCCAGGCGATCACCTCCAAGGGCATCAAGGCAGGACTCGTGTTCAACCCGGCGGCGCCGCTGGACGTGCTGGACTGGGTGATCGACGACATCGACCTGATCCTCGTGATGAGCGTGAACCCGGGTTTCGGAGGGCAGAGCTTCATCGATTCGGCGCTGCGCAAGATCGAGGCCCTGCGCCGCCGCATCGATGCCTGCGGCAAGGACATCCGCCTGGAGGTGGATGGGGGTGTGAAGGTGGACAACATCCGCCGCGTGGCGGATGCCGGTGCCGATACGTTCGTGGCGGGCAGCGCGATCTTCGGCAAGCCCGACTATCGCGCCGTGATCGACGCGATGCGCGCCCGGCTGGGCTGAGCGCGCGTTGCGCAGCCGGGGCGCATGGACGTGCGGCCCGGCATGCCGACCCTTACTGCTGGGGCATCGGCTGGGGCATGGGAGCCGGCGGCGGGGCCTTGGGCGCGCCCGGCATCGGGTGCGGATGGGGCTTGCCGTGCGGATGGGGGCGGCCGCCCGGAGGGGGCATGGCGCCGGGCGCGCCGCCCGGAGGCGGGGGCATGGCGCCTGCGCCGGGTTGCGGAGTTGCCGGCACCTGGGTGGTCGCTTCCATCAGGATGCCGCCGCCGGCCACGGAGCCGTCCTGGGTGCCGGAGCGCACGCGCGCCACGCAGGCGTCGCGGTCCACGGGGGTCTTGAACACTTCGCAGCGCTGGAGCGCATTGCGGGCGTAGCCGTTCGCGGCGGCGTCCTGGGCGTCGAGCTGGCCGGAGCGGGCGGCCTGCAGTGCAGCGCCGGCTTCCTTCAGGCAGGTGTCGCGGCTCTGGGGGGTGGCGCCGCTCATGCAGGCCTGGCGGTCCTGCTGGTAGCGCTCACGGGCGCCGGCGGCGTCTGCGGGGGCGGCCTGGGCGGCGGCGCAGGCCGCGATCAGACAGGCGGCGGACAGGATGCGGGGTGCGATGGCAAAGCGATTCGGCATATCAGGAACCTCCATGTGTCGGTGGTGCCGGCCGCGGACGGACGGCGTGGGGTCACAGTTTCCGCGCCGTGGGGCGAAAACGGTCGAGCCAGCGTAGCCGCTGCGGTGCGCTTGCCGTGTCGGACGGACCAGACAATCGCTGTGGCCGTTGCCCCACGGCTGCGCTTCCCGGCAGTCCCGTCGCTCAGTCCCCGATGCGGCCGAGGAACTGCCGGCAGCGCTCGCTGGCGTCCGGACCGAAGAACTCGGCCGGCGTTGTGTCCTCGAGGACATGGCCGCCTTCCATGAAGACGATGCGGTCGGCCACGTCCCGGGCGAAGCGGGTTTCGTGGGTCACCACCAGCATGGTCATGCCCTCGCGCGCCAGGTCGCGCATGACTTTCAGCACTTCGTCCCGCAGCTCCGGGTCGAGCGCCGACGTGGGTTCGTCGAAGAAGATGACCTCCGGCTCCATGGCCAGCGCCCGGGCAATCGCCACGCGCTGCTTCTGTCCGCCCGAGAGACGCCCCGGGTACTCGTCGGCCTTGTGGCCCAGGCCGACCTTCTCCAGCAGCGCCCGGCCGCGCCGGCGGGCGGCGCCCTTGCGCACACCTTTCACCGATACCGGGCCCTCGATGATGTTTCCCAGGACCGTCATGTGCGGAAACAGGTTGAAGGACTGGAACACCATGGCGGTCTTCTGCCGGATCGCCTGGATGCCCTTGCGCGTGGCGGTGTCCGTGCCCGTCCCCGGGGCCGTGATCCCGGTGGCGCAAATCTCGATGTGCCCCTGGTCCGGCATTTCCAGGAAATTGAGCGACCGGATGAAGGTGGTCTTGCCCGAGCCGGAGGGGCCCATGATGACCACCACTTCGCCGCGATTCACCGACAGGTCCACGCTTTTCAGCACCTGGTTCGAACCGAAGCTCTTGGCGAGTCCGCGGACGCGGACGATGGGGGCGGTGTTAGTGGTGTTCATGCGTAGCGCCGGGACAGCCGGCTTTCCAGCCAGGTTTGCAGGATGGTCAGTACCTGGTTGATGAACCAGTAGATCGCACCGACCATCAGGAACATCTCCATGTAGCGGAAGGTGGCGGCGCCGATCTGCTCGGCCACGCGCGTCAGCTCGATCACGGTGACGGTCGATGCCAGCGACGTGTCCTTCATCAGCCCGATGAGGCGGCTGCCCAGCGGCGGCAGCGCCACGCGGAACGCCTGCGGCAGCACGATGCGAAAGAGCGCTTTCCAGTAGCCCATGCCCATCGACCAGGCGGCCTCCCACTGGCCTTTGTCGACGGCCAGGATGCCGGAGCGGAAGTTCTCGCTCAGGTAGGCGCCGGCGAAGAGGCTCAGGGCCAGCAGGGCCGAGGGCAGCGGCCCCATCACGATGCCGTAGCTCGGCAGGCCGAAGTAGATCAGCAGGATCTGGATCAGCAGCGGCGTGCCGCGGAAGATGGAGACGTAGGAGAAGGCGAACCAGCGCAGCGGCCGGTAGGGCGAGATGCGCGCCAGGGCCACGAGCAGGCCGATCACGCATCCGCAGAAGAAAGCCGAGAACCCCAGCCCCAGAGTGACCAGGACGGCCTTCTCCAGGAGGGGCGCGGCCCGCAAGAACAGTTCCAGCATGGGTGATTCTCCAGCGTGGGTTCGTGTGTGCCGCGGGGTCAGCCGGCTGCCAGCGCGGCGTTGTAGGCGGCGAGCGCCGCCGCCAGGTCCGCCTTCAGCGCTTCCGGGTCTTCCAGCCCGATGGACAGGCGCACGACCGGCTGGTCGGTGCGCGGGAACTTGCGGTGGGCCTGCTGGGCGGCAGGGTAGTACGCCGCCAGGCTGTGGACACCGCCCCAGCTCGCGCCGATGACGAAAATCCTGAACTCGTCGAAGAAGGCATGGAATGCCTTTTCCGGACCCGGGGCGAGGATCACGGAGAACAGGCAGCCGTTGGTCCTGAAGTCACGCTTCCAGATGGCGTGGCCCGGGTCCGACTCCAGCGGCGGGTACAGCACCTCGTGCACGCCGGGCTGCCCCTGCAGCCATTGCGCGATCCGGAGGGTCGCCGCGCTCTGCGCCGCCAGGCGGACCTGCAGGGTTTCCAGGCCGCGCAGCACCAGGAAGCAATCGTCCGGACTGACCTGCTGGCCGAGGATGCTCTGGGTTTCGCGCAGCACCTCGTAGTGCTTCCCGTCGTTCATGCTGATGCTGCCCATCAGGAGGTCGGAGTGGCCGCCCATGAACTTGGTCGCGGCCTCGACGCTGAAGTCGATGCCGTGCTCCAGCGGGCGAAATCCCAGCGGACTGGCCCAGGTGTTGTCCATCATGGTCAGCACGCCCCGGCTGCGCGCCACCCTGGCGATGGCGGGCGTGTCGTGCATTTCCATGGTGACGGTGCCCGGGGCCTCGAGGCAGATCATCCGGGTGTTGGAGCGGATCAGCATCCTGATCTCGGCGCCGATCGCGGGGTCGAAGAACTCGACCTCGACATTCATGCCCGCGAGCCATTTCTCGGCGAAGGTCTTGAGCGCACCGTAGCTCGCCGCGGAGACCAGCAGATGGTCGCCCCCGCGCACGAACCCCATCACGGTGGTCATCAGGGCCGCCTGGCCAGAAGGCGCGATGACGCAATGCGCCCCGCCTTCCAGCGCGGCGATCCTGTGTTCGAGCGAGCGTGCGGTCGGCGTGCCGGTGATGCCGTAGCTGAACCCGTCGGGCTGGCGGCGCTTGCGCTGCACGAAATCCTCGAAGTCGTCGAACACCACGGTGGAGGCGCGAATGACGGGAGGTGACAGGCACGCGAATTGCAGATCGGTATTAGCTCGGTTGATTGAATTCATGGAACGTATTCAATGGGGTTATGCGCTGAAACCCAGTATTCAGCATCCCCAACCCGGCCTCAACAGCCCGCAGAACTCACCTGATAAGTACCGGTTATAGCCATGGAAATGCGAGATATCGGCGTCTTCCGAGCCGTCATGCAGGCGGGGACCACCAGCAAGGCGGCGACGTTGCTGGGCGTATCCCAGCCAGCGGTCAGCCAGTCGATCCGCAGGCTCGAGACGGATTCGGAGCTTCGGCTTTTCGACCGGGTGCGGGGCCGGCTCGTGCCGACCCAGGAAGCGCTGGCCCTGATGGTCGAGGTGGACCGGTACTTCATGGGCGCCGAGATGATCGAACACCGCGTGAGGAGCTTGAAGTCCTTCGGGCTCGGCCGCCTGACGGTCGCGTCTTTGCCCGCCCTGGGCACCGGTTTCATGCCGCGCGCCATCGCGGCCTTCGGCCTGGAGGCCCGCCGCGTCCAGCTGTCTTTCCAGATACTCAGTTCGCCCCAGGTCCACCAGCATGTGTCATCAGGGCAGATCGACTTCGGCCTGATGGCCGACGAACTCTCCGTGTCGGGCGTCGAGAACTCGGAGTTCCTCAAGATCCCCGGGGTCATCGTGATGAATGCGCAGCATCCGCTGGCGCGCAAGCCGGTGATCGATTCGGACGACCTCGCCACCCACCCGTTCCTGGCGCTCAACCCCGAAGACTCGTGCCGCAGGCGGCTGGAGGCTTCGCTGCGCTCTGAGGGCAAGGCATTGCGCCCGATCCTGGAGACGCCCTATTCCAATTCGATTTGCGAACTCGCCCTGCAAGGGGTGGGCATGGGGATGGCCCATCCGATCCAGGCGCTCGATTACCTGTCGCGCGGCCTGCTCATGAAACCCGTCACGGTCGAAGCCTGCTTCACCAGCCTGCTGGTCTTCCGGCCCGGCACGCCGCTCTCGGAAAACGCGAAGGAGCTGCTGCGCATCATGCGCATACAGATGGAGTCGGATCGACAGCGTGTGTCGCGGGCGCTCGGCCACGGGCGATAACCTGGGCTTATGGAGCAAGTGGCCGCGCCGGATTGCGGCCTGCGGGGCAGCATCCAAGAATCAGGTGGCGGCGCCTCGTGGCGTCCGCCCCAACCCTGTCGAAAGCCACTGTCATGAAACCTGCCGCCGTACGCCGCCATGCCCTCGCCATGCTCATGGCCCTCGCTGCCTGCCACCCTGCCTGGTCGCAGCCCCAGGACATCCTGGCCACCGCCCGCGCCAATGGCGTGATCCGGGTCGCCAACACCCAGGCCAGCCCTCCCTGGAGTTCGCTGGACGACAGGAACCAGCCTTCCGGCTACGACGTCGAGGTCGCGAAGGAGGTGGCCAGGCGCATCGGCGTCGCACGCGTCGAGTTCGTGGCCGACCTGTTCAAGAACTTCGTCGAGGGCCTCAAGGCCGGCAAGTACGACCTCGTCATGAACGATCTGACGCCGACGGCCGAGCGCATGAAGCAGGTGGATTTCGCTGCGCCGTACGGCGTGGAAGACTTCCGCATCTTCGTGCGCAACGGCAACAACGACATCAGGGACCGGCCCGATCTGAAGGGGAAACGGGTGGGTGTCACCGCCGGCAGCAGCAACGAGTCCTGGTCGCGCGCGCACCTGAAGGAATCCGAGATCGTCACCTACGACAACGGCGGCCTGGTGTTCAACGACCTGGCCATCGGCCGCATCGACGCCATCATCAGTTCGCATTTCGGTGGCATGAAGTACGCCACGGTGAACAAGCTGCCCATCAAGGAAGTCGGGCCGATCCAGACCTACCAGCTGTCGGCGCCCGCGATGGCGAAGGGGCAGCCGGCCTTGAAGGAGGCGGTGTCCAGGGCCGTCAACGACATGATGGCCGACGGCACCATCGACCGCCTGTCCAGGCGCTGGGTCGGCGTGAGCTACGACATGGCCGCGGAGATCCAGAAGGCCCAGAAGGAGCAGTAGGTACCGCGCGATGATCCGCGGCGGGCCGCAGGGCATCCGAGGCACCCGGGGGGTTAGCATCCCGGTGCATCACCGGTGGAAGGGCGCGCAGTGTGTCCGCTGCCAGGCGGTGCGAGTGGTCGATGCCCCCATGGCGAACCGGTTCCCTCCGGGTCCTCATGGCCGGCGGGCCGTGTGGTGCGATTTCCTGAACCTCATTTCCATGATTGCAGACATTATTCCGGTGACCCGGGCACGCGCCGATGCGGCGATCGTGGACCTGGACGGCACCATGGTGGACACCCTGGGCGATTTCGCGGAAGCGCTGCGGCGCATGCTGGGCGACCTGTCCCTGCCGGGCATTCCCGCGGCGGAGATCGAGCGCATGGTGGGCAAGGGCACGGAGCACCTGCTGCGCTCGGTGCTGGACCACGTGCTGCAGCCGATGGAGCCGCAGCGCCGCGCAGCAGCGGTGGAGGCGCACTACCCGCAGGCGTGGGAGGCCTACGGGCGCCATTACCTGGCCATCAACGGCAGCCATTCTCGCGTTTACGAGGGCGTGGCCGAGGGGCTGCAGGCCCTGCGCGCCGCGGGGCTGCGGCTGGCCTGCGTCACCAACAAGCCCGGGGCCTTCGCCGTGCCCCTGCTGCGGGCCAAGGGGCTGGACGGCTTCTTCGACCATGTCTTCGGCGGGGATGCGTTCGAGCGCAAGAAGCCCGATCCACTGCCGCTGCTCAAGGCCTGCGAGGCCCTGGGAACGGCCCCCGCCCGGACCCTGGCCATCGGGGACTCCGTCAACGATGCGCGCGCGGCCCGCGCCGCCGGCTGTCCCGTGGTGCTGGTCACCTACGGCTACAACCATGGCCAGCCCGCCCGGCAGGTGGACGCGGACGCGCACGTGGACAGCCTGCAGGCGCTGTGCGCGGGCTGACGCCGCACTGCGGCGGTCCGGCGCTCAGCCGGCCTTGCCCAGCAGGGCGTCCTTGAGCTTCCAGTCCGCGGGCTGCGGCCCGAGCCAGATGCCCATCAGCGCGTCGAAGAATTCGGGCTCGCGGAAAGCTTCGCCCTGCCGGACGCCTTTCACGGTGATGACGGTGCCGGTGCCGGGCAGCCAGTCCACGGTGAAGCGGTCGCCGGCCGCCAGCCGGCGGTGCGCGGCGAAGACCTCGCCCATGCGCAGCACGCCCGGCGCGAGGCGGGAGAACGCCGCCTTGTCCAGGTTGTCCTCGATGCCGCGTGCGAAGAGCTTGCCCAGCTCCGTCGAGTCGATGTCGCGCAGCATGGTGATGGACAGCCGCTTCGGTCCCGGCAGCGCCACCACGTCCTGCAGCGAGCCGGCGTGGCGCTCCAGGTACAGCCCCGCCGCATAGACCTTGAAGACGGCCTTGTAACGCACGCCCGCGCCGTTGAGCGCCAGCGGAACGTCCGCCAGCGTGACACGCGGCTCGAACGCCACGCCGGCCACGGTGGTGGTGGTCTGCGCGCCCACGGGCGCAGCGCCGCAGGCGATGAGCCCGGTGAGCGCCCAGGCGAGGCCGCGTTGCCGAAGTGTCATGGCGACTCCCAAAAAAGCACGATCGTTCTTTTTATTTTCCGCGCCCTGACGCAGGCGGCGCAACAGGGTTTTCGCGCAGGCCGCTTTGCTACACTTTGCGCCCATGTTCATTCACCACGTGGTCATCACAGGTCGCAGCGGCCGGGGAGCCTGGCCCTGGCGCAAGCCTGCCGCACCGAACCGCTGACCGCACCCGGGCCCCGCGTCCCGGCGTGTCCTCCGTGGCCCCTGCGGGGCCGAACGCAATGAACCTGGCGCGGCACCGGCCGCGGGCGCAACGACCGCCCGTGGCGGGCCGGCCGATCTGGAGCGATCTCCCGTGATCACCGAACTCGAATTCAAGAGCCTGGCCGGCGAAGGCTACAACCGCATTCCGCTCATCGCGGAGGCTTTCGCGGACCTGGAAACCCCCCTGTCCCTCTACCTCAAGCTGGCCCATGCCCGCGACGGCGGCCGCCACAGCTTCCTGCTGGAATCCGTGGTGGGCGGCGAGCGCTTCGGGCGCTACAGCTTCATCGGCCTGCCGGCGCGCACGCTGCTGCGCGCCAGCGGTTTCGGAGACCAGGCCCGCACCGAAGTGGTGACCGACGGGCAGGTGGTGGAAACCGACCGTGGCAACCCCCTGGACTTCATCGCCGCCTACCAGAAGCGCTTCAAGGTGGCGCTGCGGCCCGGCCTGCCCCGCTTCTGCGGTGGCCTGGCGGGGTATTTCGGCTACGACGCGGTGCGCTACATCGAGAAGAAGCTGGAAGCGAGCTGCCCGCCCGACACGCTGGGCATGCCGGACATCCTGCTGCTGCAGTGCGAGGAGGTGGCCGTCATCGACAACCTGTCGGGCAAGCTCTACCTGATCGTCTATGCGGACCCGGCGCAGCCCGAGGCCTATGCGCGCGGCAAGAAGCGCCTGCGCGAGCTGAAGGACCAGCTCAAATACTCGGTGGCCGCCCCCCTGGTCAAGCCGACGGAGAGCCATCCGCCGCAGCGCGACTTCGCCAAGGCCGACTACCTGGCGGCCGTGGAGCGGGCCAAGGAACTCATCGCCGCGGGCGACTTCATGCAGGTGCAGGTGGGCCAGCGCATCCACAAGCGCTATACGGAGTCGCCGCTGTCGCTCTACCGCGCGCTGCGCTCGCTCAATCCTTCGCCCTACATGTACTACTACCACTTCGGCGATTGCCACGTGGTGGGGGCGAGCCCCGAGATCCTGGTGCGCCAGGAGCGCACGGACGAGGGCCAGAAGATCACCATCCGCCCGCTGGCCGGCACGCGCCCGCGCGGCGCCACGCCCGAGAAGGACAAGGCGGCCGAGATCGAGCTGGTGAACGACCCCAAGGAGCGTGCCGAGCACGTGATGCTCATCGACCTGGCGCGCAACGACATCGGGCGCATCGCCCGCACCGGCACGGTGAAGGTGACGGAAGCCTTCGCGGTGGAGCGCTACAGCCACGTGATGCACATCGTGAGCAATGTGGAGGGCCTGCTGAACGAAGGCATGACCAGCATGGACGTGCTCAAGGCGACCTTTCCCGCCGGCACGCTCACCGGCGCGCCCAAGGTGCATGCGATGGAGCTCATCGACCGGCTGGAGCCGACCAAGCGGGGGCTGTACGGCGGCGCCTGCGGCTACCTCAGCTATGCGGGCGACATGGACGTCGCGATCGCCATCCGAACGGGCATCGTGAAGGACGGGACGCTCTACGTGCAGGCCGCGGCCGGCGTGGTGGCGGACTCGGTCCCCGAGCTGGAATGGAAGGAAACGGAGCACAAGGCCCGCGCCCTGCTGCGCGCGGCCGAACTCGTCGAAGAAGGACTGGAGTGACCCGCGCCATCGACAAGACCCGCAGCTGCCGCAGCATGGCGGAGGTGCGCGAACGCATCGATGCGCTCGACGACATCCTCGTGCCGCTGCTGGTGGAGCGGGGCGGCTACATGACCCAGGCGGCGCGCAACAAGCGCGAGGCCTCCCAGGTGCGCGACGAAGGACGCATCGAGTTCATCGTGCGGCGGGTGCGCGAGCGCGCGCTGGCCGAGGGGGGCGAGCCCGACGTGATCGAGGCGATCTACCGCGGCATGATGGAAGCCTACATCGCCTACGAGCACCGCGAGTTCGACCGGATGGTCGCTGCGGGCGAGAAGGCGGGCGGCGGTCCGGCCTGACCGCGCTTGCTGCCCGCCGGCCCACCCGGGGGGCGTGCGCGGCGCTCAGTGCCGCATCGACGACAGCTTGAAGGCATTCGCCAGGGTGGAGCGGTTGCTGATGCCCCAGCGGGAGGCGACGTCCAGCATGTGGACGCGGCCGCCCGTGGCGCTGGCCTCTTCCATCTCCCCCTCGATGCGCCGCACGCGTTCGCGCCGGATCAGTTCCGCGGGGGTCATGCCCAGGTGGTTGCGGAATGCCAGTTGCAGCGCGCGCTCGGTGACGCCGAGCCGGCCGGCGATCTCGCGCACCGAGAGGTTGGGGTCGTGCAGGTTCTCGATGATGTAGCGGTAGGCGGCGCGGTAGCGCGGAGGCAGGCGCAGGCCCACGGTGTCCTGCGGGGCGTTGCCGGCGGGCGCGTCCATCCGCTGCAGGGCCGCGTGGTGCACCACGCGCATGGCCTGCGCCACATGGCGCTTGTACTGCCGCAGCGATTCGCCGAGACGGCCTTCGCTCATGTGGATCTTCGACAGGCAGTACTGGATGTCCGAGGCCAGGGGGTGGTGTTCGATCTCGCGCTCGCCCCCGGCCAGCGGCATGATCGCTTCGCGGGCCGCAGGGATGGCGCGGTCCGCCAGCAATGCGAGGCAGCCCTCGACCCGGGCTTCCGCGTCGATGCCCGAGATGCCGTGCTGGCGCAGCCAGCGCCCGAAGCCGGCAACGGCTTCCTGGCGGGCTGACGGATCGCAGGCATGCATGCCTGCCAGGTACCCGAGGCGGGCGCGCAGCAGCGCGGGCGTGCCAGGTGTGGATTCCAGGGTGCGCAGCTCGGAGGCGAGGGCCTCGCCGGACAGGCGCTCGCGGCCCAGTTCCTGGGCGGCCTCGGCGAAGGCGTGGTCCGACAGCTCTTCGCTGTGCAGCAGTTCCACGCGCGAAAGGACTTCGAGCCGGATGGCTGCGGCGTGGAGCGCGAGGGAGGCCGCTGCCTCCTCCGACTCGCACAGCGACTGCGCGCGCTGGGCCGCCACCAGCGCCGAGGCGTGCTGGCCCTGGGCCTGCAGCGACAGGGCGAGTCCGCAGCAGGCTTCCACGCGCAGCGGGGCGGGGACGTCGTGGTCATTGGCCACGATGGCCCAGCAGGCGGCAGCCCGGGCGGGCTTGCGCAGGTGCTGGAACATCCAGGCCTGGTCCAGCGCGGAATGCCAGCGCACCATGCTGCGCGAGACGGCGTCGTAGGCCTTGAGCTGCTGGTGGAAGACATCGCTCGCGAGTTCTTCCTGTCCGATCAGCAGCAGGGTGCGCCCGAGCAGGGCACCTTCTTCCACGGGGCTCGCATCGCGGGACTGCCCGCGCTCCAGGCGGCGGCGGCCCATCGCGGCGGCCTCCTTGACCTGCAGGTTCTGGAGCAACTGGGTGAGCGCTTGCGCTCCATGGCCGATGCGATGGCAGGAAAGAGAGAGCAGAGAAAGGAGCATGTCGTTCGTCGCGGCCCCCGCCGCGCCCCATGTGGTTTGGATGAGGACGATGCTAGGAACCATGCCGCGGACAAATCTCACCTAGGTTTTCCAAATCCTCAAATTTGCACACTCCAGGCACGGGGAACCGAAATTTTCGCTACCGGGCCGCATTCGGGAGGTGGACGCCGCTGCTGCCTGGGTCCATATAGGAAAGTTATTGATATCCGAAATTAAATATGTACTCAGGTCCTTGACAGCGTTGGCGCCGGGGATTAACAAACGGCAGCACCATCGGGACTGTTGATACAAATCCATGCAGGAAATTGCATATTTCTATCGACGTCTTACAGACGATCAATACACCTATCTCGGCTGGAATGAACTAAGCTTGCGCCTGTCGCCACTCACGCACGGATATTTGCAATGAAATGCAAAAATTGTGAATATCCCGGTGGAGGACACACGACTGTCATGGTCGTGACTAGATCTACGAAAACGTTTGCGTATGGGGAAATTCATGCGAGTCGCATTGCTGTCGCGCCGTTCGGCGGTGAACCAATTCCTTGTGGATTTGTTGAATCGAGGGGGCATTCAGGCCATCTTGCAGGTCAGCATCGCTGCCTTCAGGATGCAGGCCCGTCGGCACCCGCCCGATGCGGTCATCCTGGAGGATTGCGGCGGCACGCTTGCCGAGGACCTGGGCCTGATCCGCAGTTGCATATCCGCCCACGTGCCCGTGCTGGTGGCCGGATCGGAACTGCAGGCGGGCTTCGGCACGGCCCTGGCATGTGGTGCGGTGGACTACATCAACCTCTCCCGCGTCGGGCATGACGAATTGAAGGCGCGGCTGCGCGGGCACGTGGAGGCCTATGCGCTGGAGACCGCGCGGTCGATCACGGTGGATGGCTGCGAACTGGATCCGGCCCGCCAGTGCTTCGTCCATCGCGGCACGGTGGTCGAACTCACCCACCGCGAATGCGAACTCGCCTGGCTGCTGTTCTCGCGGCCCAACCAGGTGGTTTCCTCCCCCACCATCGTGGCCCGGGTCTGGGGACGGTCGGTCGAATCCAACAAGCGCACGCTGGAGCAGCACATCTACAAGCTGCGCGTGAAGCTGCGCCAGTGCGGGTGCAGCCTGCATGTGCAGGCCGCGTACGGCCGGGGTTACCGCCTCATGTCGTCCACCGAGGAAGTCACCGCCGCTCCGGTCGCGCAGCCCCCCAGCATGCAGGTGTCCCGGGTCCGGCCCGCGGTGCCCGCGGCCATGTCCGCACCCATGCCGGCGTCCCTGACGGCCATGTTCTCCATGCCGCCGCTGGGCAGCTGATCGGGCGGCCTGCCCGCCCCGCCAGGGGCAGGGCTCAGACCTTGATCCACAGGTATTCGCCGGAGCAGATCCCCAGGAAGGCCTCGTCGGTGGAGGTCAGGATGTTGTCGCTCCAGTAGCGGCCATGCTCGGCATAGTGCGTGAGCGTTTCGGCCAGCCAGGTGCCGGTGATGTCGGGCGTCATCGGAACGCGCACGATGAGAATGATGCCGCCGGTGTCCGGGTTGATCCCGGCCTGCGCCTGGTCCTGAGCATAGACCGTGAGATTGGCCTCCAGCAGGAGGCGATAGACGGCCAGCGTGCGGCCGGCCGTGACGATGCCGAAATGGAAGTTCAGGTACATCGCGCCCACGTCGTTCTCGTAGTGCGCGATCTGGACCTCGAAGCCTTCGACTTCCACCCAGCCGCGGTTCAGCACGGCCTGGGCATCGGGCAGGTCGATGACACCGCAGAGATCGGTGACGAGTTGCTCGTACTGCTGGAAGCTCATGATCGTTCGGGCATGCGCGGCAGAAGCCATGCGGGACCGCCGGCCAGCCGTTCCGTCGTCAGGCGCAGTTGCGACGTGGTCCGGGGCCGGCTGTAGTTCAGCAGCTGCAGGGGCAGGAGCGCGAAGCGGTCGGACGGTTTGCTCGAGACGTCCATGCCGGCACGCAGCAGCGCCTCGCGCACTTCGGCGACCGTGGTGAGCGGTTTGCCGCCGTTCTGGCGGCGCAGGTGCTCGGCGATCCGGGCCAGGAGCATGGCCTGCACCGGGTGCCCGGCGCCATGCGATGCCCAGACGATCGAGCCGAGCGCGGCCACCAGCGTGTCGGCCTGCACCACGGGGTCGTCGCTGGCCATGCCCTTCTCAAGGTTATCGAGCATGGCCTGCATGCGCAGCTTCGCCGCACTGCCGCCCGCCTGCGCCTGGCCGCCATGGCCGCGGCCATCGCCGCCCTGGTGGTGGCCTCCGGACTGCCCGCCGGCGCCGGATTCGCCATCGCGCGTGTCCTGCTGCGCCGTGTTGCTGCCGGGCTGCAGGAAGATGTCCTGGGAGTACTGCTCCTGCTCTTCCAGGTCGCGACGGTGCTCGGCGCGGCCTTCCCGGCCGCGCTCCTGCACCTCCCGGCTGCTTTCCTCTTCCTGGCCCTTGTGCTCGCTGCGCGCGGATTCGCCGGTTTCCTTCGCCTGTTCGAAGTCGGCCAGGAAGTCCAGCGGCGTGCGCTCTTCGGTGGGCGCGTGCTCGCTGCCCTGGCCCGGCAGGTGGCTGTGCCGGGGTGGCGGCGGTGGCGGCGGACGTCCCAGCGTCTTGAAGACGTAGTCGCCGTAGCGGCCCTGCAGCACGGCGCGCTGGCGGTCCTGCACGGCTTCTTCATGCAGTTGCTCGCGCAGGTTTTCCCGCTTGATCAGCTGCTGTTGCTGAAGCTGGCGCGTGCGCAGCTGCTTCAGCCGGAATACCGAGAACAGGTTCTGCATCATGGCGTGAACACTGCCGTGAGAAGCCGCTGTGAAAACTGCAGCACGGTGCTGCCCACCCAGGGCGCGCTCACGGCGACGGTGACCGTCACGCAGATGAGCTTGATGCCCTGCGAGATCGACTGGTCCTGCAGCGAGGTGACGGCCTGCACCAGCGCCACGAGCAGGCCGACGATCGCCGCGACGGCCACGGCCGGCAGCGACAGCAGCAGGCACAGCATGAGGGCCTCGGAGGTGAGCTGGACGATGTTGTCGTGGTTCATGGCGTGCGTGGTCCGTGGACTCAGCGGTAGGTCATGACCAGCCCGTGCATCACCTGGGACCATCCGTCGAGCACGACGAAGAGCAGCAGCTTGAAGGGGATGGCGACGTTGGTGGGGGAGACCTGGGACAGGCCCATGGCCAGCAGGACGTTGGCGATGACCAGCTCGACGATGATGAAGGCCAGGTAGAGCAGGAAGCCGATGCGGAAGGCGGCGGTGAGTTCGGTGAGCAGGAAGGCCGGCGCCAGCACGACGAGGTCATCGGCCTGCAGGGACCGGGCGCGGTCCTCGGGCCAGAGCGCCTGGGCCGATTTGAGGAAGAACGCTTTCTCGGCGGCGTCGGCATGCTTGTCCAGGAACTTGCGGAACGGCTCGCGTGCGGCCGAGGCGGCGGCGAGCATCTGCTGGGTGTTGGAGCTCTGCGCGGAAGGCGGCAGCATCTGCATGCGGTCCGAGGCTTCCATGGCGACCGGGGCCATGACGTACACGGAGATGATGATGGCGATGCCGTTGAGCACCATGTTGGGAGGCACCTGCTGCACGCCGAGCGCGTTGCGCAGCAGGCCCAGGACCACCACCACCTTGGTGTAGGACGTGACGATCATGGCGGCGAACGGCAGCACCGCCAGCAGCATCAGCGCCAGCGCCAGCGAGATGGGATCGAGTCCCGAGAGCGGCGTCATGGTGCGTCCGTTGCCGTGGGCGATGCCGCTGGGCCGGCCGCCGCCATGTGCGCGATGCGCACGCCCAGGCTTTCGCCGATCACGACCAGGCGGCCCGTGCCCACGACCTGGCCGTGGCAGACCAGGCGGACGGTGGCGTCGCGGGCGGGGACGGCGAGCGGAACGACCGAGCCGGCATCCAGCGCCGCGAGTTCGTCCAGGCGGATGTGCGCGGTGTCGATCTCGACGGCGACGGGAACGCGGATGCCGCCGATGTCGGCCAGGGGAAGCGGTGTGGCCTGGGGGGCGGCTTCGCTGCCGGCATCTTCCGTGACTTCCGCGGCGGCGCGGGCGGGGGCCGCCTCTCCGCTGCCGTCGTCCAGGTTCGCGAAGGCATCGGCCTGTGGCGCGGCATGGAGCGCGAGTTCGGAGTCGTCCAGATCGAGTTCTGCGGGTATGTGCATGGTGGTTCCCAGTCCGAAGGAAAGGTGGCAGAGGCGCCGCCGGCCCGCGGCGAGCGCGCCGCACAGGACGACGTCGCCTGTCGCCAGGGTGGCGAGGTCCGCGGGCGCGAGCCTGCGGGTGGCGAGGCGGACGGTGCCCGGCAGGCGCAGCGCCGCCAGGGGGGTGCCGTCGGCCTGCGCGGAATGCGCGAGGCTGGCCTGCAGCCGGGCAGCCACGGTGCCGTCGATGGCGTGCAGGCCGATGCGCAGGCCGCCGTATATCCATTCCAGCGGCGCCTGGACGGCCGGGCGCACGGCCACGCCGGACAGGGCGAGGCCGGGCAGCACCGGGGCTGCGGCCGCGAGGGGGCCTGCGAGCAGGGTTTCCGCCACTTCGCGCGCCAGCGCGGCATCGGCGAGGCGGACCGCCATCCCGAGCGCCGGCCAGGCCGACACGGGCACGGAGACCTGCAGGTGTCCGTGCATGCAGGAGAAATCCAGCATTGCTGCTTCGTGCCGGTTGCCGGGCGTGGCCGCTGCCACGCGCCCTTGCGGCTGTCCGCAGAGGCCGGCCGCCCAGCGGGCGAAGCGGCGGTCGAAGGCGATGCGCGCCAGATGCGCCTCGCCGGCAGGCACGGTCGGCAGGCAGTCGGCCAGTTCGGCGGTGGTGGCGGATGAGGACGCGAGGACGTTCACGTTGGAGATTCCAGATCGATGTCGATGCCGCGCTGTCCGGGGCCCAATGCCTCGAGCTGCGCACGCAGTGGATCGCGATGGAGGGAGATTAGCCGTGCCGATTCGGAGGACCGGGTGCGGAACCGAAGGCTCATCGCGTAAGGCGAAAGGGTGAGGGCGACTTCGCTTTCCGGGAGCACGGCGGGGTCCATCGGCACCGTGACGGACCAGGACTGGAAGGCCGGATCCGCCTGGGCGCACAGCCACGCGATGCGCTGCACGGTGTCCTGCAGCCAGGCGGGCGCATCGGCCGCGGCGGGGCGTGCCGGTGCGGCGGGGCCTGGCTGGTCCGCTCCGGAGTCCTGCCTTGGGTGCCGTGACGTGTCGCCGTCCTGGCGCGCCTGGGGAGGCGCCTGCGGGGGCGGCGAAGCGGGAGGCGGAGGCGGCGCGGGTGGGGTGCCAGAGGGCGCGACAGGGGGGGTGTCCGGCGCGGAGCCCGGCAGGGAGTCCGCGGTGTCGGTGGATGGCGTGGCGCTGTCCTGCGCAGCGGCCTGGCTGTCCGGCGAGCCGTCTTCCGCCCGCTGGCTGGACCGGGCCGGCCTCTCCGCCTCGGCCGGGCACGCAGGCGCGCGCCTTCCGGGCATCAGCAGGAAGCCGCCGGATTCCGGCAGGCCGTCGGCCGCGTCGCCCAGCAGGTGGCGCTGGAACCGGTGGGCGGCGCCGGCCGCATGCGGCAGCGCGGATGGCCCACGCCACGCGGCCTCCGCAGCCGGGCTGCGGCTGCCGGACGGGCCCGGGCGGAGTTGCGGGAGGTCTCGGCCCATGGCGCAGGCTATGCGACGCGGCCGATCGGCCGCAGCTCGATCAGGTTGCCCAGTTCCTGGAAGGAGTACACGCGCAGCCAGTCGATGCGGCCTTCGATCATCTTCTTGACGTAGCGGCGGATGTCCATCGATGTGACCAGGGCCACGCCGGTGGCGGGCGACGAGCGGGCGACGGCCGCGATGCGGTCGGTGATGTCGCGCGCGTCGTCGGGCGACATGGCGAGGTAGTTGCCGGCGGGCGTGGGCTTGATGCACCCCCGGATCGCCTGTTCGATTTCCGGCGCGAGCAGGATGGCCGAGATGTGCCGCTGGCCGCCGCCGGCCTCGTGCGCGAGGTACCGCCCCAGGTCGGAGCGCACATACTCGGTGAGCAGCAGCAGGTCCTTTTCCTTGGGGGCCCAGGTGATGAGGCTTTCGAAGATGCTGCGGATGTTGCGGATGGGCACCTGTTCTTCCAGGAGGCGGCGCAGCACCTCGGCCATGCGCTGCAGCGGCATGACCTTCTGCACTTCGGCCACCAGCCCCGGATATTCCGGCGTGGCCCGCTCGATGATCCACTGCACTTCCTGCACGCCCATGAACAGGTGGGCGTGGCGCTGGAGCATCTCCACCACTTCGCGGGCGATCACCTGTTCGATCTCCAGGCACGCCCCGGCGCGCTGGGCGGGCGGGATGGCCGCCTGGGGCACCCAGAGCGATTCCTCCATGCCCAGCAGCGGGCCGTGCCGCTGGGCCTGCGCAGCCAGGGGGGATTGCGGATCCAGCAGCAGGAGCATGTCGCCGGGCAATTGGGGCTGGGCCACGGGCACGTCGTTGATGAGGATGTCGAAGCGCAGGTCCTCGAGACCGTCCCAGACCCACATCGCGGCGCCGGGGAAGGGCAGCCCCAGCCGCGTCTGCAGCCCTTCGCGCTCCTTGTTCAGGGCCTGGTCGAGCCGCTCGGCATTGAGCAGGCGGGCGAGGGGATCGGACAGGCGGATCGACAGCGGCTTGGCGAACTCGGGCGCGCGGTGCTGGATGGCCGTGCCCTCGCCCTTGCCGCCTTCGCGCAGCAGGGATGCAATGGGCTTGGAGTGGGTCTTGGCGCTGCCCGGGGTGGCCGACTTGCGGCTGCGCGACAGCCACTGGCCGCCGCCCACGAGGCCCGCCGCCAGCAGGCAGAACGGAACGGCGGGAAAGCCCGGAATGGCCGCGAAGCCCAGGGTGAGGGCGCCCGCGAGGTACATGGAGCGGGTATTGCGCGTGAGCTGCTCCGTCATGTCCTCGCCCAGGGAGGTGGGCTTCTTGCGGTGCTCGTCGGCCACGCGGGTGGTCAGGATACCGGCGGCCATACAGATGAAGAGCGCGGGAATCTGCGAGACCATGGCATCGCCGATGGACAGCACGGCGAAGCGGTTGGCCGCCTCCCCGGCGGTCATGCTGTGGTACATGATGCCCACGACGATGCCCGCGAGGATGTTGACCAGCGTGATGATGAGGCCCGCGATGGCGTCGCCCTTCACGAACTTCATCGCGCCGTCCATCCCGCCGTGCAGCATGCTTTCCATGCTGAGCCGCGCGCGCTTGGCCTTGGCCTCGTCGGCGGTGAGCAGGCCGGCGCGCAGGTCGGCGTCGATGCTCATCTGCTTGCCGGGCAGCGCATCGAGCGTGAAGCGCGCGCCGACTTCGGCGACGCGCTCCGAGCCCTTGGCGATGACGATGAACTGCACGATGGTGATCACCAGGAACACCACGATGCCCACCACGAGGTTGCCGCCCACCACGAGCTGGCCGAAGCTCTCGATCAGGTGGCCCGCGTCGGCGTGCAGCAGGATGGCCTTGGTCGAGGCGATGTTCAGCGACAGCCGGAACAGCGTGGTGAACAGCAGCAGCGAGGGGAAGGTGGAGAGGGAGACCGCGTCCGGTATGAACAGGGTGGTCATGAGCAGCAGCACGCTGATGCTGAGGTTGATCGCGAGCAGAGAGTCGATCAGCAGCGTGGGCAGCGGCAGGATCATCAGCGCGATCACGCCGACGAGAAAGCCGGCCATCGTCAGGTCATTGACCAGGGTGGAGTCGAATCGTTTGGCCATGGAGTGATCCTTGGGGGGGCGGGGCACGGAATGGAAAGCAGGGCGTCAGCGCGGGCTGCCGCCGCCGAGCCGGTCGAGTTCCGCCACCCAGCGCAGCACGACGGAGACGGCTTCGAACAGTTCCTCGGGAATGGGCTGGTCCAGCGGCAGCTTGTGCAGGGCACGCGCCAGCGGCGGATTGGCGATGAGCGGGATGTGGTGCAGCGCGGCCAGCCCGCGGATGACGGCCGCCTGTTCGTCCATGCCCTTGGCCACGACGATGGGCAGCGGGGTCGCACCGGCTTCGTAGCGCAGCGCCACGGCGTAGTGGGTGGGGTTGGTGACGACCACCGTGGCGCCCGGGACCCGTTCCTGCGGCGGCGATGTCGCCATTTCCTCGCGCAGCGACTTGAGGTGGCCCTTGAGGTGCGGATCGCCTTCGCTGTCCTTGTTCTCGCGCTTCACGTCGTCCTTGCTCATGCGCTGGTCCCGCATGAAGAGCCAGTGCTGCAGGCCGAAGTCGAGGGGGCCGATGACCAGGAAGACGAGGAATGCGAACGAAAAGAGTTTCAGCAGCGCGCTCCAGGCGATCTGTCCGCTGGCCTCGGGCGTGAGATAGACGGAGCCCACGAGCAGGGGCACCAGCCCGGTCACGATGTGCCACAGCACGGCGCCGAAGACGACGGCCTTGAGGACGGACTTGGCGAATTCGACGAGCGACCGCGCGTTGAACATCTTCTTGAGTCCTTCGGCGGGGTTCAGGCTGTCGAACTTGGGCGTGAGGGGCTCGAAGGTGATCATGAAGCCGACCTGCGGCAGCAGTGCCAGCACGGCCACCAGCACCGAGACGATGACCATGCCGAAGGCCACCGCCATGCCGTCGAGCGCCATGGAGGACAGCAGCGCCAGCAGCTCCTGCGTGCTGTGCACGCGCACGCCCTGCTCCAGCGCCGTGGTGACGATGCGGCGCACGCGGTCGTAGAGCATGGGCCCCGCGCCCGTGAGCACGAGCAGGGCCGCGCCCAGGACGGCACCGGCCACCAGGTCCTGGCTCTTGGTGGTCTGGCCCTTCTTGCGGGCGTCCTTGAGTTTCTTGGCTGTGGGCTCTTCGGTTTTTTCCGACATGGTGGGCCATCGATCCGGCGCGGAATGCGCGGCATGCGCCAATCTAGGACCCGGGCGGCTGCGGGGCCCCGTGCCGGGCGAAGCGGTGCTGCCCGGCGCGAAGCGGCGGCCGGGCGCGTGCGTGTGCGCCGCGGGGGTTCGCATTCCGGTGGACGGCTTCGGGGCGGCCGGCGCCGGGCGGGCCGGGATGCCCCAGGCTGCTGGCCAGCAGGCCGGGGTGGATCGGCCGATGGAGAACTCGTGAGCACGATCAAAGGCCTGCGCACGCTGGTGCGCCTGAAGGCACGCCGCACGGAGCAGGCCGAAGCGGCCCTGCAGGAAAGCATCCAGGCGCTGAAGGGCGAAGAGGAGGCGCTTGCGCAGGCGCAGGCCGAGGAGTCGCATGCGCGCGATGCGGAGCGTGCGCGCCGCGAGCGGCTGGCCTCGGCCACGTCGGCGGGCAGCTGCTTCCTGGCCAACGATGCGATCACCCTGCAGATGCTGGTGTCCGAAGCGCAGGGCCAGAGCGCGGAGGCCGAGCGCCACACGGCGCAGGCCCTGGGGCGCTTGGATGCGGCCCGCGAGCAGGTGCGGCTGCGCGACGCGGCCGTGCGCCGCGCGCAGCGGCAGCTGGAGGCCACGCGCGAGCGCCTGGAGCAGGCCCTCGCGGCCGCCGAGCGCGCGCAGGAAGACGCGCAGGACGAGGAGGCCGAGGAAACCGCGGTGGCCCGCATGCTGGCCACCGCGCGGCAGGGGCGGCGCACCGGCGCACGATCCGGGGCATCGAGGGCGGTGGAGGCCTGACGCGATGGAAGAGTATTTGCAGAACGGATATGCGCTGGTCCGGCTGGGCGGGGACCTGCATGGGCTGCTGGGATTGCTGGCGCTCTGCTGCGCGCGCTTCTACGCGGCCATGCTGGTGCTGCCGGCGACCAACGACCAGCTGCTGCTCGGGCGCGTGCGCAACGGGACGGTGCTGCTGCTGGGGGCGTTCGTGGCGTGGGGCCAGCCCTCGGGGCTGCTCGAGTCCACCAGCCCGCTGGTCTTCATCGCCCTGGTGGTGAAGGAGGCGCTGATCGGCATGCTGATCGGATTCGCCGTCTCCGTGGTGTTCTGGGCGGCCGAAGGCGTCGGCATGCTGATCGACAACCAGGCGGGATACAACAACATCCAGCAGACCAACCCGCTCAGCGGCCAGCAGAGCACGCCGGTGGGCAACCTGCTCATGCAGCTGGCGATCGTGGGCTTCTACATGCTGGGCGGCATGATGGTGTTCGTGGGGCTGCTGTTCGACAGCTACGACTGGTGGCCGCTCACGGGGATGATGCCCAGCTGGCCGGTGCTGGCGGAACGGTTCTTTCCCGACGAGGTCGCCGGCTACGCCCAGACCGTGCTCAAGATCGCGGGGCCGGTGCTCATGACGCTCATGCTGATCGACCTGGGCATGGGGCTTCTCAGCAAGGCGGCCGAGAAGCTCGAGCCGGGCAGCCTGGCGCAGCCCATCAAGGGCGCGGCCACCATGCTCCTGCTGGTGCTGCTGGTGGGGGTCTTCTTCCACCAGGTGCGTGAGCAACTCACCCTGCGGCCCGTGGCGCAGCGGCTGGAGCGCATCTTCGCTCCGCGTGACCCGGCGGATTCCGGCCCTCCAGGCGGGGCTTCGCCATCGGTGCCCGCGCCGGCCGCTGCTCCTGTCCCCGCCGCGAGCGCCGCTGCAGGCCGATAGCAGCGCTCCGTCGTCCTGTCTCCATTTCGTGCGCCGGCACGCCCTGCGGGGCGCCCGGCGTCTGGTGCCCAGGGCCCCTTGCGCACGCTCCGTTCGCTCCGGACATCCACCTCGGCCATGTCCGTTGCCGCAGACGGTTCGCATCCGCTGCGCCGTCTTCGCGTGGCGCTCCCGGACTGCGGGGGCCGGCTCTTAACGTGCCAGTGCGATCTCCTGATGCCTGCCGTGCGGGTTTCTGCTTCCGTGCACGCAGCGCGCCGTCGCTCCTTCCTGGTTCGGAGTGTCGGCGCGCTGCGTGCCCGCGGTGGAAAGTGCGCAGCCGGAGCGGGAGGTCGGGACGTGTTGCCCGGCATGCCTGCCGCCGGCCGCCTTCGGGGTGGCCGGCCGTGCATGCCGGCCATCGCTCGGCGGCGGCCCGGGAAGCGATTGCTTTTCCAGGACCGCGGCAACGGCGTCCGCCGCGAGGCGGCCGCTGCTTTTTTGATCCACTTCACAGGAGTTCATCCATGGCCATTTCTCTCCAGACGCAGATGCAAACCTCCTCGCTGGGCCTTTCCAGCGATTCTTCCGCGGCATCGGGCAGCAGCAGCGGGGACAATCCCCTGCAGCAAATCATGATGCTGATCATCGAGCAGGTGCTCAAGGCGCTGCAGGACAAGCTCGGCAACAAGGACGGCGGCAAGGCGGCCGGCGGTGCCGATTCCGCGTCCGGTCCCGGCGGTGCCGGCGGCAACCAGGGAGGTTCGGGCCCGGAAGGCGCGCTGCAGCGCTTTGCCGAACTGTTCAAGGGCCTGAGCGAAGCGCTGGACAAGTCGCTCAATGACCAGAAGGCCAACGATTTCGCGCAGAAGCTGGCCAACGCGCTGGGCACGGACGCCAAGACGCTGGACAAGCTCGATGACGGCAAGGAAAACGGCAGCTTCAACGACTTCGCCAAGGACTTCATGAAGAACCTGGACTCGCTCGCCCAGGGCGGCGGTGCGGGTGGCGGTGCCAGCGGCGCGGGCAATGCCGGCGGCGCGGATGGCGCTGGCGGTGCCGGTGGAGCCAGCGGGGCCGAAGGCGCTGGTGGCGCCGGCGGGGCCGATGGCGCAGACGGCTCCGAGGGCAGCATCGGCGATCTGGTCAAGCAATTGATCGAGCGCTTGCTCAAGGGTGATTCCAAGGGTGCGGACAACGTGTCGGGCAAGGATGGCGCCGGCGACAAGGGCGGTGCGGACGGCAAGGGCGACGCTTCGCTCGACAAGCTGATGGAAGTGCTCAAGCAATTCATCCAGCTGCTGGAAATGGCCCTGAAGGGCAACGGCGGCCAGGGTGGCGGCAGCGGCGGCGGTGCCGGCGCTCCCCAGGGCGCTGGTGGTGCCGGCGGTGCGCAGGGCGGTGCGGGTGGCGCCCAGGGTGGTGCCGGCGGCGCGCAAGGTGCCGGTGGCGGTGCTCCCGCCGGCGGCTCGCCGGAGGCAGGCGGCGCGCAGGGTGCAGGCGGCACGGGTGGTGGTGCCCAGGGCGCCGACGGTGCCGGCAGCCCCGAGGACCAGATCAAGCAACTGCTCGACGATTTCGCGAAGGGCAACACCAGCGGCGTGGACAACATGCTCAAGGGCGAGAAAGGCCAGGAGCAGCTCAAGCAGATTCTCGAGATGCTGATGAAGCTGATCGAGGCGCTGACCGGCAAGAAGGCCGGCGACGACGGCGCCGGCCAGGCAGGCGGCCAGGGTGGTGGCAGCGGCGGTGGATCGCCGGCCGCAGGTGGCGCACAGGGCGGCCAGGCACCGCAGGGTGGCCAGGCTGCGCCGGCTCCGGCCGCCGCTCCGGCTCCTGCTCCCGCCCCGACCCCGGCACCCCAGCCGTCCGGCACCGCCGCACCCCGGCCCACCTCGACCGAGTCGGACACCCGCGACGGCACGCAGCATGACTCCGATCCTGCGGCCAAGACCCGGCCCCCGGTGCCCGAGCCGGTCAAGGCGCAGCCGCCCGAAGCCACGCAGGCCCAGGCTCCTGCCCCGGCTCCCGCCCCCGCCCCCGCCCCGGCTCCTGCGCCGGCTGCCGCTCCCCAGGAGCAGCATGCAGCGTCCCGCTGACCTGCAGGACGGCGGACTGCCCCCGGGCGGTCCGTCGCCGCGGGCGACGCCCCGGACCGGCCGCGGCATGGCGGTCTGAACGCTTCCCGCGCCGGTCTTCTTTCCACATTCCTCCGGAATGTCTGCCTGCAGGCTGCCGAGGGAGGGCGCGCAGCTGCCATGCCCGCAGCGAGGTCCTGTCCCGCAGGAATCCATTCCTCTTCCATCCATTCACAGGAATCCACATCCATGTCCGTCTCTCTTCAGACATATTCCCAATCCACGTCGCTGCGGATCACCGAGACGCCGGCGGCCACGCCGGCCGGCGGTGCGGAGCCGGCGATCGACCAGCTCGTGCTGCAGGTGCTGGAGCAGGTACTCAAAGCCCTGCAGGGCGCCGCCCAGGGTGGCAACGGCGTCGGCGGCCATTGCGGCGCCGGCGGCACCGGCGGCACGCGCTCCGCTGACGGGCAGCGCAACGGCCCGGAAGGGGTGCTGCAGCGTTTCGCCGAATTGCTCAAGCACCTGGGCCAGGCGCTGGAGAAATCGCTGGCGGCCGTGCGGGCGAACGCGTTCGCGAACAAGCTGGCACGCGCCCTGGGCTCCGATGCCCGCACCCTCGACCGGCTGGACGACGGCGCGGAAAACGGGAGCTTCCAGTCCTTCGCGAAGGACTTCCTCAAGAACCTGGATGCGCTCTCGGGCAACGGCGCGGCCAGTGGCTCCGGCAGCGTGGGCAGCGGCCATGGGGATGACGACGATGATCTGAGCGATCTCGTGCGCCAGCTGATCCTGGCGATGCTGCTCGGCAATCCCCAGGCGCTCGCCAAGCTGCTGGGTAACCGCGGCGCCGGCTCCGATGTCCTCCTGAAGGTGCTGGAGCAGTTCGTGCAGCTGCTGGGCCTGGGCCTGCAGGCTGCGGGTGGTGGCGCTGCGGGCGGCAGCCATGCCGCCGGCGGCGGTGGCGCCGAGGCCATGGCGGAGCTCGTCAAGCAACTGCTGGGCGCTTTCATGCAGGGCGATACCGGCGGCGTGGACAAGCTGCTGCAGGGCCAGGGCGGCAGGAATTCGCTCCAGCAGATCCTGGCGCTGCTGACGCAGCTGATCACGATGCTGTCCGGCGGCAGGCCCGCCGGCGGCGGTGCGGCAGGCCAGGGCGGTGGTACCTGCTCCGGCCATGCCTCGTTCAACAGCGGCAAGGAGGGGGCCAGGGTGCCTTCGGATGCCGCGCAGGACGGCGCACAGAACTGCGGAACCCGGAGCCATACTGGCTGACGGCGGCTGCCGGCGCGCGGCACAGGCCGCCCGCCGGTGGACGCGGGCGGGGCCCTGTCCATGCGCGCGAGCGGCATGCCAGGGCCTTTTCCTCGTCCAGGGCGGGGCGCCGGACGCCCCCGGCGGTCAGCCGGCCACGCGGCCCGCCCAGCGCGGTGCCGTGCCGCGGCGCCGCAGCCAGGGGGCGCAGGGGCTGTGGAGCGCCTGGTCGGTGACGCGGTTGTCCCACAGGTCCAGGCTGGCCAGGCTGGCGCTGCCGGCGAGCGCGTGGGCGCCCGCATTGCCGACCTGGTTGCGTGCCAGTCCGAGCCGGCGCAGCCGCGGGTTGGCGGCGAATGCGCGGGCCCCGGCCGATCCCACGGCATGGCCTTCCAGGTCGATTTCTTCCAGCGATGGGCTGGCTGCCAGTGCAAGCGCGCCGCGTTCCCCGATGCGCACGCCCTCCGCCGAGCTGTTGTTGAGCACCAGCGATGCCAGCTGCGGACAGCGCGAGAGCGCCGAGGCGCCGGTATCGCCGATCTGGCAGTCGCCCGCATCGAGGAAGCGCAACGAATCCGAAGCCGCCAGGGCGCCAGCGCCGGCATCGCCCAGCGGGTTGTGGGCGATGACCAGGGCGGTGAGCGCGGGCAGGCCGGCCAGGGTGGCGGCCCCTTCTGCGCCGATGCCGTTGCGTGCGAGGTCGAGCTGCTGCCACCGGGTGGCTGTGGCCAGGGCGCGGACGCCGGCATCGCCCAGGCGGTTGCGGTGCAGGTCCAGGGCGCGCAGCGCGGCACCGCGCGCCAGGGCCGCGGCTCCTGCCGCCCCGATCTGGTTGGCCTGGGCCGACAGCGTATGCAGGCCGGGCAGTGCCGCCAGGGCCTGTGCGCCATCGTCGCCCAGCGCGTTGTGGCTCACCGATAGGGTCCGCAGGCCCGGCATGCGCGCGATCACGGCGGCGCCATCGGCTCCCAGGCAGTTGCTGTCCAGGTCCAGTTCCGCCAGGCTGCGCAGGCCCAGCAGCGCGGGCATGGCTTCAGGGCCCAGTCCGTTGCCGCGGGCCTGCAGGCGCGAAAGCCGCGGCAGGGACGACACGGCCGCGAGCCCTTCCGGCGTGAGGCCGCAATGGTCCAGCCGCAGCGTGGCGAGCGAGCCCGCGGCCGCGAGCACACGCGCTCCCTCTGCATCCAGCGGCACGTGGGCCAGCTCCAGGGTCGCCAGGCGGCCGTGGCGTACCAGCGCGTGCAGGGCTTCAGGCCGCAGGGCCATGCGCCGCAGGGCCAGGGTGGCCAGCGGCAGGTCGAGCAGGCAAGACAGGCCGCGTGCCGTCAGCCCGGTGCAGTCGGACAGTTCCAGGGACTGGAGGGTGGCGGGCAGCAGGCGCAGGTCGTCGTCGCAGAAGTCGCCGCGCAGGGTGAGTCCGCGCAGGCCCCGCATGTCCTCGCGGCACAGCGAGAGCAGGCCTCGGACGTCGCGGACGGTGTGTTCCTCGGGGCCGGCATCCGGGCCGGCAGGCGCATGGGAGAAGGCGTTCATGGTGTGTCGTCGTGCGAAGGCGGATTCGAAGGCGCCCAGGGTAGGCGGGGCGGTGGCGCGCAGGTCCCCTCGGACACGAAGAGAACGCCGGCCTGGCGAGGGAGGGCGTCGATCCGGCGAAGGGCGGCAGGGGCTTCGCGGTGCCGCATGCAGCTTCGCCCGCCACGCGCGGGCATTCCTGCGCCTTCCTAGGATGGATCCAAGCAGTCGATCCGCCTGGCGGCTTGGTCTGCGGCGGCGCGGGCGTCGCGCTGATCCGACGGTCACCCGGACATGGCGGACCTTTTAGAAATCTGGAGGAGTATGGCAACCAAAACAACCGAATCCGCGCAGGCGCATGTGCCGCCGCGGATACCCCTGTCCCCTGCGCGCCGCGCCTGCCTGGCGGCCGCCCTGCAGCACATGGGGGCGGACGATGCTTCCGTGCGCGCCTTCGCCGAGCAGGGCATGGTGATGGTCAACGAGGTCCTGCTGGCGATCGCATCGTTGCAGGAGCGCGATGACGGCCGCTGGTTGGCCTCCGCGCTGTTGCCTCGCCCAGAGGGCGTCTCGAGCGCCCGCTGGAGCGAGGCCCTGCTGGTGGCGAACGGGCAGGCGATCCTGCTGGCCCCGTGGGCTTTCAGCCTGGACGACAGCGGCGACGCGGTGCTGCTGATGTCCCTGGAGCCCGACATGGCCGACGCGCGCACGCTGGCTGCGTATTTCGACGGCATGCTGTCGCTGTGCGAGGCCGTGTCCACCGGTGCCCAGGCGCTGGCGCAGGCTGCCCGGACGGGCAAGGAGGCCGCATGAACGCGCCGCTCGACCTGTCGAAACAGTCGCCTGCTCCGGTGCAGGAGTTCGAGGCCTCGCCGGCACTGCAGGCCCTGGTATGCGATGCCGCGCTGGTGCTGGGCGCCGGCGCCGGGCAGGCGCAGGAGGCTGCGCGCACCGGCCGCTTCGAACTGGAGCGGCACACCGTGGCCGTGACGCCCGATGCCAGCGAGGAAACGCTGCTGCTGTCGGTGGACCTCGGCCCCGCCTACCTGGCCGACCCCGATCGCGCACAGGCCGCGCTTATCGCCAACATGCACCTGTTCGTCAAGGCCGGCGTCGTGTTCGCCCGGGGCCCCGCCGGCCCCGTGCTCGTGGGCCGCTGGCCTTCGACCGATGCGCAGGCACTTGCCAACGGCGTGCGCCAGATGGGCGCCATCGCCCAGGGCTTCCGGGCCCCCAGCCCTTCCGGGGCTTCCTCTTCCCCTTCCTCTTCCCTTTCCCGGCCGGCGCGAGGCGCTGGCGAACGCCAGGAGTGACGCCATGACGCCCCTTTCCTCGACCCCCAGGTCTTCCATCACCCCCGCTGCCGGAGACCCGGGCTCCAGTTCGCAGGCCGGTGTCTCCACCTCGCAGGCCCCTGCGGCCCGCGGCAGCCAGCGCTTCGGCAACGAAGGGGGGCCACCGGTGCGCAACGCCGGCGGGCGCGCCCGGGCGGACGCGCCGCCCCCTCCGCGTACCGCGAATCCGTTGTTGGAGATGTCTTCCCTGCAGGACAGCGTGCCCCTGCGGGACCGCTCCGATCTCGGATCCAGCCATCCTTCCTTCCGGACGGAGGTAACGCATTACTCCGACGCCTTGCAGGACGAGTTGCCCCACATCGACTTCAGCCCTTCCGGCTCGCTGGCGCACCCTGCAGCGGACGGCTCCGACGCCGCCCGTGAATCCTTCCGTACCGCCATGGGCGAACGGCAGTCGTCCCCGCCCGCCGGCAACGAAGACGGCGCGGCCGTGCCGGCACAGCAAAGCTGGCGGCAGATGGCGACCGCGGCGCTGCGCCACCGGGCTACAGCTGCCAGACAGGTCGTGCAGAGCGGCGGTGCGGCCCTGGGGCGCACGGCGATGGCCCCGGTCTCCCTGGCCCGCAGCGGGGCCTCCGCGGCGTGGAGCATGGGCAGCCAGGCCTTCCGCATTCCCAAGGTGGCCATCGGCCATCTGACGCACCAGGGCATCGCCGTGGGCGTGACCACCGCGGTGCGCGAGGTGGCCGCGGAAGCGCTGATCGCCGGTTTGCGCCAGGCGCCGGCCGGTGCGCTGCTGGGCATCGAAATCGGCATGGGCGTGGTCAACATGTCGCTGCAGGCGCTGCGCCAGGTGCGTGAGAAGCGCAACCCCGACGAGGCAGCGCGCGGCTTCCATGCGCTGAGCCCCGAGCAGTGGGCGAACAAGACCCCGGAGGAAAAGGCCCAGTTGCGCAAGGAGCAGCAGCAGCATTCGGACCGCGTCGCTTCGCTGCAGATGGCCTCGGTCATGGTGAACGTGGGCTTCGCGGCGTACGGCACGGCCCATGGCGACAACTCCTTCGCGGCATCGAGCATCGCGAGCGAGGCCAAGGTGATCGCCTATTCGCTGATGCGGGACGGCATCCAGTCCAAGTTCTCCATGATCAAGATAGACAAGCCGACCCACGGGGTGAGCGGCAGCCACCTGACCGGCGCAGCGCTGTTCTATGGAGGAGCCAACCTGGCGGCCGCCTATGCCTGGAGTGCGTTGCCGCCCCTGGGACTGCCGGCCGGCGTGACGACGGCGAATGTGCGTGACGTGCTGCGCGGCGTGCCGGTGGAGGGCGTTTCCCTGCAGGGCGCCGTCGGGGCCACGGCCAAGATGATCGGCGTGAAGGCCGCCATCAACACCGTGCTGGAGGCCTCGGACTGGTTCTCCGTGACCGAACAGGAGGCGCGGCAGGCGGGCGCGAAGCAGCAGTTGGCCCCCCGCACCCTGCCCGACGACTACGGTCGCCTGAAAGACCATGTCGCCGCACGCGTCGCGATCATCGACAGCTCCAACTCGGTCGGAGACCTGGTGGGCTTCCTCACCAAGGACATGCCCCCGGCAACCAGCGCCTTGCTCACCAATGGAGCGCTGGGTGTCTGGGCTGGTGTCAACTACAAGAGCATCGGCTCCACCTGGCAGGCCGACGGTGCCGTGCGTGCCGCGGAAGACCGCCGCCCCGCGCCCCAGGGCGCGGAGAACGTCTGATCCTCGCGCCAGGCCGTCCCATGCCCGCCCCGACGGAAGCTCCCACGCCCCGTGCCCGCGGTGCGTGGAGCCGGCGGCTCCGCACCACCGCGGTGCCGGCCGCCGGCGCGCGGCTGCCGCTGCGGGGCGCGCGGGCACTGGCGGCGGTGTCCGCGCCCGTGCGCGCCTCCATGGCGGCTGCATCCCCGCACGATCCCGGTGACGGCGCGCCGGCTTCCCCTGCCCGCCAGCTGTTGGAGCGCTTCCAGTTCTGCGAGCTGGATGCCATGCCCCCTGGCCGCCTGCGCCAGGTGGTGGAGTTTCTCGGCGGCCGGGGCCGGGCACTGAGGACGGCGCCGTTGCGCGCCAACTGGAAGGCGCTGCGCCTGGCACTGGAGGAGTCCGCGCTGCGTGCACTGCTTCTCGAACGTACCGACGAGGTGGTCGCGTTCCTGCTGCGGCCTGATGCGGCCGGCGATGGCGGGCTGGGTGCACAGGCCCCCAGCTTGGAGGCGGGCGTGCACGCGCCGTCCGCCTTCTTCGCCTGAACCGTTTCCCCGGGGTGATTTCCCCACCCGTGCGCGGCGTGCGCGGCCGGGCGGTGGGCCTGTCAGCCCGAGATGTCCGAGAGCGTATCGACGGAACGCCCGAAGTCCCAGAGGTCGGACGTGGACTGGTTGAGGAAGGCACGGATCTCCTCGTGCTTTTCCATGGCCTCGTCGGCCAGCGGGTCGTTGCCGGGCTTGTATTCGCCCATCTGCACCAGCGGCTCGATCTCCTCGTACTTGGCCATGAGCTGGCGGAAGCGCCCGCCGGCCTGCTGGTGCTCCCGCGGCACGATCTGCGACATCACGCGCGAGAGGCTGCCCAGCACGTCGATGGCCGGGTACTGGTTGCGCGCCGCGATCTTGCGCGAGAGGATCATGTGCCCGTCGAGGATGCCTCGCACTTCCTCCGAGATCGGGTCGTTGCCGCTTTCATCCTCGTAGAGCACGGTATAGAGCGCGGTGATGGAGCCGCGCGCACCCATGCCGGCGCGCTCCAGCAGCCGCGGGATCTCGGCGAACACCGAGGGCGGAAAGCCCCGGCGCGCCGGCGGTTCGCCCGCAGCCAGCCCGATCTCCCGCTGGGCTCGCGCGAAGCGGGTGAGCGAATCCATCATCAGCAGCACCTTCAGGCCCTGGTCGCGGTAGTACTCCGCCACGGCCGTGGCCACGTGCGCCGCCTTGGCCCGCTCGCTGGAGGAGCGGTCGGAGGTGGCGCAGACCACCACCGAGCGCGCCATCCCTTCCTCGCCGAGGATGAACTCGACGAACTCGCGCACTTCGCGGCCCCGCTCGCCGATGAGCGCGATTACGCTGACGTCGCACTGCGTGCCGCGCGCGAGCATGCCCATCAGCGTACTCTTGCCCACGCCGGCCGGCGCGAAGATGCCCATGCGCTGCCCCTCGCCCAGGGTGATGAGGCCGTCGATGGCCTTCACCCCCGTGGGCAGGGGGTGCTCGATCATCTCGCGCTCCATGGGGGTGGGCGGCAGTGCGAACACGGGCCGCGTCTCGCTGCAGTCCAGCGGGCCCTTGCCATCGATGGGCTGGCCCAGGCTGTCGATCACGCGGCCCAGCAGCCGGGGGCCGACGGGCACCGAGAGCACCTCGCCCAGGCCCACCACGGGCGATCCGCCGCGCACGCCGAGGATGGAGCCGAAGGGCGAGAGAATGCTCTGCCCGTTGGCGAAGCCCACCACCTCGGCCGCCTGCAGCAGCCCGCCGCGTTCGTCCAGCACATGGCACAGCTCGCCCAGCTTGGCATCCAGGCCGTTCACGCGCATGAGCGTGCCGATCACCTCCGCCACCTTGCCGCTGCGGCGCACCAGCGGGGCGGCGGCGATCTCTCGCTCCATCCAGCGGGCGATCCGCGCGGTTCCGTTCACGTCATGCATCGCCATCCTCCCGGTCCAGGCGGCTTTCGTCCTGGCCATCGTCCTGGTATTCGTCGTTGTCGTCCTGGTGGCCGCCGTCCTCGCCCAGCCGGCTCGCATAGGCCACGGTGACCGGCTCCTCGGCGGCCACGCGGACGGCGCGCTCCAGCGCGCCGCGCAGGCCGGCCAGCTGCACCTGCAGGCTGGTGTCCAGGCGGCCGATATCGGCATCGAAAATGCTGCTGCCGGGCGGGAGGCCGGCATCGGCTTCCACCTGGACGCGCGGGGCGTCGGGGTCGCTGCCGATGGCCGAGAGCGCGGCGCGTGCCGCGTCCGCATCGTCCGGATGGACGCGCAGGCGTGCGGTACGGGCGTCGCCCAGGGTATCGCGCAAGGTCAGGATCGACCGCTGCAGCAGCGCCTGCCTCGGCTCCGCCAGCACCATGCGTTCCACCGCCATCGCGACGACGGCCGCCAGGCGCCTTTCCATGCCCGCCATGGCGGCACCGTGCGATGCCTGCAGCGCGGCGAATTCCGCATGCCAGCGGCGGGCGGCGTCCTCGGAGGCATCGGCCACGGCCTGCTCCGCGAGGAGCCGCGCATCGGCGCGGGCCTGATCAACCAGCGCTGCGGCATCCGCCGCGGCCTGGTCGCGCATCGCCTGCGCCTGCGTGGCCGCGGCCTCCAGCAGGTCGGCCGCCTCGTGCCTTGCCTGTGCGAGGAGGTGGTCGCCTTCGGTGCGTGCGCCTTCCAGCAGGGCCACGGCCGTGGTGGCGGTTTCGAATTCAGCGGCCCGAAGAATGCCGGCCGGCGAATGCAGGCCGGCGCCTCGGGGGGAAGACCAGATCAGCATGCGCGGCCCTCCGGGAACAGGGTTTCGAGCGCCTGCAGGCGCTCCCGCGGCGCGGCCGATGCGCGGGGCACCAGGTGGGGGCGGGGGGCGCCGGAGCGCGATGCCGGCAGGGCCAGCCGCACCATGCGCCGCAGCGCGCGGTCCGGCCAGGCGCCGGCGCGCACCAGTTCGCGGTAGCCCACCCAGGACCATGCGAGCGGTGGCCAGCCGGCCACTTCGGGGGACACGGCAGCGCCGCCGTCGCGCGCGCGCAGCGGAGCGAAGGCGGGGCCCAGAGCCTCCTGCAGCGCCGTGCGCGCGCTGCGCTGCACGCAGCAGCGCAGCACGCCGGGCCGGCCCAGCAGCGCCAGCGCGCACAGGCGCGCCAGCAGCGATGTCCGGTCCAGCAGCGCGAGGCGTGCGCCGCCGTCCTCCAGCCGCTCCAGCGATGGCAGGGGGCCGCAGCGGCGGACGAACCAGTCCTTGGAAAGGGCGCCCTGCACCTGAGGGGGCAGCGCATCGCTGCGTGCCGCGGCGGCGTCCCCGGCGTCCGTGGGCCGCAGCCAGCTGGGATCGACGTGGTCGGGCAGCGCATCGATGCGGGCCTGCAGTTCGCAGGCCAGCCGGGCGAGGTCGCGGGCGCGGCTCATCCCGCAAGTCCCTTGGCCATGGCAGGGGCCGACGGCAGGGGCGCCGCCGCGGATGGAGCGGATGCGTCCGCTGCGAGTTCGCCGGTGGCGGCTTCCGGCTTGCGGCGCAGGCCGGCGGGCAGCCAGGCCGGCCGCTTCCAGGCGATCCATCCTGCTGCGCCGCCCAGCACCAGCAGCAGGGCGGCGGCCAGCGCGGCCCAGAGGCCGGCGCGCGAGGCCTCCTTCTCCGGCGCGGGGCCGATGGGCATGCCCGGCACGAGCGTGACCGTGACGTTCTCGTACGTCAGGCCTTCGACGCTGCGCGCCACCATGTTCTTGATGCCCGCCGTCAGCCCCGCGATGTTCGCGCTCTCGCGGTACTTGATGAACACCGCGGCGCTCGCGGGCTTGACGGTGGAGGCGAGCGGGTCGTTGTTGGGCAGCACGATCTGCACCCGCGCGGTGACCACGCCGTCGATCTGCGACAGCGTGGCCTCCAGCTGCTGGGCGACGCCATAGATGAAGCGCACCCGCTCCTCCGTCGGGGTGGAGATCAGGCCTTCCTTCTTGAACATCTCGCCCAGGGTGGCATGGCGCTCGCGCGGCAGTCCGTAGGAGCGAAGCACGGCGAGCGAGCGCACCACGTCGCTCTTTTCCACCTGCACGTTCCAGGTCTTGCCGGCGTCGGAGGTCGCCTTGCCTGCGTCGATGCCGCTTTCGAGCAGTGCCGCCACCATGTCGTTGGCGTCTGCCTCGGTCTGCCTGGTGTAGAGGTCGTCCTTGCAGCCGACCAGTGCCAGCAGCAGGACGAGGGGAGCGAGCCACCGGCGCAGCGGCGGGAGGCCCGGGGCCGGACAAGGCGTGTCATGCGTCATGGTGGCCTCCGCTCACTGGTTGCGCATCAGCGTCTGCAGGCCGCTCTTGCCGCTCTGGGCCAGATAGACCATGGCATGGAACTGGAACTGCATGCCGGACACCCGGTACATCAGCTCGATCTGGCGGGACGTCATGTCGATGTCGTTCATGGAGTTGTCCTTCTGCGCGTGGGCCAGCGCGTGCATGTCCTGCAGCGCCTTGCGCATGGATTCATCCTGGTGCATGAGCGCGTTGCCCAGGGTGGAGTCGGGGGCCATCTCGGCCAGGGGGGCCTGGGGCTTGCCTTCCATCAGGCGTGCGAACTTCTCCGCCAGCGCGCTCAGGTTGCTGGGCTGGGCGGCGCCGGATTCGATGGCCGGCGCGGGGGATACGGGCAGCTGGAGGGCGTTCATGGCGTTGTCCTGTAGGGAGAAGGGGGCACCGCGCGCGGGGCTCAGGCGCGCAGCTGGAATACGAAGGGGTTGGTGAGCGGATCCACGGGCGCGAACTTGCGCGGGCGGAATGCGGCCTGCGGATCCGGCGTCTCACCGGACTCCTGTGGGGCGGTGTCCTGGCCGGCAGTGTGGCCATCGGCATCGCCGGTCTGTGCGAACAATTGCTGCACCAGGTACAGGGCGGTGGGGTCCGTGCAGCCTGCCAGCACCTCGTCGGCATTGGCGCGCCAGGCGGGGTCTTTCATGAAGCGCTGGCAGCGCGCCATCAGCGCCTTGGCCATGCCCCAGTGGGTGGGGCTGCCTTCCACGTTGCGCATGAGGCGGATGCACTCATCCACCTGGCCGCGCTGGATGCAGATCCAGCCTTCGAGCAGGTCCAGTTCGACCATGCGCGGGCGCAGGATGCGCGCGCCCTGGAGGATCTCGGCGGCGTCGTCGGTGAGTTCGAATTCGACGGCTTTCGTCGCCAGATTGATCAGGCCGGCGACCACTTCTCGTCGAGAGATTTTGGGGGTCATGGAGCGGTCTCCCTGGAGGGTTTTTGGGGTGCGTCCGACGGGGCGAGTGGCGGCCCGGCGGTGGCCGGCGATTCGCGCAGCGCGGGCTGCGCGGCCGCTTCGGTGCCGGAATGCACCAGAACCGCGTAGGCCGCGCAGGAGAGTGTGGCCACGGCCAGGAACACGGCATACGGCATATGCGTCGTTCCTGGATCGGCGGCTCGGACTGCGCGGGGCACCGCGTGCATCAGTTGGGTGCGAGGCCGGACAGGCCCTTGCCCATGGCGCCGATGGTCTTGGCGTTCATTTCCGCCATTTCCTTCTGGAAGTTGAGCAGGGCCTGCTTGGCCATGTTGCGGGTGCTGGCGTCGGTGAGCGCCTCCTGGTTGCGCATGTTTTGTTCCTGCAGTGCGATGGAACGCTGCGTCGATGCGTCTGCGCCGGAAATGGACATGGTGGGACTCCTTGAGAAAAAGAATGACTGGATGAAAAAGGGGACGATGTCGCGCCACGCCCTGCGCGGCGCCGTGGACATCAGTTGGGCGCGAGGCCGGACAGGCCCTTGCCCATGGCGCCGATGGTCTTGGCGTTCATTTCCGCCATTTCCTTCTGGAAGTTGAGCAGGGCCTGCTTGGCCATGTTGCGGGTGCTGGCGTCGGTGAGCGCCTCCTGGTTGCGCATGTTTTGTTCCTGCAGTGCGATGGAACGCTGCGTCGATGCGTCTGCGCCGGAAATGGACATGGTGGGACTCCTTGAGAAAAAGAATGACTGGATGAAAAAGGGGACGATGTCGCGCCACGCCCTGCGCGGCGCCGTGGACATCAGTTGGGCGCGAGGCCGGACAGGCCCTTGCCCATGGCGCCGATGGTCTTGGCGTTCATTTCCGCCATTTCCTTCTGGAAGTTGAGCAGGGCCTGCTTGGCCATGTTGCGGGTGCTGGCGTCGGTGAGCGCCTCCTGGTTCCGCATGTTTTGCTCTTGCAGAGCGATGGAACGCTGCGTCGATGCGTCTGCGCCGGAAATGGACATGGAAAACTCCTCGAGAGAATGTTGCGGTACGAACCGCGGTTAGCGGAGACCGCACCCTGCGGTCTCCATTCGGGAGGCGCACCGGCAACGCCGACGCGCCGTGTCTTGTGGCCTGCCCGTCAGTGGATGACGGGCTTCTGGGTGGCCCGGCCCAGGAAATGCAGAACCCCTTGAGCGGCCTGCCGCACCGGCTGGTCCACGCTGGTCGCCAGCACGTTGTCGATCCAGTGGCGCCAGGCGGGGTCGCCGTTGAAGAGCAGCGTGAGCGCCAGGGCGACCTTGCTCACGCCGTCTTCCGGGTGGGTCTCCACGTGGTGCAGCAACTGGTCGCGCTCCTTGCCCCGCTGTCCGGCCATGGCCAGCACGATGTTGCGGTAGAGCAGGTAGGTGCTCGAGTCCTCCAGGGTGGCCTCGACGGCCCGGCTGATCGTGTCCGCGTCGTCGCCGACGCGGTACACGGTGCCCAGCAGGGCGACGCTCATCAGGTTGCGGTAGATCACCGGGTAGGGCGCGGCCGGCGCTTCGGCGGCGGCGTACGGGGCGGCGGTGGGGCGGGGTGCGTGGATCATGGTCGTGCCTCCCTCACACCGCCAGCGTCGTGCCGTGCAGCGTTTCCCAGATCTTGCGGATCACGCGCTGCGAGGCCTGGAATGCATCGACCAGCTGGCCGATCAACTGGCGCTCGGCGTCGATCTGCGCCTGGATCCGCATCGCACTGCTTTCGCGGGCGACTTCGTCGAAGTAGCGGATCATGGCGCGTGCGCGGTCTCCGCTGAGGTCTTCGCTCAGGGCCTGCTCTAGGTTCTCCAGATCGCTGAAAATGGTGGATTCGATGGATGCGGTCATGGTCTGAAAAGGTCTCTTGGGTGTGTTATCGGAAGGACGCCGGCTGGTCGGCCGAAGCGATCCGCGAACCGGACGTGAGCGAAAGGTGCTTCACCCCGTCCCGGGTCTGCATGTACTGCAGGCCGTCGGTTTCCATCAGCGCGCTCATGGCGGGCGGGCTGGCCGGGGGGCGCTGGGTCGCGGCCACGTCGATGCCGCGCACCAGCGGTGCCAGGTCGGTGGCCACACGGGCCGCGTTCTGCTTCAGGACCGTGAGGTTCGCCACCTCTCCCGTGACCGTGAACAGGCCGTTGCCGTGGTGGGCGATGCGCAGTCCGGGCTGGCCCAGTGCGTCGGAGATGCTCTGCGCGACTTCCGTCGCCGAAGCGAAGGACTGCACGATGCGGTCGCCCTGGAAGCTGGCCAGGCGCTGGCGCAGCGCGTCGGCATCGGAGGGCTGGCGCAGCAGGCCGCGCACCACCACTCCGTCTCCCTGCTGGACCACTTCGTAGCCCGCCACGGAGGTGTCCGCCAGGGCGCGCTCCACGCGCATCCTCAGCGGCTCGGGCGGCAGCACCGAGGTCAGCGCCTTGCGTTCCGCCTGGCTCTGGCTCAGGGGGGCGACGGCGGCGCTGAGCGCTGCCGTCATGAGCGCCGTGCCGACCACGGCCGAAGTGATGCGGGGCCACATCGACCGCACCCTGGCTGGTGCGGCGGGCGGGGCGGCCACGACGGCGGCGGCGGGGGCCAGCCGGGCGATGATGTCCGCGTCGGCAGGCCAGGTGGCGTCGGCGGGGCCGGCGCACAGCACCACGTCGCCGAAGCGCCGGGGCGTGAAGTCGGCCAGGACGGCAGGGGCCTGTGCCTCTGCGGATGCCGTTGCGATGTGGACCATGCCGTCGTCTCCAGCGTCGATGACCACCGGTTCGGCGGTCCAGTCGAGCAGCTGGATGTCCGCCGTGTCGTCCGCGCTGATATGTTGGCGCGTTGGAGTCAAATCTATGCGGGCCCCGGCGTGCTGGCCGGTCAGGATACGAAGTTGCTTCATGGCTTGCGAACCTCCGGAGAGATCGAGGAAACGGTGGTCGGTGCGTCTTGCGCGAGGACGCGCGGCGTGATCAGGAACAGGCGCTCGGTGCGGCGGGTGAGGCGCTCCGTGTTGCGGAAAACCCCGCCCACGACGGGCAGCTTGGACAGGCCCGGCACCGCGTTGTCCTGCGTGTTCTCCGACTCGACGGTGATGCCGCCGATCAGCAGGCTCTCGCCTTCGCGGACGTGGGCCTCGGTGCGGATCTCGGTCTTCTTGACCAGGGGGATCTGGTCCACCACGTTGGTCTCGAAGGCGCCGTCCTCGATGTAGAGGCTCAGCTTGATGTTGTTCTTGCCTTCCACCGCGGTGACCTGTGGCGTCATCTGCAGCAGCGTGCCGGCCTCGATCTGGAAGAGATTGGCCTCCAGGTTCCCGGCGACGCGCACGGTGGCCACGCGCTTCTCGCGCATCACCGCCGCCCGGTTGGCGACGCCCAGCACGGACGGCTTGGACAGGATGCGCGCCTTGCCCTGGGCCTCCAGGGCGTTCACGTTGGCCAGCAGGTGGCGGCCCGCGTCGAGCACGATGGTGCTGAGCGCGGCCGGGGTGCTCGGGCCGGGCAGGTTGGTGGCGATGCTGCTCGTGCCGGCGCGCAGCGACCAGTTCACGCCCAGCGCATCCACGCTGTCGGAGTTGACTTCGATGATCGTGGCCTCCAGCTCGACGAGCTGCGGCTTCTGGTCCAGGCGGCGGATCAGCGATTCGTATTCGTCCATCCGGTCGGCCCGGCCGTACACGACGACGGAGTTCGTGCCCTCGTCGGCCTCGAACCGGGGAGGTGCTTCCTCGGCCTTGTCCGCTGCGGTGGCGGTGGGCAGGGACACGGGCTCTGGCGGGCGCATGCCCTCGGAAGGGTTGGCGCGCGGCAGCGGCGGCAGGAACTGGTTGGCCGCGGGCACGGGCACGTAGGCGCTCATCTTGCGGCGCGTCTGCTGCTGGATCTTTTCGATCACCTCGGCGCTCGTCACCTTGGAGGACGCCAGCCCTTCGCCGTCATCCTTGCTGTAGAGCTTGCGCAGCGTGGTGGCCACGCCGGGCACCACGGAGTCGCCCATCGAGCGGTCGCTGGCAGAGGCGAACTGCAGGGAGAAGACGCGCACCGTGCGCTCGGCGCTGGCCGTGACACCGGCATCCAGGGCCTCCAGCGCGGAGCTCACGAGTTCCACGTGCCGGGGCGGGCCGGACACATAGATCGTGCTGCTGGCGGCGTCGAAGCGGATGGGGTAGCGCTTGTCTCCCACGTCCAGGGACTGCAGCATGGCCGTGAGCTGGTCGCGGCTGAATCCCTTGATGCGGAACATGCGGCTCTGGATGGACTTGCCCGGGTAGAAATACAGCGCCGAGCCGTCGTGGTACCAGAGCATGTTGTAGGCGCGCGCCACGCTGTCGAGGAACTCCCGGGGCTTCGCGTCGAAGTTCGCGTTGACGATGCCGTCCAGCCCGTCCGCCACCACGGCGGGGATGCCCTGGCTGGCGGCGAAATCCTGCAGGACGTCCGTGAGTCGCTTGTTCTCCGCGCGGTACACGAAGCGCCCGCGGTTGAGGACGTCGGAAGCCCGCGAGGCAGGCGTGAGCGTTTCCAGTGCCCGGGCGGCGGGGATGGTCGGTATCGCCACGGGTGCGGTGGCGGCCGGAGCGGGCGCGCTGGCGGCGGCTGCGCCGACGGCGCCTGCCGAGAAGGTCGCCGCTGCCAGCGCATGGTAGGGGGTGTGCTTGCGCGGCGGGGCCTTCTGCAGCGTGTTGCTGCGCTGGGCCGGGGCGGGCGCAGCGGCCGTGCTGGAGGGAGCGGCGTCCGTGCCGGCCGTGGCCAGTTCCGCGGCGGGCACCGCCAGGGCGGCGCCTGCGCCCGCCGTGGGCAGGCTGGAGAGGCTGGCGCTCAGCCGCAGCGAGGAGGCCTGGGCTGCGGGCAGGCCGGCCATGCCCAGCGCGAGCACCGCGCCGGCCAGCACGCTGCCGGTCATGCCGGTGGCTGCATGCCGTGGTCGGGGGGCGGAAATTTTGGGCATCACTGGAGCGCTCCGTTCGGTGTCTTCGTGTGGGGGACAGCTTAGGAGCCGGTGCCGGGCGGAGTGCGCGGGGATGCGAAGCCGCGCGACGGCTTGCGAAGCCCTCCGCAGCGCCCGCCGTGCGGCAGGTTCCTTCGCCTTTCGGGTCATCGCTTCGAGCCTGGGACCGCTGCCAGCGGGGTGTCCGTTTGCAATGGCGATGCGGGCACTGCCGCGCGCCGGACATCGCCCGCGCGTGGGCCATGCCCTTCGATTGCGCTCCCGGACCGCCGCGCGGCCCCGGGCACTCCCCCTCAGAAAGGAACGACGATGTCACTCCCCCGCACCGCGGCGAACGAACTGGTCTATACCCACGGCTATTACGAAATCCTGTCTCCCGGCGTGATTGCCGCCGCGCTGGAATCGCGCGGGCAGCGCGCTCCCGACCTGCAGGATCCGCTGTGCTACTTCGAACTGGGCATGGGCTTCGGGGTCTCGCTGCTCGCCCATGCGGCCAGCTTTCCGCACATGCGTTTTTTCGGCAACGACTTCAATCCCGCCCACGTGGCCTATGCGCGGGACCTGGCCCGCGATGCGGGGCTGTCGAACGTGGAGGTGTTCGAGGACGGCTTCGAGGAATTGCCCGACCGCGACCTGCCGATGATGGACTGCATCGTGATGCACGGCGTGTACTCCTGGGTGTCCCCGGCGCTGCGGCAGGCGATCGTGCGGTTCATCGAGCGCCGCCTCAAGCCCGGCGGCGTGGTCTATGTGAGCTACAACACGCTGCCCGGCTGGGCCCCGCTGCTGCCGCTGCGCGAGCTGTTCCACCTGCATGCCTCGCGCGTGGCCGATCCGGAGTCGGGCGCTGCCGGGCAGTTGCAGGGGGCGCTGGACTTCATCGGCCGGCTCGCGGCCTGCGAGGGCGGCTATGTGCAGGCCCATCCGGCGGTGGCCGAGCGCCTGCGGCATGCGCAGGTGGAAGGGCCGAACTACGCGCTGCACGAATACGTGGGGCCGGATTCGCACCCGCTGTACTTCCACCAGGTGGCCGCGGAATTCGAGGCGGCCGGACTGTCGTTCGCCGCGCCGGCCCTGCTGGCCGAACAGGTGGACGCCGCCTGCGTGCCGGAGGAACTGGCCGCGCTGCTGGAATCGACCCCCGACCCCGTGCTGCGCGAAACGCTGCGCGACTACGGCCTCAACCGCGCCTTCCGCCGGGACCTTTTCGTGCGCGGGGGGCAGGCGCTGGCGCCTGCCGAACAGGCTGCGCGCATGCGGGAGCGGGAGTGGCTGCTGGCCGCGCCGCGCGACGCCCTGCCGCAGTGCGCGGCCCTGCGGCTGGTCGGCCAGTGGCTGGGCGAGGCGGTCTGCGCCGATTTGCTCGATGCGCTGAGCGAAGGGCCGGTGCGCCTGGGCGACCTGGCGGCCAGGCCGCAGCTCGGTGGCCTGCCCGCGCAGTCCATCCATGAAGGGCTGCTGTTGCTGTCCAGCAGCGGCGTGGTGATGCCGGCACTGCCTGCCGCGCTGCGCGCCACGGCCCGTGCGTCGGTGCAGGGCTTCAACGCCGCGGTCCTGCAGCGCGGCGGCGCGGACGGCACGCGCCACCTCGTGTGCGGAGCCTCCGGGATCGCGACCGAATGGACGCCCGCCGCGCTGCGGCAGATCCGTGCCGCGCAGAGCCATGGCGGCGACCCGGACGCCATCGCTCGCGCCGTGGCGGAATCGTTGGGCCGCGACGGCGTGCTGGATGCCGCCGAGCTCGCGGAAAGCGCCCGGCGATACCTCGCGCAGCGTGCTCCGCTGCTGCGCCGGCTGGAGGTGGTGTGATGGCGCGGCCTGCTTCCCGGATGCGGGCCGCCCGCCGCATGCTGGCCGGCGTGTTCGCCCTGTCGGCCGGCGCGGCCATGGCGGCGGGTGCCTACGACTGCCGGCTGCCCGGCGGGGCGGCCCTGCTCGTGGTGGGCGCGGACATCGCGCAGCGCTTTCCTTCCATCGGCAGTTCGTGCAACGCGGCCGCCTGGACGCCCGCGCGCGACGTCGCGCTGCCCGGCTGGCCGGACACCTCGGCGATCGCCGCCGCGCGTGTGATCCACGCGCCGGCGCCCCGCGACATCTACGCACCCACGGCCGGCGCCGCGCTGCCGGGCATGCGCTGGCCGGAAGGCGGCGCGCGGCGCGGGCCCGGGATCAGCCCCCGGGCGGAAGCGCTGTCGCCCATCATCGAATCCGCGGCGCAGCGCCACGCCATCGATCCCCACCTGGTGCGCGCGGTCATCCAGGTCGAGTCCGGCTATGCCCCCCGCGCGCGGTCGCCCAAGGGCGCGATGGGCCTGATGCAACTCATGCCCGCCACGGCCGCACGGTTCGGGGCCGCCTCCGAGGACGACATCCTCAGCCCCGCGGTGAATGTCGATGTGGGCGTGCGCTACCTCCGGTTCCTGGCCGACCGCTTCGGCGGCCGCACCGACCTCGTGCTGGCCGCCTACAACGCGGGCGAGGGCGCCGTCATCCGCCACGGCTACCGCGTGCCGCCCTACCGCGAGACCCAGGACTACGTGCGCAAGGTCCTGGACCTGTATCCACTGGCGAAACGCTAGGCAAAACAAAAGGCGGACCGACCGGTCCGCCTTCATGCGCCGCCGCCGCAAGGGGGCTTGTTCGCCGCGCCTACTGCAGGAAGCCCTGGAAGCCCGCGATCTGCTTGTCCGTGGGCCGGGCCACCGGCGCCAGCGCATCCGGCAGGGGCAGGTCGGACAGCAGCCATTGCACCAGTGTCCGCACCCCGAGCCGCGATGCCAGGGTGCCGGCGTCCTGCGACAGCGTCGCGCCCCGGTCGCCCAGGTCCTGCTGCGCGAGCGCGCGCGCAGCCTCCAGCAGCAGTGCCAGGCGGTCGCCGCCCGGGCCGGCCGGTCCCGTGTCCGGCAGCATGTCCAGGCGCCGTGCGGCCCGGGGAATCTCCGCCAGGCGCACCAGCCCCGCGATCAGCGCGGGTGCCGGCCGGGCGTTGTGGA